>NZ_JBVJIM010000001.1:0-653046 GCF_055586305.1 Nonomuraea sp. NPDC051298
GGCCGGCTACCCGTCGTCGCCTTGGTAGGCCACTACCCCACCAACAAGCTGATAGGCCGCGAGCCCATCCCTGACCGAAAAACTTTCCACCACCACCCGATGCCGGAGGAGGTCACATCCGGTATTAGACCCGGTTTCCCAGGCTTATCCCAGAGTCAGGGGCAGGTTACTCACGTGTTACTCACCCGTTCGCCGCTCGAGTACCCCGAAGGGCCTTTCCGCTCGACTTGCATGTGTTAAGCACGCCGCCAGCGTTCGTCCTGAGCCAGGATCAAACTCTCCAAACAATGCTTGGAAAACCGTCCTGGCCGACATTCACATGAATGTCAACCAAAGGAATCCGTCCAAAAAAGACGGGGTTGTGCATCATGCACTGGCTTTTTGACACACTGTTGAGTTCTCAAGAAACGGACGCGAACACTCGGTTGAGATCCACTTTCAGTAGATCCTGCCCGGGGGCGCTATCTCGTCTTCCGCTAGTTTATCAGATCGTCGATCTCCGTGTCAAATCTTGCGATTTGTTCGGAGGTGTTCAGACCGTCCAAGATTGCGATGCTCCGAGTCCGGAGCGGCCCTCGCAACTTACCGTGTCATCCGGATCACGTCGAATCAACCGAATATTTCGGCGTTCTCGATGTGCCAGAAGACGAGTCGTGCTGGAGCACACCGAAGCGGCTCAGCCGACTGGCTCGTACTTCAAGGGGTTTGCCCTTGGGGCCCGTCCGCCTGATCGGCGTCCGGCTCACTCCCGGGGCGAAGTGAAAGATTAGGTCGCGATCCCCGACACGTCAAATCGCCTCGCCCGGCGATATTCGAACTTCTCGCGGACGTCTCGACCCGACCCGGCTCGCGAGTTCCGGTGGCGAGGCACCCGACGATCTCGAACTCACGGCGAGGGCGAGCGGCGACTGCGGCTGCGGCTGCGCGTCGCCGCCGTGCGGCCGGGGCGTCGTCCCGAACACCGCCGACGTCGGCGGTCTCAGCGAGACTGGCCGTCGACCCGCGGTCACCCCCGCCGAACCGCCGGGTGGACGGCTTCTTGGGGACGGCCCAGGCTACGGAGGAGCAGGTCAGCGGGCCGACTGCTCCTTGGCGGGCAAGTGGGCGCGCCCTCAGGACGAGCTGTGGGGATGGGTGTTCGGCGGTCGGTTCCCCTGTGCGGCGGGCGGGTGCTGCGCCGGGTCCGGAGATCCCGGAGTCGCGGGTCCTCCGGTGGGTGCCGCCCAGGACGGGCGGGGTACTCGATCAAGAAGCCCCGGCTCCGGCGACGGCCGTCGTTCATGGTCTGCCCGGCTCGGGAAGCCCTGTGGTGTCGGGGTTTCGGGCCGGTTCCCGCGACCGGGAGCGGGCGGGATCGTTATGAAGCCGACACGTACCGCCCGCCGAGAGAACCCCTGTTCCCGGCAGGACCGCCGGAGGGTCACAAACCCCCTTAAACGTGATCACATCCTCCATACCCGCGTCCCCACGCCGCGTATCCTGCCCCGGTGACCACTGCCGCCACGTTCGCTCCTCCGACAGCTCCGCCCGCCCGACGCCGCCGCGCGGCGCCCCCTTGGGTGATGGGCGGGCTCGCCGCGCTGGCCGCGTTCTCGGGGACGGGCGCCAGCACCCTGAACGGCGACGAGCTGGCCACGATCAGCGCCGCCTCCCGTTCGCTCTCCGGCATGTTCGAGCTGGCGCGGCACATCGACGGTCACTTTCTCCCCTACTACCTGTTCATGCACTTCTGGGGGATGGCGGGCACGGCGGAGCTGTGGCTGCGGCTGCCCTCGGCAGTCGCGATCGGGGTGGCGGCCTGGCTGCTGGTCGAGCTGGGCAGGCGGTTGCACAGCACGCGGACGGGCGTGATCGCCGCCGCCGTCTTCGCGATCCTGCCGTCGGTGTCCTACTACGGGGCCTTCGCCAGGTCGTACGCGTTCGCCGCCGCGGCGGTGGTGTTCGCGTTCTGGGCCCTGCACCGGGCGATCGAGCGGCCGGTGGGGCGGCGCTGGGTGGTGTACGGCGTGGCGGTGGCGCTGGTGTGCTCCACCCATCTGTTCGCGGTGCTGGTGCTGCCCGCCCAGCTTCTGCTGATGCGGCGCGCGGTGGCCGGCCGGATGGTGGCAGCGCTGGCCGCCGGGTCTGTTCCGGCCGTCGTCCTGGGGCTGATCGGGTTCGGGGAGCGGCATGCCATCAGTTGGATCCCGCAGCGGGGGCCGGAGGTGTGGCTGAAGTTCCCCAAGATGGCGGCGGGGGCGACCACGCTCGGGGTGGTGCTGTTCGCGATGGCGCTGGCCGGGGCGGTGCTGCTGTGGCGGGCCCGCCGGCGCGACCCGGCGCGGGTGTGGGCGTTCGTGCTGGCCGGGTGGCTGGTGCTGCCGCCGGTGCTGCTGCTCGCGGTCTCGCTGCTGGTGACCCCGGTGTACGTCGACCGCTACCTCTTCGTGACCGCCCCGGCGCTGGCGCTGCTGGCGGGGCTGGCGGTGACCTGCCTGCCCCGCTTCCAGACGGCGGCCGGGATCGCGGCCGTGGCGCTCGGGTGCGTGCTGGCCTTCCCCGACCACGTGGAGGTACGGGAGGAGAACGGGCGGTTCGAGAACATCCCGTGGGCGCTGCGCGTGGTCAAGGCCGAGCCGGACGACGGGATCGTCTACGGCCAGAGCCAGTTGCGTACCGGCTTCGACTACTACGCCGACTCCCTGATGCCGGTCGACGTGCTCCGGTCCGGCGACGTGCCCGACGCGGACGGGTTCGGTTACCCGGAGCGCCCCGACCTCTCGGCGGCCCTGGAGGGACGCGAGCGGGTCTGGGTCGTGTGGCGGGGGACGAAGCAGTCGGGGCTGGAGGGTGACGGCGTCCCGAGGGTCGGGGAGGTCGAGCGGGCCGGGTTCGAGCTGAGTTCGGCCCGGCATTCGGGCGATCTGCCGGGGCTGACGGTGGCCTTGTTCACGCGTCGGTGAACGCTCGCGTGAGCGGGCGGGCCCTCGGATTCCGGGGCCCGCCCCGTGTCTCGTCGGTACGGGTGACCGTTCGGTACGGGTGACGCCGGTCGAACGGTCAGCCGACCACCACGCCGCCGATCGACTTCTTGCCGCGCCGCAGCACCATGAACCGCCCGGCCAGCAGGTCGTCGGCGGTGGGCACGTAGGACTCGTCGGTGATCTTGCGGTTGTTGAGGTACGCCCCGCCCTCCTTCACCGCCCGCCGGGCCGCGGACTTGGACTCGACCACGCCGCTGTCGGCCAGCAGGTCCACGTAGGCGACGCCCAGCGCGGGCACCTCGGTCTTGGGCACCTCGGCCAGCGCGGCCCGCAGGGTGGCGGCCGGCAGCTCCGCCAGCTCGCCCTGCCCGAACAGCGCCTTGGAGGCGGCCACGACCGCGTCGAGCTCCGGCCGGCCGTGCAGCAGCTCGGTAAGGTCTTCGGCCAGCGTGCGCTGGGCCTCGCGGGCGAAGGGCCGCTCGGCGACCGCCTTCTCCAGCTCCTCGATCTCCTCGCGGCTCCTGAACGTGAACACCTTCAGGTAATGGATCACGTCGCGGTCGTCGGAGTTGAGGAAGTACTGGTAGAAGGCGTACGGGGAGGTCATCTCGGGGTCGAGCCAGAGCGCGCCGCCGGCCGTCTTGCCGAACTTGGTGCCGTCGGCCTTGGTGATGAGCGGCTGGGTGAGCACGTGGACGTGCCCGCCCTCGACGCGGCGGATGAGGTCGGCGCCCGCGGTGATGTTGCCCCACTGGTCGCTGCCGCCGATCTGCAGCGTGCAGTTGTAGCGGCGGAAGAGCTCGAGGTAGTCGTACGACTGCAGGATCTGGTAGCTGAACTCGGTGTAGCTGAGCCCCTCCCCCGCCAGGCGCGCGGAGACCGACTCCCTGGCCAGCATGCGGTTGACCGGGAAGTGCTTGCCGACGTCGCGCAGGAAGTCGATGGCGCTCAGCTCGCCGGTCCAGTCGAGGTTGCTGACCAGGAGGGCGGGGTTGGGCTGGGCGTCGAAGTCGAGGAACTTGCCGACCTGGCCGCGCAGGCGGTCGACCCACTCGGCGACGATCTCGGTGGAGTTGAGTGAGCGCTCGGTGTTGCGGCCGCTCGGGTCGCCGATGAGGCCGGTGGCCCCGCCGACCAGGCCGATCGGCCGGTGTCCCGCGAGTTGGAGTCGGCGCAGCGTGAGCAGCGGCACGAAGTGGCCGATGTGCAGCGACGGCGCCGTGGGGTCGAAGCCGGAATAGACCGTGATCGGTTCCTTTGCCATGGACGCGCGCAGGGCGTCGAGGTCGGTGGACTGTGCGATCAGGCCCCGCCATGCGAGGTCGTCGAGGATGTCGGTCACGGTATCTGGCTTTCCTGGGGTTGGATGCGGATGCCTTCAGCCTGCCCGATCGGTGCGGATGCGCGCCACTTGGATACGCTGGGTGTCCATGTGGAGGGTCCGTCGCGAGCTTGCCGTTTTCAAGATCTTAGGGGCTCTGGTGTGCGCCGGTCTCGGCGTCTACTGGTGGTTCGGCGATGACTACCGGGGCGTGATCCTCGCGGTGCCCGCGGCCGTGCTGGTCGGCGCGATGGGGCTGCGTGACGTGCTGGTGCCGGTGCGGCTGGCGGCCGACGAGAGCGGCATCACGGTGGTGCACGGGTTCGCGGGCAGCCGGCACGTGCCGTGGGAGTCGATCTGGGACATCAACGTGGACGTACGCAGGCGGTGGGGCAGGCGCAGCGAGATGCTGGAGATCGACACCGGCGACCACCTGCACCTCTTCAGCGCTCACGAGCTGGGCGCCTCTCCCACGGAGGTGGCCGCCGTGCTGCGCCGCCGGGGCACGTGAGCGCGATACGGGGAGACGGTGGGCTCACCGTCGATCCAGAACCGCCACGGGGTCTCCTTGGCCGTCGACACGCCGGTGCGCGGGCCTGACCTGATCGCGGTCGGCTCGGCGGCCAGGCCCTCCAGCATGGTGGCCGACAGGTGGGGGCGTCCGGCGGGCGAGCCTTCGAGGATCGCGTCGAGGCCGTTGTGCTCGCGCAGCAGCCCGAGTGACACGGCCAGCCTGGCGGGCCCGCGGGCGAGGTCGCGGTCGGTGACCCGGCTGCCGGACGAGCGGCGCGAACGGGCCTCGGGCACGCCCTCCACCACCTCGCCCGCGCGCAGCAGCACGGCCGAGCCGAAGCCGTCGGGCAGGCACACGACGTTGGCGCAGAAGTGCATGCCGTAGGTGAAGTAGACGTACAGGTGGCCCGGTGGGCCGAACATGACCGCGTTCCGCGGTGTCCTGCCCCGGTACGTGTGCGCCGCCGGGTCCTCGCCCGGGCCGCCGTACGCCTCGACCTCGGTCAGGCGCACGGCGACGGAGCCGTGCACGAGTACGCGCCCGAGCAGGTCGGGCGCCACCTCGTGCGACGGCCGGTCGAAGAAGCTCCGCGGCAGCGCGGCGGGGCTCAGCTTCCCGCTGCCCATGCCGCCTGCGTGTCGACGGCCTCCCGCAGCGCGATGAGCTGGTCGCGGACGCGGTCGGGGGCGGTGCCGCCGTACGCCTTGCGGGCGGCCAGGGCGCCGGGCACGCTGAGCACGTCGCGTACGTCGGGCGTCAGGTGCGGCGAGACCTTGACCAGCTCGTCGTCGGTGAGGTCGCCGAGGTCCTTGTCGTTGACCTGGCACCACACCACGAGGTGGCCGACCGCCTCGTGGGCGTCGCGGAAGGCGACCCCGCGCCGCACCAGCAGCTCGGCCAGGTCGGTGGCGAGCGCGAAGCCGTCGGGGGCGGAAGACTCCAGGCGGGCGGTGTTGACCCGCATGGTGGCGACCAGACCGGCCACCGCGGGCAGCACGAGCAGGAGCGTGTCGACCGCGTCGAACACCGGCTCCTTGTCCTCCTGCAGGTCGCGGTTGTAGGTCAGCGGCAGGCCCTTGAGCGTGGTGAGCAGCGACATCAGGTTGCCGATGAGGCGGCCGGACTTGCCGCGGGCCAGCTCGGCCACGTCGGGGTTCTTCTTCTGCGGCATGATCGACGAGCCGGTGGAGTAGGCGTCGTCCATCTCGATCCAGCGGAACTCCTGCGAGGCCCACAGGACGATCTCCTCGCCCAGCCGCGACAGGTGCACGCCGATCATGGCCGCGTCGAACAGGAACTCGGCGGCGAAGTCGCGGTCGGCGACGGCGTCCATCGAGTTGGGCGCGGGGGCCGAGAAGCCCAGCTCGTCGGCCACGGCCTGCGGGTCGAGCGGGAGCGAGGAGCCGGCCAGGGCGCCGGAGCCGAGCGGGGAGATCGCGGCGCGCTTGTCCCAGTCGGTGAGGCGGTCGACGTCGCGGGCGAAGGCGTGCACGTGGGCCAGGAGCTGGTGGCCGAACGAGACGGGCTGGGCGTGCTGCAGGTGGGTCATCCCGGGCGCGGCCGTCTCGGCGTGCTGCTCGGCCTGGGCCATGAGCGCGGTCTCCAGCTCGACCAGCCGGGAGACGATCGTGCGCGCGTGGTCGCGGAGGTAGAGCCGCAGGTCGGTGGCGATCTGGTCGTTGCGCGAGCGGCCGGCGCGGAGCTTGCCGCCGAGCGAGCCGAGCCGTTCGAGCAGGCCGCGCTCCAGGGCGGTGTGCACGTCCTCGTCGGCGACCGTCGGCCGGAACTCGCCCGCCTTGCAGGCCCGCTCCAGGTCGTCGAGCGCGCCGATCATGCGTTCGAGCTCGTCGTCGCTCAGCAGCTCCGCCCTGTGCAGCACGCGGGCGTGCGCCCTGGACGCCGCCAGGTCGTACGGCACCAGCCGCCAGTCGAAGTGCACGCTCACCGACAGCCGGGCCAGCGCGTCGGACGGGCCGCTCTCGAAGCGTCCGCCCCACAGCCGCATCGGCTTGCCATCACTCACCGTTGTGTCCTCCGTTTACGTTTTCGAGGGTCGCGTCCGCTTTGGACGGCACGACTCCGGCGACCCCCGAGCTGTGCGCCCCGGCGCGACGATAGTGCACGTCAGCCCTTCCGGTCCCCGACCGCCGCGATCTTAGCGGGCGCGGGCGGCGGAACGCGTGCTAGGCACGTCTGTCGGCGACCTTCAGCAGGGCGTCGGCGACGGATTGGCCGCCGGTGGGGTCGCGGCTGATGACGAGGACCGTGTCGTCGCCCGCCACCGTGCCGAGGATCGACTCCCAGTCGGCGTGGTCGATGGCGGAGGCGAGGAACTGCGCCGCGCCGGGCGGGGTCCTGACGATGACCAGGTTGGCGGACGCCTCGGCCGAGACGAGCAGTTCCTCCGCGATGCGGTGCAGCCGGGCGAGCGGGCTCTCGCCGGTGCCCAGGCGGGTGACCGGGATCCGGCCGCCGCCCTCGCCGGGCAGCGCGTACACGAGGGAGCCGTCGTCGGCGCGCAGCTTGAGCGCGCCCAGCTCGTCGAGGTCGCGCGAGAGCGTGGCCTGGGTGGCCTCGACGCCGCTCTCGGCGAGCAGCTTGGCCAGCTCGGGCTGGGAGCGCACGGCCTGGCGCTGCAGCAGCTCGGTGATCTTCGCCTGCCGCGCGGCCTTGGTCATCGGGATCGTCATCGTCGTCTCACCAGCCAGTGGAGCAGCGCCTTCTGGGCGTGCAGGCGGTTCTCCGCCTGGTCCCAGACCACGCTGCGCGGGCCTTCGAGCACGCCTTCGGTGATCTCGTAGCCGCGGTAGGCGGGCAGGCAGTGCAGCACGATCGCGTCGGACGCGGCGTGTTCGAGCAGTTCGGCGTTGACCTGGTACGGCATGAGCGCGGCGACCCGCGCCTCCTTGCCGTCCTGGCCCATGGACACCCACGTGTCGGTGGCGACCACGTGGGCGCCCTGGGCGGCGGCGGCCGGGTCGGACAGCGCGATCACCGAGCCGCCCGTCCTGGCGGCGATGGCGGCGGCCTGGTCGAGGATGACCGCGTCGGGCTGGTAGCCGGCGGGCGCGGCGACGCGTACGTGCATGCCCGCGGTGGCGCCGCCGAGCAGGTAGGAGTGGGCCATGTTGTTGGCGCCGTCGCCCACGTAGGTGAGCGTGAGCCCGGCGGTGCGGCCCAGCTTCTCCTTGACCGTCTGCAGGTCGGCGAGGATCTGGCAGGGGTGGAACTGGTCGGTCAGCGCGTTGACGACGGGCACCCGGGAGTGGGCGGCCATCTCGTCGATCAGCTCCTGGCCGGTGGTGCGCCAGACGATGGCGGAGACCTGCCGGTCGAGGACCCTGGCCAGGTCGGCGGCCGGCTCGCCGCGGCCCATGAGCACCGAGACGTGGTCGACGATGAGCGGCAGGCCGCCCAGCTCGCCGATGCCGGTGTGGAAGGAGACGCGGGTCCTGGCCGACGGCTTGTCGAACAGCACGGCCACGCTCTGGGGGCCCTCGAAGGGGCGGTAGCCGAACCGGTCCTTCTTCATGGCGGCGGCGAGGTCGAGGACCTCGGCCTGCTCGGCCGGGGTCAGGTCGTCGTCGCGGAGGAAGTGCCGCACGCTCACTTGGCCGCCTCCGCCAGGATCGCGGGGAACGCCGCCACCAGCGCGTCCACCTCGCCGGCCGTCACGACCAGGGGCGGCGCGATGCGTACGGCGTCGGGCTGCACGGCGTTGACCAGGAAGCCGGCCTCGGCGGCGGCCTTCTGGAGCTCGGCGGCGCGGGGCTCGGCCAGCACGGCGGCCAGCCACAGGCCCCGGCCGCGTACGCCCTTGAGCAGCGGGTGCCCGGCGGACTCGAGCCCGGTGCGCAGCCGCGCGGCGACCGAGGTGACGTGGTCGAGGTCGACGTTGGCGAGCACGGCCAGCGCCGCGGCGCACGAGACCGGGTTGCCGCCGAACGTCGAGCCGTGGTCGCCCTTGTCGAAGAGCGTGCCGATCTCGCCGAACCCGACGCAGGCCCCGATCGGCAGCCCGCCCCCGAGCCCCTTGGCCAGGGTGAGGAGGTCGGGGGTGACGCCGTCGGCCTGGTGGGCGAACCAGTGGCCGGTGCGGCCGATGGCCGACTGGATCTCGTCGGCCACCAGCAGGGCGCCGGTGGAGTCGCAGATCTCGCGGGCGGCCTCGAAGTAGCCCTCGGGCGGCGGGACGACGCCGGCCTCGCCCTGCGTGGGCTCCAGGAAGACCGCGATGCAGTCGCCGGTGACGGCCTCTTTGAGCGCGTCGGCGTCGCCGTACGGGACGAAGCGCACGTCGACGGGGAAGGGGCCGAACGGGTCGCGGATGGACTTCTTGCCCGTCAGCGACAGGGCGCCCATGGTGCGGCCGTGGAAGCCGTTCTCGGCGGCCACGAAGTAGGAGCGGCCCTCGCGGCGGCCGTACTTGAGGGCGACCTTGTAGGCGGCCTCGTTCGCCTCGGTGCCCGAGTTGGCGAAGAAGACGCGGGCGGGGGCGTTGAGCAGCGCGAGGAGCCGCTCGGCGAGCAGCACCTCGGGCTCGTGCAGGAAGAGGTTGCTGGTGTGCGCGATCGTGGCGACCTGCGCGGAGACGGCCTCGACCAGGGCGGGGTGGGCGTGGCCGAGCGAGCTGGTGGCGATGCCGGCGATGAAGTCGAGGTATTGCCTGCCCTCGACGTCCCAGACCCGGGTGCCCTCGCCTCGTGCCAGTGCCAGCGGCGGGACGCCGTAGTTGGGCATGAAGGCGTTCTCGAACCTCTCGTACAGGTTCATCCGGGCATCACCATCGTTCCGATTCCTTCATTGGTGAAGATCTCCAGCAGCAGCGAGTGGGGCACCCGGCCGTCGAGGACGTGGGCCTGCGGCACCCCGCCCTTGACGGCCGTCAGGCACGCCTCCATCTTCGGGACCATACCGCTGGACAGTGTGGGCATCAGTGTCGCCAGCTCGTCGGCGGTGAGATGGTCGATCACCTCGGAGTCGTCGGGCCAGTTGGCGTACAGGCCCTCGACGTCGGTCAGGACGATCAGTTTGTGCGCCTCGAGGGCGACGGCGAGCGCGGCGGCGGCGGTGTCGGCGTTGACGTTGTAGATCTCGCCGTCCTCACCCCTGGCCACGCTGGACACGATCGGGATGCGGCCGTTGTCGATGAGCGCGCCGACCGCGCCGGGGTCGACCTTGATGATCTCGCCGACCTGTCCGATGTCGACCGGCTCGCCGTCCACGACGGCGTGCTTGCGTACGGCCGTGAACAGATGGGCGTCCTCACCTGACATGCCGACCGCGAACGGGCCGTGCCGGTTGACCAGGCCGACGATCTCGCGGTTGACCTGACCCGTCAGGACCATCCTGACGACCTGCATGGCCTCGGGCGTGGTCACCCGCAGCCCGGCGGTGAACGTGGACTCGATGCCGAGCCGGTCGAGCGCGCTGCTGATCTGCGGGCCGCCGCCGTGCACGACGACCGGGCGCAGGCCCGCGTGGTGCAGGAAGACGATGTCCTCGGCGAAGCCGCTCTTCAGCGCCTCGTCGATCATGGCGTTGCCGCCGTACTTGATGACGACGGTCGCGCCGTGGAAGCGGGTCAGCCAGGGCAGCGCCTCGATGAGCGCCCCCGCCTTGGTCTGGGCGGTGGTGAGCCTCACGAGGAGTACGCCGAGTTCTCGTGGACGTAGTCGGCCGTCAGGTCGGTGGTGTGGACGGTCGCGGTGTGCGGCCCCGCCGACAGGTCGACGGTGATCGTCACGTCGCGGGGTCGCATGTCCACCTTGGAACGGTCGTCGCCGACGGCTCCGCCCCGGCAGATCCAGATGCCGTTGATGGCCACGTTGAGCCGGTCGGGCTCGAACACCGCGTCGGTGGTGCCGACGGCGGCCAGGACGCGGCCCCAGTTGGGGTCCTCCCCGTGGATGGCGCACTTGAGCAGGTTGGAGCGGGCGACCGAACGGCCGACCTTGACCGCGTCGTCCTCGGAGGCCGCGCCGACCACCTCGATGGCGATGGCCTTGGAGGCGCCCTCGGCGTCGACCAGGAGCTGCCTGGCCAGGTCGGCGCAGACCTCGGTGACCCGCTGCTCGAACTCGGCCAGGTCGGGCACGACCCCGGCGGCCCCGCTGGCCAGCAGGAGCACGGTGTCGTTGGTGGACATGCAGCCGTCGGTGTCGAGCCGGTCGAACGTCCTGGACGTGGCCGCGCGCAGCACGGCGTCGAGCTGCTCGCTGCTCAGCTCGGCGTCGGTGGTGATCACGCAGAGCATCGTGGCCAGGGCGGGGGCCAGCATGCCGGCGCCCTTGGCCATGCCGCCGACCATGTAGCCGGAGCCCCGCTTGAAGGAGATCTTGGAGACGGTGTCGGTGGTGCGGATGGCGTCGGCGGCGGCCAGGCCGCCGTCGCGGGAGAGCTGGCCCGCGGCGGTCTCGACACCGGACAACAGCGCGTCCATGGGCAGGCGCTCGCCGATCAGGCCGGTGGAGCAGACCGCGATCTCGCCCGCGGAGTCGTCGAGCAGCCCGGCGGCCTTCTCGGCGGTGGCGTGGGTGTCCTGGAAGCCCTCGGGGCCCGTGCAGGCGTTCGCGCCGCCGGAGTTGAGCACGACCGCGCGCAGCCGGCCGCCCGCGAGGACCTGCTGCGACCACAGCACGGGGGCGGCCTTGACGCGGTTGGCGGTGAAGACGCCCGCGGCGGCGCGGGCGGGGCCGTCGTTGACGACGAGGGCGAGGTCACGGGAGCCGCCGGACTTGATCCCTGCGGCCACGCCCGCGGCGCGGAAGCCCAAGGGGGCGGTGACGCTCATGCGCCCTCCTTCACCGGCCGCGCAAGTGCCGGCGCCATGAGTCCTGGCCGCAGGGGTGTGGAGCACCCTTGCTCGTCGGTTCGTTCGCTGCGCTCTCTCACGGAGCTACTCCTGTCGTGGGGAGGCCGAGCTCTTCCGGCAGGCCGAGGGCGAGGTTCACGCTCTGGACGGCGCCCCCGGCCGTGCCCTTGGTGAGGTTGTCGATGGCGATGACGGCGACCACGCGGTCCGCGCGCTCGTCGAGCGTCACCTGGAGGGCGGCGGTGTTGGCGCCGTAGGTCATGGAGGTGGCCGGCCAGGTGCCCTCGGGCAGCAGCCGGACGAACGGCTCGGCCTTGAGCGCGGCCTCGTACGCCGAGCGCAGCGACTCCCTGGTCACCCCGGGCGCGGCGGGGGCCGTGCAGGTGGCCAGGATGCCGCGGCTCATGGGGGCCAGCGTGGGGGTGAACGACACCCGTACGGGCGTGCCGGCGACGGCCGACAGGCCCTGCTCCATCTCGGGCGTGTGCCGGTGGACGCCGCCCACGCCGTACGCGCTGACCGCGCCCATGACCTCGCTGCCGAGCAGGTGGGGCTTGAGCGACTTGCCCGCGCCGCTGGTGCCGCTGGCGGCCACGACGACGACGTCGGGCCCGGCGAGCCCGGCGGCGTACGCGGGGGTCAGGGCGAGCAGCACGGAGGTCGGGTAGCAGCCGGGGACGGCGATGCGCCTGGCGGTCCTGAGCACCTCGCGCTGGCCGGGCAGCTCGGGCAGGCCGTAGGGCCAGGTGCCGGCGTGCTCGCCGCCGTAGAACTCCTGCCAGGCGGCCGGGTCGGCGAGCCGGTGGTCGGCGCCGCAGTCGACGACGATCGTCTCCTCGCCGAGCTGGGCGGCGACGGCGGCCGAGTGGCCGTGCGGCAGGGCCAGGAAGACCACGTCGTGCCCGGCGAGCGCGTCGGCGGTGGTGTCCTGGATGATCCGGTCGGCGAGCGGGGCGAGGTGGGGCTGGTGGGCGCCGAGCGGGCTGCCGGCGCTGGAGGCGGCGGTGAGCGCGCCGATCTCGAACTCGGGATGGCCGAGGAGGAGGCGGAGCAGCTCGCCTCCCGCGTAGCCGCTGGCTCCCGCGACTGCTGCCCTCATCCGTCATCCTCCTGCATGATTATGCATCACAGCTCATGACCTTACTGGTGAAGATGATGCACTCTAGAGGATGAACATGCAAGCTGGGGCGGGTCCGAGGACCGCATCGTGAGACTTGTCACCCGCGGGCGAGAACCGGGAGGCGGGCGGCAGGATGGAGGCCATGACCCAGTTCTTGTCCGAAAACCCGGCCGTCACACGTGGAAACGGGCCCGGGCCGTGGGGACGGGTGCTCCTCGCGCTGCTGTGGGCGGGCCTGTGCGTGGTGCCGGCCGTGTCGGCGCTCGGGGAGTTGGGCCTGGTCGCGGACGGGTCCGGCACGCCGGGGACGTTACGCGTCGTCTCGTGCGAGGACCTGGGACACGAGGACCTCGGACCCGAGGGCGCCGGACTGGAAGGCGCCAGACTGGATGCCGCCGGACCGGAGGGCGTCGGCACCGAGGCGCGCAGCCGGTACGACTGCCGGGGCTGGTTCACGTCCGACTCGGGGGAGGCCGTGGTGGAGGTGCCCGCCCCGCCCGGCACCGAGGTGGGCGAGGTGCTGCGGGCCCGGCTCACGCCCGAGGGCGACCGGGCCGTGCCCGCGGGCGCGAAGGCGGTGCTGGCGGCGCTGACGCTGCCCGCGACGGGGCTGGCGGGGCTGGGGTTCCTGCCGTACGTGGTCATGCACTGGCTGGGGGTGCGCAGGGGGCGCCGGGCCGCCGTGACCGGAGGGGTCCTGATCACGGCGGCCGGCGCCGCCCTCGCGGTGGCCGGCCTCGTGGCCGCCCACGCCTGAGCCCGCGGCTCCGGCTCACCGCGGGCGGGGCTCACCGCGGGAGGGACTGCGGCTCCGAGTCGCTCACCGCAGGAAGGCGGCGGCCACGCCCGCGTCCACCGGGATGTGCAGGCCGGTGGTGTGGGTCAGGTCGCTGCCGGCGAGGGCGAAGACGGCCGCGGCCACGTGCTCGGGCAGCACCTCGCGCTTGAGCAGGGTCCGCTGGGCGTAGAACTCGCCGAGCCGCTCCTCCTCGACCCCGTACACGGCGGCGCGGTTGGCGCCCCAGCCGGAGGCGAAGATGCCCGACCCGCGGACGACGCCGTCGGGGTTGACGCCGTTGACCCGGATGCCGTGGCCGCCCAGCTCGGCCGCCAGCAGGCGGACCTGGTGGGCCTGGTCGGCCTTGGCCGCGCCGTAGGCGACGTTGTTCGGGCCGGCGAAGACGGCGTTCTTGGAGGAGATGTAGACGATGTCGCCGCCCATCCCCTGCCCGATCATGACCTTGGCCGTCTCGCGCGAGACCAGGAACGAGCCGCGCGCCATGACGTCGTGCTGCAGGTCCCAGTCGGCCAGGGTGGTCTCCAGGAGCGAGCGCGACAGCGACAGCCCGGCGTTGTTGACGACCAGGTCGACGCCGCCGAACGCCAGGACGCCCGCGCGTACGGCCGCCGCGATCTGCTCCTCCGACGTGACGTCCACCCCGATCGCCACCGCGACGTCCGAGCCCCGGTACGCGCCCGCGCCCAGCTCGGCGGCCACCTTCTCGGCCGCCCCCAGGTCGCGGTCGGCCACGATCACGCACGCGCCCTCGGCGGCCAGCCGGCGGGCGGTGGCCGCGCCGATGCCCGAGCCGCCGCCGGTCACCAGCGCGATCCTGGTGGCCAGGGGCTTGGGCTTGGGCAGGCGGCGGAGCTTGGCCTCCTCCAGCTCCCAGTACTCGATGCGGAACTTCTCCGACTCGGGAATGGGCGCGTAGGAGGAGACGGACTCGGCTCCGCGCATGACGTTGACGGCGTTGACGTAGAACTCGCCCGCGACCCTCGCCGTCTGCTTGTCCTTGCCGAAGGAGAACATGCCGACCCCCGGCACCAGCACGATCGCCGGGTCCGCGCCGCGCATGGGCGGCGAGTCGGGGGCGGCGTGCCGGTCGTAGTAGGCGGTGTAGTCCTCGCGGTAGGCGGCGTGCAGCTCGCGCAGCCGTTCGGCGGCCTGCTCCAGGGGCGCGTCCGGCGGCAGGTCCAGCACCAGCGGCGCGACCTTCGTCCGCAGGAAGTGGTCGGGGCAGGACGTGCCGAGCGCCGCCAGCCTCGGGTGCTCGGAGCGCGCGACGAAGTCGAGCACCTCGGCGGTGTCGGTGTAGTGGCCGACCACGCGCACGTCGGTGGAGGCCAGGCCGCGCACGATCGGGAACAGCGCGGCGGCGCGCTCGTGGCGCTCGGCCTCCGGCAGCGTCTCGTAGATCACCGAGCCGAACGGGTCGGGGCGGCCGTGCTCGGCCAGGTACGCCTCCGCGGTGCGGATGATCTCCAGCGAGCGCTCCTCGCACTCCTCGGACGTCGCGCCCCACGCGGTGATGCCGTGGCCGCCCAGGACGCAGCCGATGGCCTGCGGGTTGGCCTCCTTGATGGCGGCGATGTCCAGGCCGAGCTGGAAGCCCGGCCGCCGCCACGGCACCCACACGACCCGGTCGCCGAAGACGCGCCTGGTCAGCTCCTCGCCGTCGGCGGCGGTGGCCAGCGCGATGCCGGCGTCGGGGTGCAGGTGGTCGACGTGCGCCGCCTCGACCAGGCCGTGCATGGCGGTGTCGATGGACGGCGCGGCACCGCCCTTGCCGTGCAGGCAGTAGTCGAACGCGGCGACCATCTCGTCCTCGCGCTCGACGCCGGGGTAGACGCGGGTCAGGGCGCGCAGCCGGTCGAGTCGCAGGACGGCCAGCCCCTGCTCCTTCAGCGTGCCCAGGTCACCGCCCGAGCCCTTGACCCAGACCAGCTCCACCTCCTCGCCGGTGACCGGGTCGGGGGCGGCGCCCTTGGCCGAGGTGTTGCCCCCGGCGAAGTTGGTGTTGCGCGGGTCGGCCCCCAGGCGGTGGGAGCGGTCGAGCAGTTCGTTGATGACGTTCATGATCGGTCAGGCCCCCCAGCCGGCCTGCTCGCCGCCGACACGCTCGGCGGCGATCTTCTCGAAGTATCCGGAACCGGCGTAGGCGGCCATCGGGTCGGGCGCGAGGCCCAGCTCCTGCCGCAGCTCGGCGAGAAGCGGCCGCACGTCGGTGTTGTAGGCGTCCATGAACACGGCGTTCGCGCCCAGCACGTCGCCCTCGGCCTGCGCGGCGGCCAGCGCCTCGCGGTCGACCAGCAGCGCCTTGGCGGTGGCCTCCTGGACGTTCATGACCGAGCGGATCTGGCCCGGGATCTTGGGCTCGATGTTGTGGCACTGGTCGAGCATGAACGCCACCCCGGCCTCGGCCTCCAGGCCGCCGCCGCGCACGACCTCGTACATGATGCGGAAGAGCTGGAACGGGTCGGCCGCGCCCACCATGAGGTCGTCGTCGGCGTAGAAGCGGGAGTTGAAGTCGAAGCCGCCGAGCTTGCCCTCCCGCAGCAGGAAGGCGACGATGAACTCGATGTTGGTGCCCGGCGCGTGGTGGCCGGTGTCGACGACCACCTGGGCCTTGGGGCCGAGCTTGACGCAGTGGGCGTAGGCGGTGCCCCAGTCGGGCACGTCGGTGGCGTAGAAGGCGGGCTCGAACAGCTTGTACTCCAGCAGGAAGCGCTGGCCCTCGCCGAGCCGCTCGTAGACCTCGGCGAGCGAGTCGGCCAGGCGGTCCTGGCGGGCGCGCAGGTCGTCCTGGCCCGGGTAGTTGATGCCGTCGGAGAACCACAGCTTGAGGGTGTCGGAGCCGGTGGCGTCCATGATGTCGACGCATTCGAGCAGGTGGTCGGTGGCCTTGCGGCGGACCCTGGCGGCGGGGTGGGTGACGCTGCCCAGCATGTAGTCGTCGTCCTGGAAGACGTTGGAGTTGATCGCGCCGATGCGTACGCCCAGGTCGCGGGCGTGCCGGGCCAGGTCGGCGTAGTCGGCGACCTTGTCCCACGGGATGTGCAGGGCGACCGTGGGGGCGATGCCGGTGTGGGCGTGCACCTGGGCGGCGTCGGCCAGCTTCTCGTACGGGTCGCGCGGCACGCCCTTCTGCGCGAACACCTTGAACCGGGTGCCGCTGTTGCCGTAGGCCCAGGAGGGCGTCTCGATGTGCTGCGCCCGCAGCGCGGCCTTGATGTCAGTCATTGCTCCCCGATCAATCCAGGTGGAACACGTCGGGTCAGTGGTCGTGGGGGCCGCTGCACCGACACTCCCTTCAAAACGTTTTAATCTTCGTGCAGGAAACTACGATTCCAGGTCCTCGCTGTCAATGCATCACCGGCCCCGCTCCTGGCCCGAGATCGGATCGGCGGATGACACGTTTTAATGCCCTTGGTTGGAGTTAGAACGTTTTAAGATCTTGCGGCGCACCACCCCTCAACCGCCGAGCCGGTGCGGCGCGAATGCCCACCCCTGGCGGTCACGCGACTGGCGCGCGGGGGGTTTGTACGTTTTAATTGCCCTCCATGGCCATGGTCAGCATCAAGGAGGTCGCCGCGCACGCCGGCGTCTCCCCGGGCACGGTCTCCAACGTACTGAACCGGCCCGGCAAAGTCGCCCCCGCGACCCGGCGGCGGGTGGAGGCGGCCATCGACGAGCTGGGCTTCGTCCGGCACGGCTCGGCGTCCACGCTGCGCGCCGGGCACAGCAGGACGATCGGCCTCAGCGTGATCGACATCGGCAACCCGTTCTTCACCGAGGTCGCCGCCGGGGTGGAGGACATGGCCAGCGAGCTGGGCTACGCGGTGATCCTGGGCAACTCGGCCGGCTCGGCCGGCAAGGAGGACCGCAACCTGCGGGTGCTGTCGGAGCACCGGGTGCGCGGCGTGCTGATCACGCCCTCCGGAGAAGACCCGGCCCGCCTCGACCGGCTGCGCGAGCACGGCATCAGCGTGGTGCTGGTCGACCATCCCGCCCATCGGCCCGACCAGTGCGCGGTGGCCGTGGACGACGTCGCGGGCGGCCGGGCGGCGGTGGCGCACCTGCTGGCGAAAGGGGCGCGCAGCATCGCCTACGTGACCGGCCCGCTGACGATCAGGCAGTGCGTCGAGCGCCGCGCGGGCGCCAAGGTCGCGATGCGGGCCGCCGGGCTCGACCCCGCCGGCCTGCGGGTGGCCGAGGTCGAGACGATGACGGCCCGCGCGGGCGAGCAGGCCGCCACCGAGCTGATCGCGGCCGGCCTGCCGGAGGCCGTCTTCTGCGCCAACGACCTGCTCGCGCTGGGCGTGCTGCGCGCGCTGCTGCGCGCCGGCGTACGCGTGCCTGAGGACGTGGCGCTGATGGGCTACGACGACATCGACTTCGCCGCCGCCTCGGCCGTGTCGCTCAGCTCGATGCGGCAGCCCACCTACCAGCTCGGGCGGATCGCCACCGAGCTGCTGCTGGACGAGTGCGACAACCCGGAGACGCACGCGCACCAGCACATCATGTTCCAGCCGGAGCTCGTCGCCAGGGAGTCCACGCAATGAGCCGCCGTTTCGCCGCCGTCGACCTGGGGGCCTCCAGCGGCCGGGTGATGCTGGCCGACCTGTCGGGCGGTCTGTCGGGCGGGCTGAGCCTGACCGAGGCGCACCGCTTCCCCAACGGCCCCGTACGCGTGGCCGGCCGCCTCCACTGGGACATCCTCGGGCTCTACCGCGAGATCCTGGCCGGGCTGCGGCAGGCGGGTCCGGTCTCCTCGATCGGCGTCGACTCCTGGGCCGTCGACTACGCGCTGCTGGACGCGTCGGGCGCGATGCTGGGCAACCCGGTGCACTACCGCGACGACCGCACCCACGGCGTGGCCGAGCGGGTCGCCGCCGAGGTGGGCGCGGAGACCCTGTACGACGTGTCCGGCCTGCAGGTGCTGCCGTTCAACACGATCTACCAGCTCCTCGCCGACCGGCTCGACGGGGCGGCCACCATGCTGCTGGTCCCCGACCTGATCGGCTACTGGCTGACCGGCGAGACGGGCGCGGAGGAGACCAACGCCTCCACGACGGGGCTGCTCGACGTGCGCACCCGGTCGTGGGCGACGCCGCTGATCGAGCGGCTCGGGCTGCCCGCCGGGATCTTCCCGCCGCTGCGGCGGCCCGGCGACGAGCTGGGCGGCCTGCGCCCCGACGTGGCCGCCGAGCTGGGCTGGTCGGCGCCGGTCAGGGCGGTGGGCTCGCACGACACGGCCTCGGCGGTGGCCGCCGTGCCGGCCCGCGGCCCCGCCTTCGCCTACGTCTCGTGCGGCACCTGGTCGCTGGCCGGGGTCGAGCTGCCCGGCCCGGTGCTGACGCCCGAGAGCCGGGCCGCGAACTTCACCAACGAGGCCGGCATCGACGGCACCGTCCGCTACCTGCGCAACGTGATGGGCCTGTGGCTGCTGCAGGAGTGCCTGCGCGCCTGGCCGGGCTCCGACCTGGGCGAGCTGCTCGCCGCGGCGGCCGGCGAGCGGCCGTTCGCCGCCGTGGTCGACCCCGACCAGCCCCTCTTCCTGCCGCCCGGCGACATGCCGGCCAGGATCGCCGCCGAGTGCCGCCGCACCGGGCAGGCTCCGCCCTCCTCGCCCGCCGCGTACGTGCGGTGCGTGCTGGAGAGCCTGGCGCTCGGGCACCGGCTGGCCGTGCGCCAGGCGATGGAGCTGTCGGGCCGCGACGTCGAGGTGGTCCACCTGGTGGGCGGCGGGTCGCGGAACGAACTGCTGTGCCAGTTCACGGCCGACGCCTGCGGGCTGCCGGTCGTGGCCGGGCCCGCTGAGGCGACCGCGATCGGCAACGTGCTGGTGCAGGCGCGGGCGGCCGGGCTGGTCTCCGGCCTGGAGGAGCTGCGGGCGCTGGTCGCCTCCTCCCAGCCGCTGCGCCGCTACGAGCCGTCCGGCGACCGGGCCGGTTGGGACGAGGCGGCCGCCCGGCTGTTCTGACCCGCCCGCCTTCCCGGGTGTCCTGACCTGCCGGTTTTCCACCGTCCTGTCCAGGGCAGGACTGGGGCCGGGGGCATCGGGGGGTGTCATGGAGTTCTCGTGGCCGCTGCTGCGGCAGCTCACCGGCGACGACCGTACGGCGCGGGGGCCGGCGGCGCGGTCGGCCAGGACCGGGGCGTGGCGGGCGCGTACGGCCACGGCCGACCGGGTGGTCAAGTCGGTGTGCCCGTTCTGCGCGGTGGGCTGCGCCCAGAACGTGTACGTACGAGAGGAGAAGGTCGTCCAGATCGAGGGCGACCCCGACTCCCCCATCAGCCGCGGCCGGCTGTGCCCGAAGGGCGCGGCCAGCCTCCAGCTCACCACCGGCTTCTCCCGGCAGCGCCGGGCGCTCTACCGCCCGCCGGGCGCGGCCGACTGGCAGCGGATCGACCTCGCCACCGCGATGGACATGATCGCCGACCGGATCATCGCGACCCGGCGCGAGACCTGGCAGTGGGAGCAGGACGGCCTGCGTACCGCGCGGACGATGGGCATCGCCAGCCTCGGCGGCGCGACGCTGGACAACGAGGAGAACTACCTCATCAAGAAGCTGCTGACGGCGCTGGGCGTGGTGCAGATCGAGAACCAGGCCCGCGTGTGCCACAGCTCGACCGTGGTGGGGCTGGGCACCTCGTTCGGGCGGGGCGGGGCCACCACGTTCATGCAGGACCTGCAGCACTCCGACTGCATCGTCATCCAGGGCTCGAACTTCGCCGAGGCGCACCCGGTGGGCTTCCAGTGGGTGATGGAGGCCAAGGCGCGCGGCGCGGTGATCATCCACGTGGACCCGCGCTTCACCCGGACGAGCGCGCCCGCCGACCTGCACGTGCCCATCCGTGCCGGCTCCGACGTGGCCTTCCTCGGCGCGATCATCAACCACGTGCTGGAGAACGAGCTGTACTTCCACGAGTACGTGCTCAACTACACCAACGCGGCCACCATCCTGCGGGAGGACTACCGCGACACCGAGGACCTCGACGGCGTCTTCTCCGGCTTCGACCCCGAGAGCCGCACGTACGACCCCGGCTCCTGGCAGTACGAGGGCATGACCACGGTCGCCGCCTCCGGCGAGCGGAACGCGGAGTACGAGCGGCACCTGGGGAAGGTCCCGCCGGGCCGCGGCGAGGTGCAGGGTGGCACCGGCGTGCCGCTCGTCGGGCATCCGCAGCGCGACGAGACGCTGCGGCACCCGCGCTGCGTCCTGCAGGTGCTGCGCCGCCACTTCGCCCGCTACACGCCGGAGACGGTGGAGCGGGTGTGCGGGGTGCCGCGACGCCTGTTCGAGGAGGTGTGCCGCCACCTCACGGAGAACTCGGGGCCGGAGAAGACCTCCGAGTTCGTCTACGCGGTCGGCTGGACGCAGCACAGCGACGGCTCGCAGTTCATCCGGGCGGCGAGCATCCTGCAGTTGCTGCTGGGCAACATCGGCCGCCCGGGAGGCGGCATCCAGGCGCTGCGCGGGCACGCCAGCATCCAGGGCTCCAGCGACGTGCCGACGCTGTTCAACCTGCTGCCCGGCTACATCCCGATGCCGCACGCCCACGAGAACGAAAGGCTGCGCGACTTCCTGTCGGCCGACGCGCCGCACAAGGGCTGCTGGGCGAACATGCCCGCCTACCTGGTCAGCCTGCTCAAGGCGTGGTGGGGCGAGTCTGCGCAGCCGGACAACGACTACCGCTTCGGCTGGCTGCCCCGCCTGACGGGCTCGCACAGCACGTACGACACGGTGCTGGCCCAGCTCGACGGCGTCTGCAAGGGCTACCTGCTGCTCGGCGAGAACCCGGCGGTCGGCTCGGCCAACGCCAGGATGCAGCGCCTGGGCATGGCCCGGCTCGACTGGCTGGTGGTGCGCGACCTCAACCTGATCGAGAGCGCCACCTGGTGGAAGGACGGCCCGGAGATCGAGACGGGCGAGCTGAGCACGGCCGACATCGGCACCGAGGTGTTCTTCCTGCCCGCGGCCTGCCACACCGAGAAGAGCGGCAGCTTCACCAACACCAACCGGCTGCTCCAGTGGCACCACCAAGCCGTCGAACCCGAGGACGACGCCCGCAGCGACCTGTGGTTCATGTACCACCTGGGCCGGATCATCCGCGGGAAGCTGGCCGGGTCGCAGGACCCGATGGACGCGCCCGTGCTCGACCTCACGTGGGACTACCCGGTCGGGGGCGGGCTGGCCGAGCCGTCCGCGGAGGCGGTGCTGGCCGAGATCAACGGCTGGGACGGCGAGGGCCGTCCGCTGCCGGGCTACCACGCGCTCAAGGACGACGGCTCCACCGCCTGCGGCTGCTGGATCTACTCCGGCGTGTACGCCGACGGCGTCAACCAGGCCGCCCGCCGCAGACCGGCCGCCGAGCAGGACTGGATCGCCGCCGAGTGGGCGTGGGCCTGGCCGGCCAACCGGCGCATCCTCTACAACCGGGCCTCGGCCAGGCCCGACGGCACCCCGTGGAGCGAACGCAAGCGGCTGGTCTGGTGGGACGCCGAGGCGGAGCGGTGGACCGGCCACGACGTGCCCGACTTCGAGGCGGGCAAGAGCCCCGGCTACCGTCCGCCGCCGGACGCGCAGGGGAGCGAGGCGCTGTCGGGCATCGACCCGTTCATCATGCAGGCCGACGGGAAGGGCTGGCTGTTCGCGCCCGCGGGGGTGGTGGACGGGCCGCTGCCCACGCACTACGAGCCGCAGGACTCGCCGGTGGCCAACCCGCTGTACGGACGCCAGCGCAACCCGGCGCGCAAGGTCTACCCGCACGAGGACAACCGCTACCAGCCGAGCGGGGACGAGCCGGGGGCGTCGGTCTATCCCTACGTGGTGACGACCTACCGGCTGACCGAGCACTTCACGGCGGGCGGCATGAGCCGGTTCACGCCGTACCTGGCCGAGTTGCAGCCGGAGATGTTCTGCGAGGTCTCGCCGGCGCTGGCGGCCGAGCGGGGGCTCGTCCACGGAGAGTGGGCCACGATCGTCACCGCGCGCAACGCCATCGAGGCGCGGGTCATGGTCACCGACCGCATCCCGTCGCTGCACCTGGACGGGCGGGTGGTGCACCAGATCGGGCTGCCGTTCCACTTCGGCCCGAACGGGCTGGCCAAGGGCGACGCGGCCAACGAGCTGGCGGCGATCTCGCTGGACCCCAACGCGCACATCCAGGAGGTCAAGGCCCTGTCCGCGGACATCCGGCCGGGCCGGCGACCGCGCGGCCCCGCGCTGCCGGAGCTGGTCAGGTCCTATCAGCGGCGCGCAGGGGTGGACGCCGGCACCGGAACGGAGGCGTGAGCCGTGGCTTTCGACCTGGACGAGCGGCTCGGCGAGGGCAGGGTGGGCTTCTTCACCGACACCAGCATCTGCATCGGCTGCAAGGCGTGCGAGGTGGCGTGCAAGGAGTGGAACCAGGTCCCCGAGGACGGGCTGAACTTCACCGGCATGTCCTACGACAACACGGTCGGGCTGGGCGCCGACACCTGGCGGCACGTGGCGTTCGTCGAGCAGCGGCGGCCGCTCGGCCACCAGGAGCCCGGGGTCGGCGACATGGACTTCCGCTGGCTGATGGCCTCCGACGTGTGCAAGCACTGCACGCACGCGGCCTGCCTGGACGTCTGCCCGACCGGTTCGCTGTTCCGCACCGAGTACGGCACGGTCGTGGTGCAGCAGGACATCTGCAACGGCTGCGGCTACTGCGTGCCCGCCTGCCCGTTCGGGGTGATCGGCAAGCGTGAGAGCAGCGGCACGGCCGCCAAGTGCACGATGTGCTACGACCGCCTGGGCGCCGGGCAGGAGCCGGCCTGCGCCAAGACCTGCCCGACCGACTCCATCCAGTTCGGCGACCTGGACGAGCTGCGCGAGCGCGCCGAGCGCCGCCTGGCGCAGGTGCGGGAGGCGGGGCTGACCTCCGCCCGCCTGTACGGCCACGACCCCGGCGACGGCGTGGGCGACACGGGCGCGTTCTTCCTGCTGCTGGACGAGCCGGAGGTGTACGGCCTGCCGCCGGATCCGGTGGTGACCACCAGGGACCTGCCGTCGATGTGGCGGCACGTGGGGGTCGCGGCGCTCGCCCTGCTCGCGGGGCTGACCGCGACGGCCTGGAGGAGGCGGGGATGAGCCAGACCGACGTGCGGATGGACGGCTCGGCGGAGCTGCGAGCCGAGCGCGAGGCCACGCCCGGCTCGGCGGGCCGCAGGCGCGAGCGGCTGCAGGCGCCGAAGGCGGACTTCGACTCCTACTACGGGCGGCCGGTGCTGAACGCGCCGACGTGGCAGGCGCCGGACATCGCCGGCTACCTGTTCCTGGGCGGCCTGGCCGGGGCGTCGTCCACGCTGGCCGCCGCCGCCGACCTCACCGGGCGGCCCCGCCTGGCCAGGGCGGCCAAGGTCGGGGCGGTGTGCGCGCTGGGCGGCTCGCTCTACGCGCTCATCCACGACCTGGGCCGGCCCGAGTGCTTCCTCAACATGCTGCGGGTGTTCAAGGTGACCTCGCCGATGAGCGTGGGCACGTGGATCCTCAGCGCGTACGGGCCGCAGGCCGGGTGCGCGGCGGCCGCCGCCGTCACCGGGAGGTTCCCCGGGCTCGGCCGCGCCGCCACCGTGGGGGCCGGGATCGCCGGGCCGGCGGTGGCGACGTACACGGCGGCGCTGATCTGCGACACCGCGGTGCCGTCCTGGCACGAGGGGTTCCGCGAGATGCCGTTCCTGTTCGCCGGGTCGGCCGCGGCGGCGGCGGGCGGGCTCGGCCTGCTGGCGGCGCCGCTGTCGGAGGCGGCCCCGGCGCGGCGGGCGGCGCTGCTGGGCGCGGCGGTGGAGTGCGTGGCCGCCCAGCGGATGGAGCGGCGGCTCGGGCCGCTGGCCGAGCCGCTCAAGCGCAGCGGACTGCTGCGGGCGGGCGAGGTGCTGTCGCTGGCCGGGGCGCTGGCGGGGGCGACCCTGGGGCGGCGCAGCAGGATCGCGGCCGTGGCGGCGGGGGCGGCCCTGCTGGCGGGGTCGGCGTGCACCAGGTTCGGGATCTTCCTGGCCGGGATGGAGTCGGCCCGTGATCCCCGGTACACCGTTCAGCCGCAACGCAGGCGGCTGGCCAAGGAGAGAGCGGAAAGCGACCTCACATGAAGCGAAAAGTCACTGAATATCTGCCGTTCTTCGGCATCGTGTTGCTCACCTGCGCGGCCGCCTGGCTCGCGGGCCGGATCTCATCTGACGGGAGTACCGTACGCCGGTGACCCGCCGGGCCGTACGATCAGCGCATGACCGAAAAGACCGAAACGACGCCGGCGTGGCTCGCACCGGAAGAACTGGAGTCGGTGCGCGGCCGGATGCCGATCCTCTACGTCGACGCCGTGCCGGTGCGGGTCGACGAGACCGGTGTGGTCACCCACGTCGGCCTGCTGTTGCGCATCCTGTCGGACGGTACGGTCAGCCGCGCGCTGGTCTCGGGCCGGGTGCTGCACCACGAACGGATCCGCGACGCGCTCCTGCGCCACCTGGAGAAGGACCTCGGCCCCGTGGCGCTGCCCCACATCCCCGCCGCGCCGCAGCCCTTCACCGTGGCCGAGTACTTTCCCACGGCCGGGGTCACCCCCTACCACGACCCGCGCCAGCACGCCGTCTCGCTGGCCTACGTCGTGCCCGTCGCGGGCGACTGCCGGCCCCGGCAGGACGCGCTCGACCTGGTGTGGTTCACCCCCGAGGAGGCGGCCTCGCCGCTGGTCCAGCAGGACATGGCGGGCGGGCAGGGTGTCCTGCTGAAGCAGGCGCTGGCCCACGTCGGCCGCCTCCCCTGACCTCCGGCTCGTCGCGCGGGCCCCGCCGCGGCGCGGCGGCGGGGGTCAGGGGCGTTCGGCGCCGTCGCGTACCCAGCGGTAGAGCGGGTCTCCCGGGCACGAGGTGGCGTAGCCGTCGCGGTGCCCCTTGACCTCCCGGCCCGCCTCGCCGTGCTCGCGCAGGTATTCGATGGCGTCGACCAGGGCGTTGAGCAGGTCGTCGTTCGGCTCGGTCAATCCCGAGCTGCCGACCAGCGCCAGCACCGCGTAGTGGCCGGAGTTGAGGCCCGCGCCGTTGGCGGCCGGGAGGGCGTGCGGGCCCCGGCCCATGAACGTGCTCCTGTGGGGGCAGCACACCATGTTGTAGCCCAGGTCGATGTACCGCTCGCCGCGGCCCCCCGCCATGTGCATGCGCTGGATGTCCTGGACGAGGCCGACGCAGCGGTCATGGTTGCCCGCCTCGGCCAGGTCGGCGGGCACCGTCCCGCCGGTGTAGTGGATCTTGACTCCTCTGGTCGACGACAGGCGGGTGTAGACGCTGGTCGGCTTCTTCGCGTGCCAGTCCGCCCGGGTGATCAGGTTCATGCGGCCCCTCCTCGTAGGCATGTCCTGACTAACACCCTGTCAACTTTTGGTAGCGGTGTCATCACTCTTCGTCATCAGAGTGGGGTTCCGCGCGGGTGACGGCCCTCTCAGGGGCCGCCGCCCGCGTCTCGGACGCTCAGCCGGTGGACTCCAGGAGGGCCGGGGGCGACGCGGCGCCGGTGTGCACCCTTCTGAAGACGTGCGACCGGCCGTTCGCCTGGAAGTCGGCCCGAGCGGTGACCTTCCCCGCCGACGGCACGGGGAAGCCGACCGAGACGGCCGCGCCCGGGTCGACGAGCGCCACCGTCTGCGCCCGCGAGCGCTTGCGCCCGTCGAGGCCGAGCCGTACCTGACGCCAGGCCACGCTGGAGCCGTTGTGCAGGGTGACCACGACCTGGTCGCCGGTCACCTCGGTCCGCAGCCCGTACGGGATGCGCGGGTCGGGCCCGATCGAGCTGTCGAGCAGGTCCTGCAGCTCCTGGGTCAGATCGGGCCTGTCACCGGCCAGGTCACGCTCCTCCCCGGGGTCGGCGGTGAGGTCGTACAGCTCGACGCGCCCCTCGGGCCCGGCCCCCTCGATCTTCGGGGCGAACCTGACCACCTTCCACCGGCCCCGGCGGATGGCCTGGGCCTTGCGCGGCCGGTTCCAGATCAGGTGGGTGTGCTTGGGCGCGTCATCGCCGGTGAGCAGCCCCCTGAACGACAGCCCGTCGATCTGCGCGGGCACCGGCACCCCGGCCAGGTCCGCGAACGTGGGCAGCACGTCCCAGAACGCCACCGGCTGCCGCTCCACCCGCGGGCGCAGCGAGGGCGACCAGGCGATCAGAGGGACGCGGATGCCGCCCTCGTACACGTCGCGCTTGTCGGCCCGGTAGGGGCCGTTGGAGTCGAAGAGCCAGGGCGTCACGCCCCGCTCCCGGTGCGGGCCGTTGTCGCCGGTGAACAGCACGATGGTGTCCTTGGCCAGGCCCGCGTCGCGCAGCGCCCGCACGAGCGCCGCGACGTCGGTGTCGAGCCTGCTCACCTGGGCGGCGTGGCGGGCGTTCGGACCGCTCCACGGCTGGTCCGCGTACTGGCCGGCGCCGCCGGGGATCACGCTGGGCGAGTGCGGCAGGATGGTGGCGTAGTAGAGCAGGAACGGCTTGTCGTCGTCGGCCTTGATGAACTCGATCGCCCGGTGGCGGAACAGGTCGGGCGCGTACTTGCTGCCGTCGAGCCGCACCGTCTTCCTGTTGTGCCAGAGGTACTTGGGGTAGTACTGGTGCGCGTGCTTGTGGCCGATGTAGCCGAAGAACTCGTCGAAGCCGCGCTCGTTCGGGTGCGAGACCTGGTCGGGCTCCTCGGGGCCGAAGCCCCACTTGCCGATGCACGCCGTCCGGTAGCCGGACATCCGCAGTAACTCGCCGAAGGTCAGGTCGTCTCCGGTGAGCGCGAGCTGCGGCCCGCCCTCGGGGTTCTCGCGTACGGTGCCGTGCCCCGCGTGCAGCCCGGTGAGCAGCGCGCAGCGCGAGGGCGCGCACAGCGGCGCACCCGAGTACGCGGTCTTGAACTGCACCCCTTCGGCCGCCAGCTTGTCCAGGTTCGGGGTTTTGATCATGCGCTGACCGTTGCTGCCGATCTCCCCCCATCCCAGGTCGTCGGCCAGGATGAGCAGGATGTTCGGCCGCGAGGGCAGGCTGCCCCGGCGAGCGGTGGCCTCGGCGCCCGCGGGTGTCACCGCGGGCAGGGCGAGGCCGGCGAGGGCGCCGGCGAATAACGCTCGGCGCGAGGGCCCGTTGATCACGATGGGCAACCTATCGGAGCCGAAAGCGAATCGCGGGCAAATCGCGTGCGAACTCTGTCACAGCCGGTCGACCGCGCCGGTAAGACGCGCCTCACCGGAGATAGTCCCACTTCCTGCAGATGTCGTGCAGCTCGGCGGGGATCTCGTCGGGCGTGGGCAGGGGGCGGCCCGCGACGACCGTTCCGGAACGGATCTTGTCGCGCCAGTCGCCGATGCCCTTGACGAAGGAGCCGTGGTCCTGCTTGCCGTACTGGAGCATGGCGGTCTCGAACTCGACGCCCAGGAAGAGGCAGAGCCGGCGGAGCTGGGCCTCGGGTTCGGCGACCAGCTCCTCGTAGCGCAGGGTCAGGCCCTCAAGGTGGGTGCGGGCCTCCTCCAGGTAGGTCATGTAGCTGAGCGTGCGCGGCACGGCCTGCTCCATGGGCCGCTTGACCGGGTCGGCCTCGTGCCACGACTGGACGATCGACATGGGGTGGCGCAGCAGGAAGATGAAGCGCGCGTCGGGCCAGCAGGTGGCGATGCGCCGCCAGACGAAGACGTTGCTGGGCGTCTTCTCGGCCATGATCGGCTTGCCGCTGCGGACCAGCTCGCGGTGCAGCAGGCGGTCCCAGAGCAGGTGCTCGATGTCGCTGTGGGTGTGGCCGAGCGCCTCCATGGCCTGGCGTACGGGCTCGGTGCCGAGGCCCACGGTCATCCGCCTGAAGTGCGTCTCGATCGGCGCGTGCACCTTGGAGTGGCTGTTGAGGATGACGCGCAGCAGCGTGGATCCCGACCGCACGGACGACAGCAGGAAGACGGGCTCGCGCAGCAGCCGGTCGTGCCCAGGGTCGGTGGGCTGCCGGACCGTGTCTCCAGGCAGTCGCTGCATCGCCAGCGGCGGCTTG
Source organism: Nonomuraea sp. NPDC051298 (assembly GCF_055586305.1). Taxonomy (NCBI): domain Bacteria; kingdom Bacillati; phylum Actinomycetota; class Actinomycetes; order Streptosporangiales; family Streptosporangiaceae; genus Nonomuraea; species Nonomuraea sp. NPDC051298. The sequence continues at coordinate 28,538 of NZ_JBVJIM010000001.1, forward strand.
GGCGGCGGCGGTTTCGGCGGCTCCTTGCGCAACCGTCGCGTCAGCGTGTATCCCGTCAGGCCCTCAAGAGTCGCGTTGGCCCGGTACCTCCAGTTCATGGGGCTACAAGGTAGGCCCAGCCAGTGAACCTCAGGTGAATCTGGCCTGTGAACCTGTCGCGAAGAAGCCCGGTCATCCACCCACCGGGCCCAAAAAGCGACAATTCACCCGCCCGGCCGCGGGGTCAGACCCGCTTGACCACCCTGTCGTGCACGACCGCGTACGTGTTGCGCAGCGCCGTCATCGACTCGTCGTACGACGCCTGCGCGACACCCGTGAACAGGCAGTCCACGACCATGAGCTGGGCGATGCGGCTGCCCAGCGCGCCCGAGCGGAACTCGGTCTCCCGCGCGGCCGTCGTGAGCGTCACGTCGGCCGCGCGGGACAGCGGGGAGTCGAGGAAATTCGTGATCGCGACCGTGCCGGCCCCCGCGTTGCGGGCGATGGACAGGAACTCGACGGTGTCCACGGTGGCCCCGGAGTGCGAGACGGCCAGGGCCAGGCAACCGGGGCTCAGCGTGGCGGCCGAGGTCCAGGCCGAGTGGGAGTCGTGCCAGTTGATCGCGGTACGCCCGATGCGCGAGAGCTTCTGCTGCAGGTCGAGGCCCACGAGCGCGCTGGCCCCCACGCCGAAGGTGTCGATCCGGCGGGCGGCCAGCAGCAGCGCCACCGCCTCGGCCAGGGCGCCCAGGTCGAGGGAGCGGGCGGTGTCGGCGATGGACAGCGTCTCGTTCATCGCGACCTTGGAGACGATGCCCTCCAGGCTGTCGTTCCTGTCGATGTCGCCTGACACGTCGGGCATGCTCGACCTGGCCAGCTCCTCCCTGGCCGCCGCCCTGGTCAGGTCGATACGGAAATCCTTGTAGTGCGCGTACCCCATGCGCTGATAGAAACGCACCACCGAGGTGGTCGAGGTCTCGCAGCGGGCGGCCAGCTCGGCGATCGACAGGTTCGCGGCGGCGGCCGGGTCACCGGTGAAGACCCCGGCGATGCGCCGCTCCGACGGCCGCAGGGCGGGCAGGGCCGCACGGATGCGGATCAGCAGCGTCTCGGCGTCCTCGCCCATCCGCACCTCATCCCGTAGAGGAAATTAATTCCCATAGTGGTATGGTCTGCGTAATTTTATGACCATCTGTCCTGAGGAGACCACATGCCTCGTGGCGCCATCTCCGCCGTCGGCGCCGCCGCGGCGCTGACCCTCGTCCTCACCGCCTGTTCGTCCTCCTCGGGATCGTCCTCCTCCGGATCCGCGAACAGCCCCGCGAGCGGCGGCGGCACGCTCGTGGTGGGCGTGACCTCCGACCCCGACACGCTCTTCCCCTGGAAGGCCACCCAGTTCCAGGCCGTCAACGTGCTGCAGAACCTGTACGGCACGCTCACCGAGTTCGACAAGGACCTCAACGTGGTCCCCGGCCTGGCCGAGTCGTGGCAGCCCTCTGAGGACGGAAAGAAGCTCACGCTCAAGCTGCGCCAGGGCGTGACGTTCGCCGACGGCAGCGCGTTCGACTCCGCGGACGCCAAGGCGTCACTCGACCAGATCATGGACGAGAAGACCGCGGCCGTGGCCAGGGCGTCGCTGTCGTCGGTGAAGTCGGTCGAGGCCCCCGACGCGGGCACGGTGGTGCTGGAGCTGACCGGGCCCGACGCGGCGCTGCCCGCCAACCTGGCCACGGTGAACATGGCCATGCTCTCCTCCGGCGACACCGAGGAGAAGCTCAACGCCACGCCCAACGGCACCGGCCCGTTCACGCTCGGCAAGCGCGTGCCCAGCCAGTCGATCACGCTGGCCAGGAACGACAGGTACTGGGGCGCGGAGAAGGCCAAGGTCGCCTCGGTCGAGTTCCGGGTGATCCCCGACGAGTCGTCCATCGTGTCGGCCATGCAGTCGGGCAACGTGCAGCTCGCGGTCTTCGACGACCCGCTCGTCGCGCAGACGGCCGCGGGCGGCGGCACGATCACCGTCGCCAGGACCCCGCAGCTCAACTACCACGCGCTCCAGCTCAACGCCCAGCACGGCGACCTCAAGGACGTCAACGTGCGCCTGGCGATCCAGTGCGCGATCGACCGCAAGCAGGTGCTCGACACCGCCGCGCTCGGCGAGGGCGAGGTCACCGGCCCGATCACCGCCCCGGCGTACAAGTCCGACCCGAACCGGCGCCCCTGCCCCGGCCGCGACCTGGCCAAGGCGGCCGAATACCTCGCCAAGGCGGGCAAGGCCGGCGGCGTGACGGTCAAGACCATCGTGTCCCAGGGCGAGTACGCCACCTCGGTCAACGAGGCCCAGAACCTCAAGGCCCAGCTCGCCGAGGCCAAGATCAACCTGGAGCTGGAGGTGCTGGAGTCGGGCGCGTTCGTGGACCGCTGGGTGGCGGCCGACTTCGACGCCGCGGTCGCGCTCAACGGCGGCCGTCCCGACCCCGACGGCGCCTACGGCCGCTACTTCACCAGCGACGGCAACCTGAACAAGGTCGCCGGGTACAGCTCCCCCGCCCTGGACGAGCTGTTCGCCCAGGGCAAGGCCACGACCGGCCAGGCCGAGCGCAAGGCGATCTACGACAAGGTGGCGGCCGAGCTGGAGGACAACGCGGCCTGGATCTGGCTGTTCGCCGGCTACACCTACACCGCGACGACCGCGAACGTGACCGGCTTCGCCCCCATGGCCAGCGGGTCGCTGCAGTACCTGCGGACCACCGCCGTCGGCTGATGATCGTACGCAACCCAGTCGTCCGGCGGATCGTCCGGAACGTCGTCGCCCGGCGGGTCGCGGGGACGCTCGGCACCCTGTTCGGGGTGGCCGTGCTGGTCTTCGTGATGCTGCGGGCGATCCCGGGCGACCAGATCACGGCGGGCCTGGGCACCGAGGCCGCGGCGCTCACCCCGGCCCAGCGGCAGGCCCTGGAGCTGTACTACGGCCTCGACCAGCCCCTGGTCGCCCAGTTCTTCTCGTGGCTGGGCAACCTGTTCACCGGCAACCTCGGCTACTCGGCGCGCTCCCAGCAGAGCGTGCTGGAGCTGACCCTGCACGCGCTGCCGGTGACGTTCGAGCTGGCGGTGTTCTCGATCGTGCTGGCGCTGCTGATCGGGGTGCCGCTGGGCATGCTGGCGGCCTCGCGCACGAGCGCCGCCGGGAACGCCGCCGGACAGGTCGTCAGCCTCGCGGGGCTGTCGATCCCGGCGTTCCTGCTGGCCACCACGCTGCTGTCGGTGTTCGCGGCGTCGTTCGGGTTCAACCCCAACGGCCAGGGCTTCGCCACGCTCGTCGAGGACCCGCTGCTCAACCTGCAGCAGATGTTCCTGCCCGCGCTGGTGCTGGGCTTCGGCATCGCGGCGCCGATCCTGCGCACCACCCGCACGGCGGTGCTGGAGGTCCGCTCCGACGACTTCGTGCGCACCGCCCGCGCCAAGGGCGTGCCGGAGCGGCGGCTGCAGGTCAGGCACGTGCTGCGCAACGCGCTGGTGCCGATCGTGACCATGACCGGGCTGCAGTTCGGCTACCTGCTGGGCGGGGCCGTCGTGGTGGAGCAGATCTTCTCCGTACCGGGCATCGGGCGGCAGGTGCTGCTGGGCATCCAGCAGAAGGAGTACGCGGTCGTGCAGAGCACCGTGCTCGTGATCGCGCTGGCGTTCGTGCTGGTCAACCTGCTGACCGACGTGCTGTACCGGGTGATCGACCCACGGGTGAGGGCCTCGTGAGCGCCCTGTCGCGGCGCAGCCCCGCGGGGCTGGCGGGCGTGGTGATCCTGGTGCTGCTGGCGGCCGTGGCGGCGCTGTCGTACCTGGGGTGGCTGCCGTACGATCCGATCGCGCAGCACCCGCCGTCCCGGTTCCTGGCGCCGTCGGGCGCGCACCTGTTCGGCACCGACCAGTTCGGGCGCGACGTGTTCTCCCGGGTGGCGGCCGGGGTCGGCAACTCGGCGCTCATCGCGGTCGTCGCGGTGGCCTTCGCCACGGTGGTGGGCACGCTGGGCGGGCTGGTCGCCGGTTTCTACCGGGGCTTCGCCGACGGCGCCGTCGGCGGGGTGACGAACGTGCTGTTCGCCTTCCCGCCGCTGCTGCTGGCGCTGTCGCTGGCCTCGGTGCTGGACCGCGACTGGTTCACCATCGCCGTGGCCATCGCCGTCGTGTACGTCCCCATCTTCGTCCGCGTCACCCGCGGTCCCGTGCTCTCGCTCAGGGAGATCGAGTACGTCAAGGCGGCCGTCGCGACCGGCCAGAGCCGCTGGCAGATCATGCTGCGGCACGTGCTGCCGAACCTCACCCCGATCGTGATCATCCAGGTCGCACTGTCGCTGTCCTGGGCCGTGCTGACCGAGGCGTCGCTGAGCTTCCTGGGCCTCGGCACCCCGCCGCCCGCGCCGTCGCTCGGCTCGATGATCTTCGAGGCGCGCAGCCTGGTGTTCGTCGCCCCGTGGACGCTGGTCGCGCCGGGAGCCGTCGTCGTGCTCCTGGTGGTGGGGCTGAACCTGCTGGGCGACGGCCTGCGGGACACTCTCGACCCGCGAAGCCGGGTCAGACGGTGAATCACGTACCGGCCGCCGGAGGGCGGGCCGCGATCGGGGAGGACACATGAAGGTACTCGGGATGATCTCCGGCACCTCGCACGACGGGATCGACGTGGCCGTGGTGGACTTCGACCCCGACGGGAGGATGCTCGAGGGCGGGGCGCTGGAGGGGCGGGTCGGGCACACCGCGAGCACGCCGTACCCGCCGGAGCTGCGCGCCCGGCTGATCGCGGCGCTGCCGCCGTCGCGGACGACGCTGGCGGAGGTGTGCGAGCTGGACACGCTCATCGGGCAGAGCTTCGCGCGGGCGGCGGCCGCCGCCGTCACGGCGGGCGGCCCGGTCGACCTGATCGTCTCGCACGGCCAGACCGTCTACCACTGGGTGGACGGGACGCACGCGCTCGGCACCCTGCAGATCGGGCAACCCGCGTGGATCGCCGAGCGCACCGGCGTGCCGGTCCTCTCGGACGTGCGGATCAGGGACATCACCGCCGGCGGACACGGCGCTCCCCTGGTGTCGGTGCTGGACGGGCTGCTGCTCGGCGGGCACGAGGGCGGCGCGGCGGCGCTCAACCTGGGCGGCATCGCGAACATGACCGTGGTCCGCGGCCCCTCGCTGCACGCCTACGACCTCGGCCCGGCCAACGCCCTGATCGACGCCGTGGTGACCGCCAGGGGCCTGAACCCGCGGGGCTTCGACGAGGACGGCCGGATCGCCGCGTCCGGGCGGGTGCACGAAGGGCTGCTGGAGGTGCTGCTGGACGAGCCGTACTACCGGCTGGCGGCGCCGAAGAGCACCGGCAAGGAGCTGTTCCACCTCGGCTACGTGGAGGCCGCCCTGTCCAGGGCCGGAGTGACGCCCGCGGACGCCGACCTGGTGGCGACCCTGACCGAGCTGACCGTGCGCACGGTCGCGCACGACGTCCGGGCCGCCGGAGTGGGCGCGCTGGTCGTCTCCGGCGGCGGGTGCCGCAACCCCGTGGTCATGGCCGGACTGCGGGCGGCGCTGCCCGGCGTGGCCGTGGCCCCGTCCGACGAGTACGGCGCGCCCTCCGACGACAAGGAGGCCATCGCGTTCGCGCTGATCGGCTGGCTGACCGCGCACGGCCTGCCCGGCACGGCCCCCGGCGGGACGGGCGCGCGCGAGGCCCGGATCCTCGGCACCCTCACCCCCGGGGCCGGACCGCTGAGGCTGCCCGCGCCGCTCGCCGAGCCGCCCCGGTCCCTGGTGCTGACCCGATGACGGCACCGGCCGCCGACGCGCCGCCCGGCCTGGTCGTGGCGGCGCGCACGCCTTGGCTCGACTTCACCGAGTGCACCGGCCACCGCACCGTGGTCAGGGACGGCGGGCGGCTCGCCGGGGCGGCCCTCATGACCGCGGACACCTATCACGACCTGGCCTCGGTGACGAAGGTGCTGGCCACGACCACGATGCTCATCCGCCTGGTGTCCGACCGGCTGGTGGACCTGGACGCGCCGCTGCGCGCGTACCTGACGGGGTCGTACGAGGCCATCACCGTGCGGGAGCTGCTGCTGCACCGCGGCGGGCTGTGGGAGTGGTGGCCGCTGTACATCCAGCCGCGGCTTCCCCCGCCCCGCTACCGGCCCGGCCGCGCCCGCCACTACTCCGACCTCGGGTTCGTGCTGCTCGGGCGGATCGTCACGGCCGTCACCGGGCTGCGGCTGGACCGCGCGCTGGCCGAGCTGGTGACCCGGCCGCTGGGCCTGACCTCCACCACGTACGGCCGCCCGGCCGGGGCGCAGGCGGCCATGAGCGCCCTGGACGACCGCGTCGAGATGACCATGCTCGACACCGGCCGGCCGTACCCGGTGCCCTACCGCAGCGGCGACTTCACCGGCTGGCGGTCGGAGCCCGTGCTCGGGGAGGTCGCCGACGGCAACGCCTTCCACGCCTTCGGCGGCGTCTCGGGGCACGCGGGCCTGTTCTCGACGGTGCCCGACCTGCTCAGGTACGCCGCCGCCCTGTCCAGGTACGAGGAGCACGACCACCTGTGGCGGCCCGAGGTCGCACGGGAGTTCTTCGCCCCCGGCCCCGACGCCGGGCAGGCGCTCGGTTTCCGCAGGTACGCGCTGGAGCTGCCCGGCGAGACCGTCACCGTGCTCGGCCACCCGGGGCACGTGGGCTGCGCGGTCGGCTTCGTGCCCGGCCGCGACATCGCCCTCGCCCTCGCGAGCAACCGGCTGCTCGTCGACGGCACGCCCACTCCCACCGACTCCCTCTGGAACGGCCTGCTGCAGGACGTCGCCCACCGATCGAGGACCGCATGACGACCCCGCTCCTGGAGATCCGCGACCTGTCGGTCGCCTTCCGCACCCGCAAACAGGACGTCACCGTCGTCAGGAACGTCTCGATGGAGATCCGGCCCGGCCAGACCGTCGCCGTGGTCGGCGAGTCCGGGTCGGGCAAGTCCACCACGGCCGCCGCGGTCAACCGGCTGCTGCCCGACAACGGCCGCATCACCGGCGGCCGGGTGCTGTTCGACGGCCGCGACCTGGTCGCGCTCGGCGAGCGCGAGATGACCGCGATCCGCGGCGCGGGCATCGGCCTGGTGCCGCAGGACCCGATGTCGAACCTCGACCCCCTCATGCGCATCGGCGACCAGATCGCCGAGGCGCTGGAGGTGCACGGGGTCGCCGCGGGCAGGGCGGCGCGCTCACGCGTGACCGAACTGCTGGACCTGGTGGGCATCCAGGAGCCGGAGCGGCGGGCCAGGCAGTACCCGCACGAGTTCTCCGGCGGCATGCGCCAGCGCGCGCTCATCGCCATGGGGCTCGCCTGCCGCCCGAAGCTGCTCATCGCCGACGAGCCGACCTCCGCCCTGGACGTGACCGTCCAGCGGCGCATCCTCGACCAGCTCGCCCGGCTCACCGCCGAGATGGGCACGGCCGTCCTGCTCATCACGCACGATCTGGCGCTGGCCGCCGAACGGGCCGACGTGGTGGCCGTCATGTACCAGGGGGAGATCGTCGAGACGGGGCCGGCGGCCGGGATCCTGGCCGATCCCGGGCACGACTACACGCGGCGGCTGCTGGGCGCGGTGCCCGGCCTGTCGTCCGTACGCGTGAGCGAGCCGCCCCGCGACGCGCCCGACCTGGTCGAAGTGGCGGGCCTGCGCAAGGTGTTCCCGATGCGGGGGACCGCGGAGGAGTTCACGGCGGTGGACGGGGTGTCGTTCACGATCCCGCGCGGCCACACGGTCTCGATCGTGGGCGAGTCGGGCTCCGGCAAGTCGACGACCGCGAACCTGCTGCTCGGCCTGGACGACCCGACCTCGGGCGCCATCCGCTTCGACGGCACGGACCTGGCCGGGCTGGGGCGGCGGGAGCTGTTCGCGTTCCGCCGTCGGGTGCAGCCGGTCTTCCAGAACCCGTACGCCTCCCTCGACCCCCGCTACACCGTCGAGAAGTCGATCACCGAGCCGCTGCGCGTGCACCGCGTCGGCACCGCGGCCGAGCGGCGCAGGGCGGCGGCCGAGCTGCTGGAGAAGGTGGCGCTGCCCGCCTCCACGGCCGAGCGGCTGCCGCACGAGCTGTCCGGCGGTCAGCGTCAGCGGGTGGCCATCGCCCGCGCCCTGGCGCTCTCGCCCGACCTGGTCGTGCTCGACGAGGCCGTCTCCGCGCTGGACGTGCTGGTGCAGGCGCAGATCCTGGAGCTGCTGGCCGGGCTGCAGCGGGAGCTGGGGCTCAGTTACCTGTTCATCAGCCATGACCTGGCCGTCGTACGGATGATCTCGCACGCCGTGCACGTCATGCGCGGCGGGCGGATCGTGGAGAGCGGCACCGCCGAGGAGATCTTCGACCACCCGTCCGACGACTACACCCGCGAACTCCTCGCCGCGATCCCGGGCCGTGGGTAGGCCGGGGATCGGCGGGCGCGGCAGCGGACGGTAGGGCTGGCCCTACCGTCGACACGGCCGTGAGCAGGGTCGATCGGGGCGGGGCGCGGCTCGTAGCGTTCTCCTCATGACAACCCTCCGGCACCGCCTCTCCACCGACACCCGCTACACGCTGCTCGGCCTCCCGGTCTCCATCGCCCACTTCGCCGTCTCCGTGACCGGCCTGTCGGCCGGGCTGGGCACCTCGGTCGTGTTCGTGGGCCTGCCCATCCTGTCCGGGTGCGCCACGGTGGCCAGGAACCTGGCCGACTTCGAGCGGGTCGCGCTGCCGGGCGTGCTCGACCGGCGCGTGGCCCGCCCGCCCTACCCGGCCGCCCCGGCGGGCGCGGGCTGGTTCCGCCGCATGATCAACCCGCTGGCCGGCGGGCAGGGCTGGGTCGACCTGCTGCACGGCGTGATCGCGTTCCCGCTCTCGCTGGCCGCGGCCGTCGTCACCGCCGTGTGGTGGGCGGGCGCGATCCTCGGTCTGACCTTCCCGGTCTACGGCTGGACGATCCCCGCCATTCCCGGGTTCGACGGAGGGCTTCCCGCGCTGCTCGGGCTGGGGGACGGCAACCTGACGTTCATCGGGTTCAACACCGCGGTCGGCGTGCTGTTCGCGCTGACGCTGCCGGCCGTGGTCCGCGGCGCCGCCCTGACCAAGGCCACGCTCTCCCAGGCCCTGCTCACCCGCGCCCCCGCCGCCCACGCCCCGGCCGGGGCCACCGACCCGCGCTGGGTGTGACCGCCGCCCGCGCGCACGGCGCCGGGGGAGGCCGCGTACGGCACTCCCCCGGCTCGGTCATTCACGCGGTCACGCCGCGCCCGGCGCTCAGCGCACGGCGTAGGCGCGGATCGCCTCCTGCGAGACCGTGTTGCCGTCCACGTCGGAGGCGTTCACGCGCAGCGAGACGAACCCCGACGGCGAGCGGTCGAGCGTCGTCTCGTACGACTGCCCGCCCTTGTCCCGCAGCCGGGCGGGCTTCCAGGTGGCGCCGTCGTCGTACGACACCTCCAGCGAGACGTTCTTGATGGCGCTCTGCTGGGCGCCCTCCTGGTGACGCACGGTCAGGCCGAGCTTGCGGGACTTGGCCTGGTTCTTCAGGTCCACCGGCGCGTCGAAGGAGGCCAGCAGCAGCGGCATCACCTTCGTGCCCTCGACGTGCTCCGAACCGAACGTCCACACACCCCGGGTGCGGGTGGACAGCTTCGCCCAGGCGGCCTCGTTGACCACGTCGTACTCGATCCGGTACGGGAGCTTCTCCGGCGGCACCATCCCCCACCCTGAGGGCAGGTAGTTCGTCTGCCACAGCAGGGTCTCGCCCTTGAAGAGCCGGAAGTCGGTCTTCAGGCCCTGCTCGAAGTCGCTGGTGAAGGCCTCGCCGAAGTTGCCCTGCGCGTCCACGAAGCCCTGCATCGACACGTGGAGCTCGTCGCCCTCGCGGCGAAGCGGGTTGATCGGGTTGACGCCCGGCAGCATCGGCTGCTGGAAGACGCCGCCCTCGGCCTTCTCGCCCGCCTTGTACGACCGGAACACCGGCGAGATCAGCGCCACGTTCGGCGTTTCCGGCTGCGGCCACATGGTGTTGTGGGGCCGCGCCGGCGTGATCGCGGAGGCGTTCCAGAGCAGGTCAGGGTCGGGGGTGATGTAGTCGGTACGGGTGCGCGGCGTCTTGGGCACATGGTAGTTGGTCGTGAACGAGTAGGCGTCCCACGGCTCGAAGACGAACCGGGCCTCGTTGACCGTCACGTCCTCGGCGAGCTGGCTGTGGTAGTCGGTCTCGACGCGGGCCAGCGACTTCGAGCGGACCACGTAGTCGAGGGAGTCGGGGACCCCACCCGTCTCGCGCAGGTACAGGTCGTAGAGGTACGGGCTGGCCACGATGCCCTTGGCCACGATCGGCACCGGCAGCCGGCGCAGCCGCTCGACCAGCTTGAGCCCCTCCTCGTGGGTCAGCCGCACGGTCGGGACCGTCAGCTTGACCCCGCTGCCGCCCGTCGTGATGTCGGTGCCGGGCCGGTCGCTGTAGACGGCCACCATCGCGGCCCCGGCCGCCGCGGCGGCGTTCGACTGGGTGGAGACGGGCACGCCGTCGGTGCGGCGGATGACGGCGAGCTTGCCGCGCACGTTGCGGGCCTTCAGCTCGGCCTCGGTGCCCCGGCCGGCGTCCACGGCCTGGAGCAGCCGGGTGCCGTCCAGGCGGGGGTACTGGGCGTCGAAGTCACTGAAATAGGGCGGGAAAACGTACTCGGGCTCCAGCTTCAGGCCGGGCGTGGAGAAGGCGATCTCCGGGGCCTTCAGCCGCCAGCGCGTGGCGACCGCGAACGTGCCCTTGGTGACCTGCTTGGTCGGCTGCACGAACAGGCGCTCCTCGGCACGCACGCCGGGCGCGATCAAGGTGCCGCCGCGCACCCCGCCGCCCTGCTCCCCGACGCGGTACCACGCGGTGGCGGAGGCGGAGCCGGTGTTCCGCTTCGTCGTGTGGTCGGGTGTCTCGATCTCGACCTCGACGGCCTTGCGGGCGTCCAGCACGACCTCGGTGTTCTCGGTGATCTCCATCTCCGGATCGCCGACCAGGCTCTCGTTGAGCTCCAGGTCGTATCCGGTGCTGGGCACCGTGGGGTCCATGGTGATGATGTAGCCGAACACGGAGTAGGTTCCGGGCGTGACCAGCAGGCAGGTCTCGTCGCCCCACTTGGCGGAGCTGCAGGGCAGGGCGGGGTCGCCCGGGAGCTCGCGGCCGACCAGGGTGCCCTCGTCCAGGTTGAGCACGGTGAAGCCGCCGCGGGCGGTGCGGCCGTCGCGGGCGATGCCGCTCACGCGCAGCTCGACCCGCGGCTTCTCGACGCTCGCCGTCAGCAGCGTGCGCACGCCCGCGGCCGTCAGCTCCTGACGCACTTTGCCGAACTCTTCGGCCTTGATGGTGACCTTCGCCTCGGCGGTGCCGCCCGCGGGCACGGTGAGGCGCGCCGGCTCGACGGTGAACGCGTCGCCGCTCGACAGGTCCAGCTCGGCGGGGGTCTGCCCGAGGTTGCGGTAGCCGACGGTGAGGGTCTTCTCCTCGCCGGCCGTGAGGCGGCCGAAGTTGAGCGAGCCCGCCGAGGCCACGATCGAGCCCTTGACCGCGGCGGCCACGTCAATGCGGCCGGCGCCCTGCGCGTCCACGGGGATGCCCGCGCCGGGCTCGGCGGTGGCCATGAGCAGCGACTTCAACTCGCCGCCCGAGAGCCCGGGGCGGGCCTGGCGCAGCAGCGCGGCGGCGCCGGCGACGTGCGGGGTGGCCATCGAGGTGCCGGACATCTCGACCCGGCCGCCGCCCGCCTTGGGCGCCATGATCTTCACGCCGGGGGCGGTGACGTCGGGCTTGACCGCCAGGTCGGCGCTGATCGGGCCCCTGCTGGAGAAGTCGGCGAGCTTGTCCTGCTTGTCCACGGCGCCGACGGTCAGCGCCTCGGGGGCGTCGCCGGGCGAGCCCACGCACTCGTCGCAGCCGTCGTTGCCGGCCGCGACCACGAACAGCGTCCCGTGCTGCTTGGTCAGCGTGGACACCGCGTCGGTGAGCGGGCCGCCCGCCGTGGCGCTGCCCAGGCTCATGTTGACGATCCCGGCGCGCTTCTCGCCGGCCGCCCACTCCATGCCGTCGATGATCCAGGAGGTCAGGCCGGAGCCGTTCGAGCCCAGCACGCGGCCGTTGAGCACCTTCGCGCCGGGCGCCACGCCCTTGGCGCCGCCGTCCGCGCCGGTGCCCGCGATCGTGCCGGCCACGTGGGTGCCGTGCCCGTGGGGGTCGCCGGCGACGTTCTCGCCGGTGAAGTCGCGCTGGTCGGCGACCTGGCCGGCCAGGTCGGGGTGGGTGGCGTCCACGCCGGTGTCGAGCACGGCCACGGTGGTGCCGGTGCCGTCGTACCCGGCGGCCCACGCCTCGGGGGCGCCGATCTGCGGCACGCTGTCCGCCAGCGCGGGCTCGACCTTGCGGTCGAGCCAGATCTTCGACACGCCGGCCAGCGGCCCGGCCGCGCGGGCCTGCGGGGCCGCGGCGGCCAGCTTGACCAGCTCGGCCCCGAACGCGGCCGCGTCCCGCTCGGCCACCGACACGCCCGCGCCGCCGATGCTCTCCAGCGTGCGGGCCTGCTTGACGGCCGGCAGCGCCGCCTTGGTGGCGTTGCCCTCGTACGTGAGGATCAGCGGGATGGCGTCGCCGTAGTCCTGCCCGGCCAGCGCCGTCACGTTGAACAGCTCGGGGTCGAGGAGCTCGGGCACCAGGGCGGCGACGTCGCTGGGGGTGACCGTGACACCGCCGTCCGTCTCCATCGTCTGGAACGTGGGCACGGACCCGTCCGCGCGGGGCGCGGGGTCGACGGTGACCGCCTGGTGCTCGCCGTCCACGGCCCGCACCTGCACCCGGTCACCCGTGATCAGGGTGATCTCGTTGGTGTCCGCCGTGGCGGTGAACGTCGCGGGGGCGGGGGCGGGGGCGGCGTACGCGCCGGGAACGGTCAGGAGCGAGGCCGCCATGGCTGTGCCGACGGCCATCACCGTCCCTCGTCTTAAGCCACGCAGCATGGACGACCTCCAGAAGGTTCGGTAAGAACGAATACCGAATTCCTAGTCATCCTGATCAGCCGTTGTCCACGAAAAGCCGTGGCTAGATCCCGACTTGTCGTAAATCCGCCACGAGTCCGCCCTAGCCCTTCACCGATCCCGCGAAGGTGAACGACCCGGCCAGATACTTGTTGACCGCCACGTAGAGCAGCACCGCCGGCGCCGTGTAGAGGACGGAGAACGCGGCGAGCTGCCCGTAGGCGACCTGTCCGTACTCCGAGAAGAACGTGTAGATCGTCACCGCCGCCGGCTGCTCGTCCGGGGTGTCCAGCAGCACGAACGGGGCGAAGAAGTTCCCCCACTGCCCGACGAACACGAAGATGCCCACCACCGCGATCCCCGGCGCCATCAGCGGCCCCACCACGGTCCGCAGCGACCGCACCCATCCGGCGCCGTCCACCCAGGCGGCCTCCTCCAGGCTCACCGGCACCCCGTCCATGAAGTTCTTCAGCATCCAGATCGAGAACGGCAGCGCGCTCGCGGTCAGGAAGAGCACCATGGCCGGGACCGAGCCGTACAGGTTGAAGCGGAAGAACATGGCGTAGACCGGGACGAGCACCGCCGTCATCGGCAGGCCCGTGGTGAACAGCAGGGTCAGCATGAAGGGACGGCGGTAGCGGAGCTGGTAGCGCGACAGCGGATAGGCGGCCAGCCCCGCCACCAGCACCGTCAGGAGCGCCGTCGAGCCCGAGATGACGATCGAGTTGATCAGCGGCAGGATGGTCGTCTCCCAGGTCAGCACCGCCTCGAAGTTGGCCAGGGAGAACGTGGGCGTCGGCGTGGCGGCCAGCGTGGCCTCCGGCTGGACCGAGGCGACCAGCACCCAGAGGAACGGCCCTACGAAGGCCAGCGCGATGACCAGCAGGGCGAGCCAGGCCGCACCCCGCGCGGCGAGCCGGGTCATGCGTCCTCCACCTTGATCAGCCGCAGGTAGATCAGCGAGAACAGGGCGCCGATGACCAGCATCACCAGGGCGATGGCCGCGCCGTAACCGATCTCGAAGTAGCGGAAGGCCTGCTCGTACATGTAGAGGGGGGTGGTCTGGCTGGCCGTGCCAGGGCCGCCGCCGGTCAGGGCGTAGATGAGGCCGAAGCTGGCCAGCGTCTGCAGGGTGATCAGCATGAGGTTCGCCATGATCGAGCGGCGGATCAGCGGGAGCGTGATGTGCAGCAGCCGCCTGGCCGGGCCCGCGCCGTCCACCGCGGCGGCCTCGACCAGGTCGGCGGGCACCTCCGACAGCGCGGCCGAGTACACGAGCATCGAGAACGCCGTGCCGCGCCAGATGTTGGCCAGGATGACCGCGACCATGGGGGCCGTGTAGAGCCACTCCTGCGAGATGCCGAGCACGGTGTTGAGCGTGCCGTCCTCGGCCAGGAACGAGTACCAGCAGGCCGCCGCCACGATCTCGGGCATCACCCAGGCGGCGATGACCACGCCGTTGACCACGCTGCGCGTCACCCGGCCGCGCCCGCGCTGGAGCAGGGCGATGATCAGGCCCAGCGTGTTCTGGCCGATCACCGCCGAGCCGACCACGAAGACGAAGGTCAGCAGGAACGAGTTGATGAAGTTGGGGTCGCCGAAGAGCCGGACGAAGTTGTCCAGCCCGACGAACCGGGAGTTCACCGAGGCCGACCCGGTCAGGGTCTCGTTGGTGAAGGCGATGTAGACGCTCCACAGGATGGGCCCCGCGAGGAAGAGCGCCAGCAGCACCAGCGCGGGACCGAGCGGGAGCAGCCGGCGCAGCACCCGCCGCCGCCGTGACGGGCCGCCGGGCGGCGTGCCCGTCACGAGCGGGGACTGCGCCGTGGCGACCGTCATCGCGCGACGACCTTGTCGGGGCCGCCGACGGCCGAGGGCAGCGCCTTGACGTAGGCCGCGGTGGCCTCCTCGGGGCTCTGCCGCCCGGTGGTGACCGCCTCCATGGCCTCCTGGACCTGCGCCGACACCTTCGGATACACCTCATACGCGGGCCGGAAGTGGGTCACCGCGGCCAGGTCGGTGAAGAACTTGACGCTCGGGTTGTCGGCGGTGTACCTCGGGTCGGCCGCGACGTCCTTGCGGGGGGCCAGGTCGCCCGTGCCCACCGCGTACGTCGTCGAGTTCTCCTTGTTGGTGGCCACGGTGAGGAAGTCGAACGCCTCCTGCTTGTGCTCGGTGTAGGCGCTCATCGCCATCACCCAGCCGCCCGACATGCTGACCGCGCCCGGCTCCTCGCCGTTCTGCGTGGGCATGGCGGTCCAGCCGATCTTCTCCGTCCACTGGGGCCAGGGCTTGGTGCTGGTCGGCTTCCAGGCCGCGGCCGTCCAGGCGCCGTCGAGCGAGATGCCGAGCTTGGCGTTGGGGAACCACTCGTAGTTGGCCTTGTCGGCCAGCTTGAGGTTGTGCGCGTCGGCCTGCCTGGGGCCGAGTTCCTCGCGGTAGATGGTGTCGATGAAGGTCAGGGCGTCGGTGAAGTTCTTGCCGCCGGCCACCCACTTCTGCTGCGTCTCGTCGTAGAGGGTGCCGCCGGGAGTGCCGTACAGGAGCATCTCGAAGCCCTGCATGGTCGACGCCTCGCCGTGGACCTTCGTGGAGTACATGCTGAACGGGACGGCGTCCGGCACCTTCTGCTTGATCGTCCGGGCCGCGGTCAGGACGTCGTTCCAGGTCTTCGGCTCCCACGGGACGGGCAGGCCGGCCTTGGCGAAGACGTCCTTCTGGTACCAGAGGCCGCGGGTGTCGGTGCTGATCGGCACCCCGTAGATCTTGCCGTCGGCGCCCCTGGCGGCCTGCTTGACGGAGTCGGGGAACTGGGTGGCCCAGTCGGGCCACTTGGCCAGGTAGTCGTCGAGGGGGGCCAGCTTGCCCGCCGCGACGTCCGCGTTGACCTGGAACGTGTCGTGGTAGTAGAGGTCGGGCGCCGAGTCGGGTGATCGGTTGAGCAGTGCGAGTTTGGTGTAGTACGCCTCGTTCTCGCCCTGCACCGGGACCAGCTTGATCGTGACGCCGGGGTGGGCGGCCTCGTACTGCTTCTTCGCGTCGGTGAGCGTCCTCTCCAGATGCGGCCAGGTCGGTTGGACCTTGTAGAGGACCTCGAGTTCCTTGGCTCCTGACGCCTCCTGCGACGCGCCGCCACCGCATCCTGCGACTGTCAGCGCTGTCAACAGGAAGAGGGAACCAGCCAGCCTGTTTCTCATCACGGCCTCCCCTTGTTTCCTTGGGTTGCCGAGAACGTAAATCTTTTTGATTTACTAAGTCAACACTCTGTGGTGACATGAATCACATGCAGCGGGGCACGAACCTGCCCAAGGTCGGCAGCTACAACCGGGCCGTGGTGCTGGAGGCCATCCAGTCCTCCGACGGGATAAGCCGGGTGCGGCTCGCGGGGATGACCGGCCTCACCGCCCAGACCGTGTCCGTGATCGTACGCAGGCTGCTGGAGGAGGGGCTGGTCGTCGAGGACGGCTCGGCCCCGTCGCGCGGCGGCAAGCCGCCCACCATCCTGCGCGTCGACGCCCGCGCGGGATACGCGGTCGGCGTGCACTTCGACCCCCAGGAGCTGTCGTGCGTGCTGGCCGACCTGGCAGGGCGGCCGATCGCCCGGCGGCGGCAGCCGGTCCGCCCGGGGTCCAGGCCCGACGCGGTGATCCGGCGGATGGCCGGGCAGGCGCGCGGGATCCTGCGCGAGGCAGGGGTGCCCGACGGGAAGGTGCTCGGGATGGGCCTGGCCTGCCCGGGGCCGCTGGACGCCGCGGGCGTGATGGTCTCGCCGCCCCGGCTGCCGGGCTGGGACCGGGTGCCGATCAGGGGCCTGCTCCAGGAGTACACCCGCTTCCCCGTGACCGTGGACAACGACGCCACGGCCGCGGCCATCGGGGAGCGCTGGGCGGGCATCGCCCGCTCCACGGCCGGCTTCGCCTACCTCTACCTGGGCACGGGGATCGGGGGCGGGCTGTTCCTGGACAACCAGGTCTACCGGGGCAGCTCGCTCAACGCCGCCGAGTTCGGGCACATCACGGTCGAGCCCGACGGGCCCGAGTGCTACTGCGGCAACCGGGGGTGCGTGGAGGCCGTGTGCTGCCCGAGCGCCATCGAGGCGGCGATGCTGGCCCGCACCGGACGCCGCGCCGACCACGCCGCCATCTGCGCGGCGGCGGCGAGCGGCGAGCCCGAGGCGCGGCGGGTGATCGAGCGGGTGGCGGAGCGGCTGGCCGACGCCGCCGTGAGCGTGGTGAACATGCTGGACATCGACCTCCTCGTGCTCGGCGGGCCCGCGCTCAGGGAGGTCGGGGGCGTCTACCGGGAGGTGATCGCGCGCGCGGTGGCGGAGCGGCCGCTGGCCAGGGGGCTGCACGCGGTGCGGGTGGAGACCTCGCCGATCGCGGCAGATGCCGCCGCGATCGGCGCGGCCTCCCTGGTCTTCCACGCCACCTACGCCCCCCGGCTGGGGCGCTAGGCGCGCCTCATGCGCAGCGTGACCAGCTCGAACGGCCGCAGCGTCACGGGAATGCCGTCTTCCGGCCGCCGTGGCTCGCCCGTAGGCCGCTCCAGCAGGTCCGTGGCGACCACCTCCGCGACCGGGAACCCGGCCCGCAGCGTCGCCCTGGCCCGGCCGCCCCGTGACTCGTGGAAGCGCACGACCACGTCGCCGCTGCCGTCGTCGGCCAGCTTGACCGCCGTCACCACCACGGCGTCGTCGTCCACCGTGACCAGCGGCTCGACCTGCCCGCCGCCGGGCACGCCCCGCTCGGGCAGGTTGACGAAGTAGCCCTCGCGCACCGCGTCGCCGATCTCCGCGCCGGGGACGAGCGCGTGGCGGAAGCGGTGCACGCCCTGGTCGGTCTCGGGGTCGGGGAAGCGCGGGGCGCGCAGCAGCGAGACGCGCAGCGTCGTGGTGGTGCCGTGCTCGTCCACGTCGCGGGTGACGTCGTGGCCGTAGGTCGAGTCGGTGACCAGCGCCACGCCCCAGCCGGGCTCCGCCACGTGCACGAAACGGTGGTTGCACGCCTCGAACTTGGCCGCCTCCCAGCTCGTGTTGGTGTGGGTGGGGCGGAAGGCGTGGCCGAACTGGCTCTCGGAGGCGTAGCGGTCGGCGTGCACGTCCAGCGGGAAGGCCAGCTTGAGGAACTTCTCTGTCTCGTGCCAGTCGACCTCCGTGTCGATCTCCAGGCTCCGGTCCGCGAGCGTGAGCCGCTGGGTCACCGACGAGGCGCCGAACGAGCGCCTGACCACGACCGCGTCGCCGTCGAGGCGGACCTCGCCGGCCTCGGTCAGGTCGGTGACCGTGTTGCGGTAGAACTCGTCCACGTCCCAGGCGTCCCACTTGTTGGGGAAGTCGGGGTGGAGCTGCAGCAGGTTGGCCGCCCGGCCGGGCGCGACCGCCTCCCTGCCCTGCCGTACGTCAACGACCGAGACGACCAGCCCGCGGCCGTCGATCTCCACCCTGAGCCGGTCGTTGTCCAGGACGTAGCCGCCGCCCTCGCGGGGGTGCGCCCGCGTCGCGTCCCCGGGGACCGCCTGCGCGGCGCCGCCCGCGGGCACGCCGTGCCGGGCGTGCGGGGCACCGTTGAAGACCAGCGTGCCGCCCGACGGGTCACCGGCCAGGGCGTGCTGGGCCTCGTCGATGATCTCGTTCAGCTCCGCCGCCACCACCTCGTACGTCCTGCGCGCCTCCCGGTGCACCCACGCGATCGACGACCCGGGCAGGATGTCGTGGAACTGGTGCAGCAGCACCGTCTTCCAGATCCGGTCGAGCCGCTCGTACGGATACGCCGCCCCCGTGCGCACCGCCGCCGTCGCCGCCCACAGCTCGGCCTCCCGCAGCAGCGACTCGCTGCGCCGGTTGCCCTGCTTCGTCTTGGCCTGGCTGGTCAGCGTGGCCCGGTGCAGCTCCAGGTAGAGCTCCCCCACCCACACGGGCGGGTTCGGGTTCTCCGCCTCGGCCTTGGCGAAGAACTCGGCCGGCGTCTCCCAGGTGACCGTGGGAGAGCCCTCCAGGTCCCGTACGCGGGCCGCCTTGGCCACCATCTCCCGCGTCGTGCCGCCCCCTCCGTCGCCCCAGCCGGTCGGGGCCAGCGAGTGCCTGGCCACGCCCTTGTCCTTGAAGTTGCGGGCCGCGTGCGCCAGCTCCCTGCCCGTCATCGCGCAGTTGTAGGTGTCGACCGGCGGGAAGTGGGTGAAGACGCGGCTCCCGTCGATGCCCTCCCACAGGAACGTGTGGTGCGGGAACGTGTTGACCTGGCTCCACGAGATCTTCTGCGTGAGCAGCCGCTTCGACCCGGCCGCCCTGATGATCTGCGGCAGCCCGGCCGCGAACCCGAACGTGTCGGGCAGCCACACCTCCTCGTTGTCCACGCCGAACTCGTCGATGAAGAACCGCTTGCCGTGCACGAACTGCCGGGCCATGGCCTCCGAGCCGGGCATGTTCGTGTCGGACTCCACCCACATGCCGCCCGCCGGGACGAACCTGCCCGCGGCCACGGCCTTGGTCACCTTCGCCCACACCTCGGGCCGGTGCTCCTTGACCCAGGCCCACTGCTGGGCCTGCGACATCGCGAACACGAAGTCCGGCTCGTCCTCCAGCAGCGCGGTCATGTTCGAGGTCGTCCTGGCCACCTTGCGCACGGTCTCGCGCAGCGGCCACAGCCAGGCCGAGTCGATGTGCGCGTGCCCGACCGCGCTGATCCGGTGCGCCGACGGCACCGCCCTGGCCGACAGCACCCCGGCCAGCTCCGCCCTGGCGGCCGCCGCGGTGCCGTTCACGTCCTGCAGGTCGATCCGGTCGAGCGCCCGGTCCAGCGCGCGCAGCAGCTCCCAGCGGCGGGCGCCCTCCACGGGCAGCTCCAGCATCAGCTCGCCCAGCACCTCCAGGTCGATGACGAGCTGCCAGACCGTCTCGTCGAAGACTGCCAGGTCCATGCGGGCCAGCCGGTACAGCGGCTCGCCGCCGGCCGTCTCCTTGTCGCCCAGCCACGTCGGCCGGAAGGGGTGGGCGCCGAGGATGACCGGGTTGGAGGCGGCCTCGACGTGCAGGCGCACCTCCTCGCCGCCCTCGGCGGGTGAGCCGATCCTGACCCACTGGTTACGCGGGTTGAGGCCCTTCACCGGGGTGCCGTCCGGGCGGTAGACCAGGCCCTCGCACTGGAAGCCCGGCATGTTCTCGTCGAACCCGAGGTCGAGGACGGCCTCGACGATCCGCCCGCGCCACTCCGCGGGCACGGTGCCGGACACCGTGAACCAGCTCGTGCCCCACGGCGCGCCCCACGCCTGCCCCACCGCGATCGGCTGCGGCGGCGCGGCCAGGCCCTCCGCCACCGGGACGGGCTCGTCCGGCGCGTGCCAGACCGACACCTCCAGCGGCACCGACTCGGGGTGGATCGCCGGGCGGATCCGTTCCTCCAGCACACGCTTCAAACGGCCTTCGACCAGGTTACGGTCGTCATGCATCAGGCAAGCTCCTCAGCAGGTTCCTCAGCGGATGGGTGTGTCAGCCTTCGATGGCGCCTCACACAAAACGTTATGCATCCTGATGGCGCCGGGCAACGCCCGCCCGCGATGACGATCGGGTCGGCACCCCATCCGTGAAGAGGATCCCCCGGGACGGCGACCGGCGCCGGGCGGGCAGGCGGGCAGGCCCCGGGGGATCCTCCGCTCAGGCGCAGGTGTAGCCCGACGGCGTCTGCGTGTTGCCGTTGGGGCGACTCACCTGGAAGCCGAAGCTGGT
Organism: Nonomuraea sp. NPDC051298; assembly: GCF_055586305.1. Lineage (NCBI taxonomy): Bacteria > Bacillati > Actinomycetota > Actinomycetes > Streptosporangiales > Streptosporangiaceae > Nonomuraea > Nonomuraea sp. NPDC051298. Next base: position 49,280 of record NZ_JBVJIM010000001.1, read on the forward strand.
GGCGGCGTTCGGCGCGAGGGCGCCGTTGTGGTTGGCGTTCCTGGCCGTGACGGTCTGGCCGCTGACGGTCAGGGTGGCGTTCCACGAGCCGGTCAGCGTGTGCCCGGCGGGCAGGGTGAAGGTGACGGTCCAGCCGGTGATGGCGGAGGAGCCGGTGTTGGTGACGGTGACGGGCTGGATCACGTAGCCGTTGTTCCACTGCGTCTGCACGGTGCCCGCCGCGGTGCACGGCCCGCCGCCGCCGGGGCCGGACGTGGTCGTGAACGTGACCGCCGGCGAGTTGCCCGACAGGTTCCCCGCCCCGTCACGCGCCCGCACGTAGACCTGGTACTGGGTGGCCGGTGACAGCCCGGTCAGGTTGATCGAGTTGGTCGTGCTCTGCCCGAGCAGCGGGTCGGTCGCCCCCTGCTCCCGGTAGACGTTGTACCCGGCCAGCCCGCTGCCGCCGGTGTCGGTGGAGGCCGCCCAGGTCAGCGCGGCGGAGTTGGCGGTGACGCTGCCGGACGAGGGCGTGCCCGGCGTGCTGGGCGGGGTGGTGTCGCCGCCGGTGCCGCCCGCCAGCGCGTCGTGCACGGCGGTGTAGGAGGGCTTCTGCTGGTAGCTCTCGTTGTAGATCAGCGCCGCGCCCTGGCCGGGGAACGTGTCGGGCACCCAGGAGTACTTGTCGGTGAAGCCCCAGATCGTCACCCCGGCGCAGGCGGTGACGGCGTTGCAGGCGTTGACGACGTTGCGGTAGTAGGTGGCCTGGGTGGCGTCCTTGGCAGCGTCTCTGGGCGTCTGCATGCGCACGTCCAGCTCGGTGATGCGCACCTGGACGCCGAGGTCGGCGAAGCGCTGCAGGTTCTGCTGGAGGTCGCCGGGGAAGCCGTACTGGATGGCCAGGTGGCCCTGGAGGCCCACGCAGTCGACCGGCACGCCCTGCTGGCGCAGCGAGGCGACCAGGTTGTACATCGCGGTGCTCTTGGCGTTGACGCCTTCGACGTTGTAGTCGTTGATGCACAGCCGGGCGTTGGGGTCGGCGGCGCGGGCGGCGCGGAAGGCGTCCGCGATGTAGCTCTGGCCGAGCGTGTTGTACCAGAACGAGGTGCGCATGCCGCCGTTGTCGTCGAACACCTCGTTCACCACGTCCCACGACACCACGGCCGGGTTATTGGCGTAGCGGCCGACGACCTGGCTGATGTGGTTCTGCATGGCCGCGCGCATGGCGGTGGCGCCCAGGCCCTGCACCCAGCCCGGCGTCTGGCTGTGCCACACCAGTGTGTGACCGTGGACCTGCTGGTTGTTCTGGGTGGCGAAGTTGACGACGGCGTCGGCGCCGGAGAAGGTGAACTGGCCCTGGCTGGGCTCGGTGGACTCCCACTTCATCGCGTTCTCGGCCGTGACCTGGCTGAACTCCGTGGCCGCGAGGTCGCGGTAGGAGGTCTCGTTCGACAGCGGGCCGGTGGCCAGCGCCGTGCCGATGAACTTGCCCCGGGCCGCGGCGTGGGTGCGCAGGGGCGCCGACGCCTCGGCCGCGCTGGTGAACGGGCTGGTGGGCAGGAGGAAGGTTGCGAGCATCCCCACTAACGTGAGGGCTCTGAGGAGCGAGGACGAATGCACGGGACATCTACCTCCGGAGGCAGGCACTCGGTTCCGAAAGTTTCGGCCCGGATCGGACCGCACCGACGACGGTATTGACCGGTGAGTGCGCGGTCAACCACGAACTCACCGCAGCACCAGAGCAGCAGTTGGAGGGCTGAAACTATCGGATGACAAGTGAAACTTTCACATGGCACTCGGTCACGATTTGACCGTCTAGCGCGACGTACCTACCGGTCGGTACTGTGATTTATCCGGGATAATCGTCCACTGCGGGAGTTCAGCGGATGTCTCTTTCGCACGCCCAGGTCCAGGCCCAGCTCACCGGCCCCGGCCAGCTTTTCGAGATCGAGGAGATCGGCGACACCGGCGTACGCACGTGGAAGCACGCCCCCGCCCACTTCCGGGCGCTGCTGGAGATGAGCAGGTTCCACGGCGACAAGGTCTTCCTGGTGTACGAGGACGAGCACCTCACGTTCGAGGACCACTTCCGCCGCGCCGCCACCCTCGCCACCCGCCTGGTCGAGGAGTACGGCGTGACCAAGGGCGACCGGGTGGCCGTGGCCATGCGCAACTACCCGGAATGGGTGGTCTCGTTCTCGGCCGCGCTGGTGGCGGGCGCCGTCGCCGTACCGCTCAACGCCTGGTGGACGGAGACCGAGCTGGCCTACGGCGTGCGCGACTCCGGCGCCAAGGTGCTGATCGCGGACGGCGAGCGCGCGGCCCGGCTGGCCGCCACGGGCGTGCCGATGATCGTCACCAGGGGTGAGACACCGGCCGGGGCCCGTGCGTTCGACGAGGTCATGGGCGAGGTCACCGCCGACGCGAAGCTCCCCGACGTCGAACTGGCCCCGCACGACCCGGCCACGATCTTCTACACCTCGGGCACGACCGGCAGCCCCAAGGGCGCGCTGGGCAGCCACCGCAACCTGGGCCAGTCGCCCATGACGATCGCGTACGGGCTCATGCGCGCGACCGTCCTGGCCGGGCAGGACCCGGGGGCGGCGGCCGGCGTCCGCAGGGTCTCGCTCCTGACCGTCCCGCTCTTCCACGTCACCGGCTGCTTCTCGGCCATGACGAGCACGATGTTCGGCGGCGGCTGCCTCGTGCTCATGTACAAGTGGGACCCCGAGCAGGCGCTGCGCCTGATCGAGCGCGAACGGGTGACCGCCATGGTCGGCGTGCCCACCAACGCCTGGCAGCTCATGTCCCATCCCGACTTCGGCAAGTACGACCTGTCCTCCCTGACCACCCTCGGCTACGGCGGCGCCCCCTCCCCGCCCAAGCTTCTGGAACGCATCGCCACGTACCTCCCCGACCGCGCCCCCTCCAACGGCTACGGCATGACCGAGACCTCAGCCCTGGCCATCGGCAACGGCGGCGCCGACTACCTGGCCAGACCCGAGAGCATCGGCGTGCCCTCCCCCGTGGTGGACGTGCGCGTGGTGGACCCGGCCGGCGCCGAGCTGCCCGCCGGCGAGGTCGGCGAGCTGTGCGTACGCGGCCCGAACGTCATCCTGGGCTACTGGAACAAGCCGGAGGCGACCGCGCGGACGTTCGTGGACGGGTGGCTGCACACCGGCGACCTGGCCAAGATCGACGAAGAGGGCTTCGTCTACATCGTGGACCGCGCCAAGGACATGGTCATCAGGGGCGGCGAGAACGTCTACTGCGCCGAGGTGGAGGCGGCGCTGTTCGAGCACCCGGCGGTGGACGACGTGGCCGTGATCGGGGTGCCGCACGAGGAACTGGGCGAGGAGGTCGGGGCGGTCATCCGCCTGGCTCCCGGCGCGTCGGTCACGGGAGAGGAGCTGCGGACGTTCCTCTCGGGCCGGATCGCCAAGTTCAAGATCCCGGCACACGTGTGGTTCCGCGACGCCGAACTGCCGCGGAACCCCGGCGGCAAGATCCTCAAGACGCACCTGCGCCGGGAGATCCTCGGCAACCCCTGAGGCGGCCCCAGGACCCGCCTGCGTGACGGTCCTCACATCATCCGCGTTCTCCCTGGTGAGAGCGCGGATTCCGGTCCTCGCCTACCTCACGGGTAATCGCGGCCCCTACCCACGGCCTGACATCTTTCAGGTGTCCGACCAGGCCGTCCGTAAAAGGAGCCCGATATGACCGCCGTGACCGTCACCCCCGACCGGATGAAGTTCCTGCGCCTCGCGCTGGCCGCCGACGCCGTCGTCACCGGCGGCAACGGCCTGGCCTACCTCGCCCTCGCCACCCCGGTGAGCCCCCTGCTCGGCCCCGGCACCGGCCTGCTGCGCGGCATCGGCGTCTTCCTCCTCGCGTACGCCGTCGCGGTCGGCCTCCTGGCCGCCCGCCGCCAGATCTCCCCCACCGGCACCCGGGCCGTGATCGCCATGAACATCGTCTGGACCCTGGGCAGCATCGCCGCCGTCGTCACCGGAGCGGCCGACCTCACCACCGCCGGATCCGCCTGGGCCATCGCCCAGGCCCTGGTGGTCGCCCTCTTCGCCGAACTCCAGATCACCGGCCTGCGCAGGACCCGCACCGCCGCCTGACCACCCACCGCCTTCAGACCCCAGAGAAAGAACGAGAACCATGACCCTCATCGACCGCTACGTCGCCTGCTGGAACGAGACCGACCCCGAGGCTCGCGCCAAGGCCGTGGCCGACCTGTGGACCGAGGACGCCACCTACACCGACCCGCTGGCGGACGTCTCCGGCCACGCCGGGATCGCCGCGGTGATCGAGGGCGCGCAGGGCATGTTCCCCGGCCTGGTCTTCACCCCCGGCGACCTGTACGACGCCCACCACCACACCGCCCGCTTCACCTGGCACCTGGGCCCGGCGGGCGGAGAGCCCGTCGCGATCGGGTTCGACGTGATCGAGCTGGCCGAGGACGGCAGGATCCGCAAGGCCCTCGGCTTCCTGGACAAGGTCCCCTCCTGACCACTGAAACCTTGACCGAGGCGGCCCCGGAACAACCTCCGAGGGCCGCCTCGGCGCTGCCCCGCCGAAACCCCGACCGCCCCAGGGCCGAGCATTCACACGGTCACAAATTGAGTTGCCCTGACCACGGCGTTCACCGGAAAATTGCACTTCGTGCCCGCTGCCGTGAAACGCCTTCTCCGTCACCTTTCGCTGGACCTGAGCCCGCTGCGCGACTCCCGCGACTACCGGCTGCTCTTCGGGTCCGGCGTCATCACGATGTTCGGCACGATGATCTCCATGGTCGCGGTGCCGTACCAGATGAAGGAGCTGACGGACTCCTACCTGGCCGTCGGGCTGGTGAGCCTGGCCGAGTTCGTCCCGATGGTGGTGTGCGGGCTGTGGGGCGGGGCCATCGCCGACGCGCTCGACCGCCGCAAGATCATCGTGCTGAGCGAGCTGGGCCTGCTGGTCACCACCGCCGCCCTCATGGTCAACGCGATGCTGCCCGACCCCCAGGTCTGGGTCCTGTACGTGATGGGCGCGCTCTCCACCGGCATCGCCTCCCTGCAACGTCCGAGCCTTGAGGCCGTGATCCAGCAGGTCGTCAAGCACGAGCAACAGAGCGCCGCCGCGGTGCTGTCGAGCCTGCGCTGGAACTTCGGCGCCATCGTGGCCCCGGCGCTGGGCGGCCTGATGGTCACGGCATGGGGGCCGGCCTCGGCGTACGCGCTCGACACGCTGACCTTCCTGGTGTCGATGGTCCTGCTCAGCCGGGTCAGGTCGCTGCCCGCCGCCGAGGATGCCGCGCCCGCGTCGCTGCGGTCGCTGGTCGAGGGCGTGAGATACGCGGTGGGCCGCAAGGACCTCATAGGCACCTACCTGGTGGACATGGCCGCCATGGTGTTCGCGATGGCGACGGCGTTGTTCCCGTTCCTGGCCGACGAGCTGAAGGCGCCGCAGGCCCTCGGGCTGCTCTATTCGGCCGCCGCGGTGGGCGCGCTGATCGCCTCGCTCACCGGCCGCTGGACGGCACGGGTGCAGCGCCACGGTCTCGGCGTGATCGTGGCGGCGGCGGCCTGGGGCGCGGCGGTGGCCCTGGCCGCCCTGGCTCCGAACATCTGGCTGATCTTCGCCTGCCTCGCGCTCGCGGGCGCGGCCGACATGATCAGCGGCATCTTCCGCATGACGATGTGGAACCAGACCATCCCGCCCGAGCTGCGCGGCCGCCTGGCGGGCATCGAACTGCTCTCCTACGCCAGCGGCCCGATGCTGGGCAACGCACGGGCCAGCCTCATGGGGAACATCGGCGGCACCCGCTTCTCCCTCGGGGCGGGCGGCCTGCTCTGCGTCGCGGCCGTCCTCGGCCTGGCCGCCGCCCTGCCGAAGTTCCGCCGGTACGACGCGCGCACGGACGAGCACGCCCTGGCGGGGAAGGCCCGCAGGGAGGCCGACGCCAAAGCAGAGGCGAAAACCACCTGACACAGCATCCTCGGCACCGCTGAACACCAGAACCCCCGGCACCACCGAACTCCAGCACCCCGGGTACCACCGAACATCGGTGCCCCGGGCACCACCGAACATCGGTGCCCCGGGCACCACCGAACATCGGCGCCCCTGAACCGCCGCCGATCAGGGGCGCCGCTCCGCCTTCGCGAAGACGGTCAGCGCCTCGGCGTCGGAGTAGACGTGGGAAACGTACTCACCGACCCACTCCTCGATCCCCTCGAACCCGCTCTCGGCGACCAGCCGCTCCCCCACCCGCCGAGCGTCGAGCGGCGTGGTCATCAAGGTCACCGCACCGCTCTCCCCGTCGAGCAACGCCCACTGCGCCCCGTATCTCCCGTACGGCATCCCGACCGACCCCGGGTTGACCACCAGCACCCGATCGGCCAGCCGGACGAACGGCATGTGCGTGTGGCCCACGACCACCGTCTCGGCGCTCTCCCCCGCCAGCACCTCGCCCCACCGCTCCAGCGAACTGTCGACCAGGATCATCTCCTCGTCGCCGCGCGGCGTGGCGTGCACGAACAACGTCTCCCCCAGCCGCCCCAGCTCCAGCACCTGCCGCGCGGGCAGCCCGGCGAGCAGCTCGACCTGGTCGGCCCGCAGTCGCCCGGCCGCCCACTGGCTGGACGGATAGGGGCTCTCCTTCCCCCGGGCCGCCTCCACCAGCTCGCGGTCGGCGTTGCCTCCCACCCACAACGCGCGCTCGCCCAGGGAGACCAGCAGGTCGATCGTCTGCACCGGCATCGGCCCGGCCGCCACGTCACCGGTGAGCACGATCAGATCGGCGGCCACCACCTCGGGCTCGGCCAGCACGGCTTCGAGCGCGGGCAGCACACCATGGACGTCGGAGAGCACGGCGACACGCATACGCCCACTCTCCCGCACTCCGGCCGCACCGGATCACATGTTCGCACCCGACGAACAACCTCGGCCCGCCCGAGCCCGCACCGGGCACGTCAACCAGCCAGGTCCTGGGAGGCCCCCCTCTTAGGACCGTCCGCCGTCAGCTCTCCTCGCGCCACCCGTCGTACCGCTCGACCAGCTCGTCCACCCGCCCCAGGGCGGCCTCGTCCAGCCCTTCGACGACGACCAGCCACTGCGCGTCCTCGGCGTCGTCCTCCCCGGCCAGCGTCTCCCGCACCACCCGAGGCACCCCCACCTCCGGAAACCACTCCCCCAGCGTCTCGGCCACCTCCTCCGCGTCGTCCCGCTCGCCGAAGACCAGCAACCGCGCCATACCGATCCTCCAGACTTACCCGACCGTGTCCTGTCGTTTACCTGGCGTGAGCACAAGAGATTGGTAGCGTTTGGACCATGACTGCCGAAGCGATGATCGAAAAGATGACGCATCCTTCTCACCCCGACTGGTTGATCCCACCGCCAGAGGGCTTCACGGCAGACGACCTCGATCACCCTCCGGATTTGCCTGCGCACACAGAGTTGATTGATGGAAGCTTGGTCTTCGTGAGCCCACAGCGAGACTTCCATTCCTCCGTACTCTTCCGGCTGCACGTCGAGCTGGAAGAACTCGCGCCCGAAGACCACGAAGTGCGCCAGCAGATGAGCATCAAACTCGGACCTCGGCAACGTCCCGAGCCCGACCTGGTCGTTCTCGGGCCCAACGCAATCTTCACCAGCGGGATCACCTACTTCGACGCCGCGGACGTCGTCCTCGCCGTCGATGTGGTCTCACCCGACTCGGAGATCCGCGACCGGGAGCGCAAGCCCGTCCTCTACGCGGAAGCCGGGATTCCGCACTACTGGCGGGTCGAAGAGATCCACGGCCAGCCCGCGGTCTTCGTCTTCGAGCGCGACCCCGGCACGAAGGCCTACGCCAGCGCCGGCGTTCACCACGACCGGCTCAAGCTCACGGTCCCGTTCGACATCGACATCGACCTCACCACGCTCTACCGGCCCCGCACCCGCTGAGGGCCGGCGCGGCGTCCGCCGCGCCGACCCCCCGCGTCACCTCGTCAGCCGCTCACCCGCGAAGCTGCGCGCCCACCCGGTCGGCCGCCATCGCGACCGCCGCGTCGCGCGCGGCCGTGGTCTCCTCCACGGTCAGCGTACGGTCGGCGGCCCGGAACCGCATCGAGTACGCGAGCGACTTGTTGCCCTCGCCCACCTGCTCCCCGGCGTAGACGTCGAACAACCGGATCGACTCCAGCAGCTCCCCCGCCCCGTCGCGCAGCGCCGCCTCGACGTCGGCCACCGGCGTGAAGTCGGGCACGATCAGCGCGACGTCCTGGGTGGCCACCGGGTAGGCCGACACCGACGGTGTCTGCACCGGCCCCGGCATGGCCGCCTCCAGCCGCGACAGCTCCAGCTCCATCGCCGCCGTGCGCGCCGGCAGCCCGTACGCCTCGACCACCCGCGGATGCAGCTCACCGGCGTGCCCCACCAGCGTGTCGCCCACGTAGAGGGCGGCACACCGGCCCGGGTGGAACGGTTCGTGCTGGTCGGCGCTGATGGACAGCTCCAGCCGCGCCTCACCCGCCACCAGCCGGGCGGCCTGCACCGCGTCGGCCCACGAGGCCGCGCGCCCGTCGCCCCACCAGCCGGACCGCTCGAACTCCCCGGCCAGCACCACCGCGACCCGCAGCGGCTGCTCGGGCAGCGCCGCCTCGATCGAGGCCAGCTCCTCGAGGGTCGGCCGGCGCTCGACGCCGAGCACCGGAGCCGTCGCGGGCCCGCTCTCGCGCGGCCGGTAGACGGCGCCCGTCTCGAACAGCGCCACGTCGGGGAAGCCGCGCCCGACGTTGCGTACGAGGGTCTTCAGCAACCCCGGCAGCAACGTCGTGCGCATCAGCGGCTCGTCCTCCGACAGCGGGTTGGCCAGCCGGGCGGCGCGGCGGCGCGCGTCGTCGGCGGGCAACTGCAGCCGGTCGAAGTCGTCGGGGCTGATGAACGGATAGCTGAGCACCTCGACGTAGCCGCCCTCGGCCAGCGCCCGGCCGACCCGCCTGCGCAGGCGCTGCGACTCGGTGAGGCCCGCGCCCGCCGGGGCGGAGGGCAGCACCGACGGGAGGCTCTCGTAGCCCTCCAGCCGGATGACCTCCTCGGCCAGGTCGTTGGGGTCGGTGAGGTCGGGCCGCCAGGACGGCGGCGTCACGGTGATCATGTCGTCGCCGGTGACCGCGAGCCTGGCCGCCAGCGCGCCGCCGGTCACGACGCCGGTCGGGGCCACGCCGCCCTTGCGCACGGCCGGGTCGGCGCCGTCGGTCACGACGCAGCCGACCTGTTCGAGGCGGGCGACCACGGTGTCCTTCGAATACGTCATCCCGGCCACCCGGCTCGGGTGGCCGGCCGGGATCGCGATGCGCGCGGGCGTCACCTCGACCTCGGCGTGCGTGACCCCGGGCTGGACGCTCGCGCCGCCCAGCTCGGCCAGGAGCTGCACGGCCCGCCACGAGGCGACGAGCGGCAGCTCACGGTCGACGCCGCGTTCGAACCGCTTGGACGCCTCCGACACCAGCCCGTGCCGGCGCGACTCGCGCGAGATGCCGGTCGCGGAGAAGTGGGCGGCCTCGATGACGATGTCGGTCGAGCTGCCGGAGATCTCGGTCTCCAGCCCGCCCATCGTGCCGGCCATCGAGATCGGCCCCGACTGGTCGGTGATGAGGATGTCGTCGGGATCGAGCTCGCGCACCACGTGGTCGAGGGTCTCCAGCCGCTCACCGGCCTCGGCCCTGCGCACCACGATCTCGCCCGTCAGCCTGGCCCGGTCGAACGCGTGCAGCGGCTGCCCGAGCTCCAGCATCAGGTAGTTGGTGACGTCGACGGCCAGGGACACCGGCCGCATACCGGCCCGGGTGAGGCGTACGCGCATCCACAGCGGGCTCTGCGCGGCCGGGTCGAAGCCGCGCACCTCGCGCAGCACGAACCGGTCGCACGCCGTCGGGTCGGCGATGACGGCCGGCCACGACGGCCCGCTCTCGGCGGGCAGCTCGACGTCGGCGGGGTCGCGGAAGGCCACCCCGAACGCGGTGGCGGTCTCGCGCGCCACCCCCCTGATCGACAGCGCGTAGCCGATGTCGGGGGTGATCTCCAGCTCGATCACCTCGTCGCGCAGCCCGAGCAACTCGACCACGTCGGCGCCGATCGGCGTGCCCGCGGGCAGCACCATGATGCCGTTGTGGTCGTCGCCCAGCCCCAGCTCGCGCTCGGAGCAGATCATGCCCTCGGACACGCGCCCGTACGTCTTGCGCGCCCCGACCTCGAACCCGCCGGGCAGCACGCCCCCGGGCAGCACGACCGGCACGCGGTCGCCCGCGGCGAAGTTCGTGGCGCCACAGACGATCATCCGTGGCTCGGCCTCGCCGGTCTCGACCCTGCAGTGCCTGATCGGCTTCTTGAAACCGGTCAGCTCCTCGATCTGGAGCACCTCGCCGACGACGACGTTCTTGACGTCGTGGCCGTGCGAGGAGATCGACTCGAGCTTGAGCCCGGCCGCGGTGAGCCTGTCGGCCACTTCCTGCGCGGTGGCCGCCGGGAGATCGACATACTCCCGCAGCCAGGAGAGCGGGACCTTCATCAGATCTCCATTCCGAACGGGAGCGTGAAGCGCACGTCTCCCTCGACCATGTCACGCATGTCCTCGGCGTTGTGGCGGAACATCAGCGTCCGCTCGATGCCCATGCCGAACGCGAAGCCGGAGTACCGCGAGGGGTCGACGCCGCACGCGACGAGCACGCGCGGGTTGACCATGCCGCAGCCGCCCCACTCGATCCAGCCCTCCGACTTGCAGGTGCGGCAGGGCGGGTTGCCGGGGACCGCCGAGGCGCCCCGGCAGACGAAGCACTTCAGGTCCATCTCGGCGGACGGCTCGGTGAACGGGAAGTAGTTGGGCCGGAACCGGGTGGTGATGCCCTTGCCGAACATCACCTCCGCGAACCGGTCGAGCGTGCCCTTGAGGTGGGCCATCGTCAGGCCCTCGTCGACGGCCAGGCCCTCGGTCTGGTGGAAGACCGGGGTGTGGGTGGCGTCGAGCTCGTCGGTGCGGAACGTCTTGCCCGGGGAGATCACGTAGACCGGCAGCTCGCGCTGGAGCAGCGCGCGAATCTGCACCGGCGAGGTCTGCGTGCGCAGCACCATGCCCGACTCGGTGGAGTCGACGAAGAACGTGTCGTGGTCGGAGCGGGCCGGGTGGTCCTTGGCGATGTTGAGCGCGTCGAAGTTGAACCACTCGCCTTCGAGCTCGGGACCCTCGGCCACCTCGTAGCCCATGGCGACGAACGCGTCGGCGATGCGCTCCTGCAGCGTCGTCAGCGGGTGGCGGGCGCCGCGCGGCCGCCGGTCCCAGGGCAGGGTGACGTCGACGGTCTCCTCGACGAGCACCCGGGCGTCGCGCTCGGCCTCCAGCTCGGCCTGGCGGGCGGCCAGCGCCTCGTTGATCGCCTTGCGGGCCGCGCCGACGCGCTTGCCGGCCTCGGCGCGGGCGGCGGGCGGCAGGGCGCCGATCTCACGGTTGGCCAGGGCGATGGGCGAGCGGTCGCCCGCGTGCGCCAGCCTGGCCTGCTTGAGTGCGTCGAGGTCGCCGGCCGTCTTGATCGCGGCGACGGCGTCGGCCTCCATCCGCGACAACTCGTCGGCATGCAACGGTGTCACCTCGACGGGATCGTAGTCAGACAAGAGTGAGCTCCGTATCCAGGGCTTGAGCGGAAAAGAGTCTAGTGGGACCCGCCCACCGGGCCCGAACGCGGCGACTAGACGCCGGCGAAGTCGGGCGTGCCGGTGGGCAGGGTAAATCGGAACTCCGCCCCGCCCTCGGGGGCCCGCGCCACCGTGATCGTGCCGCCGTGCGCCTCGACCAAACCCTTGACGATGAACAGGCCGAGCCCGGTGCCGCCGCGGCGACGGCTGTTGCCGCCCCGCCAGAACTGCCTGAAGACGCGCGGAGCCAGCTCGGGCTCGATGCCCTCGCCCTCATCGCGCACCGACACGGCAACTCCCCACTCGAAGGACTCGATCTCTATTGTCACGGTGCCGCGCCCGTGGCGCAGCGCGTTTTCCACCAGGTTACCCAGGATCTGGTCGATCTTGTCCTGGTCGAGCCACATCTCCGGCAGGTCGGCGCCCGCGATCAGGTGGAACCGGTCTTCGGCCTCACCTGCCGCGACCCGGCCCGCGACGAGCCGCCGCGCCCTGGCGGGCAGGTCGACGACCTGGCGGCGCACCTCCAGCCGCCCGGACTCGATGCGCGAGACGTCGAGCAGCTCGGTGATGAGCCGGGTGACGCGGTCGGCGTCGTTGTTGACGGTCTCCAGCATGACGCGCTTCTGCTCGTCGGTGAACCGCTCCCACTTCGCCAGCAGCGTCGCCGTGAAGCCCTTGACGCTGGTCAGCGGCGAGCGCAGCTCGTGGGCCACGGTGGAGACCAGGTCGGCGCGGCTGCGCTCCAGCCTGGCCCGCGCGCCGCCGTCGCGCAGCGTGATCGCCACGCGGTCGACCTCGCCGCCGCGCTCCGGCTCGCGGACGAGCCGGGCGGCGACGTAGAGCTCCTGCCCGCCGGGCAGGTGCAGCGGCCGCTCGGGCACGCGTACGCGGGTGCGCAGCCCGCCCTCGGGGTCGAGCGCCTTCCACCAGTCGCGCCCGTCGTTGTCGCGGAACGGGAACACGTCGTTCATGTGCCGGCCGACCGCGCGCTCCATGGCGACGCCGGTGAGCCGGGCGGCGGCCCGGTTGACCGCCTGCACGCGCCCGTTTCGGTCGGTCACGATGAGGCCGTCGGGAAGATCGTCGATGGCTATCGTGCACAGGGCGGCCACGACTCGCCCGTCGGTGTCTGCGCCGTGCACGACCTCGCCTCCTCCACCTACAACGCCGACAATAGCGGGTTTCCGGCCGCCTAGGGCACTCGCTGCGCCCTGGCCGAGGAGTAAAGGCATACCGCCGCTGCGGTGGCCAGGTTCAGACTTTCAGCCTGTCCGTAGATGGGCACTCTGACCACATCGTCCGCCTCGGCGAGTATCTCCTCCGGCAGTCCCCACGCCTCGTTGCCGAAGATCCACGCGGTCGGTCCCGAGAGATCGACATCGTCGAGCGTGTGCTTGCCCGTGCCGTCGGCCGCCAGCACGCGCAGCCCCCGCTCCCTGAGTTGACGCACGGCGGCGCCCACGGGTGCACCGATCGCGACGGGCACGTGGAACAGGCTGCCAGCGCTGGCGCGTACGCACTTGCCGTTGTACGGGTCCACGGAGGCGTCGGTGAAGACCACCGCGTCGGCCCCGGCGGCGTCGGCCGCCCGCATGACGGTCCCGGCGTTGCCAGGATCGCGCACGTGTGCCAGCACCGCCACCAGCCGTGCCTGGCCGGACAGCGCCTCCTCCAGCGGCACGTGGACGAGCCCGCAGACGGCCACCAGCCCCTGCGGGGTCACGGTCTGCGACAGCTCGGCCATGACCTCGCCGCTGGCCCGGTGCACGGGCACGCCCTTGAGCGTGGCCTCGGTGATCAACTCGGGGTGGCGCAGCTCGGCCTCGGCCGTGCTGAACAGCTCGAGCGGCACGCCGTCGAGCTTGAGCGCCTCGCGCACCGCCTGCGGCCCCTCGGCCAGGAATCTTCTGTCCTGCTCGCGGAAGGCCCGTTTGGTGAGCCGCCTGGCGGCCTTGACCCGCGGCGATCTCACGTTGGTCAGTTCGGACCCGGCCATCGTCTCCCCCAGTCGTGCGGACGGCTCATGCGGCCCGTCCCCGCGGCCGACCCCCTGAAGTGGGCCCACGCGGCTCGTGCAGACAGCAACAAAGGGCCCACCGTCGTCGGTGGGCCCCTCGGTCAGATCAGCCGCTTCAGCTCGCGGCCGGAGCGTTCACGTTCGCCGGGAGCGCCTTCTTGGCGGCCTCGACGAGCGTGGCGAAGGTCTGGCTGTCGTTGACCGCGAGATCGGCCAGGATCTTCCTGTCGACCTCGATGTTGGCCAGGCGCAGACCCTGGATCAGGCGGTTGTAGGTCATGCCGTTCTGGCGGGCGGCGGCATTGATGCGCTGAATCCACAGACGACGGAAAGCGCCCTTGCGATCCTTGCGGTCGCGGTAGGCGTACGTCATCGAGTGGAGCATCTGCTCCTTGGCCTTGCGGTAGAGCCGCGACCGCTGGCCACGGTAACCTCTCGCCCTTTCGAGGACGACCTTACGCTTCTTCTTGGCGTTGAGCGCCCGCTTCACGCGTGCCATGATTCTTCTCCCCGGGGGTTCGCACTACTTGGCGAGCAGCTTCTTGATCTTCTTCGAGTCGGCGTCGGAAAGGACGACCTCGTTCTTGAGACGGCGCGTCAGCGTGGACGACTTCCACTCGTTGTAGTGCGCGCGGTTGGCACGGCGACGCTTGATCTTGCCGGTGCCGGTGACCCGGAACCGCTTTTTCGCACCGCTGTGCGTCTTCATCTTCGGCATGTCGCCGTCTCTCCTCGTTTCGGTCGTGCCGCTGGCCGGGCCGGTGCTGGCCGACCCGGTCGCGGCGTCTTCGTCTGCCGGTGGCTGCTGGGGTGTTGTAAGGCTAACCCCAACCGCGGGTCACGCCTCCTGTTCGGAAGGCTCCTCGCTGCCACGCTGGGCCTTGGCTGCGGCCTTTTCCGCCTTCGCCTCGGCCTTCTTCTTGTGCGGACCGATCACCATGATCATGTTACGGCCGTCCTGCTTCGCGTGGGACTCCACGAACCCCAGCTCCTGGACGTCGTCCGCCAGCCGCTGCAGGAGCCGGAAACCGAGCTCCGGCCGGGACTGCTCGCGTCCGCGGAACATGATCGTGACTTTGACCTTGTCTCCCGCCTTCAGGAACCGCACCACGTGACCCTTCTTGGTCTCGTAGTCGTGCGGGTCGATCTTCGGCCGGAGCTTGATCTCCTTGATGATCGTGTGCGCCTGATTCTTGCGCGCCTCGCGCGCCTTCATCGCGGACTCGTACTTGAACTTGCCGTAGTCCATGAGCTTGCACACGGGCGGTCGAGCTGTGGCCGCGACCTCGACGAGGTCGAGGTCGGCCTCCTGGGCGAGCTTCAGCGCGTCGTGAATCGAGACGATGCCTACCTGCTCGCCGTTCGGGCCCACGAGGCGAACCTCGGGAACTCGGATACGCTCGTTGATGCGGGGCTCAGTGCTGATGGGGCCTCCTAGGTTTGCGATCCCTACGTGCTCGTCGCATCGGAGCTTTACGCATTCCCGCGAACGCGAAAAGCCCCGCACGTCGCGCATGCGGGGCCACTGAGCTCTTCGGCTTCGTGGCCTTGAGCTCCCCGGAGTAGTCCGGCGTGATCCTGGACCCGGCCGCCTTTCCGGCGACTCAGGTGGGAGGGAGACCTCCGCTTGCGCGTCCAGCAAGGCATGCCGGACCGATCAGAGAGCTACATTACCACAACGCCTGGGGCCGTTCGAATCATTCCGGGCGGACCACCGGAGCCCGCAACCGTCGTTCCAGGCGGACCGCCGGGCCCCCGCCACCGTCATTCCGGACGGGCCGCCGGGGTCCGCAACCGCCGTCAGGACGCGGGTCCGGCGGCCGAGCGCCTGCGGATCTCGGCCTCCCCCGCCGCGCGCATGGCCTCCACCGGCACGTCGGCCGCGCCGGTCATCAACCGCACCTGCCGCACCGCCTGGTGCAGCAGCATCTCGAACCCGGCGACCACCGTGCCGCCCGCGGCCGCGACCGCCGCCGCGGCGCTCGTCGGCCACGGCGAGTAGACCACGTCGAAGAGCGCGGGCACCCGCGCCAGCCGGTCGGCGAAGGCGTCGGCGGCCCCGCCCGGCAGCGTGGAGACCACCAGGTCCACCCCCGTGAACGCGTCGAGCTTGTCGAACGTCTCCATCGACAGCGTCACGCCCAGCCGCTCGGCCACCTCCGCCGTCTCCCCGGCCCGCGCCGGGTCGCGCGCCAGCAGCGTGACCGAGAACAGCCCCAGGTTGCGCAGCGCCGCCAGCGTGGAGGCCGCCGTGGCGCCGCCGCCCAGCACGGTCGCCGAGCGCGGCGCGGGCACCCCGGCCCCGGCCAGCGCCCGCTCGATGCCGTAGACGTCGGTGTTGTCGCCGTGCCGCCGCCCGTCCCTGAAGATCACGGTGTTGGCCCCGCCAACCTCCAGGGCCGCTTCGGAGACCGTGTCGAGCAGGGGCAGCACGGCCCGCTTTAGCGGCATCGTGAGCGACAGCCCGGCCCAGGCGTCGTCTCCCGCGCCGGCCTGCCCGCGTACGGGCGTCAGCCCCGCCAGCAGCTCCGGCAGCCGGACCTCGTCGCACTCGAACGCCTCATAGCTCCACCCGTCGAGCCCCATCGCCCGGTAGGCGGCCCTGTGCAGGCAGGGCGAGAGCGAATGACCGATGGGCGAGCCCATCACCGCAGCCCGCATCCCCACTCCTTCCGAACAGGCACGACCCTATCGCCCTCGTCGCCCCGCCCTGTCCCCCGGCCGCATGACGCCCGCCCGCGGACGCCTCGGACGGCCTCGGGCGCGCGGCGGCCTCGGGCGCGCGGCGGCCTCGGGCGCGCGGCGGCGCGGCGGCGCGGCGGCCCGGGGGGTGCCCCGGGCAGACGCAGGGGCGGTCAGCCGCCGTTCCGCCTGAGCTCGGCCTCCAACTGCTGGAACTCGGCGTACGTGTTCGCGAACTTCGTGACGTTGCTCTTCGGGTCGGTGGCCGCGAAGTAGAGCCAGTCACCCTTGGCCGGACTGAGCGCCGCCTCGATGGCGTGGTCACCCGGGTTGGTGATCGCGCCGGGCGGCAGCCCCAGGTTCATGTACGTGTTGTACGGGTGCTTGGTCTCCGTCTCGGCGATGGTCGCGGTCGTGCGGAACCTGTTGAGCGCGTACATCACCGTGCTGTCCATCTGCAGCTTCATCGGCGGATCGAGTTCGAGCCGGTTGTAGATGACGCGGGCGATCTTCGCCATGTCCTCCTGCCGGCCGGCCTCGGCCTGGACGATGCTGGCGATGACGATGATCTCGTGCGGCGGGCGGCCGAGGGCCTTGGCGCCGCCTTCGAGGTCCATCTGGTCGGCGGTCTGGTTGAACCGCTTGACCATCGCCGCCAGCATCTCCTTGGGGGTGGTCTTGGGCTGGAACTGGTACGTGGCCGGGAAGGCGTAGCCCTCCAGCCGGCCCTTGGCGTAGGACGGCAGGCCGAGGTCCTCGGTGTCCTTGGCCGCGGCGGCGAAGTCCTTGGCCGGTTTGCCGGTCTCCTTGGCGAGCTTGGCGAGCGTCTGGGACAGCCGCAGGCCCTCCTCAAGCGTGACCGTCACGAGCATCCGGCTGTCCGGGGCGAGCAGCAACGTGACGGCGTTGGCGGCCGACATCCGCTTGCGCATCTTGTACTCGCCGGGCTGCAACTGGTCGCTCTTGCCCGCGTTGCCGATCGCGTTGGTGAACGCCCTGGCGCTGGCCACGACCCCCTGCTTGGCCAGTTCCTCGGCCACCTCGGAGGCGCTCTGCCCCTGTTTGACCTCGATGACGACATCGCCCGCGCCCTGACCGGTGAAGTCGTCGGGCACGAGCGCGTCGCTGAGCCAGAGGTAGCCGTAGTAGCCGCCCCCGCCGAGGATGCCCGCCAGGACGACGAAGGCGAGCAGCGGCGCGAGCAGCCCGCCCCGGTTGCGGCGACGGCGACGGCGGCGGCCGCCGCGTTTGCCGGCTCGGGTACGGCGCCGAGGCGAGCCTTCGTCGTCCTCGGGGCCGAGCAGCGTGTTCAGATCGAGATCGTTCATAGGTGCGCTGGCCAATCTCCCGGTGCCGGCAGCCGGGCGTCAAGCAGATCTGCCCAACCGGCTGGAGTCACCGAGCGAAACTGGGGGATCCGCCGGACGCGGGGGGACGACCGGCGGGGATCACTCTGGGTAGCCATGCTAAGGGACGGAAAGAGGACGCATGCCCCGTTTTGGGGCTTTTGCCGGGGGCCAGGGGTGGTCCCGTCGAACATCATCTCGTCCCGAGGTTCTTGTTCAACTCTTCCCGGTATCTCACGAACTCGCTCTCTTTGTCAGTGAATTTGGTGATTCTATGCGCCGGATCCGTGGTGACAAACCAGTGCCAATCACCATCGGCAGGGTTCAGCGCCGCCATCAGCGCCTTCTCTCCGGGATTGGCGATGGGTCCCGGCGGCAGCCCTCGGTGGCGGTAGGTGTTGTACGAAGAGTTCACCTTGGTGTCACGCTCCGTCACCTTCAGTGTTCTCCGGTTCTGCGCGTACAGGACGGTGCTGTCGATCTCCAGCGGGGTGCCCTTGGCCAGGCGGTTGTAGATCACCCTGGAGATCTTCGGGTAGTCCTCGTCGGTGCCGCCCTCGGCCTGGATCATGCTGGCCACCGTGACGACCTGGAGCGGCGTCAGGTTCACCCGACCGGCCTGCTCCTCCAGCCCCACGTGGCGGGCCGCGGCGGCGAAGCGCTCGGCCATGGCCGCCAGCACGTCCACGGCCGTGTCGCCGGGCTCGACCTCGTACGTGGCGGGGAACAGGAACCCCTCCAGCCCCGAGGCGTACCGGGGCAGGCCGACCAGGGCCTTGTCCACCTTGCGCAGGTCGTCCACGCGCAGGCCGGTCAGCTTGGCCACGCGGTCGAACACCTCCGACACCCGCATCCCCTCGGGCACGGTCACCCGCCGCACGACCCGGGAGGCGGGAGCGAGCAGCAGGTCGAGCGCCGCGCCCGCGGCCATGCCCTTGCGCAGCCGGTAGTGCCCGGGCCGCAGCCGGTCGCTCACCGCGCGGTCCTCGGTCGCGTTCACGAACGACTGCGCGCTGGCCACCACCCCGGCCTCGGCCAGCACCGAGCCGATCGCCTGCGCGCTGGAGCCGGGCGCGATCCGCACGGTCACCGCGCCGCTGCCCGGCCCGTCGAAGTCGTCGGGGCTCAGGTACGGCTTGAGCACCATGATCGCCCCCACACCCAGGGCCAGCACCCCGGCGAGCAGGCCCGCGGACAGCAGCCCGGCCTTGCGGATGGCCCCGTGCCGACGCGCGGGCAGCGGGATGACCTCCGCCTCGGGCCCCGCGGGCTCGTCCACCGGCCGCTCGGCCGATGGTCTCTCCGCCTCGGGCCGCTCCTCGGCGGCCGGGGGGTCGGGCTCGTCGGCCGCGCCCTCCCCCGGGCGGAACGGGATCACCTCACCGACGTCGTCCCCGTCGTCCGGTTTCCCGCTCATGAGGCAGATCCGTCGGCCGCTGTTGGCGGTTCGACGGGCCTGCCTGGTGGTCTTTCCGTGGCGCGCTCGGAGTCGAGCGCGTCCTGGAGCAGTACGACGGCCGCCGCCTGGTCGACGACGCCGCGCTGCTTCTTGCTCCGTACGCCGCTGGCCCGCAGCCCGTGCTGGGCCGCGACCGTGGTCAGCCGCTCGTCGAACAGGCGGACCGGCGTGGGCGCCAGCCGGGCCGCGAGCCTGGCGGCGAACTCGCGCGCCAGCCCCGCCGCCTGACCCTCACGCCCCGACAGCGAGGTGGGCAACCCGACCACGACCTCGATCGCCTCGTGTTCTGCGACGATCGCGGCGATGCGGGTGAGGTCGCCCTTGCCTCGTCTGACAGTCTCGACCGGCGTGGCCAGCAGCCCGGAAGGGTCGCTGCGGGCCACGCCGATGCGTACGGAGCCGACGTCGACGCCGATCCGTGAACCGAATCTCATGTCAGCCGAGCTGCCCAGAAATCGCCTCTTCGACCAGGCGCAACGCGTCGCCGATCGCCTCCGGCCGCGTGCCACCGCCTTGCGCGACGTCGTCCTTGCCGCCACCGCCACCCCCCAGAGCCTTGGCGGCGACGCCGACCAGTTTCCCGGCCTTGAGCCCCCGCTCGCGCCCCGCCTCGTTGACCGCGGCAACCACCACCGGCCGGTCGGAGGGGACGCCGACGATCACGATGACCGCCGGCCGGTCGGCCGGGAACCTGCCACGCACATCAAGCGCGAGCTTACGCAGATCGTCGGCGCCGGTTCCATCAGGCGCGCGGTGTGTCACGACGGAGACACCACGCAGGTCACGGGCCTGCGCTACCAGCTCGCCAGCCACCTGGAGCACCTGGGCCGAGCGGAGCCGCTCCAGCTCCTTCTCCGCCGTGCGCAGGCGGGTGACGATGCCGTCGATGCGCTCGGGCAGCTCCTCGCGGCGCGCCTTGAGCTGCTCGGTGAGCTGGCTGACCAGCACGCTCTCGCGGGCCAGGAAGCGGAAGGCGTCGATGCCGACCAGCGCCTCGACGCGGCGCACGCCCGCTCCGACCGACTGCTCGCCCAGCACCTTGACCAGGCCGAGCTGGCCCGAGCTGTGGACGTGGGTGCCACCGCACAGCTCGCGCGAGTAGTCGCCGATCTCGACCACGCGGACCTCGTCGCCGTACTTCTCGCCGAACATCGCCAGCGCGCCCATCGCCCTGGCCTCCGCCTGGGAGGTGTAGAAGGCGTTGACCTTGAGGTCGTTGACCAGCACCGCGTTGACCTCGTCCTCGACGTCGCGCAGCACGCTGGGCGGCACCGCGCCCGCCGCGGTGAAGTCGAAGCGGAAGCGGCCGGGCGAGTTCTCCGAGCCGGCCTGCGCCGCCGTCTCGCCGAGCGCGTTCTTGAAGCCGCGGTGGACGAGGTGGGTGGCGCTGTGGCTGCGCGAGATCGCGCGGCGGCGCTCGAGGTCGATCTCCGCCTGCGCCTCGTCGCCGATCCGCAGCTCGCCGGCGCGCACCTTGCCGCGGTGCACGACCAGCCCGGACAGCGGCGACTGCACGTCGGTGATCTCGACCTCGGCGCCGCTCGTGCGGATCAGGCCCTGGTCGGCGAGCTGGCCACCGCCCTCGGCGTAGAACGGGGTGCGCTGGAGCACGACCTCGACCGTGGCGCCCGCGCCGGCCGCCGGGACGGACACGCCGTCGACGAGGATGCCGACCACGCTCGTGTCGGCCTCGGTCTGGTCGTAGCCGAGGAACTCGACCTTGCCCGCCGCCTCCAGGAGCTGCCCGAAGACGGAGATGTCGGCGTTTCCGGTCTTCTTCGCCGCCGCGTCGGCCTTGGCCCGCTCCCGCTGCTCCTTCATGAGGCGGCGGAAGCCCTCCTCGTCGACCTTGAGCCCGTGCTCGGACGCCATCTCCAGCGTCAGGTCGATCGGGAAGCCGTAGGTGTCGTGGAGCTGGAACGCCTGGTCGCCGGAGATCGCGGCGCCGGACTTGCGCTTGGTCTCCTCGACGGCCACGTCGAAGATCGCGGTGCCGGTGCGGAGCGTGCCGAGGAAGCTCACCTCCTCGGCGTCGATGACCGCGTGGATCTGCGGCGCGTCGGCCTTCAGCTCGGTGTACTGCTCGCCCATGACGTTGATCGCGACGTCGGTCAGCTCGTGCATGTAGCGCTCGTCGCCCGAGCCGAGCAGCCGCAGGTTGCGGATCGAGCGGCGCAGGATGCGGCGCAGCACGTAGCCGCGGCCCTCGTTGCTCGGCAGGACGCCGTCGGCGACCAGCATGGTGCCGGTGCGCACGTGGTCGGCGATCACCCGCAGGCTGACGTCGGCGCGGTGGTCGCGGCCGTAGCGGGTCTTGGTCAGCTCGGCCGCCCGGTCGAGGATCTTGTAGGTGGTGTCGATCTCGTAGAGGTTGTCGACGCCCTGCAGGATCGCCGCCATGCGCTCCAGGCCCATGCCGGTGTCGATGTTCTTGCTCGGCAGGTCGCCGGAGATGTCGAAGTCGACCTTCGAGCGGACGGCGCTGAGCTGGTACTGCATGAAGACGAGGTTCCACACCTCGAGGTAGCGGTCTTCGTCGGCGACCGGGCCGCCTTCTTTGCCGTATTCGGCGCCGCGGTCGTAGTAGATCTCCGAGCACGGGCCGCCGGGGCCGGGCACGCCCATGTGCCAGTAGTTGTCCTCCAGGCCGCGGCGCTGGATGCGCTCGTCGGGCACGCCCACCTTGTTGCGCCAGAGGTCGTACGCCTCGTCGTCGTCGTGGTAGACCGTCGCCCACAGCTTGTCTTCCGGGAAGCCGAAGCCGCCGTCGGACTCGGACCTGGTGAGCAGCTCCCACGCGAAGGGGATCACCTCGGCCTTGAAGTAGTCGCCGAAGGAGAAGTTGCCCAGCATCTGGAAGAACGTCGCGTGCCGGGTGGTCTTGCCGACCATGTCGATGTCGGGGGTGCGCACGCACTTCTGCGCGGTGGCCAGCCGTGACCCCGGAGGCCGTCGCTGCCCCAGGAAGTACGGCTTGAACGGCACCATACCCGCATTGACCAGGAGAAGCGTCGGGTCCTCAGCGATCAGGCTGGCCGAGGGCACTATCTTGTGCCCACGCTCCTCGAAGAAGCGCAGGAAGCGGCGGGCGATCTCTGCCGACTCCATGGTGGCCATCCTTTGCTGTAGTCAGTCGTGTGGTCAGTTGTCGTCTTCAGCGTTGTCGAGCCCGAAGCGCGCCCGCAACTCGGTTTCGCGCGCCTCGGCCTCGCCGAGCGCGTCGGTAGTAAAGTCTCTCACCCGCCGGAGCATCCCCGCCGCGCCGTCGGCCGTGCGGCGGGCGACGTGGTCGGGGTGCAGGGCCTGGAGCCTGCGCATCACCCAGAAGGCGAGGAACGCCCCGAGCGAGAGGTAGAACAGCCGCCGGATCATCGCGGCCGCCGCTGCCGCGCTCTGGCGGGCGTGCGCGTCCGGCGGGCCTCGATGGCGCGGCGCACGCCGTAGCCGAGCGAGGACACCTTGATCAGCGGCCCGGTGAAGATGGTCTGGGTCACGGCGCTGAGCCTGGCCGCGTGCCCGCTGACCTGCTTGACGTCGTGGGCGATGGCCTCGACGGCGACCAACTGCCTGTTGGTCTCGTTGACCGTGACGCTGACGTCGTCGAGCAGCGGCCCCAGGCGGTTGTTCAGGTCGGCGACCGCCTTGGTGGTCTCGGTGAGCAGCCTGGCGAGCTTGACGAGCACCATGGCCATGACGCAGACAAGGACCACCCAGCCCGTGGCCGCGATCAGCCCGGCGACCTCTCCAGCGGTAAGCATCCGCTCATCTCCCTCGTACGCTGGGCCGGAACGGCAAGACCCTATCGCGTTCGGGTGACAAGGTTAGTGCGGAAACCTCCCTTGATCAGGCAGCCACGGCGGCTCCCTGCCCTCCGGTGACGGCTCACGCGAGGCTCGGATCTCGCCTGACGCCGGCCGTTCCCGTGCCGCACGGACGCGCGCGGCGGGGCGCCGGCGTCACGAGCCGCGCAGGAAGTCACGGATCTTGGCCCACCGCTCGGCCACCGGGCCCTCCGCCCCGTGCCGGGTCGGCTCGTAGTAGCGCCGCCCGCGCACCTGCTCGGGCGCGTAGTCCTGGCGCACCAGCCCGTGGTCGAAGTCGTGCGGGTATTTGTAGCCGTCGCCGTGCCCGAGCTTGGCCGCCCCGGGGTAGTGGGCGTCGCGCAGGTGGCCGGGCACCTGGCCGATCAGCCCCTTGCGCACGTCGCCGACGGCCGCCCCGATGGCCTTGACCACGGCGTTGGACTTGGGCGCCATCGCGCAGTGGATGACCGCGTGCGCCAGGTTGATCTGCCCCTCGGGCAGCCCGATGAGCTGCACCGCCTGCGCGGCGGCCACCGCCGTCTGCAGGCACGTCGGGTCGGCCATGCCCACGTCTTCCGAGGCGAAGATGACGACGCGGCGGGCGATGAAGCGCGGGTCCTCGCCCGCCTCGATCATGCGGGCCAGGTAGTGGAGCGCGGCGTCGGCGTCGGACCCGCGCATCGACTTGATGAACGCGCTGATCACGTCGTAGTGCTGGTCGCCCTGCCGGTCGTAGCGCACGGCGGCCTTGTCGACGGCCTTCTCCACCACCTCCACCGTGATGTCGTCGGCCAGCAGCGCCGCCGCCTCCAGGTACGTCAGCGACCGCCGCGCGTCGCCGCCCGCCAGGCGTACGAGGTGGTCGAGCGCCTCGGGCGAGAGCGTCGCGCGCCCGCCCAGCCCGCGTGGGTCGGACACCGCCCGCTCCAGCACCGCCCGCACGTCGTCGTCGGACAGCGACTCCAGCGTGAGCAGCAGCGAGCGCGACAGCAGCGGCGAGATGACCGAGAAGAACGGGTTTTCCGTGGTGGCGCCGATGAAGGTGACCCAGCGGTTCTCCACGGCGGGGAGCAGGGCGTCCTGCTGGGCCTTGTTGAAGCGGTGCACCTCGTCGACGAACAGCACGGTCTGGCGGCCGCTCATGCCCAGCTCGCGGCGGGCGTTGTCGATGGCGGCGCGTACGTCTTTGACGCCCGCCGACACGGCGGAGACCTCGACGAAGCGCCGCTCGGTGACGTTGGAGACGACGTAGGCCAGCGTGGTCTTGCCGGTGCCGGGCGGGCCCCACAGGAACAGCGACATGGGAGCCTCGCTCTCGACCAGGCGCCGCAGCGGAGTGCCCGGCCCGAGCAGGTGACGCTGGCCGATCACCTCGTCGAGCGTGCGCGGGCGCATCCGGACCGCGAGGGGCTGCGGGGTGGCCTCCTCGGCCGCCGAATCGAACAGGCTATCCACAACGCGAGATTACACGCTGAGGCAAGGGCTCGACGCGGCTACGACCACACCGCCCGCGCCCCCGAGTCCCCTGCGCGGAAGACGAAATAGCCGGCCACGGCCGCCAGCACCACGGTCACCGCCGAGAGGACCACCGTGACGGGCCGGCCGAAGCGGTCGCGGCCGACGGAGTCGCGGGCGGGGGTGGTGGAGTAGACGAGCAGCAGGGCGGCCACGCCGAGCCCGGCCGCCGAGAGGAGCAGCGGGGTCGCGAAGCTCTGGTGCGTGGAGATGCGGGCGGCCAGTTCGCCCTCGGCCGTGGCGAAGCGGGCCGCCTCGAGGTTCTCGCCGCTTTCCTTGGCCGCGAGGACGGCCGCGGGGGAGGCCAGGGCGAGCAGGACCACCGCCCACGCCATGTGGGTACGCCAGCGAGGCAGCAGCGCGTAGACTGCCGCGACGGCGACGAGGAGCGGGGTCAGCACCACGGCGAAGTGAATGATCAGCGGATGGGCCGGCAGGCCCATGATCTCGTCGAACATGAGGCGCTCCTTAGTGCTCATTTCAACTACGAATGGCAGCACCATATGGTTCACGACCTCATCAGTCGCACCATGCGGCTTTCGCCACTTACGTCCGTCACATATCAGGGGCCGGTAGCATGCGCGGAGTTGTTTGGTCATGCGACGGCAAAAACGAGAGGACATAGCGGTGAGCGGCGACGACCGCCAGAGCGAAGAGGACCGCCAGAAAGAGCTGGCGCGAGAGCACAAGGAACGCCAGTCGAAACGGGCGGCCGAGCAGAACGCCAAGGGCAGGCGGAACACCTTCATCGGCGCGGCCGTGGCCGTCGTCGTGGTCGCGGGCGGCATCTTCGCCGCGACCACCCTGGTCAACGGCGGCGACGGTACGGAGCCCGCCTCGGCGCAGAGCTCGCCGTCCGCGTCGGCCTCGCCCTCCGCCACGCTGCCGACCGAGTTGCCGAGCACCGCGCCGCCCAGGAAGGCGAGCGACATCTCCTGCACGTACAAGCGTGACAAGTCGGTCCCGCACAAGTACGTGGGCCTGCCGCCCAAGCAGCCCAACCTGAAGCTGTCGACGATGACACTGAAGACCAACCGCGGCGACATCGTCATCGAGGTCGACCCCAACGCCACCCCGTGCTCGGTCAACTCGATGGCCTTCCTGGCGAAGAAGCGCTTCTACGAGGGCAACAAGTGCCACCGCCTGGCCACGCCCGAGACCTCCGGCCTGGGCCTGATCCAGTGCGGCGACCCGCAGGCCAAGGCCGACGGCAAGAACGCCACCGACGGCCAGGGCAACGCCGGCTACGTCTTCACGGACGAGGCGGTGGGCGTCATGCCGTACACCAGGGGCGTGGTCTTCCTGACCCAGCCCCTGGACGCGGCCGGGCAGAACAGCAGCCAGTTCGCCTTCTCGCTGACGGACGAGAACACCCAGATCGAGCCGGCGTACACGCCGCTCGGCGTCGTCAAGTCGGGCATGGAGATCCTCGACGAGATCTCCAAGGGCGGCGTGCTCACCAACCCCGAGGACATCACGGGCGACGGCGGCTCCTCCGCGCCGAAGCTCCCGCTCGTCATCGAGAAGGTCACCCTCAAGTAGGAGGACCCGCGCCAAAGCGGCAGGCACCGCCGGTGCCTGCCGCTTTCGCTGTGCCACGTCCCTTTGCCACGGAACCCTCTGCCAGGGAACCGGCCCTCACCCACGCGACGGGCTCTTCGCCGCGTGCGGGCCCGTCGCGCGGACCCGCCGGAGCGCCGCTACGCCTGGACCTGGGAGACCTCGGCCCTGGGCCCGTCGGCCTTGGCCGCCTCTGACTTGGGCTGGGCGTCGACGCCCGCCTCCTTGCGCTGCTCGACCGTGATCGGCGTGGGCGCGCCCGTGAGCGGGTCGAAGCCGGAGGCCGTCTTCGGGAACGCGATCACGTCGCGGATCGAGTCGCCGCCGGACAGCAGCATGCAGATGCGGTCCCAGCCGTAGGCGATGCCGCCGTGCGGGGGCGGGCCGTACTTGAACGCCTCCAGCAGGAAGCCGAACTTGCTCTCGGCCTCCTCCTTGGAGATGCCCAGCACGTCGAACACCCGCTGCTGCATCTCGGCCCGGTGGATACGGATCGAGCCGCCGCCGATCTCCATGCCGTTGCAGACCATGTCGTAGGCGTAGGCCAGCGCCTCGCCGGGGTGGTCCTGGAAGTTGTCGGCCCACTCCGGCTTCGGCCCGGTGAACGGGTGGTGCACGGCCGTCCAGCCGCCCTCGCCGTCCTCCTCGAACATGGGGGCGTCGACGACCCACAGGAACGACCACAGCGACTCGTCGATCAGGCCGCAGCGGCGGCCGATCTCCAGCCGGGCCGCGCCCAGCAGGTCGCGCGAGGCGTTCCTGGCGCCGGCGGCGAAGAAGATCGCGTCGCCCGGCTCGGCCCCGACCTTGGCGGCCAGCCCGGACAGCTCCGCCTCCGACAGGTTCTTGGCGACGGGGCCGCCGAGCGTGCCGTCTTCCTGGACGAGCACGTAGGCCAGGCCCTTGGCGCCGCGCGAGCGGGCCCACTCCTGCCAGCCGTCCAGCTCCTTGCGGGTCTGCCCGGCCCCGCCCGGCATGACCACGGCGCCGACGTAGTCGGCCTGGAAGACACGGAAGGTGGTGCCGGAGAAGTATTCGGTCATCTCGACCAGCTCCTGGCCGAAGCGCAGGTCGGGCTTGTCGGAGCCGTAGCGGGCCATGGCGTCGGCGTACGTCATGCGCGGCAGCGGCGTCGGCAGGTCGTGGCCGACGATGTCCTTCCACAGCCGGCCGACCAGCCTCTCGCCGACCTCGATGACGTCTTCCTGGTCGACGAACGACATCTCGACGTCGATCTGCGTGAACTCCGGCTGCCGGTCGGCGCGCAGGTCCTCGTCGCGGTAGCACTTGGCGAGCTGGTAGTAGCGCTCGAGCCCGGCCACCTGCAGGAGCTGCTTGAAGAGCTGCGGCGACTGCGGCAGCGCGTACCAGTTGCCGGGCTGCAGGCGCACCGGCACCAGGAAGTCGCGCGCGCCCTCGGGCGTGGAGCGGGTCAGGGTGGGCGTCTCGACGTAGACGAAGCCCAGCTCGTGCATCACCTCGTTGGCCAGGTAGGTGGCCTTGGAGCGGGTGCGCATCGCCGTGGCCACCTGCTGGCGGCGGATGTCGAGGTAGCGGTACTTCAGCCGCGCCTCCTCCGACACCCCCACGTTGCCCTCGATCGGGAACGGCAGCGGCGCGGACTCGCTCAGCACCTCGACCCGCTCGGCCACCACCTCGATCGCGCCGGTCGGCAGGTCGGGGTTCTCGTTGCCCTCGGGGCGCACCCTGACCTGGCCGACGACCTGCACGCAGTATTCGGCGCGCAGGTCGTGGGCGTGGTCCTCCTCGCGGAAGACCACCTGCGCCGAGCCGGAGGCGTCGCGCAGGTCGATGAAGACGACGCCGCCGTGGTCACGGCGGCGGGCCACCCATCCTGCGAGCGTCACCTGCTGCCCGGCGTGCTCCTCGCGGAGCGACCCGGCGGTATGCGTGCGGATCACTGCACTTTCCCTTCATGCTGAGAGGAGAGGGGCGGCAGCGGCCCCGGCTCGCCGGTCACTGCACCTTCCCCTTCAAGACGTCGACGACCTGGGCCAGCGGCACCTCGGCCTGCTCGGCGGTGGCCAGGTCTTTCACTTGCACGGCCGCGGCCGCGAGGTCACGCTCGCCCAGGATCAGCGCGAAGCGCGCGCCGGAACGATCGGCACCCTTCATCGCACCCTTGAGCCCCTTGCCGCCGAAGGCCATGTCGGCGCGCAGGCCCGCGCCGCGCAGCTCGTCGACGAGCAGGAACATGCGGCGGCGGGCGTCGTCGCCCAGCGGCACACCGTACACCTGGACGCGCTCCTGCGCCTCCTCGTCGGCCAAGCCCTCGGCCTGCAGGGCAAGGAAGGTGCGGTCGACGCCGAGCGCCCAGCCGACGCTGGGCAGCGGCGGGCCGTCGAGCATCTCGCTGAGCCCGTCGTAGCGGCCGCCGCCGCCGACGGCCGACTGGGAGCCGAGCCCGTCGTGGACGAACTCGAACGTCGTGCGCGTGTAGTAGTCGAGCCCGCGCACCAGCCGGGGGTCGTCCTCGAAGGCGACGCCGCAGGCGCTCAGCAGCCCGCGCACCTCCTCGTGGTACGCCTTGCACGCCGCGCACAGGTGGTCGACGACCAGCGGGGCCCCGGTGAGCTGGGCCTGCACCTCGGGCCGCTTGTCGTCGAGCACCCGCAGCGGGTTGATCTCGATGCGCGCCCTGGTGTCGTCGTCGAGGTCGAGCCCGCGCAGGAACTCCTGCAGCGCCGCCCGGTAGGCGGGCCGGCAGCTCTTGTCGCCCAGCGAGTTGAGCAGCAGCCGGACGCCCTTGAGCCCGAGCGAGGCGAAGCCGCGCACGCCCAGCACGATCATCTCGGCGTCGAGCGCCGGATCCTCGGAGCCCAGCGCCTCGGCCCCCACCTGCCAGAAGTGGCGGTAGCGGCCCTTCTGGGCGCGTTCGTAGCGGAACTGGCTGCCGGAGTACCACAGCTTCACCGGGAGCTGGCCGGTGTGCAGGTTGTGCTGGAGCACCGCGCGCACGACCGAGGCCGTGCCCTCGGGGCGCAGCGTCAGTGAGCGGCCCGCCTTGTCGGGGAAGGTGTACATCTCCTTGGAGACGATGTCGGTCGACTCGCCCACGCCCCTGGCGAACAACTGGGTGTCCTCGAACACAGGCGTCTCGATGTAGCCGTAGCCCGCCCGGCGCAGCGGCGCGGCGAGTGCCTCGCGTACGGCGAGAACCCGCTCCGAGCGGGGCGGCACCCAGTCGAAGGTGCCCTTCGGTGCTTGGAAGCTCATTAGATCCCTCGTGTGGGACCGGCGTGCGGCGCGGCTTCCTTCAGGTACGGGTTGGTCACGCGCTCGCGGCCGATCGTGGTCTGTGGTCCGTGGCCCGGCAGGACGACCGTATCGTCAGGCAGCGGCAGACACTTGGTAGCCAGGCTGCGCAGGATCGTCGCGTAGTCGCCGCCGGGAAGGTCGGTGCGGCCGATGGAGCCGGCGAACAGCAGGTCGCCCGCGAACATGACCTCGTCGCCGGGCAGCCGGAAGGTCACCGACCCCCTGGTATGGCCGGGCGTGTGGTCGACCACGAGCTCGAGGCCGGCGAGCTGGAGCGCGGCCCCGTCGGACAGCTCGCGCACGTCGTCGGGCTCGCTCAGCGTCAGCCCGCCGAACAGCGAGGCGCTGGTGCCCGACCAGCCGGCCGCCGGATCGCTCAGCAGGTGGCGGTCTTCCGGGTGGATCCACGCCGGCACGTCGCGCGCGCCGCAGACGGGGGCCACCGACCAGACGTGGTCGAGGTGGCCGTGGGTGAGCAGGACCGCGACTGGCTTGAGCCGGTGCTCGCGCAGCAGCTCGTCGACGCCGTCGGTCGCGTCCTGGCCCGGATCGACGATCACGCACTCCTCGCCGGCGGCAGGCGCGACGACGTAACAGTTGGTCTGGAAGGCCCCTGCGGGGAAGCCGGCGATGAGCATCTGCCTCAGGTGATCTCGTCGAAAAGCCAATGGGAATGTAACCGAAGGGTACCGGTGCGGGTCGCCGGGCTGCGAATCATTACCCATTGGCCGATACGATTCGCCCACCTCAGTTGATTGACTATGGGAGGCAAAGCGGTGGCCACGGGGAAGGACCGGCAGAAGCAGCTCGCGCGCGAGCACTACGAGCGGCAGCAGCAGCGCCGCGTCGAGCGCGAGCAGAAGGCCAAGCGGACGGCGATCATCGGCTCCACCGTCGGTGTGGTGATCGTGGTCGGCGGCATCGTGGCCGCGGTCGCGCTCCTAGGGGGCAACGACCCGGGCACCGAGGCGGCCGCCGCGTCGCCCTCGGCGACACCCGCCGAGACCGCCGCCGCGACGGCGGCCACGGGCCCGAAGCCGTACGACCCGGCGACGGGCACGTGCGACTACGCCAAGGACACGGCCGGCGGCCAGGTCGAGGACGTCGGCATGCCGCCGGCGAAGGTGAAGACCGAGCCCGCCACGAAGACGATGACGTTCGAGACGAACCAGGGCGACATCGTGGTCGAGCTGAACAACGCCAAGGCTCCGTGCACGACGAACTCGCTGGAGTTCCTGGCGAAGAAGAACTTCTACGACGGCAGCAAGTGCCACCGGCTCGGCAGCGCGCAGTTCCCGATGCTCCAGTGCGGCGACCCGACCGCCAAGGCCGACGGGAAGAGCCAGACCGACGGCTCGGGCGGCCCCGGCTACGTCATGGCCGAGGAGAACCTCACCGGCGCCCAGTACAAGCGCGGCGTGATGGCCATGGCCAAGACCCAGGCCCCGGGCAGCACGGGCAGCCAGTTCTTCCTCGTTTTCGGGGACATCGGCCTCACCCCCGATTACACACCGGTGGGTACGATCACCAAGGGGCTCGACATCCTGGACAAGGTGAGCAAAGCCGGAGTCATCGCCGACATGGGAGACGGGACCGGAGCACCGAAGCAAACCCTCGAAATCAAAGACGTGACAATCGCCGGCAAGAGCTGACGTAATACAAACTAGGGACGAAGTAGTCCCGAAGGGTCTGATGGATAGTGCGGGAGGACACGGTGAGCACCGACCCGTGGGGCCGGGTAGACGACGACGGCACCGTCTACGTGCGTACGGCTGAGGGAGAGCGGGCCGTCGGCTCCTGGCAGGCCGGTGAACCCGAAGAGGCACTGGCCTACTTCCATCGCAAGTACGACGAGCTGGCCGGGCAGGTGCAGCTCCTCGAGCAGCGGGTCAGGGGCACCGATCTGGCGCCGGCCCAGGCCGAGGCCGGCATCGTCAAGCTGCGCGAGGCCGTCGCCGACGCGCACGTCGTCGGCGACCTGGCCGCGCTGACGGCCCGCCTCGACAGCCTGACCGAGCTGGTGGCCCAGCGCCGCGAGGAGGTCAAGGCGGCCCGCGAGCACGCGCGGGCCGAGGCCAGGGAGGTCAAGGAGCGCATCGTCGGCGAGGCCGAGCGCATCGCCGACGAGACCACCCACTGGAAGTCGGGCGGCGAACGGCTGCGCCAGCTCGTCGAGGAGTGGAAGGCCGCCGACCGCATCGACCGGGTCACCGAGGCCGCGCTGTGGAAGCGGCTCTCGGCGGCGCGCACGGCGTTCGCCAAGCGGCGAAAGACGTACTTCGCGGGGCTCGACGAGCAGCGCGAGGGCGTGCGGGCGGCCAAGGAGCGCATCGTGGCCGAGGCCGAGGCGATCGCCGGCTCCACCGACTGGGGCGCGACCGCGGCCTACTACCGCGAGCTGATGCAGCAGTGGAAGAGCGCGGGCCGGGCCTCCCGCGAGGCCGAGGACGAGCTGTGGGCCAGGTTCAAGGCCGCCCAGGACCAGTTCTTCCAGGCGCGTTCCGCGGTCTTCGCCGAGCGGGACGCCTCGCTGGCCGCCAACGCGGTGGCCAAGGAGGAGCTGCTGGCCGAGGCGGAGAAGATCCTGCCGGTCACCGACGTACGCACGGCCAGGGCGGCGCTGCGCCACATCCTGGAGCGCTGGGAGGCCGCGGGACCGGTGCCGCGCGAGCAGCGCGACCGGCTGGAGGGCGGGCTGCGCAAGGTCGACGAGTCCGTGCGCAAGGCCGAGGACGCCGAGTGGAAGCGGTCCAACCCCGAGGCCAGGGCCCGCGCCCAGAGCACGGTCGACCAGCTCCGCACCTCGATCGAGCAGCTCGAGAAGCGGCTGTCCAAGGCGCAGGCCGCCGGGCGGGCCAAGGACGTCAAGGAGGCCGAGGAGGCCCTGACCGCCCGCCGCTCGTGGCTGGCGGAGGCCGAGCGCACACTCACCGAGTTCAGCTAGGGTCCGGCGCGGGGGCCGGGCGCCCCTCGCCGGACCGCTTCGAACACCCCTTACCTGCGGGCCGCCGTCGCCGAATCGGGCGGCGAGCGACGGGGCCCGCGATCTAGGCTGTCCAGCATGGACCCCGTCGCCGCCGCGCGCGCCTTCGTCGAAGAGACGTTCCCGGGAGCTTTGTACGCCTTCGTCGGCGGCAGTGTGCTCACCGAGCGCCGCACGAGCACCTCAGATCTCGACATCATCGTGGTGCTCGACGGTCTCGACCGCCCCTATCGCGAGACGTTGCGCTGGCAGGGCTGGCCGATCGAGTTGTTCGCGCACAGCGAGACCAGCCTGGCCGCCTACATCGAGCGGGGCTTCGAGGAGCGGCAGCCCACGCTGGCGCGCGTCTGCGCGGAGGGCGCCGTGCTGACCGACAGGACGGGCGGGCGGGCCAGCGACCTGCAGAGCGCGCTGGGCGAGCGCGTCTCGGCCGGTCCGGGCGGGCAGACGGCGGGCCAGGCCGAGCAGTCCCGCCACGTGCTGTCCGACCTGCTCGACGACCTGGCGGGGGCGACCGACGCGGGTGAGCGGGCGTTCATCGGCTGGGAGGTCGTACAGGCCGCGGCGAAGACCGCGCTGGGCGCCGGGCGGTGGTGGCAGGGCAGCGGCAAGTGGCTGCTGCGGGAGCTGCGCGCGCACGATCCGGGGCTCGCCGACGAGCTGCTGAGCGCCCACGACGACCCCGCCAGGCTGACGGCCGTGGCCACAGGCGTGCTCGAACGGGCCGGAGGGCGCCTCTGGGAGGGCTACCGGAGCCAGGGTGACCCCTTCCACCAGACCCTGCGTCACGTCGCCTCAGAGGCGCTCTCCGGCGATACGGCGCAGAGCCCCGGCATGCGGCGCCTGTCCGCGATCAGCGGGGCCACCACCGGGTCGGCGCGGCTATGGATGGGCCAGACCCACGTCTCCCCCGCCACCCGCTCCTCCGACCACCACCACGGGGCCTCCGAGACGGCGATCTACGTGGTCAGCGGCAGGCCGTCGTTCGTGTTCCTGGAGGACGACAGGGAGGTGCGCATCGACGCGGGGCCCGGCGACTACGTCTACGTGCCGCCGTACGTGCCGCACCGCGAGGAGAACCCCGACCCGTCGCGGGAGGCGGTCGTGGTGATCGCCCGCAGCACCCAGGAGGCGATCGTCGTCAACCTGCCTGGCCTGCGCGCCCGCTGACCGCGCCCCGGCAGGGCGCGCGCCGGTCAGTTGCCCGCGCCGCTGACCCGGTAGACGTCGAAGACGCCCTGGATGCCGCGCACCGCCCTGAGCACGTGGCCCAGATGCTTCGGGTCGCCCATCTCGAAGGTGAACTTGCTGATCGCCACCCGGTCGCGCGACGTCGTCACCGACGCGCTCAGGATGTTGACGTGCTGGTCGGACAGTGTGCGGGTGACGTCGGACAACAGCCGCGGCCGGTCGAGCGCCTCGACCTGGATGGCCACCAGGAACACGCTGTCGTCGCCGGGCGACCAGCTCACCTCGACCAGCCGGTCGGGCTGCGTCTTGAGCTGCTGGACGTTGGTGCAGTCGGCGCGGTGCACGGACACGCCGTGGCCGCGGGTGACGAACCCGACGATCTCGTCGCCGGGCACCGGGGTGCAGCACTTCGACAGGCGTACCCACACGTCGGCGTCGCCGGCCACCACCACGCCCGCGCCGCCGCCGCGCGGACGGCCGCGCAGCCGGGTCGGCAGCGAGGTCTCGGCGATGTCCTCCTCGGCGCTGTCGACCCCGCCGATGGAGGCCACCAGCTTCTGTACGACCGCCTGGGCCGCGATGTGCCCCTCCCCCACGGCCGCGTAGAGGGCGGACACGTCGGGATAGCGCAGGTCGCGGGCGAGCGCCAGCAGCGACTCGCCCGACATCAGCCGCTGCAGCGGCAGGCCCTGCTTGCGCATGGCCCGCCCGATGGCCTCCTTGCCCGCCTCGATCGCGGTCTCGCGGCGCTCCTTGGAGAACCACTGACGGATCTTGTTGCGGGCCCGGCCCGACTTGACGAACTTCAGCCAGTCGCGCGACGGCCCGGCGTCGGGCGACTTCGAGGTGAAGATCTCCACCGTGTCGCCGTTGCCGAGCCGCGACTCCAGGGGCACCAGCCGCCCGTTGACCCGGGCGCCGATGCACCGATGGCCCACCTCGGTGTGCACCGCGTAGGCGAAGTCGACCGGCGTGGCCCCCTCGGGCAGGGCGATGACCTGGCCCTTCGGGGTGAACACGTAGACCTCGGAGACCGACAGGTCGAAGCGCAGCGACTCGAGGAACTCGCCGGGGTCGGCGGTCTCCTTCTGCCAGTCGAGGAGCTGGCGCAGCCAGGCCATGTCGCTGCCCGGCTTGACCTTGCCCGTGGGGCCGGGGGCGCCGACCTCCTCCTTGTACTTCCAGTGCGCGGCCACGCCGTATTCGGCCCGGTGGTGCATCGCGTGGGTGCGGATCTGCAGCTCCACCGGCTTGCCCTCGGGACCGATCACCGTGGTGTGCAGCGACTGGTACATGTTGAACTTGGGCATCGCTATGTAGTCTTTGAACCGGCCGGGCACCGGGTTCCACCTGGCGTGGATGGTGCCGAGCGCGGCATAGCAGTCGCGCACGCTGTCGACCAGCACGCGGATGCCCACGAGGTCGTAGATGTCGTCGAACGCCACGTCGCGGGCGATCATCTTCTGGTAGACCGAGTAGTAGTGCTTCGGCCGGCCCTTGACCACCGCGCGGATCTTGGCCTCGCGCAGGTCGCCCGAGACCTTCTCGATGACCTCCTGCAGGAACAGGTCGCGGCGCGGCGCCCGCTCCGACACCATGCGCGCGATCTCGTCGTAGCGCTTGGGGTAGAGCATGGCGAAGGCGAGGTCTTCCAGCTCCCACTTGATCGTGTTCATGCCCAGGCGGTGGGCCAGCGGGGCGAAGATCTCCAGCGTCTCGCGGGACTTCTGGTGGCGCTTGTGCTCCGGCAGGTAACGCATGGTGCGCATGTTGTGCAGCCGGTCGGCCAGCTTGATGATCAGGACCCGGATGTCGCGCGACATGGCCACGACCATCTTGCGCACGGTCTCGGCCTGCGCGGCGTCGCCGAACTTGACCTTGTCGAGCTTGGTGACGCCGTCGACCAGCGACCCGATCGTGTCGCCGAAGTCGCCGCGCAGCTCGTCGAGGCCGTAGGCGGTGTCCTCGACCGTGTCGTGCAGCAGGGCCGCGCACAGCGTCTCGTCGTCGGTGCCCAGCTCGGCCAGGATGGTCGCGACGGCCAGCGGATGGGTGATGTAGGGGTCGCCGGACTTCCGCTTCTGGTCGCGGTGGTGATAGGCGGCGACGTCGTACGCACGCTCGATCAGCCGCAGGTCGGCCTTGGGGTGGGTGGCCCGGACCGTCCGGAACAACGGCTCCAGCACCGGATTCATGGCCCCACCCCCGAACCGCCTGCGACGCACCGCCGGAGCGCCGGGCGCCTCGGCACTGCCGGCGTCGGTCACGTCGGGCGCGACCACGTCACGGGGCACACAGACTCCTCACGCAATGCTCCTCACGTTCGAGTCCAGATCCCCCCAGTGTATCCAGGCAGCCGACCTGGGCCTCCGTGGGCCGGGCTCACACGATCACGAGGGAGTGCAACTCCACTCCCGGCAGACGCTCACGTCCCTTGAGGAAGGCCAGCTCCATCAGCACGGCGATGCCGACCACCTCGGCTCCGGCCCTCTTCACCAGCTCCACGGCCGCCCTCGCGGTGCCCCCGGTGGCCAGCACGTCGTCGACGACGAGAACCCGGTCGCCGGGCGTGAAGGCGTCACGGTGGACCTCGATGGTCGCGGAGCCGTACTCCAGATCGTAGGACTCTTCCAGGGTTTCGGCGGGCAGTTTCCCCTTCTTGCGCACGGGCACGAACCCGGCCCCCGCCCGGTACGCCACCGGCGCGGCCAGGATGAACCCGCGCGCCTCGATCCCCACGATCTTGTCCACCTGGTGCAGCCCGGCCAGCTCGTCCACTACGGCCGTCATCGCGACCGGGTCGGCCAGGAGCGGGGTGATGTCCTTGAACAGGACGCCCGGCTTGGGGTAGTCGGGCACGTCCCTGATCCGGTCAAGGATGATCGTGCTCAGCTCCGTCATGGTGTTCCTCACATTTCTCCACCGGCCGTCTGCCGGGCTCCATGATGGTGCATTCCGGGCCCGGGTCCGTACGGAGAGCCCTGGGACGCCCCTGAGAGGCCCTCGGAGCGCCCGGACGCACACGAACGACGCCCCCGCCCCGGAGAGGGGCGAGGGCGTCGTACAGGAGCTCCGGCTAGCCCTTGGCTACGGCCGCGCTTTTGGAACCCTTCTTGCCGCCTCCGCCACCGCCTCCGGTGGAGGCCAGCCGCTTGGCGATGGCCTGGTACTTCGGCTCGCGCTCCTTCAGCGTCACCAGCAGCGGCGTCGCCACGCACAGCGAGGAGTAGGTGCCGACGATCATGCCGACGAACAGGGCCAGCGACAGGTCCTTCAGCGTGCCCGCGCCGAGCAGCGTGGTGCCGATGAACAGGATCGCCGCCACCGGCAGGATCGCGACCAGCGAGGTGTTCAGCGAGCGGATCAGCGTGTGGTTGAGCGCGTTGTTGGCCGCCATCGAGTAGGTCTGCTTGGACGTGTGCCCCAGCTTGGCCGTGACCTCCTTGATCATGTCGAACACCACGACCGCGTCGTAGAGCGAGTAACCGAGGATGGTCAGGAAGCCCAGCAGCGTGGCGGGCGTGACCTCGAAACCCGACCAGGCGTAGATGCCCGCCGTGATGACGAGGTCGTGGATGAGCGCGACGATTGCCGCCAGCGCCATCTTCGGCTCGAACGCCATCGACAGGTACAGGATGATCGCCAGCATGAACACGGCCAGGCCGATCCAGGCCTTCTGCAAGACCTCACCGCCCCAGGACGGGCCGATGGCCTGGACGCTGACCTGCCCGACCGGGACGTTGTATTCCTTGGCGATCTCGGACTGCACCTGCTCCCTGGTGTTCTCCGGGAGGCTCTCGGTGGTCACCCGCCAGCCGGTCTCGCCGGCCGACTGGACGATCGCCTGGTGCACGCCCTCGTCGAGGACGGTCGCGCGGACCTGCTCGACGGTGGCCTGCTCCGACTTGAACGTGAAGACCGTGCCGCCCCTGAACTCCACACCCAGATTGAGTCCGTTGAACACCAGGCCCGCGATCGAGATGAGCAGCAGGAGGCCCGACAGGCTGTACCAGAGCCTCCACTTGCCGACGAAGTCGACGTCGATCTCGCCGCGGTAGAGGCGACGCCCCAGTCCCATCTCAGGCCTCCTGCGGAGTGGTCGTGCTGCCGGACTGACCCGCTTCGCTCATGCGCTCCGCGTCGAGACCCGACAGCGGGTGCCCCTTGGCGAAGAACTTCACTCTCGCCAGCAAGGCGATGAACGGCTTGGTGAACAGGAACACCACCACGACGTCGATCAGCGTGGTCAGGCCCATCGCGAACGCGAACCCGGCCACACCGCCCACCGCCAGGAAGTAGAGCACGATCGCGGCGATGAACATGACGGCGTCGGCGATCAGGATCGTGCGCCGTGCACGGACCCAGGCCACCTCGACGGCCGCGCGAAGCGACCGCCGTCCTTCCTTCATCTCATCACGTATGCGTTCGAAGTACACGATGAAGGAGTCGGCGGTGATGCCGATCGAGACCACCAGGCCGATGATGTGGGGCAGCGAGAGGCGGAAGTTGGCGTTGTGGCCGAGCACGACCACCGCCGCGTACGTGATGATCGTGGCCACCACGAGGCTCAGCACCGCCACGATGCCCAGGCCCCGGTAGTAGAGCAGACAGTAGACGACCACGAGCGCCAGGCCGATCAGGCCCGCGATCAGGCCGCCCGTGAGCTGGTCCTGGCCCAGGGTGGACGAGACCGTGTCGACCGAGCTGCGGTTGAACTTCAGCGGCAGCGCGCCGTACTTGAGCTGGTCGGCCAGGTTGGTGGCGCTGATCTGGTCGAAGCCGCCGGTGATCTCGGCCCGGCCGCCGGGGATCGGGCTGATGATGTTGGGGGCGGTGATGACGACGCCGTCGAGCACGACCGCGACCTTGTTGCGCGGCTCGGGCGAGTTGTAGGCGGCGGTGGTGAGCTTGCTCCACTCGCCGGCGCCCTTGCTCTTGAAGTCGAGCTGGACGACCCACTCGGTGGTGCCCTGCTGGACGCCCGACGTGGCCGTGTCGATGTCGGTGCCGACGACCTTGGCGACGTCGAGGACGTACTTGAAGCTGCCGTCGGTCTCGCAGGCCGCGTACTGCTTGTTCGGGTCGTCCTGGACACCCTGGCCGCGGTTGGCCGGGGTGGCGCAGTCGAGCTTGTTGAACTGCGCCAGCACCGCCGGGTCGATGCCCGAGGTGTCGATCCCGGCGTTGGGGTCCTGCATGGGCGGCGTGCTCGCCTCGCCGGAGGGCGTGGCCGAGGGCGACGTCTTCGCGTCCTGGCCCTTGTCGTCCTGCTTCTTGCCGTTCTGGCCGCCGCTCTCATTGCCCGAGGGCTGCGCGGACGGATCGGTGGACGCCCGGCCGGAGCCCTCGGCGGGCGCCGACGCCGCCGGGGACGGGGCGGTCAGCGCCGACGACAGCGCCTTGCCCGTCGGGGAGGCGCTCGGCGTGGAGACCGACTGCGAGCCGGACGGCGCGGTCGACGGCGACGAGGACGGCGGGGTGGACGCGTTGCCCGGCTGGCTCGCGGAGCCGCTCGGCGTCGGCGCGTTCGTGGGCAGATTCTGCGGGACCTGCGTGGCCTCCATGGCGAGCACCTGGCGGAAACGCAGCTCCGCCGTGGTCGCGACCAGTTTGATGGCCTCGCTCTGGCCGACGCCCGGGATGGAGATGATGATGTTGTCGCCGGACTTGGCGACCTCCGCGTCGGAGATTCCGGTGCCGTTGACCCGGTCGCGGATGATGTTCACCGCGCGGTCGAGGATCTCCTCCGGCGGCGCCGCGTTGTTCTGGGTCACGGGGGACAAAGTCACCGTCGTGCCGCCCGCGAGGTCGAGCCCCAGCTTGGGCGTGAACGCCTTCTGCAAGAGCATCGTCCCGCCCAGGGCGAGGATGAGCGCCAGCAGCACCAGGAGCGTACGCCCCGGTCGGCTGTGGCGGCTGGTCGGTCGGGCCACTGGTCGTCAGTTCTTTCAGATAGAGGTTGTATCGCAGAGCTTAGTCAGGACTGCTTCGTGCTGGAGTCCTGGTCGCCGTTGCGCTCCACGGTGGCCTCGGACTCCTTCTTGCCCTCTTCGCCGAGCCCGGTGTCCTGGGTGGACGGCTCGTCGTCACTCCCGGCGGCGTCGGACTGGGTGACGACGCGGCCGATGGCGGCCTTCACCCAGCGCGTCTCGACCCCCGGAGCGATCTCGAGGATGACGTCCTCATTGTCCACCGCGACGACGGTGCCGAACAGCCCGGTCGTGGTCATCACCCGGGCGCCGGGCGCCAGGGAGTTCTGCATCTTGACCGCCTCTTGCTGGCGCTTGCGCTGGGGGCGGATCAGCAGGAAGTAGAACACCACCACCAGAAGAATCAGCGGCAGGATGCTTCCGAGTTGTCCCATGTCCATCAGGGGCGACCTTCCATTTTCGTACAAGAAGTTGACACCGGCCTCGCGCCGGAAATTCCGTGCGTTGCGTCGGGCCGCGCCGCTCAGCCCATCAGCCTACACAGCCAGCCAAGCCACGGAGTGTAGGCGCTTGTTGCGAAACGCGGCAACGAGGCAGCGTTTCGGCGCGCGGGGAAGTTCCCATTTTGAAATGGTTGCAACCGTTCTGTGATCAGTCGAAAAGCGACGCTCCGAACGCGTCGGGTGGCGGAGTCATTCCGAGATGTGCCCAGGCGGCAGCCGTGGCGACCCGGCCGCGCGGGGTCCTGGCCAGCAGCCCCTGGCGGACGAGGAACGGCTCGGCCACCACCTCGACCGTCTCCGGCTCCTCCCCCACGGCCACCGCCAGCGTGGAGAGGCCGACCGGGCCGCCGCCGAACTTGCGCAGCAGCACGCCCAGCACGGCCCGGTCGAGCCGGTCGAGCCCTTCGCCGTCGACCTCGTACAGGTTGAGCGCCGCCGAGGCGATGTCCCGGTTGACCAGGCCGTCGGCGCGGACGTCGGCGAAGTCGCGCACGCGGCGCAGCAGCCGGTTCGCGATGCGCGGCGTGCCCCGGGACCGCCTGGCGATCTCGTGCGCGCCCTCGCCGGGCAGCGCGACCTCGAGCAGCTTGGCCGAGCGGCGGAGCACCTCCTCCAGCTCCGCGACCTCGTAGAAGTCCATGTGGGCGGTG
Source organism: Nonomuraea sp. NPDC051298 (assembly GCF_055586305.1). NCBI lineage: Bacteria > Bacillati > Actinomycetota > Actinomycetes > Streptosporangiales > Streptosporangiaceae > Nonomuraea > Nonomuraea sp. NPDC051298. The sequence goes on from NZ_JBVJIM010000001.1 coordinate 89,838, forward strand.
AAGCCGAAGCGGTCGCGCAGCGGCGCGGGCAGCAGGCCCGCACGCGTGGTGGCGCCGACCAGTGTGAAGGGCGCGATCTCCAGCGGGATGGCGGTGGCCCCAGGCCCCTTGCCGACCACGATGTCGACCCGGAAGTCCTCCATGGCGAGGTAGAGCATCTCCTCGGCGGGTCTGGCCATGCGGTGGATCTCGTCGATGAACAGCACCTCGCCCTCCGCCAGCGTGGACAGGATGGCGGCGAGGTCTCCGGCGCGCTCCAGGGCGGGGCCGGAGGTGATCCGCAGAGGGGCGTTCAGCTCGGCGGCGATGATCATGGCCAGCGTGGTCTTGCCGAGGCCAGGAGAGCCGCTCATGAGCACGTGGTCGGGCGGGCGCCGCCGGCGCAGGGCGCTCTCCAGGACGAGGGAGAGCTGCTCGCGCACGCGCCCCTGGCCGATGAACTCGCTCAGGCGCTTGGGCCGGAGCGCGGCCTCGATCTGGAGCTCGTCGCCTCCGGCGGAGGGCGACAGGATCTCCTCCCGCTCATACCCCACGCCCATACCTCCTCTTGCCGCCGCCCTGACTGACCGAGCCCAGACTGACCGAGCCTTGGCTGATTGAGCCTTGGCTGACCGATCCCTCGCCCACAGCACCCTTGTCCACAGCGCCCTTGCCCACAGCACCCCCACTGACGGTGCCCCTGCCCACGGCACCCTCGCCGACAGTGCCCCTGCCCACGGCGCCCCTGCTGACAGTGCCCTTGCCGAAAGCGCTCCTGCTGGCTGAGAGCTTGCCGACCGATAGCTTGCCGACCGAGATCTTGCTGGCACAGGCCCGGCTCACGGGCTCTCCGGTGAGGGTGCCGGTCCCGGCTCGCGGTCGTTCACCTGTGGTTTCGGCTCTTCGCGGAGCGCGCGGGACCGTGCGGGCGCGGCGGTGGGGAGGGGTCATCGGACGCTCAGGGAGCGCAGGGCGGCCTTGAGGAGGGCGGCGACCTGGGGCTGGCGTCCGGCGGCCAGCTCGGCCTCGGCCTCGGGCTCCACGGTGGCGACGGCCTCGTCGGCGTCCTTGCCTGAGTAGCCCAGCCCCACCAGCCCTGAGTGCACCTGATCCCGCCACAGCGCCACCCGCCGCTCTCCGTTGAGCGCGGCGTTGACGGCCTCTTCCGGCGTGCCGAGCCGGTCTTTCAGCTCCAGGACGATCCGCTGCGCGCCCTTCTGGCCGATGCCCGGCACCTTCGTCAGCGCCTTGAGGTCGGCACTGGCGACGGCCACCCGCAGCGCGTTGGGCGGGTGCACGGCGAGCATGGCCAGGGCCAGCTTGGGCCCGACGCCGCTGGCCGTCTGGAGCAGCTCGAACACGGCCCGCTCGTCGTCGGTGGCGAAGCCGTAGAGAGTGAGCGACTCCTCGCGGACGACCAGCGACGTCGCCAGGCGCGCGTCTTCTCCCATGCGCAGGGTCGCGAGGGTGCCCGGAGTGCAGTGGGTCAGAATGCCGACGCCGCCGACCTCGATCACGGCTCCGTCGGGCGCCATCGCCGTCACCCTGCCCGCCACCGACGCGATCACGTCAGCCCTCCTGCCACCGCTCCCCCTGACCCGATCGCGGCCTCGCCGCCGGTCATCGGCCCGATCACGGCCTCGTCGCCGGTCACCGGCCCCACCGGCGCGATCCCGGCCGTGCCGCCGGTCGCCGGCCCCATCGGCGCGATCACACCCGTCCCCCTGGTCACTGGCACCTCCGCCACGGCTCTGCTCCCCGCACGCGTCTGCCCAGGCTCTGCCCTGGGCTCGCGGGCGATGCGGTTATCTGTCATAGCGCACTCCGGGCCCCGGCGACCACCGACACCACGTGAACCTCCGGCGAGGGCTCACCGACGTGGGCCCTTCTGGGTCGCCTTGGCCAGGGCTTCGGCCAGGCGGTGCTGGGCGCCGCCGCGCCAGACGTGGCAGATGGCCAGGGCGAGCGCGTCGGCGGCGTCGGCGGGCTTGGGCATCTCCGGCAGCCGCAGCAGGCGGGTGACCATGGTGCCGATCTGCTTCTTGTCGGCCCGGCCGCTGCCGGTGATGGCCGCCTTGACCTCGGACGGCGTGTGCAGCGCCACCGGGAGCCCGCGCCGGGCCGCGCAGAGCACGGCGATGCCCGCCGCCTGCGCGGTGCCCATCACCGTGCGGACGTTGTGCTGGCTGAAGACCCGTTCGACGGCCACCGCCTCGGGGCGCACGTCGTCGAGCCACTCCTCGATGCCCGCCTCGATGCGGACGAGCCTGGACCCCAGCTCGTCGTCGGCCCCGGTGCGCACCACCCCGACGGCCACCAGCGACAGCGGCGCTCCCGGGCGCCCCTCGACGGCGCCCAGGCCGCACCGGGTCAGCCCCGGATCGACGCCCAACACCCGCACCCGCATGCCCTCCCGGCCCGTCGCCGAACATCTGTTCGGCACGAGACTTTACCCCTGCGGGGCGGGGCGCGCATCGGGAAACGCCTGTCAGAAGCTCTCGAGCATGTACGGCTTGGCGACGAAGGCGGCCTCAAGTGCCTGGTCGTATCGGTCATCTCCGGACATGAGCCCGCTGAGCCGCAGCGTCTGCACCGGAATCCCGGCGTACAGGGCGGACAAGCCGTTCACCGAGAGCGTGACGCCGAGGGTCCCGGAGACCGGCGTGGCCGTGCCAGAGCCGCCGGAGACCTCCAGCCGGTACGTCCCCCCTCCCCCGATCGGGTCGTCCACGGTGACCACGGCCGCGCAGGAGACGTGCGCGGGAAAGCCCCTGCGCTCGACGGCCGCGGCCACGTCCAGCACCCTGAACATCCACCGCTCCTGGTGGACCCGCTCGGCCGTCCGCTCGTGGAGCAGCCACAGCACGGGGTCGTCGGGCGACACCGCGGCCACCACCTCGCGGGCGATCGTGGACGCGCTGCCCACCAGGGACCACAGCGCGCGCAGCGTCTGCGTGGAGGCGGCCAGCAGGCTCTCGACCGCCATCGTGCCGTCGCCCTGCCACCGGTAGATGGCGTAGCCGTCGTCCGCGAGGTAGAGGAAGTCGTCCTCCTTGGCCAGCCACACGCTCCAGGTGCGCTCGTCCCAAGAGACGGGACCGCTCGAACGGGCGGCGCCGTGCACGCGGTGCAGCACCGAGACCAGCTCCGCGGCGTCGTCCGGCCCCATCCTGCGCAGCTTGACCTGCCCGGACGGCCGGATCGCGCGCAGCGACTCGGCGGGCAGGCGTACGGTGTGCCGGGCCCCGGCGTGCTCGTAGCCGACGCCGCGGTAGATGGCGGTGGTGGCCGGGAACAGCACGGACACCGCGTCGCCGAGCGTCTTCCCCCGCTCGACCACGGCGCGCATGAGCCGGCCGCCGACACCGCGACCGCGGTCCTCCGGGCTGACGGTGACGGCCGCGATGCCCGACATCGGCTGCGGACGCCCGTGCCACCACTGCGTGAACGGGCGCAGCCGGGCCGCCGCGACCAGCCGGCCGCCGTCGAGCACTCCGAGGTAGCGGCCCTCGTCCAGGTCGGGGAGTACGGCGCGCCGCCATCTCTCCCCGTCGGCGGGCGTGACCGGGCCGAAGGAACGCTTACGCAGGTCGAAGACGTCGTCGAGATCGTCGGGGGTGAGGTCGCGTATATCCACGAACAGGCAACCCTACGCAACCGGCGTACGTTCGCGCGAACCAGTTGCGGCGCCGTTCGTCGCGACCGCGAGCCTGTCGAGATAGAGGAGCTGGGCGGCGACCAGGGCGGCCAGCGCGACCGCGACGACCAGCAGCGGCGTCCCTGCGGCGACGTCGGGGGCGATGCCGCTGTAGCCGCTGAGCAGGGCCAACTGCGCGACCGGGGTGGTGAACAGCTCGGCGTTCTGCGCCACCAGCAGCGGCCAGCCGAGGTCGTGGGCGTTCACGAGCGTGACGGCGCCGACGAGGATGCCCGCCATGGGGAGCGAGGGCAGGAACACCCCCGCGAAGAAGTCCTTGTCGGTGCGCTCGGCCAGGCCCTTGCACAGCAGCGTGAGAACGAACAGGGCCGGGACGCTCACCAGCAGCGGCGGAATGAGCGCGGGAAGGGTGTCGATGAGGCCGAGGTTGCGGACGTTCTGCCAGTTGGCGACGCCGAGGGGGCCGGTGCCGACGAACAGCCACGGGGCGAAGAGGAGGAGCAGCCACTCGCTGGCCCTGCCGAGCGGGCGCAGTCCGCCGATGCCGAGCGCGGCCAGGTACGCCACCCCCACCGAGACGAACGCCCCGACGATCGCGGGCACCCAGGTGTTGACGAACGCGCCCAGGCTGCCGGCCTCGGTGGAGGGCGGCGAGGCGAGGACGCCGTCCATCCAGGGCCAGGTGAGCACGAGCGCGACCACCACGACGACCACGAGCGCGACGACGCCGACCGCCACGGCCACGGGGTTCGCCGCCGTCCGGGCCGGGGCCCGACCGCCGTCGCCGCTCACGGGCCCCGGGAGGTACGGGCTGCCCGGCCCGGGAACGGCGCCGGGAGCCGCCGGGGGCGGCAGGGGCACCGCGCTGCCCGGGGCCGGCTCGCCGCCGGGGATGCCGGAGGCCTGACCGTACGGGCCCTGCGGCGCCGGGTCCGACGCGGCGCGGCGGGTCACGGTGATGCTGAGGCGCGCGGCCACGGCGACGATCGTGGCGATGAGGCCCAGCACGCCGAGGATCACCCCCGTAAGGACCGCGATGGACGCACCAAGGCCGAATTCGGCCGTTCTGAAGGCTTTGTCGTACTGGAGGCCCGCGAGCGTCTCTGTGACGCGCTCAGGGCCGCCCCGCGTGAGCGCCAGGCCGATGGAGAACGACTGGAGGCCGACGGCGACCATCGCGAGCACGACGAGGACGCCGACGACGAGCATCGCGGGCACGGGGGTGCCGCCGCGCAGCGCGGGCAGGAACGCGATCACGGCCAGCGCGCAGACCAGCCCGAACGTGGCGGCGGCGACGATCAGCCGGAGCGCGCCCGGGGCCGTGGCGGGCTCACGCAGGCCCTCGGCCAGGGTGACCAGGCCCGTGGCGTCGTCCGTCAGGCCGCGCATCCAGGCCCCCGCGACCGCGACCGGCGAGAAGGTGACGACGGCCAGCGAGAGCACGACGCGCCCGGCCCGCCGCGTCCAGGTGCCCGCCCGGTCGAGGGCGAGGGCCAGCAGCGGTCCCACCACCACGGCCACCAGCAGCGGGAACACGATCATCGAGAACGTGAACCCCAGCGCACGCCAGAACTCGGCCTCGCCCAGCAGATGGGTGTAGTTGGCCGTCCCCACGTAGGCGCTGTCGCGCAGGATGCCGCCGCTCTGGAAGCTGAGCCAGATCGTCTGCCCCGTCGGCAGCACCAGGGTGATGAGGGCGCCGAGTAACGCGGGGACGGCCAGCAGGAAGCCGAGCGCTCGCGAGTAGGGCTGTGGAGGGATGGGGGAAGTCACGACGCCCGACCCTACGCTGCCCCGGCCCCCTCGCGCACGCTTCGCCACCGGCCGGTCCGTGATCCATCACACCCGGACGACCCGTGCCGGTGAACACCAGGCCATCGCGCCCATCCGGCCAGAACGGCCGTCCGGTGAACGCCAGGCCATCGCGCCCGTCCGCCAGAACGCCCGTCCGGTGAACGCCGCGCCCGCGGACACCGCCCCGGTGAACGCCGGACCAACAGGACACCGGACCGATGGGACGCCGAGGTGGCGGACGCGGGACCGGCCGGCCGGACCGCCGGGCTCGCGGACATCGGGGCCCGGCAGCGGATCAGTCGAGGGCGGCCAGCACGTCGTCGGAGACGTCGAAGTTGGCGAAGACGTTCTGCACGTCGTCGCTGTCCTCCAGCGCATCGATGAGGCGGAAGACCTTCTTGGCCCCCTCCTCGTCGAGCGGCACGCTCATCGTCGGCAGAAAGCTGGACTCGGCCGAGTCGTAGTCGATGCCGGACTCCTGGAGCGCCTTGCGCACCGGCACCAGGTCACCGGCCTCGGAGACGACCTCGAACGAGTCGCCCAGGTCGTTGACCTCCTCGGCGCCCGCGTCGAGCACGGCCATGAGCACGGTGTCCTCGTCGAGCCCGTTCTTGGGCACGATCACGACGCCCTTGCGGTTGAACATGTAGGAGACGGAGCCGGGGTCGGCCAGCGAGCCGCCGTTGCGGGTGAGCGCGACGCGGACCTCGGAGGCCGCGCGGTTGCGGTTGTCGGTGAGGCACTCGATGAGCACCGCGACGCCGCCGGGCGCGTAGCCCTCGTACATGATCGTCTGCCAGTCGGCGCCGCCCGCCTCCAGGCCGCCGCCGCGCTTGCGCGCCCGCTCGATGTTGTCGTTGGGCACGGAGTTCTTCTTGGCCTTGAAGATGGCGTCGAAGAGGGTGGGGTTGGCGTCCGGGTCAGGGCCACCGGTCCGGGCCGCCACCTCGATGTTCTTGATGAGCTTCGCGAACAGCTTGCCGCGCTTGGCGTCGAGCGCGGCCTTCTTGTGCTTCGTCGTCGCCCATTTGGAGTGGCCGGACATTACCTAGAGCTCCCTCACCATGTCTACGAAGTAACGGTGCACGCGCACGTCCCCGGTGAGCTCAGGGTGGAACGACGTCGCGAGCAACGGCCCTTGACGGACCGCGACGATCCTATCCCCAGGCTCGCACCTGCCCAGCACTTCGACGTCCGCGCCGACCGATTCGACCCAGGGCGCGCGGATGAAGATCGCGTGGACCGGTTCGCCCGCGAAGTCGAGGTCGGACTCGAAGGAGTGGACCTGGCGGCCGAACGCGTTGCGCCTGACCACCATGTCGATGCCGCCGATGGTCTGTTGGCCGGCGACGCCGTCCTCGATGCGGTCGGCGAGCATGATCATCCCGGCGCAGGAGCCGTAGGCGGGCATGCCCTCCTTGATCCGCATGCGCAGAGGCTCGAGCAGGTCGAAGATCTCGGCGAGCTTCCACATCGTGGTCGACTCACCGCCGGGGACGACCAGGGCGTCGACCGCGTCCAGCTCGGCGGGGCGGCGTACGGCGGTGGCCGTCGCGCCCGCCTCCCGAAGCATGCGCACATGCTCGCGCACGTCTCCTTGGAGGGCGAGAACACCGATCGCGGGCACAGCCGATCCTTCCGTCCGGGTACGGGTTCCGCTAATTCAACACCAGAACCGCGTGCCGTCTTCCATGTGGGGCGCGTCCGCGGCCCGTCCGCAGGCAAAGAGGCCCGCCCGAGGACCGGCCGCGGAGGGCAGGCGCAACGGGCGGGCGGGAACAGCGGGCACGGACAGAAGTCGGGCGAAGGGCGTTACGGGCGCTCGGTCTCCAGTCGGACCGTCTCCTCCACCGTCATCTCCTGAGCGGCGCGGAGCGTCGGGTCGAGCGGCCGCAGGTACGTCTGCTGCACGCCCGGCACCCGGTCCTCGATGACGAACGTGGCCCGGGTGTAGACCTCGGCCCCGGGCGTCTGGACCCGCGGCACGACCTTGAAGTCGGCCGACATCTGCTCGCGCTCGATCTTCGTCAGCACGTACCCGCGCTGGTTGTTGTAGAACTTCAGGTGCGGGTTGATCGTCAGGAACGGGTGCCGGGCCGGGTCGGAGTCGGCCCCGTCGCCGCCGGTCGAGATCGAGGTCGCCACCAGCTCCGACCCCACCGTGGGCCCGGTCGGGTCGTCGTAGTCGAGCTTGAGGTCGCTGGCCCAGTGCGCGTGCACGTCGCCGGTCAGCACCACCGGGTTGCGCACCTCGGCGTCGATCCAGCCCTCGGTGATGCGGCGGCGGGAGGCGACGTAGCCGTCCCAGCCGTCCTGAGAGGTGATCTTGGCGGGCCCGGCGTTGTTGTCACGCTGGGCGAAGAAGACCTGCTGGCCCAGGATGTCCCACTGGGCGCGCGAGTTGCGGAAGCCGTTCAGCAGCCACTCCTCCTGCGCCGCGCCGGTGATCGAGCGGGCCGGGTCCACCGCGGCGGGGCAGTCACGGTAGCCGTCGCCGCAGCCCTGGTCGTCGCGGTACTGGCGGGTGTCGAGCATGTGGAAGGTGGCCATGCGCCCCCAGCGGACGCGCCGGTAGAGCTGCATGTCGATGCCGCGCGGGATCGAGGTGCGGCGCAGCGGCATGTTCTCGTAGTAGGCGCGGAAGGCGGCCTCGCGCCTGGTCAGGAAGTTCGGCTGGGGCACCTCCGGCTTCTCCGGCACCTCGTCGGCCCAGTTGTTGTCCAGCTCGTGGTCGTCCCAGACCACCAGCCAGGGCGCGGCGGCGTGCGCGGCCTGCAGGTCGGGGTCGACCTTGTACTGGGCGTGGCGCTGGCGGTAGTTCGCCAGCGTCTCGGTCTCGGGGCCCTCGTGGTGGCGGACGTTGCCGCCGGGGATGGTGTAGGTGTTCTTGGTGTACTCGTACTGGTAGTCGCCCAGGTGCAGGATGATGTCCGGGTGCTCCTCGGCGAGGCGCCCGTAGCTGGTGAAGTAGCCGTGCTCGTACTGGGCGCACGAGACGAAGGCCATGGCCAGGGCGCCGCCGTACGACAGGGGGTGCGGGGCGGTGCGGGTGCGGCCGAGCGGCGAGACGTACGGGCCCACGCGGAAGCGGTACCAGTACTCACGGTCGGAGCTGAGCCCCTCCACCTCGACGTGGACGCTGTGCCCCCACTCCGGGGCGGCGACGGTGACGCCGCTGCGCACGACCCGGCGGGCGCGCTCGTCGGAGTACACCTGCCACAGCACGGGGAAGGTCCGCTGCGGCATGCCGCCGAGCCCGTCCTCGGCCATCGGCTGCTGGGCGAGCCTGGTCCACAGGACGAAGCCCTCGTGGTCGGGGTCGCCGCTGGCGACACCGAGGGTGAACGGGTCGGTACGCAGCCCGCGAGACGCCAGGCTCTGGGCGGTCTCGGCGGCCGGGTCGGGCTCGGCGTGCGCGGCGGTGGCGGGGATGGCCGCGGCGGCGCCTGCCGCTAACCCTGTGACGAGGAAGTGTCTGCGGTTCAGGTTGGACACCTGGGGCTCCTGTGGTGATCAAGGGTGAGGACGCCCCGTAGCCTGACTCAGCATCATGACCATTTGGTGAACAACAGACAACACGAAAAAGGCGACATCCTTCGCGGATGCCGCCTTCTCCGGCAATTTTCACCGTCGCATCGTGGCGCCCCCGCCAGGCCGTCTCCGGCCTGCCGGATGTGATCGTCTCACGGGCCCAAGCCTGTGACCTGCAACGACGCGCCGGAACTACCAGCCGCGCTCGGCCAGGCGGTGCGGCTGCGGGATCTCGTCGACGTTGATGCCGACCATGGCCTCGCCCAGACCGCGCGAAACCTTGGCGATGACGTCGGGGTCGTCGTAGAACGTGGTGGCCTTGACGATGGCCGCGGCGCGCTTGGCCGGGTCGCCCGACTTGAAGATGCCCGAGCCCACGAACACGCCCTCGGCGCCGAGCTGCATCATCATCGCCGCGTCGGCGGGGGTGGCGATGCCACCCGCGGTGAACAGCACCACCGGCAGCTTGCCGGACCTGGCCACCTCGGCGACCAGCTCGTAGGGGGCCTGCAGCTCCTTGGCGGCGACGTAGAGCTCGTCGTCCGGCAGCGAGGCGAGCCGCTTGATCTCGGCGCGGATCGTCCGCATGTGGGTGACGGCGTTGGAGACGTCGCCCGTGCCGGCCTCGCCCTTCGAGCGGATCATGGCCGCGCCCTCGGTGATGCGGCGCAGGGCCTCGCCCAGGTTGGTCGCCCCGCACACGAACGGCACGGTGAACTGCCACTTGTCGATGTGGTTGGCGTAGTCGGCCGGGGTGAGCACCTCCGACTCGTCCACGTAGTCGACGCCCAGCGCCTGCAGCACCCTGGCCTCGACGAAGTGGCCGATGCGGGCCTTGGCCATGACGGGGATCGACACGGCGGCGATGATGCCGTCGATCATGTCGGGGTCGCTCATCCTGGACACGCCGCCCTGCGCGCGGATGTCGGCGGGCACGCGTTCGAGGGCCATGACGGCCACCGCGCCGGCGTCTTCAGCGATCTTGGCCTGCTCGGGGGTGACGACGTCCATGATGACGCCGCCCTTGAGCATCTCGGCCATGCCGCGCTTGACGCGGGCGGTTCCGGTGACGGGGGTGCTTTCTGGCGTGCTGCTGGACACGGTCATCCTCACGGGCTCTACGGCGATTCTGTACACGTCTATCAAGCCCATCGTAGGTCCTGCGCCACCCCTCCCCCGACATACCAACATGTCAGGATCTGTGACCCAGCCCATACAGGATGACCATGAAGGGCTCATCCGGTGGGGCGCGCTAGGGGATGACGGGCTTGCGGCTGGCGAGGGCCACCCAGACCTGGCCGGGCGCGAAGTTCATCGGCTCGCCGCTCGCGGTGGTGAACGTCGTGCCGCTCTCCTCCGACTTCCGCTCCCACTTGGCGTTGAAAGCTTTACCGTCGCGCAGCACGACCGCCGAGCCCTTGCCCGTGGTGTGCACCAGCGGCGTGTAGCTGTCGTTCACGTCGTGGAACTCGGAGCGCTCGGTCTTGGTGTACTGGACCACGATCGTCGGCGCGCTGAGCTGGCCGCCCTCGGCGGCCATGTCCTTCTTGCCGTCCTGCGCGATCATCCACTGCTTCTTCGCCTCCGACCAGGTGAACGTGAAGCGCGCGGCCGGCCACCTGACCGTGAACGACTTCCGATCGGTCCCGCCCTCGGCCGGCGCGTCGCCGAAGGTGAAGCCGACGTCCTTGGCCTTGCTCGCCTTGGGGGCTCCGGCCAGCAGTTCCTTGGTGTTGGCGAACAGGTTGTAGGGGGCGACGCGGCCCGGCTGGCGGAAGTACGCGCCGGGGGTGCGCGTGTCGCCGACGTCGAACAGGGACGCCTCGGCGATGAACGGCAGCATCTTGGTCTGCGCGCCCGAGTAGGAGAAGGCCGGTTTGCCGAACTGCGGCGCGATGTGCAGGTCGGAGATGCGGGCGCTGCGCACCGGGCCCACCTTGGGCGGCAGCTTGGAGGAGAAGATGGCCATGAGCCGGGTCAGTCCGGCCTCGACCTGCTCCACGTAGACGATGTCGGCGCTCTTGAGCCCGAGCTGCGGCTTGCCTGCCGCGGTGTTCTCGATCTTCACCGCGAGCACCGGCTTGAGCTTGTCGTACGGCTTGCCGGTGAACGGGTGGGCGTTGACCTCCTCCGGCTCCTCGCTGGGCGCCGCCGCGGCGGTGGCGGCCCGCGGCGCCTGCCCGGCCGCCGGGTCGTCGGAGGAACAGGCCGTCACGGGCAGCACCACGGCCGCTCCCGCCAGCCAGAGCGTGATCATCCGGGTAAGCCGCACGTGTAACTCTCCTTGCCTCAGCCCGAAAACGGGATGAAGCTTACTGGCTTCCCCAAATCAGGTCATTCAGTTGCCATGGTCGCGGGCGGATTGTCATCAATCTCGAAGAATTGCGGGTACTCGGTGTAGCCCGCCAGGCGCAGGGTTCTGGCCAGCCAGCGGCGCTGCGCCGTACGCGTGACGCCGACGGCGTTGTTGTAGAACCGGCGCGAGTAGACGACCTTGGCCACCGCCGCGTCGAGCTCCTCCAGCAGGTCGGGGCCGCCGGGCGCCTCCGACAGCCGCTCCCTGAAGCGCTCCTGGTCGACCACCGCCCGCAGCGCCCGCGACAGGTCGCTCTCGGCGTGCTCGCGCTCCTCCGGCCCCGCCGTCCTGGCCTCGTGGGCCGCCGCGGCCAGCACCAGCGACGTGGCCGGGTCGAGCAGGCGCGAGCCGGCCAGCTCGAGCACCACCGCCCGGCGCCGCATCAGCGCCGCGTCGAGCGACTCCTGGGCCAGCTCCAGCCGGATGTGCAGGCGGTCGAGACGACCGGCCCGCCAGGAGATGTAGACCGCCATGAGCACCACGACGATGCCCACGATCAGCACGATCATGGTGGACGTCACAGGTCTTCCTCCACCCGCCCCGCACCGCTCATGGTGACGGTCTCGTAGACGCGTACGACGTCGCGCGCCACCGTGGACCAGTCGTACTTCCTGACCGCCACCAGCGCCTCCGCGGCCAGCTTGGCCCGCCGCTCCGGCGCGTCGAGCAGCGCGCCCGCCTCGCGCGCCAGCGAGGCCGGGTCGCCGTTGGCGAACAGCGCGCCCGCCTGCCCCTCGCCCAGCACCTTGCGGAAGGCCGGGATGTCACTGGCCAGCACCGTGGCCCCGGACGCCATCGCCTCGGCCAGCACGATGCCGAAGCTCTCACCGCGCGTGTTGGGCGCGCAGAACACGTCGACCGAGTGGTAGGCGCGGATCTTGTCGGCCTCGCTCACCATGCCCAGCACCGTCACCCGGTCGCGGAACTCCCTGGGCACCCGCTCGTAGACGTCCTTCTCGTCGCCCGGCCCGGCGATCAGCAGCTTGACCTCGGGCCGCTCGGCCGCCAGCGTACGGAAGGCGTCGAGCAGGATCGGCAGGCCCTTGCGCTCTTCGTCCATGCGGCCCAGGAAGCCGATCGTGGCGCCGTCGGGCCCCCAGCCGTCGAGGGGCTCCGCCTCGGTGTAGCGGGCCACGGTGACGCCGTTGGGGATGAGCACCGTGTCGCCGCCGAACTGCTCGACCAGGCTCTTGCGGGCCGCGTCGGAGACCGCGATGCGGCCGCTGAGCTTCTCCAGCGCGCTGCGCAGCAGCGGCTCGGCGATCGCGATCGCCCGCGAGCGCGAGAACGAGGCGTGGAACGTGGCCACGATCGGCCCCTTGGCCGCCCAGCAGGCCAGCACGCCCAGGCTCGGGATCAGCGGCTCGTGGATGTGCAGCACGTCGAACTCGCCCGTGCGCACCCACCGCCGCACCCGCGCGGCCGACAGGAACCCGAACGACATCCTGGCCACCGACCCGTTGTACGGCACCGGCACCGCCCGGCCCGCGCCCGTCACGTACGGCGGCAGCTCGTCGTCGTCGGCGGCCGGCGCGATCACCGACACGATGTGGCCGTGCGCCATGAGCGCCTGGGCCAGGTCGTCGATGTGCTGCTTGACCCCGCCGGGCATGTCCCACGAGTAGGGGCAGACGATGCCGACCCTCATCGGGGCTCCAGATCGTCGAGCCAGAGGCGCTGCATCATGTGCCAGTCTTCCGGATGCTCGGAGATGCCCTTCTCGAACACGTCGGCCAGGCCCTGCGCCAGCGCGGAGACCTTCTCCTGCCGGGTGCCCTCCGCGGGCACCGGCAGCTCCCCGTGGATGTGGATGCCCCAGTCGTCGCCCTCGAAGTAGACGATGGCGGGCAGCAGCGCCGCCCCCGTCTGCACGGCCAGCAACGGCGGCCCCGCGGGCATCTTGGTGGCCGCGCCGAAGAAGCGCACCTCCACGCCGTTCTTGGTCAGGTCGCGCTCGGCCGGCAGGCAGACCACGCCGCCCTTGCGCAGGCGGGTGGCCAGGGTGCCGAAGTTGTGGCCGTCGCCGCCGGTCAGCGGCAGCACCTCCATGCCGAGGCTTTCGCGGAAGGCGACGTAGCGGCGGAACAGCGACTCGGGTCTGAGCCGCTCGGCCACGGTCGCGAACGGATGGCCCACGCCCACCAGCCACGCCCCCGCCTGGTCCCAGTTGCCCATGTGGGGCAGCGCCAGCACCACCCCGCGCCCGGCCGCCACGGTGTCGTGGACGTGCTCGGCGCCGATGACGTGGGTGCGGCGGACGATCTCGGCGCGATCCATCGACGGCATGCGGAAGATCTCGTGGAAGTAGCGGAAGTAGGAGCGCATCCCGGCCCGCGTCAGCTCGCCCAGCTCCCTGCTGCCCGCGTCGAGGCCGCTCACCCTGGCCAGGTTGGACTCCAGCCGCAGCACGGACCTGCCGCGCCGGCCCCAGACCCGGTCGGCCAGGAACCGGAAGACGGCGGCCGTGGGGCGCCGGGGCAGCAGCGGCACGAGCCGCCACCCCGCCGCGAACCCGGCGGCCACGACCCGGTCGGTGAAAGACGCCTTCTCGCTCATCTCTCCCTCGTCTGCTGGTAGACGGCCACCACACGCTGGCCCACGGTGATCACGCTGGCCAGCGCGAGCAGCCACATGCCCACAGGCAGCACGTACGGTACGCCGAGCCCCGCCAGGCACGCGGCCACCAGCGCCACCACCAGCCGCTCCGGCCGCTCGGCCAGCCCGACGTCGGCCGTGAGCCCGAGCGCCTCGGCCCTGGCCTTGGCATAGGACACCAGGGCCCCGGCGATCAGGCACACCAGCGTCACCGAGGCCGTCACGGTGTCGCCCAGCGAGATGAAGTAGAGGATCAGGCCGGCGAAGATGGCGGCGTCGGCGACCCGGTCGAGCGTCGAGTCGAGAAAGGCCCCCCAGGTCGTGCCCCCCTGCCCGCCGAGCCGGGCAACCACGCCGTCGAGCAGGTCGAACAGCACGAAGACGGTGATCACGAGGGCGCCCAGGGTGAGCTGCCCCAAGGGGAAGAAGAACAGGGCGGACACGACGGTGCCGAGGGTGCCGACCGCCGTGACGGCGTTCGGGCCGATCCCGCGGCCGACGAGAGCCCTGCCCAGCGGGGTGAGTATCCGGGTCATGGCCGGGCGCAGGAGTTTGAGCATCGCGCTCCGATCCTAGGCCACGACGAGCCTGACAACTTTCTTTGCCGTGCCCCCCTTGTGATATCCGCCACATGGGTATTTGGTGAACACACCGCGTCCATGCGGTTTCCAGCACCCTCCGCGCGGGCGCGGCGTTGGCAGACGTACCGACGACGCGGGAGGCGATGTGGCGGAAAGACATTCGAGCGGCGCCGTGGGAGCCGCGGGCAGGGCACCCGCGGCCGACAGGGCGGATGCGATACGCAATGTCGTGCTGGTCGGCCACTCAGGAGCGGGCAAGACGACCCTCGTCGAGCAGCTACTGGCCGCGACGAGCACCATCCAGCGCCCGGGACGGGTCGAGGACGGCAACACCGTCAGCGACTTCGACGAGGTCGAGGTCCGGCAGCAGCGGTCGGTCAACCTCGCCGTGGCGCCGCTGGTGCACAACGGCATCAAGATCAACCTTCTCGACGCGCCCGGCTACGCCGACTTCGTGGGCGACCTGCGCGCCGGCCTGCGCGCCGCGGACGCCGCGCTGTTCGTGGTCTCGGCGTCCGAAGGGGTCGACGGTCTCACCCAGATGCTCTGGGAGGAGTGCGCCAGGGTCGGCATGCCGCGGGCGGTCGTCATCACCAAGATCGACCATCAGCGGGCCGACTTCGACGAGGTGCTGGCCACCTGTCAGGAGGTCTTCGGCGACGGCGTCGCGCCGCTCTATCTCCCGGTGATCACCAACGGTCACGTGAACGGGCTGATCGGGCTGCTGACGCAGAAGTTCTACAACTACGCCACGGGGAAGCGTACGGAGAAGGACCCCGGCGCCGAGTACGAGGCGCAGATCGAGGAGCACCGCGGCGTCCTGATCGAGGGCATCATCCAGGAGAGCGAGGACGAGTCGCTCATGGAGCGCTACCTCGAGGGTGAGCCGATCGACACCAAGGTCCTGGTCGACGACCTGGAGAAGGCCGTCGCGCGCGGCAGCTTCCACCCGGTGCTGTGCAGCGGCCTCGGGGTGGGCGCGCACGAGGTGCTGGAGCTGATCACGCAGGGCTTCCCGTCGCCCCTGGAACATCACCTGCCCGAGATCACCGATCTGTCCGGCAAGCCGGTCAACAGCATCACCTGCGACCCCGACGGCCCGCTCGTCGCCGAGGTCGTCAAGACCACCAGCGACCCGTACGTGGGCCGCATCAGCCTCGTACGCGTCTTCTCCGGCACCCTGCGCCCCGACATGACCGTGCACGTCTCCGGGCACGGCCTGGCCGACCGCGGGCACGAGGACCACGACGTGGACGAGCGCATCGGCACCCTGACCTGCCCGCTGGGCAAGCAGCAGCGCGGCGCGGCCAAGGGCGTCGCCGGCGACATCGTGGCCGTGGCCAAGCTCTCGCGGGCCGAGACCGGCGACACGCTGTCGGAGGTCGAGCACCCGCTGCTGATGACGTCCTGGACCATGCCGGAGCCGCTGCTGCCTGTGGCGATCAGGGCCAGGTCGAAGGCCGACGAGGACAAACTGTCGCAGGCGCTCGGCCGGCTGGTGGCCGAGGACCCGACGCTGCGCCTGGAGAACAACGCCGAGACTCGCCAGCTCGTGCTGTGGTGCATGGGCGAGGCGCACACCGACGTGCTGCTCGACCGCCTGGCCAAGCGCCACGGCGTGGAGGTCGAGCGGGTCGACCTGCGGGTGCCGCTGCGCGAGACGTTCGGCGGCAGGTGCCAGGCGATGGGCCGCAACGTCAAGCAGACCGGCGGCCACGGCCAGTACGCGATCTGCCACCTCGAGGTCGAGCCGCTCCCGTCCGGCGGGGGCTTCGAGTTCGTCGACAAGATCGTGGGCGGCGTGGTGCCGCGGCAGTTCATCCCGTCGGTGGAGAAGGGCGTGCGCGCCCAGATGGAGCGCGGCGTGATGGCCGGCTACCCGATGGTGGACGTGCGCGTCACCCTGTACGACGGCAAGGCCCACTCCGTCGACTCCTCCGACATGGCCTTCCAGATCGCGGGACAGCTCGCGCTCAAGGAGGCGGCGTCGAAGGTGCCGACGCTGCTGCTGGAGCCCGTGGACGAGCTGTCGGTGCTGGTGGCCGACGACTACGTGGGCTCGGTGATGTCCGACCTGTCGTCGCGGCGCGGCCGGGTGCTCGGCACGGAGCCGGTCGGCACAGGACGCACGCTGGTCAAGGCGGAGGTGCCCGAACTGGAGATCACGCGCTACGCCATCGACCTGAGGTCCATGTCGCACGGGACGGGGACGTTCCACCGCGCGTTCCTGCGCTACGAGCCACTGCCGCCGAACCTCGCGAGCAAGGTGACCGCCACAGAGTGACCACCACGGGGTGAACATGTCCGGGTAGACAGGTAGACACATCAGGCAGCGGGGGCCGGGAGGGAAATGTCCCTCCCGGCCCAGCCCTTTACTTTTGTCACAAGAGCATCACGACTCGATTTCGTTTTTTCGTACCGAGCATGCCCCGGCGGCTGCAACACTGGGGGGCACTATGCGAACCGGACGCCCACTCCTCGCCGTTGCCGCTCTCGCGGTGGTGACCACCACCGCCGCCTACGCCTTCGGCCCCGACGCCAGGCAGAGCACCGCGGCGAGCGGGAAGAAGACGGCCCTCGCCGCACCCTCGGCGTCCTGCAAGGCCGACGCCCGTCACCCCAAGCGCGAGCTGCGCGGGGTGTGGATCGCCACGACGACGAACATCGACTGGCCCACCAAGACCGGGCAGAGCCCCGCGCGCCAGAAGGCCGACTACGTCAAGATCCTCGACAGTGCCGCCAAGCGCAACTTCAACGCGGTCTTCGTGCAGGTGCGGCCCGCCTCCGACGCGTTCTACAAGTCCTCGCTCGAGCCCTGGTCGCAATACCTCACCGGCACGGCGGGCAAGGACCCCGGCTGGGACCCGCTGCCCTTCCTCATCAGCGAGGCGCACAAGCGCGGCATGGAGTTCCACGCCTGGTTCAACCCCTACCGCGCCTCCTACGGCGACGACACCGCCAAGCTGCCCGCCGACCACCCCGCGCGCCGGCATCCCGACTGGACGGTCGAATACGGCGGCCGCCTCTACTACAACCCCGGCCTGCCGGCCGTGCGCGACCACGTGACCAAGGTCATCACCGACGTGGTGAGCCGCTACGACATCGACGGCGTGCACTTCGACGACTACTTCTACCCCTATCCGGTGGCCGGGGAGAAGTTCGACGACGCCGCGGCCTTCCGCAAGCACGGCAAGGGCAAAAAGCTGGCCGAGTGGCGGCGGAGCAACGTCAACACGCTCGTGGCCGAGGTCGACAAGGCCGTCCACCGGACGAAGAAGCACGTCAAGTTCGGCATCAGCCCGTTCGGCATCTGGCGCAACAAGTCCAACGACCCGAGCGGCTCGGCCACCTCGGGCATGTCCGCGTACGACTCGATCTACGCCGACTCGCGCGCCTGGATCAAGTCCGGCACCGTCGACTACGTGCTGCCGCAGCTCTACTGGCCGCGCGGGCACGACCTCGCCGACTACAACACGCTGGTGCGCTGGTGGGCCGACGAGGTCGAGGACAGCGACGTGCAGCTCTACATCGGCCACGGCCTCTACCGGGTCGGCACCAAGGACGACAAGGCGTGGACCCGTCCCGGCGAGCTGTCCGCCCAGGTCGCCGCGAGCCGCGACGGCAAGGTGGTCGAGGGCGCCGTCTACTTCAGCGCCAAGCAGCTCCTGTCCGACCCGCTCGGCGCGATGGACCGGCTGGCGAAGAGCCACTACAGCCGCCCGGCGCTGCAGCCGCTCATGAAGGACCGCGGGGGCCAGGCCCCGGCCGCGCCCGCCGGCGCCAAGGCGGCCGGCGCCCGCCTGTCGTGGACGCCGTCGGCGAACGCCCGAGCCTACGCGGTCTACCAACTGCCGAAGTCCGGCAAAGACTGTCACACCACCGACGCCAGGAACCTGGTGGCGGTGGTGAGCGAGCCTTCCTACACGACGAAGGCGGAGGGGACCTATCTGATCACCGCGCTCGACCGGCTGCACAACGAGAGCAAGGCGGTCAAGGTGAAGGTCGACGCCGTCTGACGTCCTCAGTCCACGGTCTGACGTCCGTAGGAGGCGGGGGCCGGTCCCTACCCGGGGCCGGCCCCCGCGCATTTCCAGCGCCGTGACGCGCATCCGGGGCTCGGCACGTCCTGGTCGGGAAGATCTTCCTGTGCGGGGCGGGGGCGTACGCCCTGCGTGACAGGCGCCGACGCGCGCCGCCCGCCCGGCCCCCGTCCAGGACGGCCTTGCGCGCGCCCGGCCCGTGAGAGGGTAGTCGGGTCTGATGGCGTGTCAGGGCCCGCTCGCGGCCTGCCGCGTCACGCGAAGTCAGCGAACGCGGGAGGTCGTCGGCGTGAGGCGCGCGCTGGTCGTGCTGGCCGTCCTGGTCGGTCACGTGCTTGTCGGTCAAGGTCTGTTCGCCGGGCCCGCCCGGGCGGAGCGGCCGGCCGACCAACGGTCCCCGGCCGCCGCGGAGCAGGCCGCGCAGCGGGTGGCGCTCATCGGCGTGTCCGGCCTGCACTGGAACGACCTGACCCCGTCGGACACGCCCCATCTCTGGGAGTTCGCCAAGGGCAGCGCGATCGGCTCGCTGTCGGTCCGTACGGTCGGCAACGTGACCTGCCCCTACGACGGGTGGCTGACCGTGTCGGCGGGCACCCGCTCGGCCGTCGGCTACGGCTGCGGCGCGCCCCCGGCGCCCGAGCCCAAGGGCGAGGGCGCGGTCATCCCCGACTACGGCTACCTCACCGACGTGGCCGGGCAGCGCAACGCGGGCACGCTCGGCGAGTCGCTCAAGGCGGCCGGCCAGTGCTCGACGGCGATCGGCCCGGGCGCCGCGCTGGGGCTGGCCGACCGGCAGGGCGCGGTCGGCCACTACCGCGCCTCCGCGCTCCAGGTCACCCCTGCCGACCTGGCGAAGTGCCGGATGATCGCCGTGGACGTCGACGACCTCGTCCTGCCCTACCTGGCGGGCGAGCAGGACCGGCTGCCCAAGGTGCCCGACAAGCTCACCCCGGCCCAGCGCCGCGAGGCGCTGCGGCAGGCCGACGCGAAGGCGGGCGCGGTGCTGTCGGCACTCCCGGCCGGCACCACCGTGCTGCTGGCGGGGCTGTCCGACCACAGCTCGGTGCCCCACCTGCGGGTGGCCGCGCTGCGCGAGCCGGGGGCGGAGGGGCGGCTGCTCGGCGCGGCCTCCACCAAGCGCGCCGACATCTCGATCCTGCCCGACCTGACCTCCACCGTGCTGGGCAGGCTGGGCGTGCCCGTCCCTGCCACGGTCGTCGGCGGGCCGCTGCAGGTGGGCGACGCCGGGGCCACGTTCGAACGGCTCCAGCGCGCCGACGCCACCGCCCAGACCATGCGCTCGGCGAAGGGCGTCTACTTCACCGCCCTGGCGGTGCTCCAGGTCCTGTTCTACGTGCTGGCCTTCCTGCTGCTGCGCCGCCGCAAGAGCCTGCCCTGGGTACGCGCCTCCGCCGTGGCGCTGGCCGCCCTGCCGGTCACCTCGTTCCTGGTCAACCTGCTGCCCTGGTCCAGCCACCTGGAGCTGTTCGGCGGCATGCTGGCCTGGTGGGCCGCGATCACCGTGCTGGCGCTGGCCGGGCCGTGGCGGCGCGATCCGCTCGGCCCGCTGGCCGTGGTCGCCGGCATCACCGCGCTCACGCTCGCCGGTGACCTGCTCACCGGCACCACGCTCCAGCTCAACAGCTTCATGGGCTACAGCGCCGAGCAGGGGGCCCGCTACTACGGGCTGGGCAACATCCCGTTCGCGCTGCTGGCGACCGGCACGCTGCTGGCCACCACGGTGATCGCGCACCGGTGGCCGGGCAAGGTGGGGCTGGGCGCGATCGTGGGGCTGGGGGCGTTCGCGATGGTGCTGGGCGGCTCCGGGATGGGCAGCGACTTCGGCGGCGTGATCGCGTTCGTGCCCGGCATCGCGGTGACCGCGCTGATCCTGTCGGGCCGGCGGGTCTCGCTGGTGAAGCTGGGCGCGTTCTGCGTGGCCGGGGGCGTGATCGTGATGGGCTTCGCCTGGGTCAACTACCTGCGGCCGCCCGACGAGCAGTCGCACCTGGGGCGGTTCGTCGGGCAGGTGCTGACCGGGGAGGCGGTCGACGTCATCTGGCGCAAGCTGCAGGCCATGCTGTCCACCCTGCTCAGCCCCAACCTGATGCCGATCGTGATCGTGGCCGTGGCCTTCCTCGTGTACGCGATCGTCCGGCCCGAGCAGGCGTCGGCCGGCGTGGTGCCGGCGGCTTTCGAGCACTCCCCCGCGCTGCGCGCCGGGCTCATCGGCACGATGGTCAGCGGCGTGGTCGGGATGCTGGTCAACGACTCCGGCGCCGCCGTGCTGTCGATGGCCCTGGCGCTGGCGGTGCCGCTGCTGCTGGCGGCCGGCATCAGCGCGCTGAACCGTACGGGCGGGTCAGTCCCAGGCGTCGGCGAGCAGTTGGCGGGTATCACGAAGTAGCTGCGGCAGCACCTTGGTCTGGGCCACGACCGGCATGAAGTTCGTGTCGCCGCCCCACCTCGGCACCACGTGCTGGTGCAGGTGGGCGGCGATGCCCGCGCCCCCGACGTGGCCCAGGTTCATGCCCACGTTGAAGCCCTGCGCGCCGCTGGCCTTGCGCAGCGCCCGCAGCGCCTTCTGGGTGAACTCGCCCAGCTCCGCCACCTCGGCCGCGTCCAGTTCGTCGTAGTCGGACACGTGCCGGTAGGGCACCACCATCAGATGGCCCGAGTTGTAGGGGTAGAGGTTGAGCACGGCGTACACCGACCGCCCCCGCTTCACGATCAGGCCGTCCTCGTCGCTCATCTTCGGGATGGCGTCGAACGGGCAGCCGTCGCCGGGGCCGGTGCCGGTCGGCTTGTTCTCGCCCTTGATGTAGGCCATCCGATGCGGGGTCCACAGACGCTGGAAGTTGTCGGGGGACCCGGCCCCTGCCTGATCGTGCATAACTAGCAGCATAGGACCCCGGACAAACGGGGTGCTCTTCCGGCACAATCCTGAGCACCGCCTACAGGAGGGCCGCCATGAGTGAAGCGTTGGCCGAGCAGCGACAGCCCGCCCCGCCCGGGGGCTCCGACTCCCAGGACGCCGTGCCCCCGACCGCTCCGTCGTCCGTCGAGGCCCCGACGGCGGACGAGGGAGCGGACGTGAAGGGCCGGATCAAGGTCGCCGACGAGGTGGTCGAGAAGGTCGCCGCGCTGGCCGCGCTGGAGGTGCCCGGGGTCGCCGACATGGGCGGCGACCTGGTGCGCGCCCTCGAGTCCGTACGCGACCGCATCGGCATCGGCTCGCGGCGCGCCAACCAGGGCGTCAGCGCGCAGATCCAGGACGGCCAGGTGGCGGTGAGCCTGACCATCGTGGTCGAGTACGGCCATGTCGTCATGGACGTCGCCTCCGAGGTCAAGGCGAACGTGTCCAAGGTCGTCAGCCGCATGCTGGGGATGGGCGTCACGGAGGTCAACGTGACCGTGGACGACGTCCGCCTCCCCGGCGAGGGCCGCCGCCCGACCCCCGCCGAAGCCGAAGAACCCTCCTGACCCCTGCCCGGCCGCATCCCGCGTCGGGCCGGGCGCTGGTCTCCCGGCGGGCAGGATGGTCAGCTCACGCGGGTCATGTCGGAGTCGTAGCCGCCGCCTCCTGGGTACACCCAGGCGCCGTGCACCTTCGTGCCCTCGGCGTCGAAGGTGCCCCGGTAGTAGGCCGGTGAGCCCTTCTCCTCGCCCCAGATCGTCAGCGTGTCGCCGTCGACCTCGTACACGTAGGTGAACGTGCTGCCGTGGCTGTCGAAGTACCAGGAGCGCAGGTCCTCGCCCGGCGCCTGGGCGCCGAACGCGCGCTCCCTGCCGATGATCTCGGTACCCCTGATGGTCATGCCGTCCTGCCTGAGGTCCACGTCCTGGACGAGGAAGTAGCCGCCCTCCATCCACCGGTAGGTCACGGTGCCCTCGGCGCCGCCGGTGACGGTCCAGGTGCCGACGAGCCGGTCGAGGGCCTTGAGCTGAGGGTCGATGTGCTCGGTCATGATCGAGTCCTTTGCCGCCGCAGCGTTCGGAAGTGTCGTACGCCGGTATGACTTCGGCGCGGCGGAAAAGGAATCGGTGGCGGACGAGAAATCCGGTCAAGCCCGGAAAGCTGCCCGGCCATCGCCGCTCGCCGGGTCTCGCTCAGCCGAGATCAGGCGGGACGTTCGCACCGATGGCCCGGGCGAGCGCCATGGGCAGGGGATAGGGGCGCTCCACGGGAAGCAGGTCGGTGACGTCCTTCCCGTCGCGTAGCGCCTGCCGGAGGTCATGGACCCGATCGGTCAGGTCGGTGATCCGCACGACCCATTGATCGACGTAGCGCGTGACGGCGTCGCCGGACAGGCCCACCTGGACGGAGCGGTGGGGCAGGGCGTTGTGGTGCGGGTCGCGTTCAGGATCCCACTGGACGCGGACCGGGCTGTCGCGCAGGCGCTTCTTCCACGCCGCCTGGTCCGTGCCGGAGTCGGGATGGCTGAGGCAGGAGTGCCCCAGCGCCCATTCGAACCCCTCCCGCGTGATGGCGACGGCCAGGACCCTGGTCTGGCCGGGCTTCGTGGCCCAGCCACAGCGGTACATCATCCACAGGAAGGATGGTTTGATCCAGGTCATCCGCTCCCGTTTGAAGGGCGGGACGAAGCGTTGCGAGGCGACGGCGGGGGCCGCGATGGCGGGCTCGTACGCCTGGTAGACGGTGATCGCTTCGTCGGTGAAGTCGGCACGGATCTGCCGGTAGGGGACGTTCATCCCCTCGATCATGGCCAACGCCTGCCTGCCGGACAACCGGATTAACACGTCAGAGGCGTCAGGGCGCCGGGCCGGTGCGATGGGTGGTCAGGCGGCCGGGGCTGGGCCAGCGGACGTCGTGGGCCCAGCCCGCCCGCTCGAACCACCGGATCAGCCGTGCGCTGGGATCGAGCTGGCCCCGCAGCACCCCGTGCCGGGCGCAGGTCGGCTCGACGTGGTGCCAGTTGTGCCAGCCTTCGCCGAGCGTCAGCATCGCCACCCACCACACGTTGGACGAGCGGTCACGGGTGCGGAACGGGCGGTCGCCGAAGGTGTGGGCGATCGAGTTCACCGACCAGGTGACGTGGTGCACCACGGCGTAGCGGACCAGGCCGCCCCACAGCAGCGCGCTCCACGCGCCCGCCCAGGACATCGACCACAGCCCGCCGACGACGGCGGGCAGCCCGAACGACAGCGCCACGACGGCGGGATAGGCGGCGTCGAAGCGCCGCACGTCCGGGTCCGCCATGAGGTCCGGCACCCAGTGCTCGCGGCTGGAGCGCCGGCGGGCGGTGTAGAACCAGCCGATGTGGGCGTGCAGCATGCCGCGCAGCAGCGCCAGGCCGCTGTCGCCGTAGCGCCACGGTGAGTGGGGGTCGCCCTCGCGGTCGGCGTACTTGTGGTGTCTTCGATGCTCGGCCGCCCACAGGGTGACCGGTCCCTCGACGGCCAGGCCGCCGGCGAACATGAGGCAGATCCGCAGCACCCGGTTGCCCTTGAAGGCGCGATGGGTGAAGAGCCGGTGGTAACCGATGGCGATGCCGAAGATGCTCACCAGGTACATCACGACCGCGATGACCAGGTCGCGGAGCCCGACGCCCCATCCCCAGGCGGCCGGCACGGCGAGCGCCAGCGCCAGAACGGGCAGGATGACCAGGACGACCAGGTAGGCGCTACGACGGCCGGTGCCGATCGCCACCGTCTCCGCCGTGCCCTCGCTCTGCCGCCGGCTGGGTGACGTCACGCTTCCCCCCATGAGCGGTACGGACTGATCAGGCTTTTCATTGAACGGCGGGGCCCCTGTACTCGGGCAATGACCTGACGGTGACGATTCAATTACCTTAAGGAGTCACAAGACTGCGCTCCGTAGTCATGAGAAGGCGGTCCGTGCCTTCGTAGATTGTGTGTGCACGAGGTGATCATCATGGGGTGGGGAAGGGCCGGCATGGGTTCTGTCGATCAGGCGACCGCGGGTGGCCTGCTGCGGAGGTACGACGAGGCGCTCGCCCGCGACCCGATGGCGGCGCTCGGCCTGATCAGGCAGTGGATGCGCGACGACTGGCGGAGCCTGTTCGCCGAGCTGCGCGAGCACCGTCCGATCTTCGTCACCCCCGCGTTCACGGTCGTGACCCGCTTCGCCGACGTGCTGGAAGTGCTCTCCCACGAGGAGGTCTTCTCGGTCCGCGCCTTCGGCCCGCGCCTCGACGCCGCCCTGGGCGCCCCCTTCATGCTGGGCAGGGACGCGACCCCGATGAACTGGCGGGAGAAGGGCCTGATGCGGGTCATGCTCGAGCCGGGCGACGCCGGCCGCGTACGCGAGCTGACCGGGCGCCTGGCCGACGACCTGCTCGACGCGGCCGAGCCCCGGGGGCGCATCGACGCGATCGACGAGCTGTTCCGCCCGGTCGCACTCGGCGTGTGCGCCGGCTACTTCGGCGTCCCCGGCCCTGATCAGCAGACCCTGTCGCGCTGGACGCGGGCCATCGTCGCCGACGGCTTCGCCAACTACCTCGCCGATCCGCGGATCCAGGCCGCGTCCGTCGAGGCGGGCGCGGAGCTGGTCGCGTACCTGCGTGGGCGGCTGGCCGCGCTGCGCGCGCGGGACGAGCTGCCCGACGACGTCTTCGGCCGGCTCGTCGGCTCCCGCCTGCCCGACGGTGTCGGCATGACCGACGACCGGGTCCTGATCAACATGGCCGGGCTCGCGCTGGGCTTCGTGGAGAGCGCGCCCGGGGCCATGGCCGAGGCGGTCGAGCAGCTCCTCCTGCGCCCACAAGTGCTCGCGCGGGCGCTGGAGGCAGCCGGCGACGCCGAGCGCTTCGAGCAGTACGTCTGGGAGGCGTTGCGGTTCAACCCGTTCTTCAAGCTGATCCCCCGGATCTGCGAGCAGGACCACGTCCTCGCCGCCGGCACCCCGCGCGCCGCGCTCATTCCCGCGGGCACGTTCGTGCTCACGGCGCCCGCCTCGGCCATGTTCGACGCGGACGTGGTGCCCGAGCCCGAGGAGTTCAGGCTCGACCGGCCGCGCCACCATCGGCTGTTCTTCGGCTCGGGTCATCACGCCTGTCTCGGCATGCACGTGGCCGGGCCGGTGATCGGAGAGGCCGTACGCCGCCTGCTGCTGCGCCCCGGCGTGCGCCTGCTCCCGCCGCCCGAGGGCGAGATCGAATACAGCCTCGGAATCTTCCCCGCCAGGTTCGCGCTCGGGCTCGGCACCGGCGAACGGGAGGGCTGAGCGATGGCCGCGAGACGATCGAGCGCCCGTACCGTCGCCACGGACGGCCTGTCCAACCGGCTCAGGTTCCTGGCCCTGACCCGTGGCCGGCCGTTCTGGAGGCTCCTGCAGGCCAGCCGGCCGCTGCGGCGCCGGGTCAACGCCTCGCTGATCGATCAGGCGGTCCGCGAGATGCCGCCGCGCCCCGAGCCGTTGAGCACCATGGCCGGCTACACCTCGTGGGCCTCGCTGACCGACCGCACCTACAGTGGCAGGCACCTGCCGCCGGTCGAGGTCGCCGACGACCGGCGTCCCAGCCCAGAGAGTGCCGCCGAGCTGTTCACCCGGGCCGAGAACATGATCCCGTGCCCGCGTTCGACAGTGCTGTTCGCGTACTTCGCCCAGTGGTTCACCGACGGCTTCCTGCGCGGCGACGTCAACGTGCCGCGCGACCCGCGCAAGAACACCTCCAACCACCACATCGACCTGAACCCGGTGTACGGCCTCGACGAGGCGGCGACCGCCGCGCTGCGCAGTTTCGACGGCGGGCTGCTCAAGAGCCAGATCATCAACGACGGCGAGTTCCCGCCCCACCTGTGCGAGCGCGGCAAGATCAAGCCGGAGTTCGCCGCGCTGCGGGTCATCCGCTTCGACGAGCTGACCGACACGCAGCGCGACACGCTGTTCGCCACCGGCAGCGACCGGGGCAACGGCCAGATCGGCTTCACCATGCTGACCGTGCTGTTCCTGCGCGAGCACAACAGGGTGGCCCGGCTGCTGGCCCGGCACTACCCGGGCTGGGACGACGAGCGGCTGTTCCAGACGGCCAGGAACATCCTCATCGTGCTGCTGATCAAGCTGGTGGCCGAGGAGTACATCAACCACATCACCCCTTACCACTTCCGCTTCACCCTGGACCCGCGGCTGTCGGCGATGCTGGCCCACGCGCCCTGGCAGCGGGAGAACTGGGCCTCCGTGGAGTTCAACCTCGTCTACCGCTGGCACAGCCTGATCCCGTCGCTGCTGTCGGTGGGCGGGCACGACCTGCCGCTGGCGCAGACCCTGATGAACCCCTCACTGATCCCCGGCCCCGGCCTCGGGCGGGTCTTCGAGGACGCCTCCCGCCAGCGGGCCGGCCGCATCGGGCTGTTCAACACCGATCCCCTGCTGCTGCCGATCGACATGCGCAGCATCGCCGACTCGCGGGTGCTGGGGCTGGCGCCGTACAACAGCTATCGCGAGCACTGCCGCTTCCCGCGCGTGCACGCCTTCGAGCAGATCTCCGGCGACCGGCGGGTCACCGACGCGCTGCGCGCGCTCTACCGGAACGTCGACGACCTCGACCTGTACGTCGGGCTCTTCGCCGAGGAACCCGGTTCCCCCCGCGCCATCCTCCCCCCGCTGCTGACCAAGATCATCGCTATTGACGCCTTCTCCCAGGCGCTGACCAACCCGCTGCTGGCTCCGCGGGTCTTCAACGCCGCCACCTTCTCCCCGCAGGGCGTACGGATCATCGCGGCCACGCGCTCGCTGTCGGACATCGTGCGCCGCAACACCCCTGAGGACCCGGGACCGCGCCTGGTCACCATGTCCTGGCGGGAAGGGCTGTGAGCGGGACGGACGATCAGGACCCCGAGCCGCTGCGCGCCGCGGCCCGCGAGTTGGTCGACATCGCGATCGCCATTCACGACGCGGCGGCTCACGCCACGGCCGCGCTCACCGACGGCGCACTGCTGCGCGCCCTGCCACACGGCCGCTCGGCGGCCGGCCCCGCCTACCGCGCGCTGCTGCGGGCCACCACGAACGCCCGGGGGCTCGGGCACGCGTTCACCGGCGGCCGGCTGGCCACGCTGGCCGCCAAGGCCGGGACCATGATGGGGGCCGAGAGCCTGGCCGTCCGCGTGCTGGCCACCTCGCTGCGGCTGCGCGTGGCCGCCGTCGCGATCGGCCATCCGGAGCTGACCGCGGACCCGATGCTCGCCCGGCTCATCGCCGCGGCCGCGACCGACCGCGATCTGGAGGCCGTCCGCGCCCTGCGCGCCCTGCTCAAGGACCGCGGCGCGGTGCACGCGCTCAGCCAGCTCGCCCCGGTCCTCGGCGAGGTGCTCGCGCTGCGCGCGCTGCTGGACGAGAACCCCCTCAACGACGCCACCGCCTGGCTCATCGCGACGGGCAAGGGCTACGCCACCGCCGACCCGATCACCGGCATCAGCAACAGGGCCGTCGCCGCGCTCGACTCCGGCGAGGGCGCCGCGCGCCGGATCGAGCTGACCGTGGCCGAATCGGAGCGGCTGAGCAGGCGGGGATCGCTGCTCGGCTTCCTGGGCGACCTCGCCACGATCGGCACCGACGGGCGGATCCTCATCCAGAGCCTCCAGGGGCCCGACGGGGTGATCCGTCACGTCGTCCAGGCGCCGGGCATGCGTGCGGGACGCCCCGACCTCGACTCCCCTCAGGACCTGCTCGGCGCGTTCAGCAGCGCCATCCTGGCCAGCAGTCCCTACAGCCGCGCACTGGTCAAGGCCATCGCCGACTACGGGCTGCCGCAGGGTGCCGAGGTGGCGCTGATCGGGCACAGCGCGGGCGGTGCGGCGATCATGAACCTGGCGCAGGATCCGGCGTTCTGCGCTCGCTACACGCTCACCCACGTCGTCGCCGTGGGCTCGCCCATCGACTTCAAGCGGACCGCCGACCCACGCACCTGGGTGGCCAGCATCACGAACCAGCACGACCTCATCCCCACCCTCGACGGGCAGGGCACGGGCACCGTCTTCGAGCTGCATCCCGACTGGTACGTGGTCGACTACACCGACCCCACCCACCTGTTTCCGCTGTGCCACAGCATCGAGCACTACGTGGCCAACCTGTCCGACGATCTGCCCGAGGCCCGCGATCACATCGACGAGCGGCTCGCGGCCTTCCGCGGACCGGTCGTGCGCTCCCAGGCGTACCGGCTGTCCGACCGTCCATCCGGCCCGGAGGGGTTCCCCTTCCTGACGGTGCCGACCCACCCGGTCGACGGTCCCGGCGGAGCGGTCGAACTGCCGATCAGATGCCACCACGGCAACGCGCTCACGGCGTACTTCGCCGCCGACCCCGAGGCGGCCGTCCGGCTGCTGGAGGGGACGGGGCTCGGGCCCGCCGTGCGCGTGAAGGGCCGGGCCCTGGTCGCCGTGCACGCCGCCTGGAACCGGCACACCAGCGTGGGCGCGTACCGGGAGGTGCAGGCCGGCGTCGTCGTGCCCGGTCCGTCGCAACCGCACCCGCTGTCCGTCTGGCCCGATCTGCTGCGCCCGGCGGACCGGCGCCGCTCCGGGAGCCTCCTGGTCGGCTCCGCGGTGGACTCCCCCCTCGTCCACGCCCTCGCCCCGCGACTGTGGGGCGGCCAGACGGTCCTGACGCCACTGAACGTCCTGCTCAGCCACCGGTCCGTACACGTCAGCGCCGACCAGGTCCTCACCCTGCGCGGCCGGCTCGGCCCAGGACTGCCCGTGCGCGATCCCGACCTCGTCGGCTACACGAGCGAGATGGGTGTCGCGCTGCGCTCCTGCGTACGGACCCGCGGCCAGGCCCGGCTGCACCTCACGCCCCTCATGCGGCTCACCGTCGAGCAGCGCTCGCACCATCCGCTGGCCGATCGGCTCCGGGAACTGGGGCTCGACGGTGCCCGCCCGCTGCTCTGCCTGTCGGCCGGCACCCGCCAGACCCGCCGGGACAACGCCGTCCCTGTGCCGCTCGCCTGAAAGGGAGCCATGTCAGCCGACCTCACGGCGATCAGTCTCCACGCCGAAATCCTGCACGCGGACGCCTGCGCGCTCGCCGCCTGCGCCGAACGCCTGCGCGCCGTCGAGGCGGCCCTGGGGGAGAACGGCGCGGCGCCGACCTGGCTGCGGGCGTCGGTGGAGTATCACGTCGGCGCCTGCGCGGCGGCCGCCGCGGACCTGGAGACGGCCGCCCGCCGCCTGCGCCGCTACGCTGACCAGGCAAACCCTTGATCGGGTGAGAACGGGGCGTGAGTCCCTGGCCATCGTCCGGGGCGCGTCCGCGCACAGCAGCGCGGCCGACGCCGACAGGCCGCCCGCCACGGAGGCCGCCATGCGGCGGCGCAGCACGGCCCGCTCCTCCTCGCTCGGAGCCGCGGCAGGCCCCACTGCGAACGCCGCGCGGGCAGGTGCAGGCGCATCGTGGCGCAGGCCCGCCCCAACGCGCTCTTGACGGCGGCCGGGCTACGCCTCTCCCTCTCGACGCCCTCTTCCACTCCTGGCCGCGCCTGCCAGGATGATGGCCATGAGAGACCAGCTTGAGCCCATGCCGGAGGACTGGCAGCGCGCCCTGGCCATCGTGGCCCACCCCGACGACCTCGAGTACGGCTGCGCGGCGGCGGTGGCCACCTGGACCGACGCCGGGCGTGAGGTCGCCTACGCGATCGTCACCAGCGGCGAGGCGGGCATCGACACGCTGACACCCGCCCAGTCCGGGCCGGTGCGCGAGCAGGAGGAGCGGGCCAGCGCCGCCGTGGTCGGCGTGACGAACGTGGAGTTCCTCGGCCACCCCGACGGAGTGATCGAGTACGGCACCGCGCTACGCGAGGACCTGGCCGCCGCCATCCGCAGGCACCGCCCCGAACTCGTCGTCACGTTGAACTTCGACGACACCTGGGCGGGCACGCACTGGAACACCCCCGACCACCGAGCCGTGGGCAGGGCGGTGCTGGACGCCGTCGGCGACGCCGGGAACCGGTGGATCTTCCCTGACACCGACGCCGAACCCTGGAACGGCGTGCGCTGGGTCGCCGTCACCGGGGTCGACTCCCCCACCCACGCGGTGGACGTCACCGACGGCCTGGAGCGGGGCGTGCGATCGCTCATGGAGCACCGGGCCTACATCGAGGCCCTGACCGACGAGGACCCGGAGGCGTACGCCAGGGGCCTGATCGAGGGCTACGCCCGGGACGAGGCCAAGCGCTTCGGCGGCCGCCCGGCGGTCACCTTCCGACTGTATCCCCGCTGAATCCCCGATCCCCGTCGAACTCCCGATCCCTTTCGAACCCCTTCCGCGCGGGACGCCCCGGGACAACCCGCCCGCGCGGGAGGTCCGGCCGAGATGATCGGCCGGGCTCCCGCGATCCGCGCCTACGGGGTCGCGGGCGGGATCAGACCTGCACGCGGTGCTCGACGGCGCTGACGATCTCGGCGATGGCGTCCTCGATCGGCACGCCGTTCTTCTGCTCCCCGCTCCGGTAGCGGAACGACACGGCGCCGTTGGCGATGTCGTCGTCACCGGCCAGCAGCATGAACGGCACCTTGGCCTTCTGCGCGTTGCGGATCTTCTTCTGCATGCGGTCGTCGGCCAGGTCGACCTCGACGCGGATGCCGCCCTCCCGCAGCCGCTTGGCCACGTCCTGCAGATAGGGGGCGTGCGCCTCGGCGATGGGGATGCCGACCACCTGCACCGGCGCGAGCCAGGGCGGGAAGGCGCCCGCGTAGTGCTCGGTGAGCACGCCGAGGAACCGCTCGACCGAGCCGAACAGCGCCCGGTGGATCATGACCGGCGTCTGCCGCGAGCCGTCGGCCGCCTGGTATTCGAGGCCGAACCGCTTGGGCTGGTTGAGGTCGAGCTGGATGGTGGAGAGCTGCCAGGTGCGGCCGATGGCGTCTTTCGCCTGCACCGAGATCTTCGGCCCGTAGAAGGCCGCGCCGCCCGGGTCGTCGACGAGTTCGAGCCCCGACTCGATGGCCACCTGGCGCAGCGCCGCGGTGGCTTCGTCCCACTCCGCCGGGTCGCCGATGAACTTCTCCGACTCGTCGCGGGTGGACAGCTCGAGGTAGAAGTCGGGCAGGCCGAAGTCGCGCAGCACGCTGAGCACGAACCTCAGCAGCGACTTGATCTCGTCGGCCATCTGCTCGCGGGTGGTGTAGATGTGCGCGTCGTCCTGCGTCATGCCGCGCACCCGGGTCAGGCCGTGGACCACGCCCGACTTCTCGTAGCGGTAGACCGAGCCGAACTCGCACAGCCGCAGCGGCAGCTCGCGGTAGGAGCGCCCGCGCGCCCGGAAGATCAGGTTGTGCATCGGGCAGTTCATCGGCTTGACGCGGTATTCGACGCCCTCCAGCTCGAAGGCCGGGAACATGTCGTCGGCATACCACGGCAGGTGGCCGGAGGTCTCGAACAGCGAGGACTTGGTGATGTGCGGGGTGTTGACGAACTCGTAGCCCGCCTCGGCCTGCCGCCTGCGCATGTAGTCTTCCATCTCCTTGCGGATGATCCCGCCTTTGGGATGGAAGATCGGCAGGCCGCTGCCCAGCTCGGGTGGGAAGCTGAACAGGTCGAGCTCGGCGCCGAGCCTGCGGTGGTCGCGCTTCTCGGCCTCCTCAAGCAGCTTGAGGTATTCGTCCTGCTTGTCGCGCGACTCCCACGCGGTGCCGTAGATGCGCTGGAGCTGCGGGTTCTTCTCGCTGCCCCGCCAGTAGGCGCCGCCGGAGCGCATGAGCTTGAAGGCCGGGATGAACCGGGTGGAGGGCACGTGCGGGCCGCGGCACAGGTCTTTCCAGCACAGCTCGCCGCTCTTGGGGTCGAGGTTGTCGTAGATGGTGAGCTGCCCGGCCCCCACCTCGACCGACTCCTCCGCGTCCGCGCCGCCCTTGAGGCCGATCAGCTCCAGCTTGTACGGCTCCGCCGCCAGCTCCGCCCGCGCCTCCTCGTCGGTGACGGGACGCCGGGAGAAGAGCTGCCCCTGCTTGACGATCTCGCGCATGCGCTTCTCGACGCGCTTGAGATCGTCGGGGTTGAACGCCTGCTCGACGTCGAAGTCGTAGTAGAAGCCGTTCTGCACCGGCGGCCCGATGCCCAGCTTGGCCTCGGGGAACAGCTCCTGCACCGCCTGCGCCATGACGTGGGCCGTGGAGTGGCGCACGATCGCCCGGCCCTCTTCGCTGGAGATCTCGATCGGCTCGACGACGTCGCCCTCGGCCAGCGGATGGGCCAGGTCACGCGGCTCACCGCCGACCCGGGCGGCGACGACGGTGCGGTCGTCGGCCCCGAGCGCCTCCCCGGCCGTCGTGCCGGCCGCGACCACACGCTCGGCTCCGGCGAGGGTGATGCGTAGCTCGGCTGACACGGTGACTCCCTGTGGATCGCGCTCGATGCCCGGCACCGAGGCAAGGTCGATGGTGAACACCGATGCTATCGCGGGTCAAACCCCAGGCTTGTCAGCTCCTGTCTGCTCCCGTGGAAGACGTTGCGGTCGACGGGGCTGCTGGCGTATTGGTGGATGGTCCAGTCGTTCCAGGGCCTGGGCACGGGCGGCCGGCCGCGGGGGCTCGCGGGGCTGGCCAGCCAGAGCGGATAATCGCCCAGTCCGGCGCAGTGTCCGCCGCGCGCGAACGCCTGAAAGGTGTAGATGAAGGGCCGCAGGCCGGTGTACCGCTCGACGAAGGAGCACCAGCGGCGCGCGAAGCGGGCGACCCGTTCCGGGCGCGCGCGGTCGTTGGTCTCCAGGTCGAGCGCGATCAGGTCGCCCCGGCGCAGGCCGCCGGCCGACCCGATCACGCCGAGGAAGTGGCGTGCCTGCTCGATGGGGTCGCCCTTGGGCCGGGCGAAGTGGTACGCACCGCAGACCATCCAGCTCTCGCGCATGCCGTTCCAGTTACGCGCGAACCACTTGTCGGTGTAGTCGCCGCCCTCGCTCGCCTTGGCGAAGGCGAAGACCACTCCGTTCTCCGCGTGGCGGTCCCAGTTGACGGCGCCCTGCCAGTTGGACACATCGATGCCATGTAGCACGCGTCTCACCCTGTCGGAGTCTATGGAGACGTCTCCTGATCAGCCGTTCGCCGCGCCGATCAGCAGGTTCCGCGTGCGTTCCCGGTTCGCGAACGGCGAGCCCACGAAGTCGGTCACCCCCGCCCGCCTCAGCTCGTCGAGCTTGGCCAGCACCGTGTCCTCGTCGCCGACGACGGCCACGTCGCCCGGCCCGGCCGCGCCCTCCCTGTCGAGCATCGCCCGGTACGACGGCAGCGTCCCGTACATCGAGAAGATCTCGTTGGCCCGCGCGACGGCGGCGGCCGGGTCGTCGGTGACGCTGATCGGCAGCGCGCAGACGATCCTGGGCGACTCGCGGCCCGCCTGCGCGGCGGCGGCCGTGATGGTGGGCGCGACGTGCCGGGCCACGGTCTGCGGGCCGGTCATCCACAGGACGGTTCCGTCGGCCACGGTGCCCGCCAGCTTGAGCATGCGCGGGCCGAGCGCGGCCACCAGCACGGGGAAGCCCGCGCCCGGCGTGGTCAGGCGCAGGTCGGCCTTGAGCGTCTCGCCCTCGTAGGCGACGCGCTCGCCCCTGGAGAGCGGGATCAGGATGTCGAGGTACTCCTTCATGTGCCGTCCCGGCCGCTCGAAGCTGTAGCCGAACATGTTCTCGATGACGATCTGGTGCGACAGGCCGATGCCCAGGGCGAACCGGCCGCCGAGCGCGGCGTTGGCGGTCATGGCCTGCTGGGCGAGCGCGCCCGGGTGACGCGGGTACGTCGGTACGACGGCGGTGCCCAGCTCGATGGCCGGCGCCTGAGCCCCCGCCGCGGCCAGGGCGGTGATGGCGTCCAGGCCGAAGATGTGGGAGAGCCAGGCGGAGTCGAACCCGTCGTCCGCCGCCCGCGCGATCTGGTCGCGCAGGTCGCCGATGGGGTCGGGGCCTTGGGGCTCGCTCAGGAAGTATCCGTAGCGCATGAGAACAGAACTCCGTTCTGGTGACTGACGCGAATGTATCTCCTCACGCCTCCGCTCGGTCATCCGCCGGGCCGTGCCCGATTTGTAAAGTGGCCTCCATGACCCACGAACGCGCGGGACAGCCCGCCCAGCCCGCCGATCTGCCCGATGTCGCCAGGCTCGTGACGTCCTACTACGCCCTGCGTCCCGACGCGGGAGAGGTGGGGCAGCGGGTGTCGTTCGGCACGTCGGGGCACCGGGGGTCGTCGCTGAAGACGGCCTTCAATGAGGACCACATCCTGGCCACGAGCCAGGCCATCTGCGAATACCGGCAGTCGCAGGGCACCGACGGGCCGCTGTTCCTGGGCATCGACACGCACGCGCTGTCGGAGCCCGCGCGGGTCTCGGCGCTGGAGGTGTTCGCGGCCAACGAGGTCGAGGTGCTCGTCGACGCGCGCGACGGCTACACGCCCACGCCCGCCGTCTCGCACGCCATCCTGCGCCACAACCGGGGCCGCACGACCGCGCTGGCCGACGGCGTCGTGGTCACGCCGTCACACAACCCGCCGGGCGACGGCGGGTTCAAGTACAACCCGCCGCACGGCGGTCCCGCCGACACCGACGCCACCACGTGGATCCAGGACCGCGCCAACCGGCTGCTGCAGGACGGGCTCAAGAGCGTGCGGCGGGTGCCGTACACGACGGCGCTGGGGCGGGCGGGGCGCTACGACTTCCTGTCCGCGTACGCCGACGACCTGCCGTCGGTGGTCGACCTCGACGCGATCAGGTCGGCAGGGGTGCGGATCGGGGCCGACCCGCTGGGCGGGGCGAGCGTGGCCTACTGGGGGGAGATCGCCGAGCGGCACGGGCTGGCGCTGACCGTGGTCAACCCGCTGGTCGATCCGACGTGGCGGTTCATGACGCTCGACTGGGACGGCAAGATCCGGATGGACTGCTCGTCGCCGTACGCGATGGCCTCGCTCATCGCCAACCGCGACCGCTACGACGTCGCGACCGGCAACGACGCCGACGCCGACCGCCACGGCATCGTCACGCCCGACGGCGGCCTGATGAACCCCAACCACTATCTCGCCGTGGCCGCCTCCTACCTCTACGCCCACCGCGACGGCTGGCCCGCCGACGCCGGGCTGGGCAAGACGATGGTCAGCAGCGCCATCATCGACCGCGTGGCCGAGTCGGCGGGCCGGCGGCTCTACGAGGTGCCGGTGGGCTTCAAGTGGTTCGTGCCCGGCCTGCTCGACGGGTCGCTGGGGTTCGGGGGCGAGGAGAGCGCGGGGGCGTCGTTCCTGCGGCGTGACGGCTCGGTGTGGTCCACCGACAAGGACGGCCTCATCCTGGCCCTGCTGGCCGCCGAGATCCTGGCCGTCACCGGCGAGTCGCCGAGCGCCCGCTACCGGGCGCTGGTCGAGCGGTTCGGCGAGCCGGCGTACGCGCGCGTGGACGCGCCGGCCACCCGCGAGGAGAAGGCCGTGCTCGGGAGGCTGTCGGCCGAGCAGGTGACGGCCGACTCGCTGGCGGGCGAGCCGATCACCTCGGTGCGGACGTCGGCGCCCGGCAACGGGGCCGCGCTGGGCGGGGTGAAGGTCTCCACGCGCAGCGCCTGGTTCGCGGCCCGGCCGTCGGGCACCGAGGACGTCTACAAGATCTACGCCGAGTCCTTCAAGGGCCCCGACCACCTGGCCGAGGTGCAGGAGGAGGCCCGTTCCCTGGTCTCGGCCGCCCTGGGGGCCTGAGCGCGGGCGTCGCGACGTCCTATCGCCGGATCGGCCGCGGGGAAAGGGTCATCGGCCCAGTTCGCGGGCCGTGGCGGTGCTCATCCCCGTGCGTCCGAGGTCGGCCCTGCGGCCCGCGGCGACGCCGTCGCGGTAGCCGGTGCCGCTGGTCGTGGGCACGCTCATGCGGATGTCCGGGTAGCGGGCGGCCACGGCCCGCTCGACCTCGGCGCGGCGGTCGGCCAGGACGAGCGCGGAGCCCGTACCGGCCGACTCGGCCTCGGCGCGGGACTCGGCCGCGCACAGCAGCCGGTACACCTCGTCGGTGAACCCCAGCAGCCACGACCTCCGGTACGCCCGCACGGCCCGCACATCCCCTGGCACCCGCACCCTGGACAGCCCCGTGGCCATCTGCAGCAGCAGCGACGTGGCCATCAGGTCGGCCCGCTCCAGGTCGGCCGCGAAGCCGAACACGTGCACGCGCTGCCCGCCGTCGCCCCGGCCGATCAGCAGCGGCCGGCAGCGCACGGCCTGCGCGACCAGGCTCACCAGGCGGGCCTTCTCCCTGGCCCAGGGGGCGGGCAGGGACACGATGCGGTCACCGGGGAGCTGACGGGTGCCCGCGGGAGGCAGGGAGTCGATGCCGTGCCTGGCCATCAGCGCCGAGGCGGCGGCCATGAAGGTGGCCCGCTCGTGCTCGTTGTCGGTGCGTTCGGCCTTGGCCAGCAGTTTCCTGACGCGTTCGAGCGTGCGCTCCCGCACCTGTCCCCGGCCCCCTACAGCTTGGTGGTCAGCACCCGCCCGTCGTCGGCGATCGCGGGGAAGGCGCCGGTGTCGACGATGCCGTGCTGCTGGTACAGCGCCTCGATGAGGGCGTGCGCCTGCGGCTCCAGCTTCCACAGGGCACGATACTCGCGCGCCGTGGCCAGCGGGATGCCGATCTCCTGGGCGATGTCCACCGTACGGGGCACGATGCCCTTGGCGATCTGCCGGAGCCAGAACTCGCGGGCGGCCCGCATGCGCGCGGCCCGTTCGGCGGTGCTGACCACCTGCGGGGTGGCGTCGAGCACCTCGATGTCCTCGTCCTCGTCGTTCACGAGTTCGGCCAGCGCGCGCGGCAGCGCGGGGCGGGCGGGCACCGGGTGGTGGTCGGCCTCGGGCTCCCAGGGGACGCGGGGGTCGGCGTCGATGAGCGCGGTGGTGTTGTACAGGGCGGCGATCTGGGCCAGCAGCGCTTCCTGGCGCTGCTGGTCCACGGCCAGGCCCGTGTGCTCGACGGCCTGGTCCATGGCCTTGTCGAGCTTGGCCAGCGCGGCGCGCATCTTGCGCTCCGAGCCGCCGCCCTCGCGCAGCGCCTTGGCGCGCTTGGCGGCCAGCGCGACGCGGGTCAGCCTGCGGTGCGCGTCGACCTCGCTGGCGGTACGGTCGCTGACCTCGGCCAGCCCCATCCTGACCATCAGCCGCTCGGGGGTCAGCCGCCAGTTGATGCGGCCGGTGCCGCGGATGCGGTGGCGTTCGATGGCCATGCCGCGCTCCCACAGCCAGGCGGCCACCAGCGGGGCCGCGAGCCTGAACAGCGCCTCGGGCAGGCTGTGCGCGTCCATGCTCGACAGGACGGCGGTCAGGGCGGTCAGGGCCCAGACGGCGATGCCGTCGATGCCGCCCGAGTAGTTCTCGCGCATGTTGCGGCGGGCGCGTACGGCAGAGGTGATGATCGCGACCTCGATGAACGCGAACAGCAGTAACCTGAGCGGCCCGTCGAGGCCCAGCACGTCTCCGGAGAAGCGCCACATGCCCTGCGCGGACACGCCGGTGGCGATGGAGGCGGCCACGATGGTCAGGACGTCCTCGACGGGACGGGGGGCGACGTAGGTGCTCCATAGCCAGGAGACCACGCGCCAGGCGACCCTGAGCACCAGGAACGCCAGCACCAGCCCGGCCAGGCTCAGCAGCGCGATGATGGCGGAGACGAGCGGCTGCTCCGTTACGAAGGCTGTAATTTCCTCAAATGTCGGCATCTGTCACTATCCGTGAGGCTCAAACTCCGGCTCTATGCGACGAGATCATCGCAGAATGTCGCCATCTTGTACGCCAAACGACGTCTCCCGCCCCATTTTGCCCATGTTTCACCGCTGTTCGATACTCCTCACGGAGGGTGCGCGGGGCGCGGCGCTGGGTGCCCTGCGGTCACAGGGGGTTCTCCTGCGGGCTCCGGCCCGTCCCGGGCCCCCGGATGAAGGGGTGAGGGCGGCGGGAAGGATGGGGGATGCCGTCTTGGTGACAGGGGTGATTCGGGGTGGCCGGGGGGCGAACGGCGGGCGCACAATGGGACCCGAGGAGAGGCCATGCCCGCACCGCCCGTACGCGACCGCGCCGAGCCCCCGCCCGGAGAGGCGACCAGGGCGTTGGCGGGCACGTGAGTGGGCCGAGGTCCCCCGTCGCGACCGGCGACCGCCGGGCCGTGGCCGCCCGGACCAGGGCTGTCGCGGAGGCCCGGTCGTACCCCGTCCGGCCAGGAGGAGGACGAGGGTGAGAGGTAAATTCGTCCTTTCGGAGGGCAACATACACCCTTCCGGATGGCACCATCTGTGCAGGGATTTATCCCAACATAGTGCGATGTATCCCCAGCAGGACGGATATCGATGTCAGAGATAGAAGAGTTCCCGCTCGTCCAGTTCATGCGTGACGGGTTCGACCCCGTGGGCGAACTGGCACGCATCCGGGCCGAGCACCCGGTCTTCCCGATGGAGATCCCCGGCGGCCAGACCGTCTACCTCGTCACCCGCTGGGAGGACGTACGCGGTGTGCTCGGCGACCACGAGCGCTTCAGCAACGACTTCGCGGGCGTGATCGGGCTGGGCTCCAACCAGGAGGACCCGGGTGGTCTGGGCTTCCGCGACCCGCCCGAGCACACGCGGCTGCGCAAGTACCTCACGCCCGAGTTCACCATGCGCCGCCTGCGCAGGCTGGAGCCGCGCATCGAGGCCATGGTCGCCGAGCACCTCGACCGCATCGAGGCCAAGGGCGCCGAGGGCCTGCCGGTGGACCTGGTGGAGGAGTTCGCGATACCGATCCCGTCGCTGGTCGTGTGCGAGCTGCTCGGCGTCCCGTACGAGGAGCGCGCCGCGTTCGTCAAGATCGGCAAGGACCGCTTCGACCTCAGCGCCGGGCCCGAGGCGTCGCTGCAGGCCATCAACGACGCGATGACGTACCTGGTGGACCTGGTGGCCAGGGAGCGGCAGAACCCCGGTGAGGGGCTGCTCGGGCAGTTGCTGATCGAGCACGGCGACGAGCTGGACGACCGCACGCTCGCCAGCATGGCCGACGGCCTGCTGACCGGCGGCCACGACACCAGCACCAGCATGCTCGCGCTCGGCACCCTGTGGCTGCTGCGCAACCCCGAGCAGGCCGCCAAGGTCCGCGAGGTCGACGGCTACATCGTGGACGTGGTCGAGGAGCTGCTGCGCTACATGACGGTCGTGCAGGTCGCCTTCCCGCGCTTCGCCCGCGACGACCTCAAGCTGCACGGGGTGCAGATCAAGAAGGGCGAGATGGTGCTGTGCTCGCTGACCGGGGCCAACCGCGACCCGGCGCTGGGCGAGAACATGGACCAGGTGGTGCCCGGCCGGGAGACGGCGGGCTCGCACATGGCCTTCGGCCACGGCATCCACCGCTGCATCGGCGCCCCGCTGGCGCAGATGGAGATGCGCATCGCCTTCCCCGCGCTGCTGCGCCGCTTCCCCGGCCTGCGCGTCGCCGGAGAGGTGCCGTTCAGGGAACTCGCCATCGTCTACGGCGTCAAAGAGCTACCCGTCGCCTGGTAGAGCGGTTACGTTCACCCTGTGAACGTGCACGTCATCGACCTGACCGCGATCAGCGCCGTCGTCTTCGACACCGACGGCGTGGTCACCGACACCGCTCAGGGGCACGCGGCCGCCTGGAAGCACGTCTTCGACGCGTTCCTGCGCGGCCGCTCGGCGCCGTTCGACATCCGCGACGACTACCTGCGCCACGTGGACGGACGGCCGCGCCTCGACGGCATCCGCACCTTCCTGGCCGCGCGCGGCATCACCGTGCCGGAGGGCTCTCCCGACGACGAGCCCGGCGCCCCGACCGTGCACGGGCTCGGCCTGGCCAAGGACCGTTCCTTCATGGCCCAGGTGGACAAGTACGGCGTGGCCGCCTTCCCCGCCACGGTGGCGCTGCTGCACGAGCTGCGCAGGCGGGGCGCGCGTACGGCGGCGGTCTCGGCCAGCCTGCACGGCCGCAGGCTGGTGGGCTCCGCGGGGGTGGCGCACCTGTTCGACGAGCTGGTCGACGGCAACGACGCCGCGCTGCTCAACCTGCCGGGCACGCCGGACCCCGCGCTGTTCCTGGAGGCGGCGCGGCGGCTGGATCTGCCCGCGCCCAAGGTCGCGGTGGTGGCGTCGGCGCTGCCCGCGATCGAGGCGGGCAGGAAGGGCGGGTTCGGCGTCGTGGTCGCGGTCGGCGGCAGAGGACCGGGCGACGAGCCGAGTGACGGGCCGGGTGAGGTCGTGGTGTCCGATCTGGGGGAGATCGAGGTGCGCGGGCGGGTTCTACCCTTGAGGGCGTGAGCGTACTGATCGATCCGCCCGACTGGCCGGGGCCGCGCGGCCTCATGTGGTCGCATCTCGTCAGCGACAGTTCGCTGGAGGAGTTGCACGCCTTCGCCGTGCGGCTGGGGGTGCCGCGGCGGGCGTTCGACCGGGATCACTACGACGTGCCGGAGACCGTGCACGCGCGGGCGGTGGCGCTGGGCGCGGAGGCGGTCAGCTCGCGCGAGCTGCTACGGCGTCTCGTCGGGGCCGGGCTGCGCCGCCGCAAGCGCCGTTAGCTCGGCCAGCTCGGCGGTCATGTTCGCGCGGGCGCGCTCCTCCCACAGCTCGCGGGCCGGCTCGCTCTGATACAGGCGGGGCGTGGCCAGCAGGCGGCGCAGCACCTCCGCGCGGCCCAGGGCGAACAGGACGTCGGGCACGTGGGCGTACTCCTCGCGGACGGCCCGCGCGTAGGCGTCGTACCCGGGGCCGCCGAGGACGGACAGGTCGGCGTCGCACAGCACGGCCCCGTCGCGGTCGCCGGGCCGCAGCGTGTCGTGGGCGGCCGTGAGGCGTACCAGGCGGGCGACCTCCGCGATCCGGCCCGCGGGCACGCCGCAGCGGGGCAGGCGCGACTGGGCGAGCTGGGCGCTGCGCTCCTCGTCCCAGCCCGGCCTGCCGTCGTAGACGGCGTCGTGGAACCAGGCCGCCAGGCGTACCGCCGTCGCGTCCGCGGCCTGCCCGGCCAGCCGGTCCACGGCGGACAGGACGGCGGCGAGGTGGGTGAGCGTGTGGTAGCGGCGGTGCGGCTCCGACCAGCGGGCGATCAGCTCGGCGCGGGTGGCGAGGGACGCGGCTGAGCCGCCCGCCAGTGCCGTCCAGTCGTCGATCATCGTTCCACCGTAGCGGCGGCGCTCGGAACGAAGGGCGGCGACCTTGTGTCGAGGCTTGATCTGACTCCTAGGCGATGGGAGGGACGGACTCGGGAGACACGGTGCCGCCGAACAACGGCTCGATCACGAGCGTCGCCGCGCCCAGCGCCACCGCGTCCGGGCCGAGGCGGCCCAGCACCACCGTCTCCGGGTGGAACGGCTGCGCCTGCGTGTTGGCGGCGGTGGCCGCGCGGATGTCGTCCAGCAGCCGCCCGCCCAGCATCAGGCCCGCCCAGCCGCCGATCACGATCCGCTCGGGGTTGAACAGGTGCACCAGGCTCGACAGGCCCACCCCGAGCAGCTCCACGCTCTCGCCGATCACCGGCGAGTCCTCCTCCAGCAGCCTGGCCAGTGCGGCCTCCTCGTCGGCGGAGTCGGCCACGACCCCGGCCCGGTCGAGGATCGCCTCGGCCCCCAGGTACGCCTCCAGGCACCCGCGGGCCCCGCACCGGCAGGTCCGCCCTCCGGCCACGATCTTCAGGTGGCCGACCTCGCCCGCGGCCTTGCCCGCGCCACGGTAGATCGAGCCGCCGGTCACCACCGTGCCGCCCACGCCCGAGCCCACCAGCAGGATGATCGCCTCGCTGGTGCCCCGGCCCGAGCCGAACCACAGCTCGGCCTGGCCCATCGTCTTGGCCCCGTTGTCCACGTGGAGGGGCAGCGGGGTGCCGGCCCGCAGCAGCGCGCCCAGCGGCACCGCCTCCCAGCCGAACGTCTTGGCCCGCACCAGCGCGTCCGCGCCCGGCTCGACGATGCCCGGCACGCCGACGCCCACGCCCAGCACCCGACCGGCCGGCACCTCGCCCTCGGCGATGACCGCGTCGACGCCGGCCAGGATGTGGCGGGCGACCAGCTCGGGGTCGTGCTTGGCCGAGCGGACCGCGTAGTGCGCCCTGGCGCGTACGTTCATCTCCAGGTCGAACAGCTCGACCTTGACCTGGGTCTCGCCGACGTCCACGCCCACCGCGTAGCCGTAGGCCGGGTTGACCTTGAGCAGCACCCTGGGCCGGCCGCCGTCGGAGTCGACCTGGCCCGCCTCGACGATGACGTCGTCGGCCAGCAGGTCGCCGGTCATGGTGCTGACCGTGGCCGCGCTCAGGCCGGTCTCGGCCGACAGCTCGTTGCGGCTGGCGGGGCCGCCGAAGTACAGCGCGCGCAGCAGCATCGCCTGGTTGCCCCGGCGAAGGTCGCGTACGGTCCTGCGCCCTGACGTGCCCATCCTCGTCCCTGTCCTCTCAGAAATCCGCCGCCATGGTAGTTCACGGCTGGTTCACGCCTCGAAGGGCGGGCCCGCGAGGCGGCGGCCCCGCGTGCCCGACACGCGCCGGTGACGCTGCGACG
Organism: Nonomuraea sp. NPDC051298; assembly: GCF_055586305.1. Taxonomy (NCBI): domain Bacteria; kingdom Bacillati; phylum Actinomycetota; class Actinomycetes; order Streptosporangiales; family Streptosporangiaceae; genus Nonomuraea; species Nonomuraea sp. NPDC051298. Next base: position 132,817 of record NZ_JBVJIM010000001.1, read on the forward strand.
GGCGCGTGTACCGGGCGTTACCGAAGCGTTTCCGCTCGGCCCCTGACTTTGTTCGAAGCTTAGATTATGGTCTGCCCATCCCCCCGATGAGGAGATGACATGAGCCGAGGACTTGTGCGGGGCGCCCTCGTGGCGGTGCTCGCGAGCGGGCTGGCCGCGTGCGGCGCCAGTGGCGGCACCAGTGGCGGCGACTCCAAGGAGCTGACCTTCTGGATGTACCAGGACCGCACCCCGCAGGCGGGCCAGGTCGTCGAGAAGATCCGCCAGGACTTCGAGAAGGCCAACCCCGGTGTCACCGTCAAGCTCGTCAAGATCCCGAAGGACGACTACAACACCAAGCTCGGCAGCGCCGTGGCCGGCAAGAGCGCCCCCGACGCGGGCATACTCGACCAGCCCCTCGTGTCCAAGTACGCACTCGACGGCACGATCAAGGAGGTCCCCGCCGGCCTGATCGACGAGGCCGACTACTACAAGGGCGCGCTCGACACCAACCGCGCCGGCGGCAAGCTCTACGGCCTGCCCCAGGACCAGACGACCGTCGCCCTCTTCTACAACAAGAAGCTCGTGCCCACGCCGCCCAAGACCTGGGACGAGCTGAAGCAGGTCGCCGCCCAGGTGCACGCCGCCGACGCGAACGTGGCCGGCATGAACGTGCCCAAGGGCGACGGGTACGGCGCGTGGATGTTCCCCGGGATCGTGCACGGCGCGGGCGGGGAGATGGTGGACGACGCGGGCAAGAAGGTGCTGTTCGACCAGCAGCCGGCCGTGGAGGCCCTGCAACTGTGGGTGGACCTGCAGAAGTCGTCGCCCCGCGAGATCACCGACTCGGACAAGCCCTTCGAGAACGGCCTGGCCGCCATGACGATCTCCGGCCCGTGGGACGTGCCGACCATCCGCGAGCAGTTCCCCGACCTGGACTTCGGCGTGGCGCCGCTGCCGTACAAGAGCGAGCCGGCCGGGAACATCGGCGGCGAGGACTCCGTCGTCTTCTCCACCAGCAAGAACCCCGACCTGGCGTGGAAGTGGCTGGCGTTCCTGGCGGGCGCGGAGCACAACGGCGCGGTCGCGGACGCGTTCGGCGGCTTCCCCGTGCACCTCGAGGCGCAGGTGGTCGCGGGCGGGCCGGAGCAGGCGGCGTTCCTGGAGCAGCTCAAGGTGGCGCACGCGCGGCCGGCGGTGCCGCAGTGGATCCAGGTCAACGACGAGGTCATCGCCCCGGCGATCGAGTCGGCGCTGACCGGCAAGGTCACCGCCCAGCAGGCGCTGACGGACGCGGCGGCCAGGACGCGGGCGCTGCTCGGCTGGACTGGCTGACGTGGCGGCACCCGTGCTGGAGCGGGTGACGGCGGGGCGCGGCGGGCGAGCCGGACGCGGCGCGGGCGCCCGCCGCCGCGACCACCTGATCGGCTGGCTGCTGGTCGCCCCCGCGCTGGCCTACTTCGTGGTCTTCCTGCTGTATCCGGCCCTGTCCGCGCTCTACTACAGCTTCACCGACTGGAACCTGCGCACCGACGCGGCCTGGGTGGGCCTGGCCAACTACACCGACCTGCTCTTCGACGACGTCAAGTACCCGCACTTCTGGAAGTCGGTGCGGGTCACGCTGCAGTACACGATCGTCGCCGTGCCGCTGACGCTGGTCGCGGCGTTGGCGCAGGCGCTGCTGCTGAACGCGGTCAGGCGCGGCGCGAACGTGTTCAGGCTGCTGCTGTTCCTGCCGGTCGTCACGGCGGAGGCGGCGGTCGGGGCGATCTGGCGCTGGCTCTACGACCCCCAGTACGGCCTGATCAACACGGTGCTCGGCCTGTTCGGCATCCCCGGGCAGAACTGGCTCAACACCCCCGAGCTGGTCATCCCGGCGCTGGCGTTCATCGCGGCCTGGCAGTGCGGCATCTCGATGATCATCTACCTGGCGGGGCTGAAGGGCATCCCCGGCGCCGTCCAGGAAGCGGCGATCATCGACGGGGCCGGACCGTGGCAGCGGTTCTGGCGGGTGACGTTCCCGATGCTCCGGCCGACCACGTTCTACCTGCTGGTGACCGGGGTGATCGCGGCGCTGCAGGTGTTCGGCCTGGTGTACGTGATCTTCTCGGGCAACGGGCGGAGCGTGACCGGCGGGCCCGAGCAGTCGGGGCTGACGTACGTGCTGCACCTCTACCTGTTCGCCTTCCGCTACGACGCGATGGGGGCGGCCTGCGCGATGTCGTTCATCCTGCTGGTCTTCATCGTGATCGTGACCGCGCTGCAGTTCAGGTTCGTCAAGCAGGAGGCGGCATGACCGGGGCCCGCAAGGCGTCGATCTACGTGGCCCTGGTGCTGCTGGCGGCGGTGTCGGTGGTGCCGTTCCTGTGGATGCTGGCCACCTCGTTCAAGCACGGCCAGGACATCTACACCAAGGTGCCCAGCCTGCTGCCGCTGGACAAGCGGACCGGCGAGTGGGCGGCCACGCTCGGCAACTACGACTACGTGCTGGGCGTCGGCGGGCTCGGGAACGCCTTCGTCAACAGCGTCTGGGTGTGCGCGGTGCTGGTGCCGGCCAAGCTGCTGATCGACGCGCTGGCCGCGTACGCGTTCGCGCGCATCCCGTTCCCCGGCCGCGACAAGCTCTTCGTGATCATGCTGGGCGGCATGATGGTGCCCGCGATCACGCTGCTCGTGCCGCGCATCCACGTCACGCAGTCGCTCGGCATGTTCGACTCGGGGTGGGGGCTGATCGTCCCGAACCTCGCCTCGGTGCTCGACATCTTCCTGCTGCGGCAGTTCTTCCTGTCGATCCCGCGCGAGCTGGAGGAGGCCGCGCTGATCGACGGGGCGGGGCGGATGCAGATCTTCTGGCGGATCGTGCTGCCGCTGTCGAAGCCGGTGCTGGCGGTCGTGACCATCACCAGCTTCCTGTTCCACTGGAACGACCTCGTGTGGCCGCTGCTGGTGACCAACGACCCCGAGCTGTACACCCTGCCGCTGGCCCTGCAGCAGCTCGTGGCGAGCCCCGACGGCGGGCGCGCGTACTACATCATGGCGGGCGCCACGCTCGCCGTCCTGCCGGTGATCGCCGTGGTGCTGCTCTTCCAGCGCCGCATCCTGCAGGGCATCGCATTCACCGGACTGAAGGGTTAGGGAGGAACAGCGTGGTCATCGAGGTCCGCGACGGGGTCGCCGTCGTCGACGGCGTGCCGCGGGTGCTCGTCACCGCCGACTATCCGTACTACCGCGACGATCCGGCCGTGTGGGCCGACCGGCTGCGGGCCGTACGGGACGAGCTGGGGATCGAGGTGATCACCTGCTACCTGCCGTGGCGGCACCACCAGCCGGAGGCGGGCACGGCTCCCGACTTCACCGGCCTGACCCGTCCGTCCAGGAACGTCACCGGCTTCCTGGAGCTGTGCCGCGAGCTGGGGCTGGGGGTGGTCGCCAAGCCGGGGCCGTTCATCCACGCCGAGGTGAACTACGGCGGGCTGCCCGACTGGGTGTGCCCCGATGCCGACCCGGCGATCGAGCCGCTGCTCGACTCCGCCGGCACGCCGTCGCGCTGGGCGGACGCCGCCGCCCCCGAGGGACGCGCGCTGCCCGCGCCGCTCGGCCCGGTGTTCCTGGCGCGGGCCACCCAGTGGCTGTCGGCCGTGGGCAAGGAGGTGCTGGCCGGCGCGGAGGCGGTGGTCGCGCTGCAGATCGCGAACGAGGGCATCTACACCAGCGGGGCGCTGCCGCTGACGGCCTACGACTACAGCCCGTCGGGGCTGGCGTTCTTCCGTGACCGGCTGCGGTCCTGGTACGGCACGACGCAGGCGTACAACGCCGTCCACGGCACCGCGTACGCCGGGTGGGCGGACGTCGGGCCCTCGGACGCCGGCCTGCTCGCCCAGGCCGACTGGGGGCGCTTCCACGCCGAGTACCTGGCCGAGGTCTACCGCGTCTGGGCGCGGGCCGTCGGGTCCGAGCTGCCGGTGTTCGTCAACCTCAACCCGCCGACCGTGCCCGAGCTGGACGACTGGCTGGCCCGGGTCCGGCCGGAGCTGTGGGGCGGCATCTCCTACGGCTTCACCAACTGGATGGGCGTCGTGTCGGCCGACCGCGACGCGCACGCCCGCTACGTGATCGCGGCCAAGCGCGCGCCCGGCCCGAACCTGGAGGAGAACTGGGGCTTCTCCGAGCTGTACGACCCCGCCTACATCGACGGGGCCACCAGCTTCCACCAGTCGCTGCTGGCCCTGGCCGCGGGGGCGAGCGGGTTCAACGTCTACACCGGGGTGGCCGCCGCCGGCTGGGGGCCCGAGCTGGACGCGGGGCACGAGGGGCCGTACCCGGACAGCGCGCCCATCGACGCGGACGGCGCCGCCACCGGGAAGGCGCCGGTGGTGCGGGCGCTGGCGGACTACTTCGCCGCCCACGGGGCCGAGTTCCTGGAGTGCGTACCCGTGCGGCGGGACGCCTTCGGGCTCTACCTGCCCTACGCCGGGATCGCGGCGCTGTCGGGCTCTCCTGCGGGCTCTCCGGCTGGGCCCGCGGGGCCGCAGTGCGGGCGGGCGCTGCGCGCCTTCCACGAGCGGATGCGGGTCAGGGGCCTGGACTACGGGCTGGTGGACCTGGAAAACGTCTCGGCGGAGGAGCTGGCCGGGTACCGGACGGTCACGGTGCCCGGCGGGCCGTTCATGCACCGGCGCGTGCAGGAGCTGCTGGCCGCCTACACGGCGGCGGGCGGGCGGGTGCTGGTGGACGGTCCCGTGCCCACGCTCGACGAGCGGCTGGCCCCCTGTGCCCTGATCGCCCCCGCCGATCCCCCGGCGGACGCGGGCGAGGGTCTCGTCCTGTACGGGGAGGCCGACGCGTACCTGCGCAGCCATCCCACCCGGGACGTGCACCACCTCGTCATGCTCGTCCGTACCGGCAACGAGGGCCCGGTGGGCCTGCGCACCCCGTACGGGACGGCCGAGGTCGTCGCCGCGGAGGGCGGCGGCGCGGTGCTGCGCCTGGCCGGCGGCGAGCTGGGCGACCTGGTGGTCAGGGGGCTCAACACCTATCTGGACTGCGCCGTGGAGGCGTCCGTCCGCCTGAACGGCGTGCGCGTCGGCGCTCCCGGCCCCGGCGACCTCATCAGAATCCGCTGACGAAGCCCCCGATTTATCACCGGATTATCGACAGAAAGGACGCGTATTTCACCACCGGTGTCATCGCTCTGGTCGTTCACACGGGGACCCGTCCCGGCGGAGAGGAGATCGCGATGGCAACCGGAGAATTCCAGGTGATGAAAGTGCCGGCCGAGCAGTTGGCCGGCATTCTTCACGGCCAGGTGGTCGATCCCGGAGCCCAGCCCACGAACGTCGTCCATCGTCATGAGGGCTGGACCGTGGACGTGAGCTGGGAGGTCACCGGCGAGCTGATCGACTGGCTGGCCGGCCGCTGGCAGTTGGAGATCATCGCCGATCTGCTGGGCGGTGGCGAGTCGAGGCATCCCTCGCCTCCTGTGGAGATGACGTTCACTCCTGGGTCCGGCAGATATACGGCCTCTATCCCCATGCGCGGCCAGCTTTCTCCCGGCACTTATGACCTGGTGGTCAACCTCACCACGACGACGGCCGCCGGCTCCGCGGGGGCGCTCGGCGGATTCGTCGTGATCAGCAGGATCATGGTCAAGGACTGACGGGCGCCGCCCCGGGACCGACGCCCGGGGCGGCCCGCTGCAAGCCCGTCGCAAGTGACGCAATCTACGCTCCTGGCCTGGCGGTCACGGGGCAAACCGGCCGCCGGGCCGTATCTGACGCCGCTGGAGGCGCTCTTATTTCCGTGAGCACGCCTCGAGGCGACGGGACGCGAACGGGAGACTGCATGTCCGACACTCCGATGACCGCCGATGACGTGCTGCGCATCGCGGCCTACAAGGACCGGAGCGCGGCACTCGAGGCGATGGTCATCGCCTACAGCTACCACCGCGTGGCCGGCGACCTCGCAGAGCACCTGGGCCGCGAGGCGAACAACTGGTACTGCTACGCCACCTGGACCTCGAAGGCCGTCGGCGAGAGCCTCGACCTCGGTCCCGACTCCCCCTTCATCGAGGACTTCAGCCGCCGGCTGGGCGTGCCGCAGCGGTTCAAGCGGCTGTTCAGGGCCGCGCTGCTCACCCTGCTCGGGCCGAGCTACCAGCTCGGGCTGGCGCTGGCCAACCGCGCCATCTTCCTGGAGACGGCCAGCCTGGCGGTCAACCTGTGGAACGACACGCCCGACCGCTACCTCCGGGTCAGCCCGGAGTCGCAGGTGACGCCGACGCCGCCGGAGTTCCTGACCGGGCTGCTGTCGCCGGCCGACCCGCGCTATCTCAGGGACGCCGCGCAGCTCCTGGTCGAGGCGGCCGGGACCGAGGACCCCGACGAGCGGGCCGAGCTGATGCTGGGCGCGAACATCGCGCTGTCGGCGTACGAGCAGGCCCGCGCGCAGGCGGCCCTGGAGCTGGTGCTCTACCGGCCGGTGCGCTGGCTGACCCGGGTGTCGTGGCGCTCGCTGCGCTCGCTGGTCACGCGCAGGCGCTTCGCCCGCTTCCGCCTGTACTCCGCCACGCACGCGGACCAGCCCTGGCTGACCCGCAAGCTGGAGGACCTGTGGTCCTCCCTCTACACCCGCCACCTGTTCTCGGTGCGCACGCCGCTCAGCGACATCAAGGTGGGCAGGCCGCTGACCGCGCCGGCGGGCGTGGACCCGGCCCAGGTGTGGGCGCCGATCAGGAACGAACGGGTCCGCAGGCTGGCCGAGGAGTTCATCACCGAGGACCAGGCGGCCTCGACGGCCGGGGTGACCGACTGGGTGTCCTATCCCGACCGGATGCGCTTCATCGTCAGCTATTTCCGCGTCTACCAGCGGGTGGACGCGCTCTACCAGGTGCCCTTCGACAAGGAGCTCGCCGAGGGGCTGGCCGAGGAGATGCGGCGCGGGCTCGTTCCCGACGCCGTCGGCCACCTGCCGTCGCTGCGCGGGCGGCGGTACTACGCGTACCCGGCCGAGACCGATCCCGACGTGCACGAGATGGCGCACTTCGACTTCGAGCCGTTCCTGGAGGCGATCCCGCTTGACCCGGACACCAAGTAGACCGGACCCGAAGAAGATCAGTCGAGGAAGTCACGCGTGATCTCGCGGGCCTGGAGAAGCCCGCGCAGCTTCGCGAAACAGCGGGCTCGGGTGGGCCCGATGCTCCCTACCGGCCTGCCCAGCCTGCGCGCCACGTCCACGTAGTGGGGCTCGGAGGTTTCCGTGAGCGCTCTGAACAGGACCCGTTGCGCCACCGGCAGCTCCTCGACCAGCTCTTCGAGGGTGCCGGCCAGCCAGATCCTGGCCAGTTCCCTGTCCACGTCGTCGGTGCTGCCCAGCGAGTCGAGGTCGGGTGTGCAGATCTCCCTCGTCCGCCTGTTGAGCTTGAGGCACTCGCGGAAGGCGATGGTGGCCAGCCAGCCCGCCATGCGCTGGCCGTCCTCGACGCTTCTCAGGTTCTGCCAGGCCAGCAGCCAGGTCGTCTGGAGCACGTCCTGGGCGTCCTCGTGGCTGAGCCGGAACCTGCGGATGCGGGCCCGCAGCATCGGGCTGAACTCCTCGACCAGCCGCTCCCACGCCACGGCGTCGCCGTCCTGCGCGGCGGACACCAGGGCGGCGGTGCCGAGGCGTTCGATGGTCTCCACATGCATGTCCTTCTCCCCGCCGGCCCGGACACTCGGGGGGTCATTTCCGGCCGGCCCTCTCACGGTGCGCCGAATGATCCAAAAAGACTGTTCCGGGCGTGACAGTCGGAGTGTGGCCCTCGTCACATTTCGGAGATCGATTACCACCTGCTGTCCGCCGGAGCAATGCGGCCTACAGTTCTTGCATGAACGCGCGCGGCGGACCTCCCCACGACGTCGACCGGGTCGCCGCCGTGCTGGCGGAGATCTCGCTGTTCCGCGTGCTCGGCGAGAGCGGCATCCAGAGCACGGCACGCGCCGGGCTGGCGCGCAGATACCGGTCCGGGCAGATCATCTTCCATCAGGGGGACCCGGGAGAGTCGCTGTACGTGCTGCTGGACGGCCTGGTGAAAGTGGTGTTCACCACCGAGCACGGCGACGAGATCGTCCTCAACATGCTGGGCAGGGGCGACACCTTCGGCGAGATGGCGCTGCTCGACGGCTCCCCGCGCTCGGCCTCGATCGTGACCGTGCGGCCCGCCTGGGTGTTCGCGCTGCCCAGGGCGCGGCTGCTGGATCTGATGCGGGAGCACCCGGGGCTGGCCGACGAGTTCCTGCGCCTGCTCGGCCGGATGGTGCGCAGGCTCACCGACCAGGCGGCCGACCTGGCCTTCCTCGACCTGCGCGGGCGGCTGGCCAAGCTGCTGCTGCAGTTGGCCGACAAGCACGGGCAGAGCGACGGCGTGGTCGACCTGCCCGGGCTGACCCAGTCCGACCTCGCCGCGCTCATCGGCGCGTCGCGACCGGCGGTCAACCGGGCGCTGCAGTCACTGGTGGCGCGGCGTCTCATCGCCGTCAAAGGCCGGACCATCACGCTTCTCGACCTCGCTGCCCTGCGGAAACGGGGCGGCCTCTGACCGAATCTGGAGTGACGGGGTAGATGAACGATCATGACGAGCGCTGGCCGGAGGAGCGGTTCCGGCAGTTGCGGCAGCAGGCCGATCCCGACGTCGACAAGGTGGTGGCCGAGTACGTCCAGGCCCAGCCCGACGGGAAGGGCCCGCTCGACCTGGTGAAAGCCGTGATCGCGGAGCTGGGGGAGGCCAAGCGGGAGGCGCGGGCGCCCTCGGGCAGGCCACCGGCCTCGGAGATCTTCGACGCGATCGACTTCGCGAAAGAGCTGCCCGACTGGGGCGACGACAAGGAGCTGCTGGCCAGGGGCCAGGCCGTGTTCGCCGACTACGGGCTCTACCAGTCGGCCGCGCTGTTCTGCAAGTGCCTGCCGATGGCGTACGTCGAGGTGTCCAGCGCCAAGGTGCTGGCCGGCGTCTCCAACCTGGCCACGCACAGCCTCACCCGCCGGGTGGCCGAGACCGGGCAGATGCTGGTCGACGTGATGGGGCTGAAGGCCACCGACAGCCTGCGGCCCGGCGGTCCCGGGCACACCACGGCGATCGGGCTGCGCATCCTGCACTCGTGCGTACGCGCCCTGGTGCACGAGCGCTACGCCGACAGGTGGGACACCGGCCGGCACGGGCCGCCGGTCAACCAGGAGCTGCTGCTGGCCACGATCTTCGACTTCTCCGTGGTCACCTGGGAGGCCATGGAGACCATGGGCGTGGTGCTGACCGAGGAGCAGCGGACCGCCCACCTGTACACGTGGAGCGTCTTCGGCCACCTCATGGGCGTGGACGCCTGCCGCGACGGCCCCCTGACGCTGGCCGACGTGCGGCCGGTCAGCGAGCGCCTGGGCCGCCTGTACGAGTCCAGCGACGAGGGCCGCCGCCTCATGGCCAGGCTGCTGGCGGAGATGGAGGAGTTCATGCACCTGGGCTGGCGCAAGCTGCCGCGCAGCCTGGTGCACTGGGTCTTCCGCGACGCCGCGTACGGGGCCGACCGGGTGCCCGAGCTGCTCGGCGTGCCCAGGCCGGCCTGGTGGTTCACCGCGATCTTCGCGGCGGCCCGCACGGCCCACCGGCACTCGTGGCTGGCGGGGCCGGTGGACGGTGTGGTTCGCTGGCTCATGCGCAGGGCCGGGCGGCACATCGTGGTCGCCCTGATCGACCGCCACTCCGACGGGCAGGCGGCGTTCAGGATCCCCGAGGAGCTGGCCCGCGCCTGGCGGATCAAGCAGTCGAGGACAGCGGTGAGGACGCGCGAGATCCGCAGGACCGTACGCGACACGCTACGAGCGCCCGCGCAGGGGCGGAAAGGGCCGCGCCAGTGACCGCCCCGCAGCAACCCCCCCATCAACCGGGCACGCTCACCACGGCGACCATCCTGTTCACCGACGTGGTGAGCTCGACCGCCCTGCGGATCAGGCTCGGCGAGGAGCGCGCCAACGTCGTCTTCCGCCGCCTCTACCAGCTCCTGCACTCGGTGGTGACGGCCAGCGGGTCCTCGTTCACCAAGAGCCTGGGCGACGGGCTGATGGCCGTGTTCGACTCGGCCACCGCCGGGCTCGACGCCATCATCGCGGTGCAGCAGGCGGTGGCCGACGAGAACGAGCGGGCCATGGAGAAGATCTCCATCCGGTCCGCGCTCGCCGCCGGCGACGTGTGCTGGGGCCACGACGACGTGAGCGGCCTGCCGACCGTGGAGGCGGCGCGGCTGGTCGCGGTGGCCGAGGGCGGGCAGGTGCTCTGCACCGACCTGGTGCGGCGGCTCGCGCAGGGGCGCAGCCGGCACGAGTTCAAGGACCTCGGGCGGCTGCCGGGCAAGGGGTTGCGCGAGCCGCTGCACACGTACGAGCTGCACTGGCAGAGCGCCGCCCACCACCTCGGCGGCGGGCTCGCGCCGTGGCTGGACGACGGGCACGCGCCGACGTTCGTGGGCCGGGAGGAGGAGCTGCGCGCGCTCGACGGGGAGCTGGCGGCGGCCGAGTTCGGCAGCGGGCTGGTGATCCTGGAGGGCGAGCCGGGGGTGGGCAAGACCCGGCTGGCCTCCGAGGTGGCCAGGCGGGCGCTCAAGCGGCAGTTCACGGTGCTGGCGGGGCGGTGCACGGATCCGGCGCGCAAGGCGTACGAGCCGATCGCCGGCGCCGTCGAGCGGCTGGCCCGCACCTCGCCCGCGCTGCTCCTGCGGGCCGGGATCGACCAGCAGTGCGGCCAGCTCGTACGCCTGGCGCCGTCGCTGGCCGCGCCCCCGCTGTCGCTGGAGGTGCCCCCGGCCACCGAGCCCGTCTCCGAGCGCTACCACCTGATGGCCGCGGCCCGCACGCTGATCGAGCGGCTGGCCACCGTACGGCCCGTGCTGCTGGTCATCGACGACCTGCAGTGGGCCACGCTGGAGTCGCTGCAGATGCTCGGCGCGCTCATGTGGGACGCCGACGCGCTGCCGTTGCTGGTGCTGGCCATGTCGCGGCCGGTGCCGGTCGAGTCGGCCATGCCCGAGCTGCACAAGCTCACCGCCGGGGCGCGGGTCGTCCCCGTGCCCTCGTTCGGGCCGGACGAGGTCTCCCGCGCGCTGGCGCACGCGCGGTCGAGCGGCGACCCCGAGGTGCTGCACCGGATCACCGGCGGCAACGCGTTCCTCATCACCGAGGTGATCAGAGAGCTGGCCGCGGGCAAGGACCTCGACGCGCTGGCCGTCCCCGACTCCGTCACCCGGATGGTCATGGCCCGGCTCGCACAGCTCCACCCCGACGCCAGAGACCTGGTCAGCCTGCTGGCCGTGGGCGAGCGCATGGAGTCGGCCGAGCTGCGGCGCGGCCTCGGGCTCGACGAGCCCCGGTTCGTGGCCGCGGTGGAGGAGGCCATGGGCACCGGTCTGGTGACCATGCTCGCCAACGGGTCCTGCCAGTTCTCCCACGAGCTGACCAGGAACGCCCTCCGCAGCACGTTCTCGGCCCCGCGGACCGCGCTGCTGCACGGGCGGGTGGCCGACGCCCTGTGCCAGGCCGACCCGCACGCGATGCGGTCGCGCCCGTACGTGGTGGCCGCCCACCTGCTGGCCGCCGCCGAGCACGGCCGCGACCCGGCCCGGGTGAGCGCGGCGGCCGACGCGGCCGTGCACGCGGCCCAGCACGCGCTGGCCGGGCTGGCCCACCGCGAGGCGGTCACCTGGTACCAGCGGGCGCTCGGCCTGCTGGCGGACTTCCCCGGCGCGACCCTGGAACGGCGCGCGGAGCTGCTGGTGGAGTGCGGCAGGGCGATGTGGCTGGCCGGGCACCCCGAGGCCAGGCGCACCCTGCTCGACGCGGCCGACCTGGCCAAGGAGTGCGGACGCCACGACCTGATCGTCACCGCGGCCCTCGGCGGCGACCACGGCTCCAGCGTCTCGGCCGCGCCCGACCTCGAACGCATCACGCTGCTCACCGAGGCCCGCAAGGTGGTCGACTCGACCGACGTCAGCACCAGGGCGCTGCTGGCCGCCCAGCTCGCCTCCGAGCTGATCTGGGCGCCCGACGGCGAGCGGCGCTTCGCGCTGAGCGACGAGGCGGTGGCGCTGGCCAGGAAGGCCGGCGACCCGCGCACGCTGGCCGGTGTCCTGGGCATGCGCAGCCTGACCATCATCCCGGCCGACCCGTTGCACCAGCGCCACCGCGACGGCGACGAGATGCTGGAGGCCGCCCGGCAGACGGGCGACGACCTGGCGCTGTTCCACGCGTACGTGCAGCGCACTCCCCCCGTCCTCGACAGCGGCGACGCCGCCAAGGCGGCGATGCTGCTCGACCGGGCCGACGAGCTGGCGCGGCGGCTGGCACAGCCGCACCTGACCTGGCTGATCGGCTACTCCAAAGCCGGCCTGACCCTCATGCAGGGCGACCTGGCGCAGGCCGAGGCCGAGGCCGAGGCGGCGCTGCGGCTGGGCTCGGAGATCGGCCGCCGCCTGGAGGCCGTGGCCATCTACTCCGAGCAGATCGCCGAGATCCGGCGGCTCCAGGGGCGGCTGTGGGAGCTGCGCGAACGGCTGCGCCGCGCCGCGCGGGCGCCGCGGGTCGACCCGGTGCACGCGGTGCTGCGCTACCTGTGCGAGCTGGCCGACGAGGAGGCCCCCGCGCTGCTCGACCGCATCCTCGCCTACGGGGGCGCCGCGCCCCCGCGCAACATGGCGCACCGTCCCGCGCTCGACAACCTCGCCGTGGCCGCGGCCCGCCTGGGCCGGGCCGAGCTGGCCGGTCGCCTGTACGACTCGCTGGCCGCCGACGGCGAGACGTTCGGGCACGGCACGGTGGCCCACCACTGCGGCCACCACTACCTGGCCCACCTGTGCGTGGCCATGGGCGAGCCTGGGCGGGCGGCCGAGCACTTCGAGGCGGCGGCCGAGGTGCACGAGCGGCGCGGGGTGCCGCTCATGCTCGCCGAGTCGCTGCTCGACTGGGCCGACCTGCTCGACGCGGGCGAGGTCGGCGGCCCCAAGCCGGCGGACCTGCGCGAGTGGTGCCGGACGTTGCTGGCGGGCCGGGGCGCGCTGCTGCTGGAGCGTCGCCTGCCCGCCTGATCGGGACGTCGAGAATCCGCGGGCGGTCACGGGGTCAGCGCAGGTAGGAGGCGCCGGTGAGGTCGCGGGGTCAGCGCAGGTAGGAGGCGCCGTTGAGGTCGAGCACGGCGCCGCTGGCCCATTCGGCGGCCGGCGAGGCCAGGTACAGGACGGCCGCGGCGATCTCCTCCGCCCGCGCCACCCGCCCGAACGGGCTCTGCGCCCGGATCGCGTCGCCGCGCGGGGCCTTGAGGTGCTCGTTCGTCATGTCGGTCGCGACGAAGCCCGGCGCCACGGTGGCCACCGCGATGCCCTTCGGGGCCAGGGCGATGGCCAGCGACTGGCCCAGCGCGTTCAGTCCGGCCTTGCTGGCCCCGTAGGCGGGGCTGTCGGGCTCGCCACGGAATGCGCCACGGGAGGAGACGTTGAGTACGCGGCCCCCCGCGGGCATGTGCCGCAGCGCGCACCAGGTGACGTTGGCCGCGCCCACCAGGTTGACACCCAGCGAGCGCCGCCAGGCGTCCTGCCACTCCTCGTAGGACGTCTCGGAGATGGGGTGGTGCAGGAACACCCCGGCGTTGTTGACCAGGACGTCGATCCGCCCGCCCAGCGCCTCGGCCGCCGCGTCGACCATGAGCCTGACCTCCTCGGGGTCGGCCAGGTCGGCCCGCACGACGGCGTGCCCCTGCCCGGGGAGGTCGCCGAGCAGGCTCTCGGCGTCCTTGGCCGAGTCGCGGTGATGGATGGCGACCCGGTCTCCCTGGGCGGCGAACGCCGCCGCGACCGCCCGCCCGATCCCGCGCGACGCGCCGGTGACAAGAACTCCACGTCCGTTCATTCCTCGCACCTTAGGGGGCGGGGTGAGACCGGTGCCACCCCGCCCCCCTGTCCCGCCCCGGGCACTCGGACCCCGGCCCGCGGCGGGACGGCCGCCCTCGGGCGGCGGTCAGCAGGGCCGCCCTGGGACGGCGGTCGGAGGGGCCGTCAGGGCAGCGCTCAGAAGGCGGTCAGGAGGGCCACCAGGGGCTGCGCTCGCGCATCGCGGCCTGCGCGCGCGAGACGTCGCCCGCGTAGCGCTTGCCCGGGTACCACGGCATCGTGGCGATGGCGTCGAAGCCCTCGATGGTCTCCATGTGGCGGGCCATGAGGTCGCGGGTCGCGGCGTCGGGGAGGGTGCCGCGCATGGCCTGGACGTTCTCGGCCACGTGGGCGGGGTCGGAGGTGGCCGGGAGGGCGCAGGTGACGGCCGGGTTGGAGATCACCCACTTGAGGAAGTACTCCGACCAGGTGCCGATGCCGAGTTCGGTGGCGAAGCCGGGCAGCTTGTGTCCCCGTACGACGTGGTGCAGGCGGCCCTTCTCCAGCGGCATGTTGACCAGCACCGCCGTGCCGTTGTCCGCCGCGGCGCGGATGAGCCGCTCGTCGGCCGCGCGGGTGTGGATCGAGTAGTGCACCTGCACGAAGTCCAGCTCACCCCGCCGCACCCAGCTCTCCACCAGCGGGAAGTAGGCGGGCTCGTGATGGGTCACGCCGAGGTGGCGGATCCGGCCCTCCTTCTTCCAGGCGTGCAGCAGGGGGACGATCACGTCCACGTTGACCAGGCTGTGGCACTGCATCAGATCCACCGGCCGGTCGAGGGACATGCGCTGGACCGTACGCCGCAGGCTGTCGGCCGCGTGGCTGTCGTCCCAGAGGTGGTCACCGGTCGACCAGACCTTCCCCGCCAGGAACATGCGGCTGCCGATGCGCAGGTCGTCCGCGACCTCGCCCAGGTTCACCTCCGACCTGCCGTACAGGGGGGAGCAGTCGAACACCCTGCCGCCCGCCTGCCAGTACCGCCTGACCACCTCCTGGACACGTGCCCGGTCGGTGAGGGTGTCGAAGGTCATGAACGTGCCGAGCCCGATCGCGGGCAGGCGCTCCTTCGTTCCCGGCACCGTACGGGTGATCAGGTCGTCGTTGTCCACGGTGGTCTCCGCGGCGGCGGCCGGGCCCGCCACGCCTGCCGCGCCCGGCACCAGCGCGCCGAGCCCGCCCGCCACCACCACCTGCCGCCGCGTGGGCGACCACGAGAGATTCGTCATACGGGGATGCTGTCCCGCGGGACGCCGGCGAGGCCAGGTCCGGTTCGGACCGGTCACATACCGGGCGGGAATGTGAAGCGTTCCTGCCGAGGTCAAGAAGCCGGACGAGATCCCGGACAGGAGCAAGGTCAACCGGAGGCGCGGCTGGAACGTCTCCATTCTCCCGTCCCCTATCAGGAGTCACGCATGGGATATCCGCCCCAGCCGTCACCGCCGCACGACCCGTACGGTCACGGTCCCCAGCCGCCCGTGGCCCCGCCGTCGTCCCGCGACAACCGCGCCCTGATCGCGTTGCTGGCCGTCGGCGTGCCGCTGCTGCTCCTGGGCGGTGGCGCCGCCGTGGTGATGGTCCTGACGGAAACCGGTGACAACGGGAACGGCTCGCCGAACATGGTCATGCCCTCCAGGGAGCCGCTGTCCGGCCCGCTCGGTACGGACCCGGCCACGCAACCGCTCCCGGACACCGGCCTCCAGCCCCCGGCCGGACAACCCCAGGCCGGACAACCCCAGGCCGGACAACCCCAGGCCGGACAACCCCAGGCCGGACAGCCTCAGGCCGGACAACCCCAGGCCGGACAGCCTCAGGCCGGACAGCCGACGGTCTCGACCGCCGCAGGGCAACCCCCGGCCGGGCAGCCCACGTCCGGAGAGCCTGCCGCCGGGCAGCCTGCCTCCGGACAACCCCAGGGCACGGGCGGGCAGCCCCAATCCACCGCCACGGTCGGCGGCTCGCTCGCCCTCCAGGGCCTCGATCCCGGCCTGAAGCTGAACGTGACCGTGAACCGCCTGATCAACCCCGCCACCCCGGCCTCCGACTTCCTCAAGCCGAAGACGGGCGACAAGTTCGTCGCCGTGGAGGTGACGCTCGCCAACGTGGGCCAGGCCGTCTACGACGAGGCCCCCATGTTCGGCGCCCGGCTCATCGACGGCCAGAACCAGCAGTACAGTCCCAGCCTCTACCAGGTACGCGAGGGCCAGAGCTTCGGCGGGACGGCGACGATCAACGGCGGCGACTCCCGCAAGGGCGTGCTCGTGTTCGAGGTCCCGCAGGCCGCGACGCCCATCAAGTTCCAGTTCGCCCTCAATGCCGGGGTAGCCGCCCAGAAAGGCGAATGGACCCTCTCCTGAACGGCCGCGCCCGACATACCTTTCACGTATGCCAGTTGATCTGCGCCTGATGCGTTACGTGATCGCGGTGGCCGAGGCGGGCAGCTTCGAGGCCGCCGCCGAGCGCCTGCACATGACCCAGCCTCCGCTCAGCAGGCAGATCCGCGACCTGGAGCGGGAGCTGGGCGTGGACCTGTTCCACCGGCGCCCCACGCGGCTCACGGAGGCGGGACGGGTGTTCGTGGAGGAGGCGCGCGACGTGCTGGCGGGCGCCGAGCAGGCCGTCGAGCGCACCCGCCGCGCGGCCGGGGTCGACCACGGCGCGGTACGGGTCGGGTACACGGTGACGGCCGCGTTCGACGAGATGCCCAAGCTGTTCGCGGCGATGCGGGCCCGGCACCCCGGGATCCGGGTGGAGGCGCGCGAGGCGTGGGACGCCGAGCTGATCACCGCCGCCACGGACGGCGAGCTGGACGTGCTGCTGGGCAGGCACCTGGCCGTGCCCCCGACGTGGTTGTCGGCGGTGCTGCGCCGGGAGGAGTTCGTGGTGGTCGTGGGCGCCGGGCATCGGCTGGCCGGACGGGAACGGGTGAGCCTGCGCGAGTTCCGGGGCGAGACGCTGCGCTTCTTCCCCCGCCGGTTCGCGCCGCTCTATCACGACGAGGTGCTGGCCGGGCTGCGCGGCACGGGCGAGGAGTTCGACATCTGGGAGAACCCGCTGCCGGGCCTGCGCAACCTCAACCTCAGCCTGAGCGACAGCGGCTACATGCTGCTGCCGCGTTCGCTGGAGGGACGGCTCCCCGGCGGGATCTCCTGCCTGCCACTCACCGACCGCCTGCCGCCCGTCGAACTGCGCCTGTCCTGGGGACGCAATCCGTCTCCCGCCGCCACGGCCCTGGTCAGAACGGCCCGCAGGCTCGCCAGAAGGGAAGGCTGGACGACCGCACCGCCCGCCCAGGACCGCACCTCGGCGACCGACCCGTGAGCCCTCCCCCGATGCCCACGCGGGAATCACTGCCCGCGCAGAATTCAGTGCCCGCGCAGGATCAGGCGTGACATGTTGCGCGAGCGACTGTGGTGGAAGGCCGCCCGATCGTTGAGCCTCGGGTACGCCACCTCGGGCACCGGCACCCCCAGGAACGCGCACAGCGGCTCCCACCCGTCCCCTGGCTCGATCACCAGCAGCCGCTCGGCCGGGAGGGCCGCCCGCACCTCGGCGGAGTGCCGTTCGAAGACCTCGATGAGGTGGTCGCGCTCGTCGATGCGGCCGTCGAAGATCGGGTCGATGAAGGCGGCCTTGGCCATGCGCGGGTAGAGGGCGTAGTCGGGGGCCCGCCACTCCACCAGCCGCCGGATCACCCGTCGGCGCACCGGCAACCGCCCCCGCCCCTCCAGCGCGCTGCGGAAGATGGTCTGGCTGATGCTGTCGTACCAGTGGGCGGGGTCGCGGACGGTGAGGACGACCTTGGCCTCGGGATAGTGGGCGGCCAGCTCCCGCCAGTACGCGGAGGTGGGCCAGTCGACCGCCGACCGGAACCCGGCGAACAGCGTGTCCCAGTCGCGCGAGCGTCCCTCGGCGATCTCGAGCCACTGCCTGACCCGGTACGGCTCCTCCATGACCGACGCCATGTGGTAGCAGGGCCCGAAGCCCAGCAGTTCGAGCGCGACCTGCAGAGACCTCGTCCCCGTACGGCCGAACCCCGCGCCGATGACCTCCATCCGAACTCCCCCTTCCCGCACCACCCCTGAACGCGCACTGCCACCGGACGCGGTACGTTCTCCGGACGCGCGCCCCCTGACGCGCACTACCTCCGAACAGGCCCCTCCCCCGAACCGGCACCACCCTCACCCAGCACCCTCCCCCGAACTGGCACAACTTCATCCGGCACGCCTTCATCCGGTTCATCCGGCGCTGCCTCTTTCCCGGCGCGACCACCGTTCCCGCGCCGTCTCCAGCTCCACCCCGAAATCCGACGCGGCCCCGAAGTCCGACGCGGTCCCGGCAAGCATGCGCCGCCCCAAAGCCCGACACGCCCGGGAGGCCGACGCGGTCCCGGGAGGCCGACACGGTCCCGGGGATAAGCAGGCGCGGCCCCCGGAAGCAGGCGCGGTCCAGGGAGGCCGACACGGTCCCGGGAGGCCGACACGGTCCCGAAATCGGACACGGTCCCGAAATCGGACACGACCCTGGAGTCCGGCGCGGCCCCCGGAGTCCGGCGCGGCCCCAGGAAGACAGGCGATCCCAAGAAGGCTGCACGGTCCCGGGAGGGCGGCACGATCCCGGGAAGGCGGCACGGCGGACAGGGCGTTGGGTGATCGGCCGGAGGGTGGTGGGCGGTCGTGGTGAAATCCGGAACCGGCCCGAGAGGTATCAGCGCCTGTCAGGCGGGTAGGCGGGAGCGCATGCGGATCCAGGACCGGTTTTCACCGAGGACGAGCAGCGCGGCGACCCCGACGCCCGCCCGCCCACGCCGCGCCGCTCAGGCGGCCGTCAGCGGCTCACCCGCGAACCTCCCTCAGCCGCACCTCGCCCGGACGCGGGCACGACGTCACACCACACCACTTCACATTCACCCGAACCCGAACGCGGCCCCGAACCCGAACTCGGCCCCGCTCAGATCGTCCGAGCCCGACGTGACGCGCGCCCGGGGCATCACCCGCGTCACGGCGTACAAAGATCGAAAGGCCGCCCTCCATGTCTGGAGAAGCGGCCTCTGACCTGCTGGTGGGCGATACTGGGATCGAACCAGTGACCTCTTCGGTGTGAACGAAGCGCTCTCCCGCTGAGCTAATCGCCCGCCCTGTCGGCCCTTGCGGCTCCGACGGGGAAAACCATACCGCACTCCGGCACCTACGGCGAAACCATTAGCCGCTCCGACCCCCCGGGCGGCCCGGCTAGAGGGATTCGGGTGAAACGCGGCGGTTGCCCACCGGCACGGCGGGCGCGTGGCATACCATCGTCGTGTCCCGGAAGGCATCGGCCACGATCTTTTGACGAGAAACGTTCATGGACGGCGTGTCCGGGGCAGGCTCCACAGCACGCAAAACCCTTGCAAATAGGACCCGATTGATGCCGTTTAGCCTGCTAGATGCCTAAATGTCCGGCTGTGATGTGCGTTACAGAAGGCCGTAGGAGCGGAATCTTTCCTACAGGTTTCTTCGTTCCGCGTCATAGCTCAGGACGAAGTCCGTCAGAGCAGTGAAAGCCCCGAAGAGGGGACCTACGACGAAAAGGTTTGGCTGACGATGAACAGCACCACCGTCTCCGCCGAGCTTGGCCTTCGGCTTGTGGTCCCCGACCGTACAACCGTCCCCCTGCTCGCCGGACTGAGTTACACAGCCGACGACCCGTACGCCATCCGCATGGCCTTCCACGTAGGGAACGACGAGCCGGTCGAGTGGATCTTCGCCCGCGAGTTGCTGACCGTCGGCATCGTGCGCCGGGTCGGCGACGGCGACGTGCAGGTCTGGCCCGCACGCGCCGACGGCGAGCGCACCCTGCACATCAGTCTCACGTCGCCGTTCGGGCAGGCGCTCTTCGAGGTGCCGCTGGCCCCGCTCACCGAGTTCCTGCACCGCACGTACGAGAAGGTGCCGGCGGGACGCGAGACCGACTACATGGACCTCGACGCCGAGCTGACCAACATGCTCTGGCCGTCCTAGCGGCCCACCCGCGCAGCAGCCGTCCGGCGATCTCCCGAAGGAGAGCCGGACGTGATCATGCAAGGGGAGGTTCCGCCCCCGGAGCCTCCCGTTCGCCACAAGCGCACCCGCCCGGCGCCCGAGGCACCACCCCGGCCTGACGCCGGGCGCGAACGCGCCTCCTGCCCCCGAAGCGCACCGCACCGGTGCCGGGACGTCGCCAGTCGCACCCGGCGGTTACACCGGGCTCGGCGGACGCGCGGGACAGGATCGCCCGTAACACCGGGTCGGCGGACGCGACCGCCGACGGCACCGGGCTCGGTGCGCGCGCGGGGCAGGTGGGCCGGTGGCAGCGGGCGCGCACCGGCGGTGGGATTGAGAAGAACCTGGTGACGGGAGACTCAGGGATCCTGGACGCAAGGGTCAGGACGGGAGCGACTCCAGCACCTCGCGCATGCGGGCGATCTCGATGCTCTGCCCCGAGGACACGTCCTTGGCCAGCAGCCGCATGCGGTGATCGCGTCCACCGGTCAGCTCCTCCCCCGCCATCTTCACCGCCCCTTCGTGGTGCCTGGTCATGAGCTGCAGGAACAGGCGGTCGAAGGCACCCCCTCGCGCCGCGCGCAGCGCGTTCAGCTCCTCCTGCGTGGCCATCCCGTACGCCGCCGCCCCCTCATGGGCGTGCCCGTCCGGGACCTGGCGTCCCAGCCCTTCCAGCCACGCGGTCATGGCCTTGACCTCCGGGGTCTGCGCGGCGGCGATCTGGCGGGCTAAGGCGCGGACGGCCGAGGTGGTCGTACGGGCCTCCACCAGGGACGTCATCTCCAGGGCCTGCCGATGGTGCGGAATCATGCGTTCGGCGAACCGGACGTCCGCGGCCACCGCGGAGCCGGGAGTCTGCCCGACCCGTTCCCCGGGCGTCGCCGTACGGGCGGGCTCGCCCGGACCGCCCGGTACGATGACCGGCGCACCCGTACCGACCGGGGACGACCCCTCGGGCGCGACGGGTTGTTGGGAACAGCCAACAAGCGCAAATGTCGCCATAACTGTGATGATTGCCGTACGCGACCCATAACCTGCTGACATAGCTTCCATAGTGGGCTACGAGACAAAGGGGATGCGCGTTGATCTCTGCCAAGTTGCGCGGAGCGTTGCTGTGTTCGGTGCTGCTGCTGGCGTCCGCCTGCGCCGCGGAGCCACCGGCCATCGGCGAGCAGACTCCCGCAGCCTCCCCGCAGGAGACCGGCGCACCCGGCGGCACGATCACCACGGGTGACGTGACGACGAGTTCGAACGTCAAGCACGTCGCCAACGTACCGCTCACCGCCCCGTTCGACGGCGCCGGCGACCTCGGCACCGACCTGGCCTTCCAGGGCGACTACGCCTATGTGGGCAACTTCGGCGGCTTCGGGATCTACGACATCAGCGACCCGGCCGCCCCTCGGATCGTCAGCCAGGTGTCCTGCCCCGCGCAGCAGAACGACGTGACCGTCTACGGCGACCTCCTGGTCCTGTCGATCGACGAGCCGCGCGGCGGCGCGGAGTGCGACTCCCC
Organism: Nonomuraea sp. NPDC051298; assembly: GCF_055586305.1. Lineage (NCBI taxonomy): Bacteria > Bacillati > Actinomycetota > Actinomycetes > Streptosporangiales > Streptosporangiaceae > Nonomuraea > Nonomuraea sp. NPDC051298. Next base: position 154,260 of record NZ_JBVJIM010000001.1, read on the forward strand.
CGACGGCCGGGTGTGGGAGGGCCTGCGGATCTTCGACGTGAGCGACAAGGCGAGCCCCAGGTACGTCGGCGCCGTGCAGACCGACTGCGGCTCGCACACCCACACGATGGTCCCCGCCGGGGAGACCCTCTACGTCTACGTCTCCTCGCCGGGCCCGGAGCCGGACTCGCCGACCTGCGCGCCGCCGCACGAGCTGATCCAGGTCGTGGAGATCCCCATGGACTCCCCGGAGTCCGCCAAGATCGTGGCGAAGCCGAACATTTTCCCGGAACGCGAGAGCTCCGAATACTCCTCCGGCTGCCACGACATCACCGCCTACCCCGAGAAGAACCTGGCCGCGGCCGCCTGCTTCGGCGACGGCGTGCTGCTCGACATCTCCGACCCGGTCGCGCCCAAGGTGGTCCAGCAGCTCACCGACACCGAGAACTTCCAGATCTGGCACTCCGCGACGTTCAACAACGACGGGACGAAGGTCGTCTTCAGCGACGAGCTGGGCGGCGGCGGCCAGGCCACCTGCGACCGCAACACCCCGGGCACCAAGGGCGCGAACGCCGTCTACGACCTGATCGACGGCAAGCTGGAACGGCGCGGCTACTTCAAGATCCCCCGGGAGCAGCAGCCGGACGAGAACTGCGTGGCCCACAACGGCTCCCTGATCCCGGTGCCGGGCAAGGACGTCATGGTCCAGTCGTGGTACCAGGGCGGCGTGTCCATCTGGGACTTCACCGACTCGGCCGCCCCCAAGGAGATCGGCTTCTTCGAACGCGGCCCGTACGGGGGCGGCGGCATCGCCGGTTCCTGGTCGGCGTACTACTACAACGGCTACATCTACTCCAGCGACATGACCCGGGGCCTGGACGTCCTGCAGATCAACGACCCGCTCACGGACCCGGCCAAGCAGGTCGAGATGGACGACTTCAACGTCCAGACCCAGAAGTCCTACTGACCGGGACGGCAGCGCGTTCCATTCCCGGATGAAGCACGAAATACTCGGCGAACCACAACAGAAACAACAACCACAAGAGCATCGGGAAAGGCGAGTGAGCGGCTCGTCCGCACACTCCTCCGGGAAAGCGGGAAAGGCGCGTCGAGGCGGCCCGCGCCGATCACCGATCTCTCCCGTTTCCCATTCCGTAGATTCGGGTGATTCCGCGCGAGCAGCGTAAAACCCCGCTTTTCCCCCAACTCACCGTCGAACCCGGAAAATGCCCAGTGAATCAAGTACGCCTGGCGGGAGGGCGGCGGAGCTGCCCTCCCGCCGGTTCGGCGGCCTGAGCGAACGCGTCGCTCACGGGTTGAGGTCGGCGGCGGCACGCTCGGCGAAGACCCGCATGGCCTTGGCGGTGATCGGGCCGGGGGCGACGGGCAGCTCGGTGTCGTCGACCACGCCGATCGGCTGGATGTCGCGGGTGGTGGAGGTGAGGAACGCCTCCTCGGCCTCGTACAGGGCCTGGAGGGGCACGTCGACCTCCTCGCCGCCGCACCATTCGAGCACCAGCGCCCGGGTGACGCCGGCCAGGCAGCCCGCCTCCAGGGTGGGGGTGAGCAGGCGGCCGTCGCGGACGATGAAGATGTTGGAGCCGGTGCCCTCGCACAGGTTGCCGGCGAGGTTGCCGAAGATGGCCTCGCCGCCGCCGCGCCTCTTGGCGTGCAGGAGGGCCTTGGCGTTGTCGCCGTAGGAGGTGCTCTTGACGCCCGACAGGGCGCCGCGCTCGTTGCGGGGCCAGGGGACGACGGCGACGTTGGCGGTGCCGGGGAAGGGCTTCTGCTCGTCCACGATGACGACGGACGTGGTGCCCTGGTCGCCGCGGTCGGAGCCGAGCGGGCCTGGGCCGCTGGTGTAGGTGACGCGGATGCGGCCCAGCTCCCAGGCGGGGGCGGCGGCCAGGAGCCCGGCGATGCCGTCGGCGATGGCCTCGACGTCGGGCTCGGGCAGGTCCATGCGCTGGGCGGAGAGCGTGAGCCGGTCAAGGTGCCGGGTGAGCGCGAACGACTTCCCGTTCACGATCTTGATGGTCTCGAACACGCCGTCGCCGACCATCAGCCCGTGGTCGAACACCGAGACAGTGGCCTGCGCGGGGTCGAGCAGCTCCCCATTGACCCAGACAGGGATGTTCATTCAGACTCCTCCTGTGGATGCCAGCGCGATCAGCCTGGCTGCTTTGAGTTCGGTCTCGAGCCACTCGCCCTCGGGGTCGCTGCCCCAGGTGATGCCCGCGCCCGTGCCGAACCGGATCTCGCCGTCGCCGTGAGCCGGTGCCGAGATCCAGAACGTTCTGATGCCTACGGCCAGCGCCGCCCTGCCTCGGTCGGCGTCGACCCAGCCCACCGCTCCACAGTACGGGCCCCGGGGAGCTGGTTCGAGCTCATCGATGATCCGCAGTGCGGACGACTTGGGCGCGCCCGTGACAGATCCGGGCGGGAAAGTGGCCGCGAACAGCTCCGGCCAGCCCGCCCCCGGCGCGAGCCGGGCACGGACGGTGGAGACGAGGTGGACCAGCCCCGGGTGCTCCTCGACCCGGCACAACGACGGCACCTCGACCGTGCCGACCTCCGCGACCCGGCCGAGGTCGTTGCGCACGAGATCGACGATCATGACGTTCTCCGCGTAGTCCTTCTCCAGCAGGTCGTCCGCGGTCGCGCCGGTGCCCTTGATCGGCCGGCACTCCACGGCGTCGCCGTCACGCGACAGGAACAGCTCGGGCGAGGCCGTCACCACGCTCAGGCCGGGGACGCGGATCACGCCCGCGTAGGGCGCCGGGTTGCCCTCGGCCAGCCTGGCCGCCAGGGCGAGCGGGTCGGCGTCGGACGGCACGGGCGCGGTCAGGATCCGGCAGAGGTTGGCCTGGTAGACCTCTCCGCGCTCGATGTGGTCGCGGATGGCGCGCACGCCCCGCTCGTACGCGGCCCGGTCGAGGCTGCTGTGCCACTGGTCGGGGCGGGGGCCGCGCCACGGGGCCGTGGGAGCGGGCAGGGGCGCGCGGCGCACCCGGTCGAACCGGGCGCACGTGACCTTGCCCTCGTAGTCGACGACGACGGCCCACCAGCCCTCGCCGTCGAGCGCGGCCAGGTCGGAGGTCACGTCACGCAACCCGGTGGCGAGAACGCCGTTTAAATGGGCGAAACCGTCGTACACGTCTCCCATTGTCCCAGCATCTCGACCAGCTCCAGCGCGGCGGGCAGTGGCGTCTCGGGCAGAGCCGCGTACACCTTGCGTGCGGGGGCCGTGCCCCTGAGGGGTTTGAGCACCACGTCGCCCGGTACGGCGCGCGCCGCCAGCTCCGGCACCAGCGTCACCCCGAGCCCTGCGGCGACGAATCCAAACTTTCCCGACCATTCGGCCACGCGTAGCCCGCTGCGCGGGGTGAACCCGGCCGCCGCGCACGCCCGTACCAGCAGGGTCGGCTGGCCGCGCGGGGCGGCCTCGATCCAGGTCTCCCCGGCCAGGTCGCGCAGGTCCACGCCGGGTTCGGCGGCCAGCCGGTGCCCGGCGGGCAGGGCCACGAACAGCCGGTCGTCACGCAGCGGCACCGTACGCGCGCCCTCGTCGGGCAGCCCCGCCGGATAGTCGCTGATCACGGCCACGTCGAGGGCCCCGGCGCGCAGCCGCTCGACCAGGTGGCCGCTGAGCCCCTCGGTCAGCCGCAGCTCCACCCCCGGACGGCGGCCCGCGAACCGCTTGAGCGCCCCCGGCACCAGGTCGACGTTCGCCGTGGCGAACGAGCCCACGCGCAACGTCCCGCCCCGCCCGCCGTGGATGGCGGCCAGCTCCTCGCCCGCGCGTTCGAGCCGGTCGAGGACGGCGACGGCGTGCCGGTGCAGCGCCGCCCCCGCGGGCGTCAGGCGTACGCCGCGGGCCAGGCGCTCGAACAGCGGCCCGCCCGCGGCGCGTTCGAGCGCGGCGACGCGGCGGGAGACCGCCGACTGGGTGTAGCCGAGCAGCTCGGCGGCGGCGGTGAACGAGCCGCCGCGGGCGACCTCGTCGAAGAGCCGCAGCGCGCCGGTGTCCAAGGCATTCGCGTCAAGCATGGCTGGTATGCAATCTAGTCGGTGGTGGAATACCTCACTGTACGCTTCACTGGCGCGCATGAATCCGATTGCATTTCTGGGACAGGGACGCATGGGCGTCCCCATGGCCCGGCGGCTCGTGGCGGCCGGGCACGAGGTGACGACGTGGCGGCGGGCCGACGGCGTGCCGGTCGCGACCGCGGTGGAGGGCGCCGAGCTGGTCATCACCATGCTCAGCGACCCCGCGGCGGTGCGCGAGGTGCTGACGGCGGCGCTGCCGGGGCTGCGGCCGGGGGCGACGGTGGTGGAGATGTCCACGATCGGGCCGGAGGCGGTGCGCGAGCTGCGCGCGCTGCTGCCGCCCTCGGTGGCGCTGGTGGACGCGCCCGTGCTGGGCAGCGTGGGCCCGGCCGCCGACGGCACGCTGACCGTGCTGGCCGGGGGCGACGTGACGGGGTGCCGCGCGGTGCTGTCGGCGTTCGGACGGGTACGCGAACTCGGGCCGCTCGGCTCCGGCGCGGCCATGAAGATCGCCGTCATGAGCGCGCTCGTGCCCGCCCAGGTGCTGCTGGCGGAGACGTACGCGTACGCGGAGGCGCACGGCGTGGACCGCGACGCCCTGGCCGGCGCGCTCACGGACACCCCGCTGGGCCCGCTGGCCGAACGGCTGCGGACGCCCGGGCAGGGGACCCGGTACTCGCTCGCCCACGCCGCCAAGGACCTGGAGCTGGGCGCGTGGACGGGCGCCTCGATGGCCACCGCCGCCAGGGCCAGGCTGCAGGAGGCGAAGGCGGCCGGGCTGGGCGGGCGCGACGTGACGGCGATCACCGGGCACGTCGCCGCGCCGGTCGGCGGCGGGGCCGGACCTCGGGCCGTGCCGCTCAACCTCCCGGCGATCCCCGCCACGAACGGCGCCTACTCGCACGCCGTCCGCGTCGGCGACATGCTCTACGTCTCCGGCCAGGCCGCCTTCGACGAGCGGGGCGAGGTGGTCGGCGACTCCATGACCGTCCAGGCCGAGCACGTCTTCCAGGTCATCTCGCGCATCCTCGCCGACCAGGGGGCGACGTTCGAGGACGTGGCCTTCATCAGGACGTACCTGACGGACATGGAGGACCGGTTCGAGTACCGGGAGGTGCGCCGCAAGTACATCACCGGCACACCCCCGGCCAGCACGACCGTGGAGGTGTCGAAGCTGTTCATGCCGGGGCTGCGCCTGGAGGTGGACCTCATCGTCGCCCTGCCCGCCCGCCGACCTTCCTGACCCAGGACCGGGCGGTCAGGCCAGCGGCCCGGTGACCGACTCCGCCGCCGCCACCACGCCGCCCTCGGCCACCAGCCGGACGGCGGAGTCGATCTCCGGGGCCAGGTAACGGTCGGGGCCCGGCGCGGGCACGGTCTCGCGCAGCGCCCTGACCACGGCGGCCGTCGCGGGCGCGGGCTCCAGCGGGGCCCGCAGGTCGAGCGCGCGGGCGGCGGTGAGCACCTCGACGGCCAGCACCCGGGTCAGCCCGTCGACGGACCTGCGCAGCTTGCGCGCCGCCGACCAGCCCATCGAGACGTGGTCCTCCTGCATCGCCGAGCTGGGGATGGAGTCGACGCTCGCGGGCACGGCCAGCCGCTTCAGCTCGGAGACGATGGCCGCCTGGGTGTACTGGGCGATCATGTGGCCGGAGTCGACGCCGGGATCGTCGGCCAGGAACGCGGGCAGGCCGTGGTTGCGGGCCACGTCCAGGAACCGGTCCGTACGGCGTTCGGACATCGAGGCCAGGTCGGCGGCCACGACGGCGAGGAAGTCCAGCACGTACGCGAGGGGCGCGCCGTGGAAGTTGCCGTTGGACTCCACCCGGCCGTCGTCCAGCACCGCCGGGTTGTCGACGGCGCTGGCCAGCTCCCACCCCGCCACGGTGGCCGCGTGCGCGATCGTGTCGCGGACGGCCCCGGCCACCTGGGGGGCGCAGCGCAGGGAGTAGGCGTCCTGGACGCGGGTGCAGGCCGTGGGGTCGCGGTGGCTGGCCATGATGCCGGAATCGCGCAGGACCTTGGTCATGTTGGCGGCCGACCGCGCCTGGCCCGGATGCGGCCGCAGCGCCTGCAGCTCGGGGGCGAACACGCGGTCGGTGCCCAGCAGCGCCTCCACGCTCATCGCGGCGCTCACGTCGGCGGTCCTGACGAGCCTGGTCAGGTCGTGGATGGCCAGGATGAGCATGCCGAGCATGCCGTCGGTGCCGTTGATCAGGGCCAGGCCCTCTTTCGCGGCCAGCTCGACGGGATCGATCCTGGCCTGCTTGAGCGCCTCGGCGGCCGGGCGCACCGTGCCCGAGGCGTCTCGTACGACGCCTTCGCCCATGAGGGTGAGCGCCACGTGGGCCAGCGGCGCCAGGTCGCCGGAGCAGCCGAGGCTGCCGTACTCGTAGACGATCGGGGTGAGGCCGGAGCTGATCAGCGCGGCGAGGGTCTTGGCGGTGGTCGGCCTGATGCCGGTGTGGCCGGTGGCCAGGGTGTGCAGGCGCAGCAGCATGAGCGCGCGCACCACCTCGGTCTCCACCTCGGGGCCGCTGCCGGCCGCGTGCGAGCGCACCAGCGAGCGCTGGAGCTGGGCGCGCAGCGCCGGGTCGATGTGCCGGGTGGCCAGCGCGCCGAACCCCGTCGAGATGCCGTACGCGGGCACGGGGCTCTCGGCCAGTTCGTCCACCCGCTGACGGGCCGCCGAGATGGCGGCGACGGCGTCGTCGGTGAGCTGGACGGGGGCCCCGTGACGGGCCACCCTGATCACGTCGTCGAAGGTCAGCGGCTCTGGGCCGACGTTCACGACTCCGTTGTCGCGCATGGTGCGTCTCTCTCGCTCAGGTAACCGGCGTAACCGATGTTAGCCCCTTACCGGAGAAGAGGGCCGCCAGCCCCTCCCTCCCCTCCTCGGTCAGGACGACCGCCCTGGGCACGTTCCCCCGCCGGTACCATCCGCGCTCGAACAGCACCTCCGTGATCGCCGCCCCGAGCGCCCCGCCGAGATGCGGCCTGCGCTCGGTCCAGTCGAGGCATTCGGGGGCGAAGCGCCGCCGCGACCTCCGTACGCCCGCGACGTCCACGCCCAGGCCCGACAGCAGCCGCTCCCCCGCACCGGTCAGATCGTGGCCGTCGAGGTAGCCGCCCTCCCTGAGCCGGTCGAGCAGCCCCACCCCGGCCCGCCCGGCCAGGTGGTCGTAGCAGGTACGCGCCTCCTCCAGGAGCCTGGCCTGCCGCGACTGGCGCAGGGAACGCACGGGCGGGCGCGCGCTCACCCTGGCCAGCACCTCCAGCACCTCGGCCACCTCGTGACCGGCCAGGCGGTAGTAGCGGTGACGGCCCTGGCTCACGACGTCCACGAGCCGACCGTCCAGCAGCCTGGCCAGGTGGGCGCTCGCGGTGGGCGCGCTCACCCCGGCCATCCTGGCCAGCTCTCCCGCCGCCAGGGCCCGCCCGCCGAGCAGCGCGGTGAGGATCGCGGCCCGCGTGGGGTCGGCGATCAGCGCGGCGACGGGCGCGATGTCGGCGTCGCGGACGATGTACTCCATGTCTCCGACGGTAGTGCGGCGACGTTTCGGCGGCGGTCGAAGGGTCGGCGATCGCGGATCGGGTGTCGGCGTGAGGGGTCAGCCTTTGCCCAGCGCGGTCCTGATCAGGTCGCGGGCCCGGTCCATGAGCGCGATGGGCGTGCCCACGAGCACGTTCATGGCCACCGACTCCGTACCCGGGTGCGGGCGCGTCGGGGCCAGCGACTCGGCCGCCCGCACCGCCGCCGCCATGGCCCGCCGCTCGGCCGTGGAGGTGTGGGCGCGCAGCTTGGCGAACTCGTAGCGCTCCTCGCTGCGGGCGTGCGCGGTGACCGCCGTACGCAGCTCGGCCAGGCCCTCCCAGAAGCCCGGATGGTCCACGCCGGCCCTGTGCAGGCCGAGGAGCATGCGCTTGGCCTTGTTCTCCTCGGTCAGGCGGTCGGCCACCACGTCGTCGCCGTTGTCGAGCTTCCTGCGCGCGTAGGGGTGGACGATCTCCTCCTCGGCGGTCTCGTGCACGCACAACGCGCGCGTCAGCCGTTCGAACGCCTCTTCGACCTTGTCGGGAGCCGCCTGCTCCACTTCGTCGAACAGGTCCCTGATCCGGCCGTGCTGGGCCATGAGCAGCTCGATGACATCATGTTCTGCCACGTGAGCGCCCTACCCCCGCGGCGGTCCCGTACGCGCGCTCTTACCGAACGCGGGCCCTTCACGCACCGAACGCGGAGGTTGCCCGGCCGGGCCACGGGTACGCGCAGCGACATGGCCTTCGACCCACTCCTGGAGCGGGGAATCCCGCTGGACGAGCAGCTACGCGGCTGGCGGGAGCTGAACGTCACGCCGATCGACCCCGACCACGCCGACCCGTACACGCGATGCCGGATCATCGTCATGAACGGGATCGAGTCGGAGGCCGTGCAGTTCAGTCACCAGCTCGCCCGCCACTGCCCCGACCTGGAGATCAAGCAGCACCTGGCCCAGGTGCGCGCCGTCGAGGCCCAGCAGCAGAAGGCGGTCGGCTGGCTGCTGCCCGGCGCGGCCTCGGCGCTGGAGATCACCATCGCCCACGAGCAGACCGCCGTCGACCTGACCGCCTGGGTGGCCCGCACGGAGCCCGCGCCCCACCTGAAGCAGGCGTACGAGTTCGGCTTGCTAGAGCACGTCGACCACCTCTACCGCGTCGCCAACCTGTACGAGCTGACCGAGCACCGCGGGGCCGAGAAGATCGTCGACCACCTCACCGAGGTCATCCCCGGCCGCCCCACCTACCTCCAGCACCGCGACCCGGCGGACAACGTCCGCCTCCCCTACGACCGCGGCGTCACAGAACCGCTCTCACGGCTGCACGCGCTGACCATCACGGCGGTCGAGCAGCAGATCATGACCTACGCCATGAACCTCGGCCCCACCTTCATGGAGCCCGTCGCGCGCCGGTTCTACCAGGAGATCGCCCTGGTCGAGGAGGCGCACGTCACGCACTACGAGTCGCTGATGGATCCGTGCGAGAGCTGGTGGGAGATGCTGCTCAACCACGAGTACAACGAGTGCTACCTGTACCACTCGTTCATGGAGACCGAGCCGGACCCCGGGGTGAAGGGCCTCTGGGAGCTGCACCTCGCCATGGAGCTGGAGCACCTGAGGGTGGCCGCCGAGCTGTTCAAGCGGTTCGACGGACGCGACCCCGACCAGGTGCTCGCGCCCGCGCTGCCGCCGCCGGTGACGTTCGAGCCGAACACGTCCTACATTCGCGACCTGCTGGCCGCCCAGACCGACGTCACGACCCTGGGGACGGGGTACGTGCGGGAGGCGCACGAGCGGTTCGAGCGGGCGCAGCGAGCGATCATGGGCGGCGAGCGGGCGCCCTCCGAACGGGTCGTCGAGGACAACCGGGCGATCTCCGGACAGGACTACCGCCTGGAGACCGAGGGACCGCGCACCCGGGCGGGCATACGCGCGTGACCTGGGCGGGCGTAATTGAGTTTGGGGACTCAGCCAGGATTCGCTAGAGTTCTCTCGTCGCCCCGAGTTTGCGAACGAGGCGTACGCGGAAGTGGCTCAGTGGTAGAGCATCACCTTGCCAAGGTGAGGGTCGCGGGTTCGAATCCCGTCTTCCGCTCGGAGCTTCCGGCTCGGTGGCGTGGCCGAGAGGCGAGGCAGCGGCCTGCAAAGCCGTCCACACGGGTTCAAATCCCGTCGCCACCTCTGCAAGGACGATTAGCTCAGCGGGAGAGCGCTTCCCTGACACGGAAGAGGTCACTGGTTCAATCCCAGTATCGTCCACCAGGCTTCGTAGCAGACCAGGTCTGACCTGGTCAAATACAAGGCAAAGCCCCAGCTCACGGCCTAGTTCGTGAGTCTGGGGCTTCTTGTTGTTCGGCGTTGCTCAGGCTCATTCGTCGGCAGTGTGCTGACCTCGTGCTGGCCATCCTTCCTCCTGTGCTTATGCAGGGACGTGCATAGACCTTGACCTAGATCAGTTGCCTGCCTAGCGTCCAAGTCACGTTCACGCATCGACCTGGAGGTTCAACGCATGGATGACCTGAGGCTAACGAGAATCGCCGGCGGTGATCAGGACTGCAATCGGGATGATTGTCCAACCGTCTACCGAACCAACCGGGGAACGATCGCCGTGCAAGGCGATCACCTCGTAAGCCAGGCGACCCCGGCCGGAGAGGCGATTGTGGAGATCCCGGAGGAACTTCTACGGAAGGCGTTCCGTGCGCTTGGAGGGTGACGACTGGAAGGCGTTCTTTGACGCCTTCCAACACGACGCCTTCCGGCTGGAAACCCTCCCTGCCTACGGCGTTCCCGAAGAGGACACCGAGTTCCGCGAGTGGCAGAAAACAGGGCACTTGGACGTGCCCCCTGATGATCCGTGGTTCGTTCGTGTCCGGCGCTTCCGGGCGACGGGCCGCAGCGTCGCGCGCGTCCGTGTGCTGACCCGGCCTCTCACGGAGTATCAGCGGTTCCAATTCGCGTTCTACCCGCTCAGTCTTGCGGCTGGGGAGGACATCCGGATTCTCGATGTGACCGACACAGAGAATCCGGTATCGGATGTGCAGGACTTCTGGTTGTTCGATGACGCCCGAGTGGTGCTCATGCACTATCGGGAAGACGGAACCCAGGCTGGCCGGGAACTCTTGGAGAGGATAGACCCGGCCCCGTTCATCGAACGCAAGCGGCGGGCGCTCGCTCAGGCCGTGCCGCTCCCGGAGTACGTCAGCGTGTGAAGGTCGATCCACAGCAGGCCGGCGAAGACCGGCAACGCCTAGCGGAAGCGCTCCGCGACCTGCGAAGAGCAGCGGGCCTGTCCGGTGCAAGGCTGGCCCGACGCTGCAACATGAGCCAGTCCAAGGTGTCCCGCATCGAAAGCGGAAAGGCCCTCCCGTCCGTCGTGGACGTGGAGCGCATGCTCCAAGCGCTCAGGGTGGACCGGGCGACCGCCAACGGGCTTCTCGACCTAGCCAGGGTCGCCAACACAGAGTTCCGAGACATCCGGGCATCGGTACGCCGGGGACTTCACCACCGGCAGCGTGAGCTTGCGGCCCTGGAAGCGAACGCCACGCGGATGCGGTACTTCCTGCCGGCTCTCGTGACTGGCCTACTCCAGACGCCGGAATACATGAGGGCCGCAATGGACATGCCTGTGGAGCCCGCGCAAGGCGACACGTCACGGGCTATCGCCCTCAAGTTGGAGAGACAGGTCGTTCTACAGAACCAGGCCAAGCGCTTCGAGTTCCTGCTCACCGAGCAAGCCATACGGTGGCAACTCTGTCCCGCCCCGGTCATGGCCCTACAGGTTGACCGGCTTATCTCGCTCTCGCGGTTCCCAAATGTGAAGGTAGCCGTCTTGCCCTATGGACGTGATGTGGCCGTGGGGCCGATGAACACCTTCACGGTGTATGACGACTCTTTGGCCACCGTGGAGACGTTCACCGGCCAGATCGTTTTGCGCGACCCGAAGGACATCGCGCACTACCAGACACTGTTCTCCTACTTTGGAGATCACGCTCTCTGGGATGACCACGCGCGGGCGCTGTTGGCAGAGATCTCGACTGGGTTCATGCGACTACGTGAATCGCCGTAGATAACCCCCGATCTGGGCTTCTACCGTCGAGGGCATGGCGGGCACACACACCACAGATTCGGACGCTGACCTGCTCTGTCAGCCGATCTCGGAGGAGGCGGCGACAGCCCAGAACGCTGCCCTCAACCGCGTCATCACACACCTGACGGCACGCGGTATCCACGCGCAATTGATCAAGCGTCGTGCCGGCCGATGCGAAATCAAGCCCTACGGCAGCACCGAAACGCTCTGGCATCCGCCGCAGCTCATCATCTTCGCCAACGCCGGATGGAAGGTCGCGACGGTATCCGTCGGGGAACGCTCCGGTAGCTACATGATCGAGCTGCCGAGCGTCGGGGCAGACAACGAGCCGCAGCCCACCAGGGTGGAAGTCGTCCCAGCAGCCCAGCCACAACGCGTGGGCCTGCTGGTCGCACAGAACGCGGGGGTGAACAGCATGGCCGCCGGGAACCTCGACGAACTGGCCGAAAGGCTCTCCAAGCAACGGAGGGCGTAGTGGGCACCAGCAAGACGGCCCGCCCCGCAGCCGTCCACGTTCCCGAACTCGTCTGGATCGTCCGTGACAAGCGGACCCAGTACGGCATGCTCGGGTGCATCAAGGCGTTCTCCATCCACGACCAAGGCGACTGCGTTCCCTAGACGAGCCCCGCGCGCCCGGTTCCTGCCACCTTTCGCGGCCCACATCCAACCGCTAGAAGGTGCAGTTTGGTCGACGGCTCTTCCGAATTGACCCAGTCGACACCAAACCCCCGACAAATTAGGGCTTTTGCTCCGAATCGGCAGACTCCCAGTATCGTCCACCACCTCCCTTTCTCAGGGAGATCCGGGCCCCGGCTCACGGCATACGCGCCGAGAGTCCGGGGCTTCTTGGCGTCCCGAGGCGCCACGCTCAGCCAACCCGTCTGCCGGGGCCGTTCCCGGCGGTGCCTGCGGACGGACCGGTGGCCGCGCGGCGCACAGTGCACGACGAATCCGCGTGGCTACTGTGGATCCGCACGCCGGAGGAGGTCACGTGGGTATGGGCAACGGGCGGCCGTCCGGGCCGTCTGAGCGGGAGGACGTGCTCGGGGCCGAGTGGGGAACGCATCGGCCCGCGGTCTTCGGGGTGGCCTACCGGCTGCTGGGGAGTGTGGCCGATGCCGAGGACGTGGCCCAGGACGTGTGGCTGCGGGCGGCCGGAGCGGATCTGCGGGACGTCGGTGATCTGCGGGCCTGGCTGGTCACGGTGGCCGCGCGCCGGTCGTACGACCTCCTCAGGAGCGCCCGCTTCCGCCGCGAGAGCTACGTCGGGCCGTGGTTGCCTGAACCGCTGTTGACGGGGCCGGACGCGTCGGAGCCGGTCCTGGTCGACGGGTCCGTCGGTTCGGCGATGCTGCTGATCATGGAGGAGCTGAGCCCGCCCGAGCGGGTGGCCTTCGTCCTGCACGATGTCTTCGGTCTCGGGTTCGACCGGATCGCCGAGGTGCTGGCCGTCTCCGTGCCGGGTGCCCGGCAGCTCGCCTCACGGGCGCGGCGGCGGGTGGCCGAGGCGAAGCAGTCCACGCCGCAGGCGCCGAGGGCGGAGCGTGAACAGGTGCTCGCGATCTTCCGGGCCGCGTACGAGGCCGGGGACCTGGCCGGCCTGGTCAGGCTCCTGCACCCGGACGCCGTCTACGTCACCGACGGCGGCGGCAGGGCCGCGGCGGCGCGCAAGCTCATCCACGGTGGCGAGCGCGTGGCCGAGGTGATGGTACGCGTGGGGCGCCAGTGGCGTCCGGACCGGATCGACCTCGTCGAGGTCGGCGGCGAGCCGGCTCTCGTCTTCCACCGGGCGGGCCGGGTCTACTCCGTGGACACGGTGCAGATCACCGACGGTCTCATCACCACGTACCGCCGGGTCATCAACCCGGACAAACTTTCTCACGTCTGAGCCGTCACGTCCCGAGGGGTCACCTCGTCTCCCTGATGAGAACGCGAACGGGACGGGTGCGTCCGCCGAAGTCCCACCAGGTAAGGACTGTCATGCAAGCCATCACTGTTCAGGACCGTGACGCCGGTCTCGCCGGGCTGTCCCTGTCGGACGTGCCCTACCCGCACGCGGCCGAGAACGACGTCATCGTGCGGGTGCACGCCGCGGGCTTCACCCCCGGAGAGCTGGACTGGCCGGGCACCTGGACCGATCGCGCGGGCCGCGACCGGACGCCGAGCGTGGTCGGGCACGAGCTGTCGGGTGTCGTCGAAGAGCTGGGGTTCGGCACCACCGGCCTGAGCGTCGGCCAGCGGGTGTTCGGCCTCACCGACTGGGCCCGCGACGGCACGCTCGCCGAGTACACCGCGGTGGAGGCCCGCAACCTCGCGCCGTTGCCGGCGGACGTCGACCACACGGTGGCCGCCGCGCTGCCCATCTCCGGGCTGACCGCCTGGCAGGGCCTGTTCGACCACGGCCGCCTCACCACGGGCCAGAGCGTCCTGGTCCACGGCGCCGGCGGCGGCGTCGGCTCGATCGCGGTGCAGCTCGCCCGCGAGGCCGGCGCCCGGGTCATCGGCACCGGCCGGTCCGGCGACCGGGACAGGGTGCTCGCACTCGGCGTCGACGCCTTTCTCGACCTGGAGACCGAGAGGCTGGAGGACGCCGGCGCGGTCGATGTCGTGTTCGACGTGATCGGCGGGGACATCCTCGACCGCTCGGCCGCCCTGGTACGCGCCGGCGGCACACTCGTCACCATCGCCGAGCCGCCCAGGATCCGCCCCACCGACGGGCGGGCCGTCTTCTTCGTGGTCGAACCCGACCGCGCCCGCCTCACCGACCTCGCCACCCGGCTGAGGGACGGACGGCTCAAGCCGATCGTCGGCGCCGTGCGGCCACTCGCCGAAGCACCCATCGCGTTCGCCCCCGCCACGCGCGTCCACGGTAAGACGATCATCCGCGTCACCGAAGACGGGCTCGAGGCCCACGACGCCCGCCCCGATCGCGAATCGAAGCAACGATGACCACCACGCGACGCGTCGACATCGGCAGGCGGCACCCGGCCGCCTACCGGCCCTCGTCGCCCTGCCGGCGGAGGCGGAACAGGCCGCCGCCGCGGCCGTGCTCACGCCGGACCAGGTCTCGGCAGTCGCCTGGCTGGTGACCGTGATGAACGTCTTCAACCGCGTCGCGATCACCAGCCGGTACCCCGTCGGCGGCTGACCCCGACGGCCCACGAACCCCGCGCAGCGAGCGCACCAGCCGGACGGCGATCGCCCGCCGGCCACCGCCACCACCCTCGAGGAGTGCCGCCATGTCCGAGACCGCCGCCCGCCCGGTGCTGGAGCCCGCCGCCGAGGCCACCGCGAACCCGCCGTACCTGTTCGACCTGGGTCCGATCGAAGGCCGCAAGGCCGTCAACGAGGTCCAGTCCGGCGAGATCAGCAAGCCGGACATCGCCGCGGAGTGGGTGACCGTCCCCGGCGGCCCCACCGGATCGGTCAGGGCCCGCATCGTCCGCCCTGCCGACGCCCAGGGCGTGCTGCCGGTGATCGTCTACCTCCACGGCGCCGGATGGGTCTTCGGCAACGCCCACACCCACGACCGGCTGGTCCGCGAACTGGCCGTCGGCGCCCGGGCCGCCGTCGTCTTCCCCGAGTACGACCTGTCCCCCGAAGCCCGCTACCCGGTCGCCATCGAGCAGAACTACGCCGTCACCCGGTGGATCGTCACCGACGGCGCCGCCGAGAACCTGGATGCCGCCCGCATCGCCGTGGCCGGCGACTCCGTCGGCGGCAACATGACCGCCGCGCTGACCCTGATGGCCAAGGAGCGCGGCGACGTCCCCCTGGTGCAACAGGTCCTCTTCTACCCGGTCACCGACGCCGCCTTCGACACCGGCTCCTACCACGAGTTCGCCACCGGCTACTTCCTGCGGCGCGACGCCATGCGGTGGTTCTGGGACCAGTACACGACCGACGAGAGCGAGCGGGCCCAGATCACCGCCTCCCCGCTGCGCGCCACCACCGAGCAGCTCGCGGGTCTGCCCCCGGCCCTGGTCATCACCGCCGAGGCCGACGTCCTGCGCGACGAGGGCGAAGCCTACGCGGGCAAGCTCCGCGAGGCCGGCGTCCCGGTCACCGCCGTCCGCTACCAGGGCATCATCCACGACTTCGTGATGCTCAACGCCCTGCGCGGCACCCACGCCGCCGAGGCCGCCATCACCCAGGCCGTCACCACGCTGCGCCGCGCTCTGGGCACCGGCTGAACAGGCGGCGCTCCTGCGTGGCCGCGCGGCGTTCCGGCGTCCTGGTCCTCCCTGGCCAGGGTGGCTTGGTCGAGTGGCGGTTCTGGGTGACGATCGGCACATGGACGCTCTGGAGATCGCCGACCGGTTGGAGATCATCGACCTGCTGGGCCGCTACACCCACGCCATCGACTCCGGCCGGTGGGAGCTGCTCGACGAGGTGTTTAGCCCGAACGCGGTCATCGACTACAGCTCGTCGGGCGGCATCAGGGGCACCCGCGACGAGGTCAAGGCGTGGCTGGCCGAGATGCTGGCGCACTGGCCGGGGCGGCTGCACCTCGTGGGCGCCGCCCGTATCGACTTCGCGGACGGCCAGGCCAGGGTGAGCGCCCCCTTCACCGACACCCTGGCGCCGACGCGCGAGATGGTGGCCGCGCGTACCGAAGGGTTCCTGCACGGCGGTGGCTGGTATCACCACCGCCTGCGGCGCACGCCCGGCGGCTGGCGCAGCGTCGAGCTGGTGGAGGAGCAGAGCTGGCGCACCGCCCGGTGAAGCGCGGGCCGATCGTGGCGGGCCGTTGCCGTCGTCGGGCCGCTACCGGCCGCTACCGGCCGCTACCGGCCGCTACCGGCCGCTCGCCGGGCCGAGGCCGTGCAGGCGGAGCAGGTTCCCGCCGAGGATCTTGCGCTTGGCCTGGTCGGTGAGCTGCGGGTAGCCGTAGCCGTCGCACAGGTCCTGCGGGATCGTGAAGTCCCTGAACGCCCTCAGCGCCCACTGCGGATGGAAGATCGGTGCCTCCGAGCCGTAGATGATCTTGTCTTCGCCGCACCAGAAGAGCAGTTTGCCGATGATCTCGGCGAACATCCTGGGCGCCCTGACGATGAAGTTGATCGTGGCCGCGAGGTCGGCGTACAGGTTGGGGTAGCGGATGAGCTGCCAGCAGGTCTCGTCCAGGAACGGCAGGCCGACGTGGAAGATGACGAAGTTGAGGTCGGGGAAGTTGGCGGCGGCGCCGTCCATGTCCCACGTCTGCGTGTGCTCGATCGGCTGCGGGCCCAGCGGGACGCCCTTGTGCACGCCGATCAGGTTGACTCCCAGCTCCCTGGCCTTCTCGAAGATCGGGAAGGCCACCCTCGGGTCATCCATGCGCCACGGGTACGGCGAGCCGTAGTCGTAGCGGACGTTGTACAGCTTGAACGCGCGCGCGTTGTACTCCCCCACCTGGCGTTCCATGAGGTCGAGCGCCTTGCGGCCCTCCAGGGGGTTGACCGTGCCCCAGAAGATCGTCCGGTCGGGGTCGCGGGCGGCCAGCTCCGCGCACTGCCGCCAGGGTGACAGGCCGTCGTGGTAGAGGTCGGTGAGCGGCAGCGGCATGGCGACCAGCATGTCGGTGTCCGACTCGTCGAAGACCATCCGGCGGATGTCGTCGATCGTCCACCGCCGCAGGAACTCCTCGGGCGGCAGCTTGGTCTCGCCCTCAGGGGTGAGGGTGGTGTGGAAGGCGTACAGGTGGTTGGAGAACATCTGGCCCGCCGGGCCGAAGGCGTTCCCGGGCTCGAAGTTGAAGACGTGGGCCACGCTGTCGAACACGAAGAAGTCGTCGATCATGTGCCCGGTTCCTCCCTGGGGCCGGATCTCTCCTTGAGATAGGTCTCTCTGTCCGGTACGTCGGCCGGGGCGGGCAGGAAGCGGAGCAGGCGGGCCGCCCGGGGAGAGAGACGGTCCACGGTCCACACCTCGTCCCAGACGACCTCGACCTCCGCCTCGCGGATGCCGGGCTGCTCCTCGATGCGGTCGCGCACCTCGGTGAGCACCCGGGCGGCGAACGGGCACCAGCCCGAGGTCAGCAGCAGCTCCACCCGGGCCCGTCCCCCGTCCACCTCGACCGACCGGACCAGGCCCATCTCCACGACCGAGATGCCCTTCTCCCTGCAGCACGGGTCGTACACCCCGGACAACGCCTGACTGGCCCACTGCGGTATCTCCGGCATGGCCTCATCGTCGGACGGGTGTGCCGCCCGGGGTAGGCGTCCGGATTTCAGATAGCGCACATGCTTGGTGGATGACCGGCGAACCACCCAGCGATCTGATCCGCAGCGTCTCCCGCGCCCTTCGCGTGCTGGAGGAGGTGTCGCGGGCCGGCCGGCCCCTGTCCGTCAAGGTCATCGCCCGCCGCTGCGAACTGAACCTGTCCACCTCCTACCACCTGGTCCGGACCCTGTGCTACGAGGGGTACCTGCACCGGCGGCCCGACGGCGACTACCTGCCCGGCCCGCAGGTGGCGGCGCGCTTCCACGAGATGGCCGAGGCGTTCGAGCGGCCTCCCCAGGCCGCGGCGGTGCTGCGTCAACTGGCCGCCGAATCCGGGCACACCGCCTACCTGGCCCAGCTCGCCGACTCGCGGCTGCTCGTGCTGGACGTGGCGGAGGGGCCGCGTTCACCCTGGCTGGAGGACCTGCAGGCGGGCCTGGAGACCGCCCCGCACGCCACCGCGCTCGGCAAGGCGCTGCTGCTCTCGCTCCCGCCCCACATCCGGCGCGGCATCCTCACCGAGTACGGCCTGCGCCGCTTCACCCCCACGACCCCCGTCAGCGTCGAGGACGTCGAGGAGGAGCTGTCGGGCTTACGGCCGGGACAGGTCGTGGAGGAGCACGGGCAGTTCAGGGACGAGGTGGCCTGCGCGGGCGCGGTCGTGCCGGGCACGCAGTGGGCCATCGGCATCTCGGCACGCGGCCTCACCGTTCCCGAACTCGCCCGTGCGCGCCTCGCCGAGGCGGTGCGTGACCTGGCGCGATCCGTTGGATGATGGACGGGTGAAGGTGATCCTGTTCGGGGCGACCGGAATGATCGGGCGGGGGGTGCTCAGGGAGTGCCTGCTCGACGACCGGGTGACGGCCGTGCTCGCGGCCGGGCGCTCGGCCACCGGCGTCGCGCATCCCAAGCTGCGCGAGGTCCTGCACGACGACCTGCTCGACCTGTCGGCGATCGAGGACGACCTACGCGGCCACGACGCGTGCTTCTTCTGCCTGGGGGTCTCCTCGGCCGGGATGGGCGAGGCCGACTACCGGCGGATCACCTACGACTACACGCTGTCCGTGGCCAGGACGCTGGCGCGGCTGAGCCCCGGCTCGACGTTCGTGTACGTGTCCGGCGTCGGCGCCGACGAGCAGGGCAGGGCGATGTGGGCCAGGGTCAAGGGCATGACCGAGAACGCGCTGCTGGCGCTGCCCCTGGAGGCGTACGTGTTCCGCCCCGGCTACGTCCAGCCCATGTACGGCGTCACCTCGCGTACGCGGCTCTACCGGCTGGCCTACCTCGTGATCCGGCCGCTCTACCCGGTGCTGCGGCGGTTGGCCGCCGGGCAGGTGACCACGACCGAGCGGATCGGGCAGGCGATGATCACGGTCGCCGAGCGGGGCGCGCCCAAGCGCGTCCTCGGCCCCGAGGACCTCAACGCGCTCTGACCCGCCCGGCCGGGGCCAGCGGGACGGCCAGGAGCGAGGCGGCGCCCGCCAGGGCCCAGACCGCCGTCCAGGTGGCGTGGTCGAGGGCCACCGGGATGAGCAGCGGGGTCAGGAACCCGACGGCGAACAACGTGGTGCCGATGAGGCCCAGGGCCGTTCCCCGCTGGACGGTCGAGGCCGGACTGCTCGACGTCGCGCCCGTCGTGGGCGACGACCTGGACGAGGCGGTGGCGCTGCGGGAGGCGATCTACCGGCTGGCGTCCGCGGCGCGTACGGGCACGGCGTTCGGGGCGGCCGATCGCGAGACCCTCAACAGGGCCGCCGGGCACGCGCCGGCGAGCGTACGGCTCGGCGAGCACGGCCTGGAGCGCGGCGGCGATCTGCGGGCCGCGCTCTCCAGCACCGCCCGCGCCGCCGCCGGACTGCTGGGCGGGCCGCAGGCCGGGCTCATCCGCGAGTGCGAGGCCACCTCCTGCACCCGCCTGTACGTGGACGCCTCGCACCGGCGCACCCGCCGGTGGTGCGACATGCGCGGATGCGGCAACCGCGCCAAGGCTGCGGCCTTCCGCGCCCGCCATCGCTGACCCGGCAGGGCTGGAAGCCCAGGCAGTGACGGGTATGCCCGATGATGGAATATCTCGCGGCCCACTGGTGCTACGGTAGCCGTCAAAGATTCAACAGTCATGGATGGTGACTAAAGTGCAGTTCGGAATCTTCAGCGTGGGCGACGTCACCACCGACCCCACCAACGGCACCGCCCCGACCGAGCACGAGCGGATCAAGGCGATGGTGACGATCGCGCTCAAGGCGGAGGAGGTGGGCCTCGACGTGTTCGCGACGGGCGAGCACCACAACCCGCCCTTCGTGCCCTCCTCCCCGACCACGATGCTCGGCTACATCGCGGCCAGGACGCGGCGCCTGCAGTTGTCCACCGCCACCACGCTGATCACCACCAACGACCCGGTGAAGATCGCCGAGGACTTCGCCATGCTGCAGCACCTGGCGGACGGCCGGGTGGACCTCACGCTGGGCCGCGGCAACACCGGCCCGGTCTACCCGTGGTTCGGCCAGGACATCAGGCAGGGCATCCCGCTGGCCATCGAGAACTACGCGCTGCTGCACCGGCTGTGGCGCGAGGACGTCGTCGACTTCGAGGGCAGCTTCCGCACGCCGCTGCAGGGCTTCACCAGCACTCCGCGCCCGCTGGACGGGGTGCCGCCGTTCGTCTGGCACGGCTCGATCCGCAGCCCGGAGATCGCCGAGCAGGCCGCCTACTACGGCGACGGTTTCTTCGCCAACAACATCTTCTGGCCGAAGGAGCACTACATGCGCCTGATCAACCTCTACCGCCAGCGGTACGCGCACTACGGCCACGGCACGCCCGAGCAGGCCGTCGTGGGCCTGGGCGGCCAGGTGTTCATGCGTAAGAACTCCCAGGACGCGGTCCGCGAGTTCCGTCCGTACTTCGACGTCGCCCCCGTGTACGGGCACGGGCCGTCGCTGGAGGAGTTCATGGCCGAGACCCCGCTCACCGTGGGCAGCCCGCAGCAGGTCATCGACCGGACCCTCGAGTTCAGGGAGTTCTTCGGCGACTACCAGCGCCAGCTCTTCCTCATGGACCACGCGGGCCTGCCGCTGAAGACCGTGCTGGAGCAGCTCGACCTGCTCGGCGAGGAGGTCGTGCCGGTGCTGCGCAAGGAACTCGCCAAGGACCGGCCGGAGCAGGTGCCCGACGCGCCCACGCACGCGTCCCTGCTGGCCGCCAGGAACGCGACCGGCAGCCTGGCGAACAAGACCGCCGAGAACGACAGCGCCCCCGTCGGCGCCTGACCTCCGGCCGTCGCAGGCCCCGGACCCGCACAGAGCCCGGGCCCGCACAGAGCCCGGGCCCGCGTGAAGCC
Source organism: Nonomuraea sp. NPDC051298 (assembly GCF_055586305.1). Lineage (NCBI taxonomy): Bacteria > Bacillati > Actinomycetota > Actinomycetes > Streptosporangiales > Streptosporangiaceae > Nonomuraea > Nonomuraea sp. NPDC051298. Next base: position 175,447 of record NZ_JBVJIM010000001.1, read on the forward strand.
CGAACCCCGCAACGCTCAACCCCGGAAGGAGACCGGCCTCATGAAGCTCGTCGTCGTCACGGCGGGGCTGACCCAGCCCTCGTCCACCCGTCTGCTCGCCGACCGCCTGACCGAAGCGGTGACGCGGCGGCTGGAGGCGGGCGCCCCGGCCGGGCCCCTGGACGGGGCCTCGCCGGAGGTGGAGGTGCGGGTGGTCGAGCTGCGCGACCTGGCCGTGGACATCGCCAACGCCTTCGTGACCGGCTTCCCGAACGGCAGGCTGCGCCCGATCGTCGAGGCGGTGACCGAGGCCGACGGGCTCATCGCGGTCACGCCGATCTTCAGCGGCTCCTACAGCGGGCTGTTCAAGTCGTTCTTCGACGTGCTCGACAACACCGCGCTGACGGGCAAGCCCGTGCTCATCGCGGCCACCGGGGGCACCGCCCGGCACTCGCTGGCGCTGGAGCACGCGCTGCGCCCGCTGTTCGCGTACCTGAGGGCGGTGGTCGTCCCGACCGCCGTGTACGCGGCGTCCGAGGACTGGGGCGGCGGCCGGGACGACTTCACCGACGGGCTCGGCGAGCGGGTGGACCGCGCCGCCGGGGAGCTGGCCGACTTGCTGCGGCACCGCGCGCCCCACCGCGAGGAGCCGGAGGACACGCCGGAGACGGTGGTGCCCTTCGAGCAGCACCTCGCGGCTCTGCGCCCGGCGCGGCAGTAGGGCTCCACCCGCCCCGTCCCTCTGCCTCGCCGGTCGGGAACTGACGAACGCGCTCCGGGACGGGCGGCCGTCCAGGAGCGCGCCGGGGCGTCACGGCTTGATCGCGACCACGGTGTAGGTCGTGTCGGGGGTCGGGGTGGTGGTGAAGCGGGCGTTGGGCAGGTAGAGGCGGTGCCCGTAGGCGGCGACCGTCGTGGGGACGTCGAACCCGGGGTCGGTCAGCCGCTCGACGACCTCGCCCGAGGCGGCGTCGCGAGCCAGGTCGATCACGGCCACGGCGTTCAGGCGGTTCTGGACGGCGTACAGGGTGCGGCCGTCCAGCAGCAGGCCGTCACCGTTGGTGAGCAGCTCGCCGCCCAGGTCCACCTCGGTGGTGACGCCGGAGGACGGGTCCGCCTCGAACAGCTTGCCGGTGTTCGACTGGACGATCAGCAGCGACTTCCTGTCGGGGCTGGGCGCGATGCCGTTGGCGTTGTTGCCGGTCGTGTACTGGATGGCGCCGCTGAGCGGGATCTTGACGGCCTCGTCGGGCAGCGCGCCGCCCCGGCCGAGCTCCAGCTTGTACAGGACGGGGTTGGCGGAGTCGGTGAAGTACGCGGCCCGCCCGATCAGGATGACGTCGTTGACGAACGACGTGCCGGTGGCGAGCTGGTACGACTTGAGCACCTCCCCGGTACGCAGGTCCACCACCCGCGCGTTGCCCGCGTTGCCCCCGGCCACGAACAACCGCCCGTTCCCGTCGGTCTTGAGCCCGAGCGACTGGGTGCCAGGCCCCTTGCTGATCACGGAGCCCTGGCCGGAGCGCAGGTCGGCCCGGTAGATGTCGCCGGTCGCGCGGGAGCCGAAGTAGGCGTACGGCCCCGGCCCGATCGCGATGCCCTCCGGCTGGAACCCGTTCGGCAGCGAGAACGTGTCGGGCCTGGTCGCGGCCTGCGCCGGCAGCGCGCCGAGCAGGACCACCACCAGGGCGCTGAGTGCGGTCTTCAGGATCGCGGATCTCATGCGGCCCACGATGCCCGGGTGGCCGTTCGCGGCAAAGACCCAGGACCCGCTTCACAGCGACTTTTCAGCAACCCTTTTTCCGGCACCCGATTTTCCGGCACCCGAGCAGGCGCCGCCGGGCAGGGCGTCCGGCGGGGCGCCGAGTGCCGGGCGCGAAGACCACTCCCCGCCGGGCGAGCCGGCGGGTAGGTTGGGACAGAGCCAACCAAACGGGGTTCAGTCATGTCTAACGGTGCCCGTCACGCTCTGGGAGTGGTCGCAGGGCTGCTCCTTCCTCCGTTGCTCGCCGTCGCGCTGTGGTACGGCGTGGGCGAGCTGACCCTCCAGGCCCAGCAGGCGTTCCAGATCTCGTGGGTCGCCCTGGGCGTGCTCGCCGCCGCCGGGATCATCCTGGCCTTCCTGGCGGGCTCCCGCCTGTCGCCGGTGGCCTCGCTGCTGGGCGGCCTGGCGTTCACGGGCGTGGGGGTCCTGCCGTTCGTGGAGCTGTCCACCGGGCTGCGGCTCCTGCCCGACGACCTGCTGCCCGCCTTCCTGCGTAGCGGCCTGATGACCCTGACGTACTCGGGGCTGCAGCTCATGCTCGGCGTCGCGCTGCTGGTGGTCTCGGCGATCCCGTCGCGCTGGCGCAGCCTGGCCGAGCCCGCCGACTACGACGGATACGACGGGTACGAGACGTCGTGGCAGTCCGCGCCGTCGCCGTACCTGCCGCAGCACGGCGGCCCCGAGGACGCCACGCGGCCGATGTACCGCGAATGACCCGTGCGTGGCCTGACAGAATGCCGTCATGCGCGACTTGACGATCGTCGACTTCCTGACCGGGCTGGCCGGACGGGTGCCTGCGCCCGGCGGCGGCGCCACGGCGGCCCTGCACGCGGCCCAGTCGGCCGCACTGCTCGGCATGGTGGCCCGCTACACCACCGGGGAGAAGTACGCCGACCAGGCCGAGACGGTGGTCGCCGTGATCGCCGAGACCGACAACCTGCGGGCACGTACGCTCAAGCTGATCGAGGAGGACGCGACGGCGTTCACCGCGGTCTCCGACGCCTACCGGCTGCCCAAGGGCGAGGAGCGCAGCGCCGCCATCGCCCGCGCCCTGGTGGGCGCGGCGGAGCCGCCCGCCAGGGTGGTCGAGGCGGCCGCCCGCCTGGTCGAGCTGTGCGAGCTGCTGCTGCCGATCGGCAACCGCAACGTCGTCACCGACGTCGCCGCGGCGGCCGAGGCCGCCCGCGCCGCCCTCACCACGGCCCGGGTGAACGTGGAGATCAACCTGGGCGGCATCAAGGACGAACGAGTACGCGAAGAGCTGAACACCCGCATCTCCGGCGTGGACGCCGCCGTGGCCAGGGCAGACTGGGTGACCGCCGAGGTACGCGAGGAGATCAAGCCGTGAAGACCCTGACGGGCAAGGCCCTGGCCGCCGCCATCAGAGACCGCACCCAGGCGGAGGCGGCGTCCGGCCCCCAGCCGCGCCTGGCCGTGGTGGTCGCCACGGCCGACGAGGCCAGTCTGTGGTACGTCCGCTCGATCGCCAAGGCCGCGGCCGGGGTCGGCATCGTCTGCGACGTGGTCGACCTGGGCCCCGAGGCGGCGCCCGAGCAGATCACGGCCACGCTGACCCGGCTCAGCGCCGACGACCACGTGCACGGCGTGCTGCTCCAGACCCCGCTGCCCGCGGGCGCCTCGGCGCAGGAGCTGGCCACGGCCATCGACCCGCGCAAAGACGTCGACGGCGCCAACCCGCTCTCGCTCGGCCGGCTGGCCGCCGGGCTGCCCGCGTTCCCGCCCGCCACGGCGGCGGCCGTGATGGCGCTGCTCGACCACTACGAGGTGGCGCTGGAGGGGCGGCGGGCCGTGGTGGTCGGCCGTTCCACGGTGGTGGGCAAGCCGCTGGCGCACTTGCTGCTCGACCGGCACGCCACCGTCACCGTCTGCCACTCGCGCACCCGCGATCTGGCCGCCGTCACCGCCCAGGGCGAGGTGCTGGTCGCCGCGGCGGGCCGGGCGGGGCTGATCGGGGCCGCGCACGTGGCGCCGGGCGCGGTGGTGATCGACGTCGGCACCAACCCGACCGCCGACGGCGGGCTGACCGGCGACGTCGACGCCGAGGCGGTCGCCGGGACGGCCGGGGCGCTCACGCCGGTGCCCGGCGGCGTCGGCCCGGTGACCACCGCCCTGCTGCTGCGCCACACCGCCAGGGCGGCGAACCTGCCGTGACACGGTGGGCGTGCCCGCAGTGCGACCGTGAGTTCGCGCGGACCCGGCAGTCACACGTGTGCGTGCCCGGCTGTACGGTGGAGGAGACGTTCGCACCTTACCCGCCGGTCTACCGGGAGATCTACGATCGCCTGCTCGACGGGCTGGGCCCGGTCCACGAGGACGCGGTGCGGGTCGGGGTGTTCCTGATGAGCGAGCGGCGCTTCGCCGAGATCCGCCCGAAGGCCCGCAGCCTGTCCCTGGCCCTGGTGCTGGCCCGGCGGGTCGCGCACCCGCTGCTCGCCAGGGCCGTGCCCATGGCCGGCGGCCGGGTGATGCATTACTTCAAACTCACCCGTGTCGAAGACGTGGACGAGCGCGTTCTCGAACTCATGGCGGAGGGCTACGATGCCTGACATCCTCATCGTCCAGAACAGCCGCAGCGGCGGTCCCGGCCGGGTGGGCGACTGGCTGGCGGAGGCCGGGCTGGCGCTCGACGTCGTGCTCGCCCACGAGGGCGCTCCCCTGCCCGCCCGGCTCGGCCACGACGCCATGATCATGCTCGGCGGCGGCTACCTGCCCGGCGACGACGACCGGGCGCCGTGGCTGCGTGACGCCCGGCGGCTGGTCGGGCAGGCGCTGGCGGAGGGGGTGCCGCTGCTCGGCATCTGCCTGGGCGGCCAGATGATCGCCGAGGTGGCCGGGGGCGAGGTGCGGGGCGCGTACGGCGCACCCGAGAACGGCAGCTTGCCCGTCACGATCAGGCCCGAGGCGGCCGCCGACCCGCTCTTCCACGGCCTGCCGCCCGTGGTGCCCGCGATCGAGCACCACAAGGACGCCGTCGTCCGGCTGCCCGCCGGGGCGGTGCACCTGGCCGAGACCGAGCGCTGCCCGTATCAGGCGTTCCGGGTGGGCGAGCGGGCGTGGGGCGTGCAGTTCCACCCGGAGGTGCTGCCCGCGCGCGTCCGTGAGTGGCGGGCCGAGGGCTTCGACCCCGACGAGGTGTACGCGCGGGCGGTGGCCGACGAGCCGGTGTCCACGCCGGTCTGGCGGCGGGTGACCGGCCGCTTCGCCGGGCTCGTCGTGGAGCGGGCGGCGACGCGTTCCGGGGCTCGCCCGGCGCGCTCACCGGCCGTCCCCGTGCCCCGGCCGTCCTGATCCGCGGGCCCGCCGCGACCTGCCCGCCGGAGTTCTGGGCGCGCGGGCGGCGCTCGGCCGTCAGCGGTGGGGCCTGCGGCCCTGCCGGGCCGCGAACCCGAGTGCCAGCAGCGCCGCCCCGGCCGCGGCCGCCGCCACGGTCCGCCGCTGCCGCGCGATGCGCCGTTCGGCCTGCGAGTACGGCGTCGTCGAGAACGACACCAGCTCATAACGCGAGACGTAACCCGGCAGCGCCCGCTCCAGCGCGTGCTCCACCCGCTTACCCGCCAGGAACACCCGGGAGCCGACCCTGTCGCGCATCTCCACGAAGTTGTCCAGGGCCAGCCGGGCGATCACGTCGGTGTCGGCCCTGCGGCGCTCGAACAGCGCCAGCGCCGCCGGGAAGTCGTCGCCGGTCTCGTCCAGGCAGCGGTCCAGCTCGACGCAGTCCTCGAAGCCGCAGTTGGCGCCCTGCCCGTAGAAGGGAACGATGGCGTGCGCGGCGTCGCCCACCAGCCCGACCGTCGCCGCCTCGGTGGTGACGTGCCAGGGCGAGCAGCGCATGGTGACCAGGTGGCCGACGGGGTTGGCGCGGAAGTCCGCCGCCAGGCCGGGCATCAGCTCGACCGCGTCGGGATAGTGCTCGCCGAAGTACGCGCTGATCCGCTGCAGGGTGTCCAGGGCGGCGAGCGTCTCGTGCGGCCAGAACAGCGTGCAGGTGAACGAACGGTCGCGGTTCGGCAGGGCGATCATCATCGACCGGCCGCGCGGCCAGATGTGCAACGCGCCCGGGTCCAGGGCGAACTCGCCGTCCTTGGCCGGGATCGACAGCTCCTTGTAGCCGTAGTCGAGGTAGTCCTGGCTGAAGCTCACCCCGGGGAGCTGCTGCAACCTGGCCCGTACCGCGCTGAACGCCCCGTCGGCGCCGATCACGACCCGCGCCCCGTCCGCCACCTCGCCGTGCTCGAACTCCAGACTGCCGGTCCGTTCGTCCAGCCCGGTGAGCCGGTGCCTGAAGCGCACTTCCACGCCCGGCAGCGCGCTCGCCACGTCGAGCAGCTCCCTGTTGAGCGCGGCGCGGCCGATGGAGTTGATCGCCTGGGTACGGTCGGCGCTGTACGGCTGGAAGGTGAGCGCGCCGTCCTGGGCGTGCATCACCCGGCCGGCCATGGGCAGGGCGGCGTCCAGCACCTTGCCGTCGAGGCCGAGGCGGCGCAGGGCGTCGATGCCGCGTTCGGACATGGCCAGGTTGATCGACCTGCCGCGGTCGGGGTCCTGCTCGCGGGGGTCGGGGCGGCGTTCGTACAGGGTGACGTGGTGGCCACGGCGGGCCAGGAAGCAGGCGAGCAGGCAGCCGACCAGCCCGGCGCCGACGATCGTGACCTCCATGCTTCCTTCGTACGGCCCAACGCCGCCCATGTCCAGCAGCCCCGCGTTCGGAAGCGGGCAGGTCTAGGACAGCGCCCCCGCGATCGCGTCGGCGGCGGCCCGGCCGATGGGCGTGTCGGAGCTGACCACCGCGAAGTGGTCTCCCGGCAGCTCCAGGTACGTCACGTCGTCGCCCGCCTCCGTGGCGGCCCGGGCGTGGCGGCGGCCGAAGTCGATCAGGTTGGGGTCGTCGTCCGCGCCCTGGACGACGAGCTGGCGGACGCCCAGGGGGACGCGGAGCAGGGGCGAGGAGGCGCGCAGGTCGTCGGCGGCGTCGCCCAGGGCCGCGGCTACCGCGCCGTTGCTGATCCACCGGCGCTCGCACTGGACGAGGTCGAGCACGCCCGCCAGGGAGACGGCCAGGGACACGCCCGCCCCGTCGGCGGCGGCCCGCAGCGCGAGCTGGGCCCCGGCGGAATGCCCGGCGACGGCGACCCTGCCGAGGTCAAGGTCGAGGTCAGGGACCAGGTCGGAGTCAGGGACCAGGCCGGAGTCACGGGCCAGGGCGGGGAGTGAGGGCAGGGTTTTCAGTGCGGTGGCGATGTCGTGCCTGGTCGCGGCCCAGCCGTGCCGGTCGGGGCGGCGGTATTCGAGGTTCCACACCGCGAGACCGCGCCGGGTCAGGCCCGCGCAGAGGTCCTCGACGGTGTCGGCGTTCCAGATCGAGCGCCAGTAGCCGCCGTGGATCAGCACCGCGACCGGCACCGCGACCGGCACCGTGCCCCGGCCCTCGGGGACGTACAGCTCGCCCCACTGCTCCGGCGACGGCCCGTAGGGGATCCGGCGCACGCCGGGGTGGCGGGCGCGGTGCACGGCGTGCCGGATGGCCCAGGACAGCCCCTCGATCCCGCGTCCGTTGAGGTGTGCGGCGCCCTCGACCCGGTCGAGGTCGGCCCACACCACCACCGGCGGGCCGAGCGGCTGCCCGATCAGGTCGCGGGCCGCCCTCTCCGGCCCGGGGAGTACGACGACCGTGCCGCACCGGCCTGCCAGGGAGCGCAGGTGGGCCGGGTCGCGTGCGTGCACGAGCGCCCCCCGCACCCCGAGCCGCCCGAACTCGCGCTCGGCGAGCTGCGCCAGCAGCCCCGCGTCCGCCACCACCCCGGAGCCGACGATCACCAGGACCTCGTCCATACGGCCAGACCTTACCGGCGTCCACGCGAGAGCGGGAAGGTACGTTGACCGGGTGCAGGTGAACCAGCTCCACCCCTGGCCCGCCACCGTCGCCGAGGCGGAGTCCATCCAGGGCCGGCTGCGCGCCCAGGTCGACCTGACCGGCGGGCCGACCACATTCGCCCTGGTGGCCGGGCTGGACGTGCACTACCACGGCGACGACGAGCTGACCGCCGCCGTGGTCGTCCTCGACGGCGGCACGCTCGCGCCGGTGGAACGGGTGGTGGCGCACGGGAGGGCGGCCTTTCCCTACGTGCCGGGCCTGTTCGCCTTCCGCGAGCTGCCCGCCCTCGTGACGGCCCTGGAGCGGCTCACGATGACGCCCGACCTGCTGGTCTGCGACGGGTACGGGCTGGCCCACCCGCGCAGCTTCGGCCTGGCGTGCCATCTGGGCGTACTGACCGGGCTGCCGTCGGTGGGAGTGGGCAAGACGCCGTTCGTGGGCACGCACGAGCCGCCGGGGCAGGAACGCGGCGCGTGGGCGCCGATCGTCCACGAGGGGGCCACGGTGGGGCGCGCGCTGCGCACCCAGCGCGGGGTCAAGCCCGTGTACGTCTCGCAGGGCCACCGCATCTCGCTCGACGTCGCGACCGAACAGGTGCTCCGCCTCGCCGCCCGCTACCGCCTGCCCGAACCCATCCGCCACGCCGACCACCTGGCCCGCCACCCCACCTGAGCCCCTTACACACGCCCAGCCACCCGCTCAGCCGCCGACGCTCGCCCAGCCACGTGGCTGCGCGGCTCAGCCCGGCCGGTCGGCTCAGCCCGGCTGGTGGGCTCAGCCCGGCTGGTGGGCTCAGCCCGGCTCGTGTGCTCCTGAGGAGGCCAGGGGCGGCAGGATCGCCTGGGCGTCGGCGCCGCCGAACCACAGCCCGATGACGAAGGCCGCCGTCGCCTCCAGCAGCGTCGCCCGTTCCAGCCCGCCGCCGCTGACCGGGGTGCAGCCCAGGTCGGCGACCAGCGTACGGGCGGCGGCCACGGCTTCCGGGGCGTCACCGCAGAGCGGCACGGCAAGGGGCCGGCCGCCGAAGACCGGCGGGGTCATCCGCCACACGTCCACGTGGCACAGGTTGAACGCCTTGACCACATGGCCGCCGGTGACGTCCGCGATCAGCCGGGCGAGCGGGCGGGTGGGATCGTAGGCGTCGGGGCCCGGGGCGTTGGTCACGTCGATGAGCGGCTTGCCGCGCAGGGCGGCGCCGGCGGCCCTGAGCGTGTCGAGCAGCCCCGCCGCCCTGACGGCCACCACCACGACCTCGCCGAACCCGGCCGCCTCCGCGAACGTCCCGGCCCGGACCCCGTCCGCCCCGCCCCGCACCCGCACCCCCACCTGGGCCTCAGCCTGGCGCTGGGGCTGGGAGTGGGCTGTCATGGTGGCCGCTCGTTCCCTGGCCCTGTGCGGGTCTCTTCCGCTGACCATGACCTCGTGTCCCGCCCGTGCCCACTGTGTGCCCAGGGCGTCCGCCATGCCGCCCGCGCCCAGGATGCCGATCCGCATCTCGCGTCCTCCGTCTCATGAAGGTGCCTCTACCTTGTGAGAAGGACTGTAGAAATCCCGTCGCACACCGTTCGGTGCCTAACGGAGGCCCCCTTGTTCCTCGCCGACTGCCAGGCCAGACTCGCCTTCGACCTCCTGGCCAACACCTGGAACGCGGTCGTCGTCTGGTCGTTGCGCCACGGCCCGCGCAGGCCGGGCCGGTTGCGGGAGGAGATCGGCGGCATCAGCACCAAGGTCCTGACCGAGACGCTGCGCCGCCTGGAGTACAACGGCCTGGTGGCCCGCCGCGCCTATGCCGAGGCGCCGCCCCGGGTCGAGTACGAGCTGACCGCCCTGGGCCGCTCACTGCTGGGCCCGATCGAGGCGTTCGGGGAGTGGGCGTTCGACCACGCGGACGAGGTGATGGACGCCCAGGACCGCTGGCCCGCGGACCCCACGAGCACCACGCGGCACACCGGTTGAACACTTTACTTAGACGGAGTGTTACCGAGCCACTACTCGGGGTAGCTAGACGGCGGTTGACCATTACCTTTACCCAGGAGGTTCCATGCACTTCACGCCCCGCCGGATCGTCACCGCCGCACTCGTCGCGGGCGGTCTGACCCTGCTCACCGCGCCCGCCGCGCACGCCGTCCTCGACCCGGTGCACACGCTCACCTGCCTGGCCGGCGCCCCCGCCGACGTGACCGCGCTCGTCGACCCGGCCACCCTGCTCGCCGAGCCGACCGCGCTCACCGCGCCCGAGGTTCCGGCCACGCACTGCCTGGCCCCCTGACCCGAACGGACCGCCCTCAGCACGGGACCACCCCTCGACACCCGGTACGGGCGGCGCTCCGCAGCGCCGCCCGGGTCCCAGCCCCCATCGAAGAGCAGCAAGGAGTTCCGTTGAAGGTCCGAGTCCTGACAGCGGTCGCCGCCCTCGCGCTGGCCGCCGGTGCGCCCCCGATCCTCCTCGACGGTCTTGTGGGTCAACCCCCTCTCGTCGATGTCCAGACCTTCGTCCAGCACATCAACGTCCTGACGTCCTAGTGCGACTCGCTCAAGTGCCTGTGGTCGACACGCCGGCCCGGCCTCAGACACCGCTGAAGCGCGTCGGCTACGTCATGTTCCTCAGCCGATGGATCCAGGTCCCGCTCTATCTGGGGCTGATCGTCGCGCAGGTCGTGTACGTATGGCGGTTCATGGTCGAGTTGCTGCACCTGGTCCAACTGGGCTTCGGCGGCACCCCGGCCGAGACCACCGTCATGCTGATCGTCCTCGGCCTCGTCGACGTCGTGATGATCTCGAACCTGCTCATCATGGTGATCATCGGCGGCTACGAGACGTTCGTCTCCCGCCTGCGTATCGAGGGACACCCCGACCAGCCCCAGTGGCTGTCACACGTCAACGCAAATGTGCTGAAGGTCAAGCTGGCCATGGCGATCATCGGCATCTCCTCCATCCACCTCCTTCAGATCTTCATCAACGCCGCGAGACCGACCATCACCGACAGGGAGCTGATATGGAAAACCCTGATCCACCTGACCTTCGTCGTCTCGGCGCTGGCGCTCGCCCTGATCGACCGCATCATGGCGGGTGGGCGCCCGCAGCAGGGTACGGGCAACGCGGAGCGGCCTGCGGAGATGCAGCAGGAGCGGATGGCCGCCTAGGCAGGCGGCGGGAGGCGTGGCGCTGTCGCGGAGGGAGGGGACCGTGGGGCTGAGGGGCGCCGCGGTCGCGGGACTCGGAGCCGTCGTGGTGGGGCTGGCCTGCTGCACCGGCGCGTACGCGGACGACGCCGCCCCCCAGAAGTCCGGCCCGGCCCCCCTGATCGGCAACGTGATCATCTTCAACGACGAGATCGTCGAACCGGTGTCGCTGCCGCTGAGCACGTGCGGAGGGCTGGTGCCGCTGCTCAGCAAGGCGCCCGCCACCTGCCAGGGCACCTCGCGGGTGTCGGACGACGACGCGTGAGGCCGTACGTGCCCGCCCGCGGGGGTGGGCGGGCACCAGCGGTCGAGCACCGGTCGTCCCGATACAGCCGGGGAGATCCCTGAGGGCTCCCGTCAGGCCCGGGCGAGCAGGGTCTCCAGCACCACGGCCACCCCGTCCTCGTCGTTGGACAGGGTCCGGTGCCCGGCCGCGGACAGCACCAGGTGGTGGGCGTTGGCCATCGCGTACCCGGCCCCCGCGTACAGGAGCACGGCCAGGTCGTTGGGCATGTCCCCGAACGCCACCACCTCCGCCGCTCCGACGCCCCTGTCCCGGCAGAGCCGGTCGAGCGCGACGGCCTTGGTCGTCCCCTGCGCGCTGATCTCCAGCAGCCCCTCCACCCCCGAGTGCGTGACCTCGGCCAGATCACCGATCGCGCCCGACACGACCGCGTACATCTCGTCCGCCGTGTGCGCCGGCGACAGGGCGAGCAGTTTGACGATGGGGTGGTCCTCGTCGAAGATCGAGCCCACCTCGCGGTAGGCCGCCAGGTCGTGATCGACCCGCCTGGTGTAGGCCGCCTCGGTCAGCACGTTCGTGCCGGTCTCGATGGCCAGGCCGACGCCGGGCAGCGCCCGGGAGAGTGCGCCGGCGACCTCGCGGGCCACGCCGGGGGCGAGCGGGCTGGTGACGGCGTACTCGTCGGCGGTCACGTCGTAGACGATGGCGCCGTTGCTGCAGATGGCGGTGCCGGTGACGTCCGCCTGGCGGGCGATGTCGCGGACGGCGCGGGGCGGTCTGGCGGTGACGAAGACGATCTCGGCGCCGGCCGCGCGGGCGGACTGGAGCGCCTTCCTCGTACGCGGGCTGACGCCGCCGGTGGAGGACAGGAGGGTGCCGTCGAGATCGGTGGCCACGATGCGGGGGAAGATTCCGGTGCTCACGGGAGGCAATTATCCCCAGATGTCGGTTGTTCGGCCGGTGCCTGATCGCTCATCGGTCAGAAACGCATCTCCGACGGGAGCAGTTCGCCGGCGTTCATCAGCTCCACCCCCAGGAGCTGCCCGGAGTCGCCGAAGTCGAGGACGACGCTCCCTGCCGTGACCTGGCGCACGACCTCACCCGGCGCGATCTCGCGCTTCATCGCGATGTAGGCGAGGTCGGCCTCCAGGTCGACGCTCACGTACACGGTCTGCGCCCGCTGCCCGCCCGGCACCTCGTTCCAGGCCAGCAGGCCCTCCTTGGCCTCGTGCGAGCCCGCCAGCGCGGTCCGCACCATGACCGTCGCCAGCTCGATCGCCTCCAGCGGGTCGAACGCCGTGACCTTCCGCTCGTGCTCCCACCCGTCGAGCCCGTCGATCCGGTACGGGCACGACCACTCCCCCGTGGGCTCCTCGTAGGGCCTGCCGAGCGCGACCACGACGTCACGCGGCGGATCGGTACGCAGCGCCAGCACCCGATGGGCGATCTCGTACATGTCTGCTGATCTACCCGCCTGGCCGCCCGTGGAAGACTCGGCACCGCCTCGGCCGGGCAACCGGGCCGCGGGTTCAGCCCGATGGCCTCTCGGTGCCGAATCGCCGCCGGAGTAGCATTCGTACCCACCGGCGGATGGCCGGCCGCGTCGCGCTCGTGAGAGAAGGCCATGATGGACGAGTCGTTCGGGACACGCCTGCGAGCCAGGCTCGACGCGTACGGACCGCTGTGCGTGGGCATCGACCCGAGCCCGGCCCTGCTCGAGGCGTGGGGCCTCGACGACTCCCCCACGGCGCTCGAACGGTTCAGCCGCACGGTCGTCGAGGCCGTGGCCGACGTGGCGGCCGTGGTCAAGCCCCAGTCGGCCTTCTTCGAGCGCTGGGGCAGCCGCGGCGTCGCCGTCCTGGAACGCACCATCTCCGACCTGCGCGAGGCGGGCACGCTGGTGCTGCTCGACGTCAAGCGGGGCGACATCGACAGCACGATGGCCGCCTACGCCGAGGCGTACCTCGACCGGGGCAGCCCGCTGGCCGCCGACGCGGTGACGCTGAGCCCCTACCTGGGGTTCGGGTCGCTGGAGGTCGCGATCACCTCGGCGATGGCCAACGACGCGGGGGTGTTCGTGCTGGCCCGCACGTCCAACCCGGAGGCGGCCGGGCTGCAGCGGCAGGTGGCCGGGCAGATCCTCGCCGGGGCGGCCGCGGTGAACGCGGGCCATTCCCCGTTCGGGCCGGTCGGGGTGGTCATGGGGGCCACGCTGCCGGAGCTGGAGCACTCGCTGGACGACCTCAACGGGCCGATCCTGGCGCCCGGTCTGGGGGCCCAGGGCGCCACGGCGGCCGATGTGGCCAGGCTGTTCGGGCCCGTGCGCCACGCGGTGGTGCCGTCGGTGTCCAGGGCCGTGCTGGCCGACCCCGAGCGGGTGCGCACGCGTACGCTCGCCTTCCGCGACGCGTGCGCCGCCCACCTGTCGGCCGCGACCGCCGCTCAGAAGTGAGTCGAGATCCCGAGCGTCTCGCGCAGCCGGGCCATGTCGTGCAGGTCGCGCTCGCGCGGCTGGTAGCCCCGGTGGAACTCCACCTGCTGGGCCGCTGACAGGCACGGCACGGTGACGCCCTCGATCACGCCGGTGACGAAGACGTCCGCCGGGTAGTGGTAGGCGCCGCCCTGCTCGTCGATGTGCTGGACGGCGGAGCCGTCGGGGCGGAAGTGCAGCGGGTGCAGGTCGAGCTCGCGCCCGTCCGGGCCCGCCATGACGAACCTGGCCGGCCGCCCGGGGACCACGCCCTCGTGCCGCTCGGCGTAGCCCAGGCCCTCCAGCGCGTCGATCACGGCGGGCTCCTGCTCGACCCGGTGCAGCAGGTCGAGGTCGTTGTGCTGCCGGGTGACGCGCCCGACGAGCGCGTCGATGCCCCAGCCGCCCGCGATCCAGACCTCGCAGTCGGCCTTCCGCAACGTCTCCAGCACGTCCAGGACCGGGCCGGCCTCGAACATCCGTGTTCCTCCCTCGTGGGCTCCGCGCATACGACCTGATGATCGTAGCCGGGGCGCGGCGCGGGGCAGGACCGCGGTCGGGACTGGTCAGCCGGTCGGGCCCGCGTCCGGGCGGATGACGTCCTCCTCGTCCTCCTCGTCGAACAGATCGGGCTCCGGCTCGTCCTGCTGGTCCGGCGGGTCGGCGGACACCGGACGGCGCGTCCTGGGGGTGCTGGCGCCCGAGCGTTCCGCCACCACGTCGCTCTCCCCGTCCACGCCGCCGATCGCGTCCGGCAGCTCATCGGATGTCTTGCTCATGACCACCACCTGCCCTGGAGGGGCCACTTGTCACGGCCCTGAGCGCTGCTCCGGCCGACCGGGGGACCTCAGGCCAGCGCGGCCTCGATCTCCCACCGCTTGGGCATCGAGGTGCTCGCGCCCTCCCGCTGCACGGCCAGCGAGGCCGCCGCGGAGGCGAACTCCAGCGCCCGCTCCACCGGCCTCCCCTCGGTACGCGCGACGGCCAGCGCCCCCACGAACGTGTCGCCCGCGGCCGTCGTGTCCACCGCACTCACCTTCCTGGCCGGCACCCGCAGCCGCTCCCCCGAACGCGACCCGTACAGCGCGCCCTCGGAGCCCAGCGTGATCACGACCTCGCCGACCAGCTCCAGCAGCGCGTCGAGGGCGTCGTCCGGGCGCGACAGGCCGGTGATGGCGGCGGCCTCGTGCTCGTTGGGGACGATGATCGTGACCGCCTCCAGCAGCTCGGCGGGCAGCGGCTGGGCGGGGGCGGGCGTGAGGAACACCCGCACCCCCGACACCCGGGCCGCCTGGGCCGCCCGCACGACCGCCTCCATCGGCAGCTCCAGTTGGAGCAGCAGCGCCTGGGAGCCGGCGATCGCGGCCAGGTCTTCCCCGGAGGGGCCGGACATGGTGGCGTTGGCGCCGGGGACGACGATGATCGAGTTGCCGCCGTCGTCGTCCACGACGATGTGCGCGACGCCGCTGGGGCCGGGCACCTGGCGCAGCCCGCGTACGTCGACTCCGGCCTCCGCCAGCGTGGTCCGCATCTCCGCGCCGAACCCGTCGTCGCCCACCGCCCCGAGGAACGCCACCTCACCGCCCGCGCGGGCGGCGGCGATCGCCTGGTTGGCGCCCTTGCCACCGGGCACCGTGCGGAACCGGTGCCCGGTGACGGTCTCCCCACGCCTGGGCGCCTGGGAGACGTACGCGACCAGGTCCATGTTTGCGCTGCCGAAAACCGAGATCATGCCCTCATCATCTCCTGTGTACGACCCGCCAGCTCCGCAAGACCCACCCCGTCGAACCCGGTCAGGCTGCTGGCCAGCCGATCGCGCAGACGCCACCGCTCCGGCACGCCGCCGTTCAGCGCGCCCGCGACGGACCCGGCCGTGGCGCCCGCCGAGTCGGTGTCCCAGCCGCCGGCGACCGCTCCGGCGATCGTGGCCGTGAAGTCACCGCGCCCGTGGATCAGCGTGGCGGCGACCAGCGCGGCGTTGTTGATCGTGTGCACCCAGTGGAGGGCGCCGTGGCGTTCGTGCAGCAGGTCGACGACGCGCTCGAAGTCGGGTTCGCGGGCGGCGTCGGCGGCGGCCAGGCGGACGGCCTCGTGCAGCCGCGAGCCCTCCGGCACCACCGACAGCCCCGCCCGCACGACCTCCTCCGCCGACGTGGCCACCAGCGCCGCGGCGCACATCGCGGCGGCGAACATGGCCCCGTAGATCCCGTTGGCGGTGTGGGTGAGCCGGGCGTCGCGCCAGGCGTACTCGGCCGCCGTGGCCGGGTCGCCCGGGTTGACCCAGCCGTAGACGTCGGTCCTGATCAGCGCGCCGATCCACTCCCTGAACGGGTTGCGGTAGGTGGCCGTGGCCGGGGGCTCGACGCCGTTCAGCAGGTTGCGGTACGCCACCCGCTCGGCGGTGAACGTGCGCCCGGCGGGCAGCTCGTCCAGCCACAGCTTGGCGACGTCCTCGGTGGTGAAGGAGCGGCCGTGGCGCTCCAGGACCGTCAGGGCCAGCAGCGGGTAGTTGAGGTCGTCGTCCTCCGGGATGCCGTCGATGTTCTCGGCGAGGGAGTTGACGGCGCTGCGGCGGTTCCACGGCCAGCGGGCGGCGACGTCGTCCGGCAGGCCCTTCGCGGTGAACCAGCCCCGGATGGGCCAGTTGCCGGTGGCCTCGGCGATCCGCCTGATGCCCTCGCGGGGGAGCTTCTCGACGGGCTTGCCGAGCACGCACCCGGCCGCCCGCCCCTGCCACGCGCCCAGCACGCGCGCGGGGTCCACGGCGGGGCCCTGCCGTGGCTCGGGCCAGCGGGGGCAGGCGGCGACGATGCCCGCCAGGTCGGACGGCTCGGCTGCTGGGGACGGCACGGCCGCCAGCTCGTCCAGCAGCTCCTCCGCCAGCCCGCGCAACCGCGCGGCCCCTGACTCCGAGGCCCCGGCGCGCGGCGGCGCGTCGTGACCGCCCGCGGCGTGCCAGCGGGCGGCGATCTCCCGTGCGTCGCGGCCGTCCTCGGCGGCCTGGCGCAGCTCGTGCCCGATGAGGTCCTCGGGCTGGACCCAGGTGAGCCGGATCATGCGCGGTCCAGCTCGGCGAAGGCCGACTCGTGGCCGCGGCGCCGGGCCACGTCGTCGGCGTGCACGCGGCGGGCCACCCCGGCGGCGGCGAGCCCTGGGCCCACCAGGTCCGTCCGGCTCGCCTGCCCCACCTGCGCCACCCACTCCTGCGGCACGGACGCCAGCCCGCCCAGCGCGCCCGCGATGGCCCCGCCCATGGAGGCGATCGAGTCGGCGTCGCGCCCGTAGTTGACGCCGCCCAGCACGGTCTCCCGGTAGTCGCCCTTGGCGATCACCAGGAACCCGAGCGCCAGCGGCAGCTCCTCGATGCTGTGCACCCGGCTCGGCCGCCGCGCCCCGAGGCCCTGGTCGCGGTAGGTGTCGGCGACCGTGTCGTACGGCCGGACGGCCGCCCGCAGCGCCTCGAACGAGCCGTCCCAGTGGCCGAGCCCGGCGGCGGTCTCGCAGACGGCCTCGATGGCGGCCCTGGTGCCGTCCTTGGCCAGGCGCAGGCACGTGGCCACCACGGAGTCGGCGGTGGCGCCCGGCCGCATGGCCTCGGCCACGGCGGCGGCCATCACGCCCGCCGCCTCCCTGCCGTAGCTGGACTGGTGCGCGCCGGTCAGGTCGACGGCCTCGGCGTAGGCGGCGTCGGGGTCGGCGGCGTTGACGATGCCGACGGGGGCGACGTACATGGCGGCGCCGCAGTTCACGATGTTGCCGACGCCGGCCTCGCGCGGGTCGGCGTGCCCGTAGTGCAGGCGGGCCACGATCCACTTCTCGGCCAGGAAGATCCGTTGCAGCGGCAGCGCCTCGGCCTCCAGCTCGGGGATCCAGCGCCGCTCGCCCATCAGCTCGGGCACCAGGTGCTCGGCCATCGCGTACGCGTCCAGGTGGCCGCCGGCCTTCTCGTACACGCGGATCAGGGCGTGGGTCATCAAGGTGTCGTCGGTGATGTGGCCGTCGCCCTTGTGGTACGGGGCGATGGGGCGGGCGTTGCGCCAGTCGTCGTTGAAGGGCGGCACGATGCCCTCGACACGGCCGCCGTACCGCTGCACGATCTGCTCGGGGGTCCAGCCCTCGGTGGCGCCGCCCAGCGCGTCACCGACCGCAGCCCCCGCCACGCAGCCAGTGGCCCTGTCCTCAAGCGGCGTCATGCGATTCCCTCCGAAAGTTGGTCCGCTACTTCGATCAGATCACGGCCCGCCAGTTCAGGCAGGCAACAGCCGGCGAGCGTACGGGCCGAGGCGATCCACCCCTGCGGGATCGCCTCGTACCCGCCGCAGGCCCCCGCCAGCGCTCCGGCGAGCGCGGGCGCGGAGTCGGCCAGCGGTGACAGGCACGCAGCCGCGGGCACGGCCCGGCCCAGCTCTCCGCCCGCCGCCTCGGCCAGCGCCAGCGCGGCGGGGACGGTCTGCGCCGCGCCCACGCCGTAGCTGTAGACGTGGTCGACCAGCACGGCGTCCAGCGCGGGGATCGCGCCGAACGGGTCGCCCGCCTCGCGCGCGGCGGCCAGCGCCAGCCGGGCGTTGTGGCCGATGGCGGTGTCGGCGGGCAGGACGGCCAGCGCCGCCTCGACGGCCCGCCGCACCTCGCCCGTGGCCACCGCCTCCGCCACCGCGGCGGCCATGGCCCTGGCGCCCAGCACGCCGTCATGGGCGTTCGTCACCTGGGCGTCGGGCGTGGGGTCACGTCCCACGGCCCCGTACGCGACCGCCCTGACGGCGGCGGCGTCGTCGAAGTGGTGCGGGTTGTCGTGTCCCGAGGCGGGCGGCTCGACGCCCCTGGTCAGGTTGTCCAGCGCGGAGGCCACGGAGATGCGCATCCGCAGGGGCGGGTCCGCCTGCGTCCTGCGGGCGGCCAGTTCTCCGAACGCCTCGGCCCTCGGCCGGTCGATGGTCAGCGCCGTCCAGGCCAGCCACTCGGCGTCGTCGGACGGGCCCACCCGCAGCGGCGCGACGGGCTGGTTCAGCGCGAACGGCACGGGCAGCGTGGTGACCCGGTGCTCCTCGGCGAAGGCGTCCAGCTCGCGGTGCAGCCGCCGGCTCCAGGGCGCGTGCAGCGCGGACCGATGCCTGGCGGCAGGCCAGCCTGCGGCGTCGCCCACGGCCAGCCCGGCGAACGCTCCCCTGATTCTGTCCCCCGACATGTGATCTACAGCCTTTCCGCCAGTTCGTCGGCCAGTTCGTCGGCCACGTCCAGCACATGTCTTCCGGCCACGACGGGCAGGCATTTGCCCGTCACGGGGCCGATCTTGGCGGCCCAGCGAGCGGGTACGCCCCGCTCGCCGCTGCTCGCCCCGGCCACGGCCCCGGCGATGGCGCCGATCGTGTCGGCGTCGCGGCCCAGGCTCACCCCGAACGTCACGGCCGCCTCGACGTCGCCGTCCCCGGCCAGGAAGGCGGCCAGGGCCAGGGCGACGGCCTCGGGGGCGAGGTCGGTCCACGGGTAGTGCCGGACGACGACGGCCTCGTGCAGCGCCTCGACGGGATCGTCTCCTTGCGCCAGCGCCGCTCGGGCGCGTACGACGTCGCGGGCCGTCCACGAGTCGGCGGGGATGACCGACAGCGCGGCCTCCACCACCTCGCCCGGCGCGGCCCCGGCCATCGCCGCCGCCACCGCGCCCGCGATCGCGCGCCCGCCGAGCACGCCCTCGTCAGAACCGCTGACCAGCCCGTCCTGCGCCATCAGCCGGGCCGCCTCGTCCGGGTCGCCCGGGCAGAAGATCCCGTAGGGGGCGGCCCGCATCGCCAGGCCGTCCGACCAGCCGTGCGCGTGCACGAGCCCGGTCAGCGGCGGTTCCAGGCCGCGACGCAGCGCCTCGATGGTGCCCAGCTCGGAGAAACCCGCCCCGCGCATGGGCCCGGTCACCCTGGGGATGATCTCGGCCCGGTACGCCGCCGCCACGTCGGCCGCGGTCAGCGCGTGCCCGTGCCGGAGGAGCAGGGAGGCCGCGAAGATCGCGTACTCGGTGTCGTCGGTCCCGCCGCCCTCGATCTCGGTGAGCCGCCCCCACCGCCGCCGGATCTCCGACGGCGACAGGTTCTCGGCCGGGGCCCCGAGGGCGTCGCCGGCCGCCAGGCCGAGCAGGCACCCCCGGGCCCTGTCACGCAAGGAAGTCACCGCTGGTACCGCTCCAACACCTGGTTGCCCTCCTCGACCAGCTTGGCCGCCGCCTCGTCGAGGGTGATCTTGTTGGCGAAGTACTCCTGCAGGACGGGCGTGGCGACCTTGCTCTTCCACTCGTCGAACCCGTTGACCTTCAGGAACGGGGCCACGACCAGGTTCTTCGCCGACGCGGTGGCGACGTCCCAGCCGTTGTCCTTCGTGGTCATCGCCGGGTCGGCGGCGGCCGTCTGGGAGGTCGGCAGCAGCCAGTCGCCCTTGGCGAGCTTGGCCTGGTTGGCGCCGTTCAGGAAGAACGAGATGAACTTCATGGCCTCGGCCGGGTGCTCGCTCTCCTGCGCGACGGACAGCGTCTGCGAGACCGCGCCCTGCTCGGCGCTGGTGCCCTTGGGCGCGGGCAGCGTGACCCACTCGAAGCCGTCGGGGGCCTGCTCGACGACCTGCTGACGCAGGTAGACCCCGGCGGGCAGCAGCGCGAACTTGCCCTGGTAGAAGGCCGGCAGCGGGTCGGCGGTGCCCTGGCCGAGCGCGGCCGGGTCGGCGGACTTGTCCTTGTGGAGCTGGTCGTGGATGCGCTGGAGCACCTCGCGCTCCTCGGGGCCGACCTTGACGGTGGTCTTGCCCCCGGCGGTCTGGAAGAACGTGCCGCCGAAGTTGAGCGCCAGGTTGAGCGTCTTGTTGACCGGCGACTTCATGGCCCAGGCCACGCCGTACGTGCCGTCCTTGGTCATCTTCTTGGCCGCCGCGGAGAACTCGTCCCACGTCCACGGGCTGTCCGTGGTGGGGATGCGCACCCCGGCCTCGTCCAGCAGCTTCTTGTTGGCGATGATGACCTGCGACTCCTGCAGGAACGGCACGCCGTAGACGCCCTGGCCGCCCTTGCCGTCGTCGAAGGTGACGGTGTCCCAGGCGGACTGCGGGATGTCGCCCTTCAGCTCGGCGGGCACCTTGTCCTTCAGGTCCAGCAGGTAGCCGTCGGCGGCGAAGCCGGACAACGCGGGCGAGTCATTGTGGATGACGTCGGGCGCCGTGCCGCCCGCGAACTGGGTGACGAGCTGGTCGTTGACGTTGTCCCAGCTCCCCTGGACGTAGGTGACCTGGATGAGGGGGTTGGCCTTGTTCCACTCGTCCACGATCTGCTTGTTCGCGGCGACGGACTCCTTCTGCCAGGCCAGGCTGAGGAAATCGATCTTGACCGGCTCGTTGGGGGACGACGACGATGCCTCGCCGCCGCCTCCCCCGCCGCACGCGGCGGCGAGGGTGAGCACGGCCGCCACCGCCAGAGCGGACTTGATTCGCATAAGAGCCTCCTAGCCCTTGACGGCGCCGGCCATCAGGCCGGACTTCAGGCGCCGCTGGATGATTGCGAAGAAGATCAGGCTCGGGATCGTCGCCATGAGCGACGCCGCGGCCAGCGGGCCGAGCCTGGCCACCCCCTCCGGGCCGGTGAACCTCACCAGCGTCAGCGGGAGCGTCATGACCTCGGGGTCCTGCAGGATCACGAGCGCGAACATGAACTCGTTCCAGGACGAGATGAACGAGAACAGCAGCGTGGCCACCACGCCGGGCGCGAGCAGCGGGGCCACCACGGTGACGATCGAGCGCAGCCGGCTCGCGCCGTCCGTGGCCGCGGCCTCCTCCAGCTCGGGCGGCACCGCGCGGACGTATCCCTGCAGCATCCACAGCGCGAACGGCAGCGTGAACGTGACATGCACGGCCACCAGCCCCGGCAGCGTGTTCACCAGCTCCAGGTCACGAAGGATCATGAACAGCGGGATGATGATCAGGATGAACGGGAACACCTGGCTGACCAGCACCCACCCGATCGCGACCCTGCTGACCAGGCCGCGGTAACGGGCCATCGCGTAGGCGGCGGGCAGCGAGATCAACACCGTGATCACGCTCGCGAACACCGCCACGACCAGGCTGCGCAGCGCCGCGCCGACCAGGTCCTGCTCCCCGAACGCGGCGCCGAAGTTGGCCAGCGTGGGCTCGCGCGGGATCCACGTCGGGTCGGTGAGCGCCATCTCCTGCGGCGTCTTCAGCGCCGTGGACAGCAGCCACAGCAGCGGGAACGCCAGGAAGGCGACGTACGCGACCAGGGCGGCGTACTGCGCGACGCGTCTCATTTGGCCTCCCTCATCTGACGCCACAGGTAGAGCCCGAGCACCGCGAGCACGACGACGGCCATCGCCAGGCCGAGCATCGAGGCGTAACCGGCCATCCGGTACCTGAACGCCTCCTCGTAGGCGAACAGCATCGGCAACCGGGTCCGGCCGCCGGGACCGCCCTGGGTGAGCACGTAGACCAGGCCGAACTGGTTGATGTTCCACACGAAGTCGAGCGAGGTGATCGCCACGATCACGGGGCGGAGCTGCGGCAGCGTGATGTTCCAGAAGCGCCGCCAGGTGCCCGCGCCGTCCATCGCGCCCGCCTCGTACAGCTCTTTGGGGACGCTCTGCAGGCCCGCGAGCAGCACCACCGTGGTCTGGGGCATGCCCGTCCAGATGCCGACCACGATGATCGCGGGCAGCGCGAGCGAGAAGTCGGCCAGCCAGTTGACCTGGGTGCCGAGCAGGTCGTTCAGCAGGCCGGCGTCGGGGTGGTAGACGAGCTTCCACATCAGGCCGATCACCACGGGCGGCATCGCCCACGGCACCACGGACAGCACCCTGGCCAGGCCCCGGAACCGCAGCTTCTCGTTGAGCAGCAGCGCCAGGCCGAGCGCGGCCAGGAACTGCAGCACGGTCACCGAGACGGCCCAGATCGCGCCGATCTGGAACGAGGACCAGAAGTCGTCGTCGCCGAGCAGCCGGGTGAAGTTCTCCAGGCCCACGAAGCTCGTCTCGTGGACGCGGGTGTTGCGGGCGTCGGTGAACGCCAGGCCGATGCCGTACAGCAGCGGGCCGATGCTGAACAGCGCCACCGGCACCAGCGCCGGCAGCATCAGCACCCACATCTCGCGCGTGCGGCGCGAGGTCGCGCGGCGCTTCGCCCGCGGCCTGCGCGGCGGCGCGGGTCTCGTCGCGGTCGCCGTCACGCGCCGCTCCCCTTTCTGTCCGTCCGTCCGTCGGTGTCGCCGTGCCCGGGATCGGGCGTGGGGTCGTGTGCGGGGCCGGATGTGGAGGCCCTTACCGCGAGGTGGGGCGGGACGGTGACCCGCCGGGGCTCGCCGCCGTCACCCCGCAGCCGGTCCAGCAGCAGTTCGGCGGCCACCTTGCCGCGTTCTGCGGAGCCGAGGGAGACGCTCGTCAGCGACGGCCAGGAGGCCGCGGCCAGATCGGTGTCGTCCATGCCGACCACCGCCACGTCCTCGGGGACCCGCCTGCCCGCCGCGCGCAGCACGTCGAGGGCGCCGAGCGCGATCAGGTCGTTGGCGCACATCAGCGCGTCCACGCCGGGGACTCTGGCCAGCAGCTCCGCCACCGCCCGCGCGCCCTCGGCGCGGTAGAAGTCGCCGATCTGCACGAGGTCGTCGTCGTAGGGCAGGCCGAGGTCGCCGAGCGCCTCCCGGTAGGCGGCCCCGCGGGCGGCGCCGGGCACGGTGTCGAGCGGGCCGTTGACCATGGCGATGCGGCGGCGGCCGAGCGCGTAGAGGTGGTCGATCGCCAGCCGGACGCCGGTGCCCGAGTCGGCGCGTACGTTGTCCACCCGCGTGCCGTCCGGGACCGAACCGATGATCACGACGGGGGCCCTGGCGGCGGCCAGCAGCTCCAGGTGGGCCTCGGTGACGCGCAGCGGGCTCATGATCAGGCCGTCCACGTACCGCTCGCCCAGGCTGTGCAGCACGTCGATCTCGTCGGCCACGACGGCGTCGGTGGAGTGCAGGACGAGCCGGTAGCCGGCGGACTTCAGCACCGGCTGGATCTCGCGGAGCATGGCCAGGTAGGCCGGGTTGCCGACGTCGGCCATGGCGAAGGCGACCTGGTGGGTGCGGCGCGACTTGAGCGACCTGGCCACGGCGTTGCGTACGTAGCCCAGTTCGTCGGCGGCGGCCATCACCTTGCGCACGGTCTCCTGCCTGGTGGGCAGGCCGTTCAGGACGCGCGAGACGGAGGCGATCGAGACGCCGGCGCGTTCGGCGATCGTGTTGATCGTGGGTCCGTCGGCCAAGGTCAGTCCTTCCATCGCCATGTAAACGTTTACGGCCAGATTGCCTGTAAACGTTTACGGTGTGGGGACATGAAATCCGGATGTAACTTGCAGGTCAAGTCACGATCGCATAACACCAGGTCAGAGGCGCTCTCCGCAACCCCCAGCCCAAAACCGTGACGATGCGGCGCCGAGGCCCGGCGGGCGCGTTCGCCGGGCCTGACGGCGTCAGTCGCGGGCGGGCGCGGGCTCGCCGCCCGCCTCCCGCGCGGGGTCCACGGCTGCGACCGCCCCTGGGACCGCCCCTGGAACCGCGCCCGGGATCGCGCCTGGGACCGCCGCAGGAACGGGAGCCGAGTGCCGCAGCAGGGCGCGGATGGCCGGGGCGCCGGTGAGGGGCACGACGACGGCCAGCACGGCCGGGATGACCAGGGCCACCGGCAGCGACGCCGACTCGGCCACGTATCCCAGCACGGCGGGCCCGATCAGCAGCCCGGAGTAGCCGAACGCGGTCACCATGGCCAGCGCCCTGCCCACCCGGCCACCGGCCGCCCCGACCGCGCTGAAGAGCACCGGCACCACCGTGGCCAGGCCGATCCCGGCCAGCGCCCAGCCCGTCCACGCGCACGCCACGCGCAGCGGCTCCGAGACCGCCGGCGACAGGAGCACCAGGGCGTAACCGCAGGTGGCGAAGAGGCCGGCGAGCTGGATCGTCCGCGCGGAGCCCAGCCGCGCCCTGATCGGGTCGCCCAGCAGCCGCACGGTCGTCATGGCCACCGAGAAGATCGTGTACGCCAGCGGCGCCATGGCCGGATCGGTCAGCAGCACCCACCGGGCGTGCAGCGCGGCCCAGTCGATGGCCGCCCCCTCGCTCAGGTGCCCGGCGAACGCGGCCAGCCCGAGCAACGCGATCAGCCCCCAGCGCAGGGAGTCGCCCGAGCCGGACGCGGCCTCGGCGGAGCTTTCGTGCACGGGCGTGCCGGGCAGCAGCAGCCGCGCCGCGGGCAGGTACAGGAACGGCACCACGACGGCCGCCACGATCAGCAGCCACTGCGCGTCCAGCCCGGCCTGGAGCGCCAGCGAGGTGACGCCGCCCCCGGTCGCCCCGCCCAGGCTCCACGTGCCGTGAAAGGCCGAGATGATGGGCCGCCCGTAGCGCCGCTCGACCTCGACGGAGTGGGCGTTGATGGCGACCTCGGTCACCCCCAGCCCGATCCCGAAGAGCACCGCCAGCACCGCCAGCGCCCCGTACGAGGGGGCGAGCGCCGGCCCGAGCAGCACCAGGCCGGAGAACGGCCCGGCGAACCAGCAGACCCGCCGGCTGGTGAACCGGTCCACCAGCGGCCCGGCCGCCAGCATCGACACCAGCGCGCCGCCGGAGATCAGCAGCAGGACGCTGCCCAGCCTGCCGGGGCCGAGGTCGAGCCGGTCGTTCAGCGACGGCAGCCCGGCGGCCCACAGTCCCATGACGAACCCGGCCAGGAAGAAGAAGGAGAAAACTCCGACACGAGCACGTCTGGCATCGATGAGGCTTTTGTTCACGGCTAGAGCATAAACTGTGACCCGTGAACGGTGCTACGACGAGTGGCGAGCTTCGCGCGCACAACCGGGTCAGGCTGCTGCGCGCCGTACACGACTGCGGGGCGACCCGTACCAGGTCGCAGCTCACCCGAGACCTGCGGCTGGCACGGGGGACGGCCTCGGTGCTGGTCGCCGGGCTGGCCGAGGACGAGCTGCTGCACGAGGAGCCCGCCGCCGAGCACACGCGCGGGCGGCCGACGCTGGTGCCTGGGCCGCATCCCGGCGGGCCCGTCGCGCTGGCCGCCGACGTCAGGGAGGACGCCTGGGAGCTGGCGGCGTGCGAGCTGGGCGGCCGGGTCACGGTCCTCGCGGTGCGCCCGCACGACGGGACGCCGCAGGACGCGCTCGGGCCGCTGGGCGAGGCCGTCGCCGCGCACCGCCGCCGCCTCGGGCACCGGGCGATCGGCATCGGGGTCGCCCTGGCCGGCCCGGTACGCCACCACGGCCTGGTGGACATCGCCCACCTGAACTGGCGCTCGGTCGACGTCCCCGCCCTCCTGGGCCTCCCCTCGCCGTCCCCGGGCGAGGGCCCCGGCGTGCCCGTCATCGGCAACGACACCGCGTTCGCGGCACTGGCCGAGGCGCGGCGCGGCCGGCTCCAGGGGGTGCGCGTCGGCCTGCACCTGCACGTGGACTTCGACCCCGGCGGCGTGCTGGTGGTCGACGGCCATCCCGTCGCGGGCGCGAGCGGCATCGGCGCCGAGCTGGGCCACATGCCGCTCGGCGGGGGCGACCGTCCCTGCCTGTGCGGCGCGAGGGGCTGCTGGGCCATGGACGTCGGCGCCAACGCCCTGCTGCGCCACGTCGGCCTCGCCTACGGCGGCGGCAGGGGGCGCGAGCAGGCCGAGCGCGTGCTGGCGACGAGCCAGGAGGCGGTCAGGGCCAACACCGAGGCGCTGGGGCGCGGCATCGCCGCCCTCGTCAACGCGCACGACCCCGAGGTGGTCACGCTGTCCGGGCACGGCGTGGAGCTGCGCGAGCGGGCCGGAGCGGCCCTCCTCGCGGCCTGCGAGCCGCTCCTCATGACGATCCGGCGCGACCGGCCGCCCAGGATCGAGGGTTCGGCGCTCGGCTGGCGCGGCTCGCTCCTGGGCGCCATGGAGTCGGTCTTCGACGCTTTCCTCACGACCGGCGGTCTTGAACTCTGGCGCAAAGACCACCCTGACCAGCGTCGCGACACGCCCGACCGGCAAAGTGTGACGCATTCCACCCTGGGCGGGGAAAGGCCGCTATAAGCCCTCCGCTTCGAAGTCGCATCGGCGATCTTGCCGCGCCCGGCGCGAGCCCTGTACGCATGGAAGGGTCCAAGGCGCGTGAACCATCATGATCCGAGGGAAGGGCCGCGTGAATCTCGAACTCGCGCTCCGCATGACGGAGGCGGCCATGAAGCAGGCGTTCCGCGAGGGCGCGTCGATCTCCGTCGCGGTCGTCGACGAGGGTGGAAATTTGGTGTCTTTCCAGCGTATGGAGGGTGCGGAGGTCTCGGGGCCGACGCTCGCGCGGGGTAAGGCGTACACGTCCGTGGCCCTGCGCAGGCCCACCTCCGAGCTGCCCGCGCTGACCGGTCCCGGTGGGGAGCTGGCGGGCCTGGCGGGGTCCGGTTTCGTATGTTTCGGTGGTGGAATTCCGCTCTGGTCGGGTTACGGCGGAGCAGCGTACGTGGCGGGCGGCATCGGCGTCAGCGGGGGCACGGTGACACAGGACGTGGCCTGCGCGGAAGCGGCCGCCTCGGTGTGGGCCAGCCGCTGAGCGGGCGCTTTCCGCAACACGAACCCCTGGTATCCGCCATGATTAGCCAGCACCACGGGTCACACGACCCGAACGTAAGAACTCCCCGAGGAGAGAACTGAGATGGCACTTCCCACTCTCACCCCCGAGCAGCGTCAAGCCGCTCTGGCCAAGGCCGCCGAGGCCCGTGCCGCGCGCACGGCTCTGCTGTCCAAGGTCAAGGCGGGCGAGCTGACGTTCGCTCAACTGCTGGAGCGCGACGACGACATCGCGAAGAAGATCAAGGTCTCCCAGGCGCTGCGCGCCGTCAAGGGCGTGGGCCCGGCCAAGGCCACCGCGCTGATGGAGGAGGCGGGCGTCGACGAGAAGCGCCGTCTCGGCGGCCTGGGCGCCCAGCAGCGCAAGAAGCTGGTCGACGCGCTCGGCTGACCTCCGAGCCGCCAGGTCCGCGCGCGCGACGTCGCGCGGACCGGCCGGCCACCCCCTCACCGGCCGGGAGTGACCGCCGAGCGGAGCCGCCCCGCTCGACGGCGGGCCGCGCCGAGGGACGGGTGACGACGGGAAGGGCGGTCAGGAACGCAGGTAGGTCAGCACGGCGAGCACCCGGCGATGCTGGTCGCTGTCCTCCGCGTAGAGGCCGAGCTTGTTGAAGATGCTCCTGATGTGCTTCTCCACGGCGCCGTCACTGATCACGAGCTGGCGCCCGATGGCCGGGTTGGACTTCCCCTCGGCCATCAGCCCGAGCACCTCCCGCTCGCGGGGCGTGAGTTGCGCCAGCGGGTCGTCCTTACGCCTGCGGACCATCAACTGGGACACCACCTGCGGATCGAACACCGTGCCGCCCGCGGCCACGCGCCGCAGGCCCTCCAGAAACTCGTCCACGTCGACGACCCGGTCCTTCAGCAGGTAACCCACCGCGCCACGGGCGTCGGCGAGCAGGTCGTCGGCGTAGGAGACCTCGACGTACTGCGAGAGGATCAGCACGGGCGCGCCGGGCACGCGCCGCCGCGCCGCCACCGCCGCCCTCAGCCCCTCGTCGGTGAACGACGGCGGCATGCGCACGTCGACGACCGACACGTCGGGCCGGTGCTCGGCGATCGCCTCGACGAGGGCGTCGCCGTCGCCGACGGTCGCCACCACCTCGCAGCCGAACTCCTCGAGCAATCTGACCAGGCCCTCCCTGATCAGCACCGCGTCATCGGCCACGACTACCCGCACGGCACCTCCGCCACGATCACTGTGGGCCCGCCGACGGGCGACTGCACGGTCAGCTCCCCGTCGACGGCGCGGAGCCGATCGGCCAGCCCGGCCAGCCCATGTCCCTTGGCGACGTGCGCGCCGCCGACCCCATCATCCCCGATCGTGAGCATGAGGACGTCACCGAGGCGGACGAGCTGGACCGTGCAGACGGTGGCGCGGCTGTGCTTGGCCACGTTGGTGAGGGTCTCGGCGCAGACGAAGTAGATCGCGTTCTCCACGGCCGCCTGGTAGCGCTCGACGGTCTGCACGTCCAGGTCGACGGGTATGGTGCAGCGCCCGGCCAGCGCGGCCAGGGCGGGCGCGAGGCCGCGGTCGGACAGGATGGGCGGGGCGATGCCGCGCGAGAGCGCGCGCAGCTCGTCGAGCGTCTCGCGGGTGGCGGTGATGGCCGACTTGATGGTGGCCTCGGCCGCGTCGGGGTCCTTGGTCATCTGCCGCTGCGCCCTCGACAGCTCCATGGCCAGCGAGACCAGCCGCTGCTGGGGACCGTCGTGGATGTCGCGCTCCAGCTTGCGCAGCGCGTTGGCCTCGGCGGAGACGGCGGCGGCGCGGCCCTCCGCCAGGTCCTCGATCCGCTCCTGCAGCTCGGCCACGCCGGTCAGCAGCGCCCGGCCCAGCCCGGCCCGTACGAGCGCGGCCCCGCGTACGGCGAACGGCATGATCAGCAGGAAGACCAGGCCGAGCCCGACGTAGAAGAGCGCGTTGCCCCAGAAATTGGTGTCGAAGCCGAGCAGCTCGGGCAGCTCCTGGTTGCCCGGGATGCGCGAGGTGAAGAAGCCGTAGATCGGCCAGGTCAGGCCGGCCAGGGGGATCGCCCAGAACACGACGGTGAGCACGAAGCCGATGATCGCGAACGGCAGGTTCAGGATGCCGTGCAGCAGGTCGAGCCAGGACTGCCCGCTCGTCATCGGGTTGACGATCCGGCGGAAGCGGCCCGCGCCGGGCGGCACCGGCTTGTAGCGGGGCCGTACGGGGGGCCGTCGCAGCACGTCGGACAGCCAGCCGCGCTCCGCGTCGGCGAAGCCGCGCGCGATGAGCAGCGTGCCCGCCAGCAGCGGCACCCCGATCCACAGAACCGCGGTGCCCAGACCGGCGACGAAGCCCACGAGCATGAGCGCGAAGCCGATGAGGGTGGTCGGGAAGCCGACCAGCGTGTAGCGGGTGTCGAGAAGGACACGCCTCGTCAGGGAGCGCATGGGCTCAACGGTATGACGTCGCCGCGCCCGGTACGAGCAGGTGTTCCGGTGTGCGGGGGTAGGGCTGGCCCTACCGGAGCCGGTGGTGGGTTCTTGACCACAGGACGGCGGCTCGCGGCAATGTGCGAACGGGCTCCGGGCGGAAGCCTTGTACGCATCAGCTCTTCCCCACGAATGCCCGCGAATCCCCACGACTCCCCGCGACTCCCCGCGAGGCTCCTTCCCGCGAATCGAGGCCCGCCATGACCGCCCTGCTGGACCGTCCCGTCCCCGCAGCCGCCGTTCCGCGCAGGACGGCGGGCGCGCGCCCGGCGGTCCGTGACCCGTTCATCGACCTGCTGCGCGTGCTCGGCATGGCGCTCATCGTCTTCCAGCACTGGACGATCCCGGTCCTCGACTACGACGGCGGCCGGCTGACCACGGGCAACGCGCTGTCCACGCCGGGCGTGTGGGTGGTGACGTGGCTCAGCCAGGTGATGCCGCTGGTGTTCTTCGCGGGCGGCGCGGCCAACGCGATCAGCTTCGGCCGCTCGGCCAAGGGCGCGCCCGCCTGGCTGGCGGTGCGGCTGCGCCGGCTGGCCTGGCCGCTGCTGCCGCTGGCGGCGGTGTGGATCCCGCTGCCGCACGTCCTGCTGTCGCTGGGGGTGCCGCAGCAGCCGCTGGCGGTGGGCGCGAAGCTGACCGGGCAGCTCCTGTGGTTCCTGGCCGTGTACCTGATCGCCGTCCTGGCCACCCCGTACGCCCTGCGCCTGCACGCCCGGTACGGCGTACGCGTCCCGATGGCGCTGGCGGCCGGGGCGGTGCTGACGGACGTGGCCCGCTTCTCGACCGGGTTCGAGGCCGTGGGCTATCTGAACGTGGTGTTCGTCTGGATGGCCGTCCACCAGCTCGGCTTCTTCTACGCCGAGGGACGGCTGCGGCGGCCGTGGCTGCTCGCGGCCGGCGGGTTCGGGGCGGCGGCGCTGCTGGTGGCGCTGGGGCCGTACCCGGGCAGCATGATCGGCCTGCCCGGCGCCGAGGTGTCCAACATGGCCCCGCCCACGCTGGCCATGCTCGCCGTCGGCCTCGGGCAGGTCGGGCTGGCCGGGTGGCTGCGCCCGGCGCTGGTGCGGCTGCCGGTGACCCGCCTGCTGGACTGGGCCGGGCCGCGGATCATGACGATGTACCTGTGGCACATGCCGGCGCTGTTCGCGGTGACCGGGGTGGTGGTGGTCCTGCTGGGCGTGGACACGCCGCGGCCGGGCAGCGTCCTGTGGTTCGCCGGGTGGCCGATCTGGTTCGGGCTGCTGTGCCTGGTCCTGTGGCCGCTGCTGAAGGCGTTCGCCAGGTTCGAGACGCCGCCGGCGCTGCCGTACGGGCCGGCGGACTGGCGCGGCATGCTCGTCGCGGCCGGGCTGGTGGGCGGTGGCGTGCTGACGCTGACGGTCGGCGGCTTCGTGCCCGGCGCCGGGCCGTTCCTGGCGGTGCTGGCGCTGCTCGGCGGGCTGCTGATGACGGCTCCGCGAGCGCACACCTGACGATCGATTACGAACATAGTCGGTCACTCTCTCCCGGCACATTCTGACTGAATCAGATCGATTCAGTCTTGACTAGATCGTTTCTGTGAGATTTCCTGCCGTCGAGCGATACAGCGAGGCGCGGGAGGTTCACATGGAACACGAGGCATCGATCGGGCGGCGCAGGTTCCTCGTCGCGGGCGGGGTCACGGCGGCGGCGATGGCGGCCGGCGGGCCCGCCCAGGCGGAGGCGGCCGGCGACGGCACCAGGGTGCGGTTCGTCGAACGGCCCGCGGCGGCCACCGCCGGCGGCCTCTACACGCCCAACCGCGCGCCCCTCTCCCCCACCCCGTTCCTCAAGCTCCCGCCCGGCGCCGTGCGGCCCCGCGGCTGGCTGGCGCACCAGCTCCGGTTACAGCTCGACGGCCTGTGCGGACGCTACGACCAGATCTCCGGCTTCCTGGCCTACGACACCTGCGGCTGGGTGCGCCCGGACCAGAACGCCTGGGAGGAGCTGCCGTACTGGCTGCGCGGTTACGGCGACCTCGCGTACGTGACCGGCGACACCGCCGCCCTGGCCAAGACCGAGCGCTGGCTGACCGGCATCGTCGCCACCCAGCAGCCCGACGGCTGGTTCGGCCCGGCGCGGCTGCGCACCTCGCTGGAGGGCGGCCCCGACTTCTGGCCGGGCATGCCGCTGCTGTCGGCCTTCCGCTCCTGGCACGAGTACGCGGGC
The DNA here is from genome assembly GCF_055586305.1 of Nonomuraea sp. NPDC051298. Lineage (NCBI taxonomy): Bacteria > Bacillati > Actinomycetota > Actinomycetes > Streptosporangiales > Streptosporangiaceae > Nonomuraea > Nonomuraea sp. NPDC051298. The sequence goes on from NZ_JBVJIM010000001.1 coordinate 207,231, forward strand.
GACGACCGCGTGCTGTCCTTCATGACGGAGTACTTCCGGCTCCAGGCCGCGCAGCCCGCGGAGGTGTTCAACCGGAGCTGGGGCGCCTTCCGCTGGGGCGACAACATCGACAGCGTCTACTGGCTCTACAACCGCACCGGCGAGGGCTGGCTGCTCGACCTGGTGCGCAAGATGCACTCCGGCTCGGCCGACTACGTCAACGGCCTGCCGACGCGGCACAACGTCAACATCGCACAGGGCTTCCGCGAGCCGCTCCAGTACGGCCTGCTCGACGGCGACCCCGCCCTCGCGCGGGCCACGTACCGAAACTACGACACCGTCATGGGACAGTTCGGGCAGTTCCCGGGAGGCGGGTTCGCGGGCGACGAGAACACCAGGGACGGCTTCGACGACCCCCGCCAGGGCTTCGAGACCTGCGGGATCGTGGAGTTCATGCACAGCTTCGAGATGCTGACCCGCTTCACCGGCGACCCGGTGTGGGCCGACCGGTGCGAGGAGCTGGCGATCAACTCGATGCCGGCCGCGTTCGACCCCGAACAGAAGTCGGTCCACTACATCACCAGCGCCAACAGCGTCAGGCTCGACCGGACGGCCAAGCTCTTCGGGCAGTTCCAGAACGGGTTCGGCATGGAGGCGTACCTGCCGGGCGTGCACAACTACCGCTGCTGCCCGCACAACTACGGCATGGGCTGGCCGTACTACGCCGAGGAGCTGTGGCTCGCCACCCACGACCGCGGGCTGGCCGCGTCGATGTACGCCGACTCCACGGTCACCGCGCGCGTCGCCGGCGGCCGGGAGGTGACCGTCGACCAGCGTACGGACTACCCGTTCGAGGAGACGGTCCGGCTGACGGTCGCCACCGCCGAGCCCGTCGCCTTCCCCCTCTACCTGCGGATCCCGGGCTGGTGCCGGAGCCCGGGGCTGCGGGTGGCCGGGCGCTCCCATCCGGTCTCCTGGCGCGGCCCCGGCTACGTGGTGGTGGAGCGCACCTGGCGCGACGGCGACCGGGTGGAGCTGACGCTGCCGATGCGCACGTCCGTACGGACCTGGGCGCGCAACCACGACTCGGTCTCCGTGGACCACGGACCGCTGACGTTCTCCCTGGCCATCGGCGAGAGCTGGCGGCGCACCGGCGGCACCCCCGACTGGCCCGAGTACGAGGTCTTCCCCGAGACCCCCTGGAACTACGCCCTCGACCGCCCGCAGCCCGGCCACCTGCGCCTGGAGCGGCGGCGCGGCCCGCTGCCCGCCAACCCCTTCACGCCTCAGACCGCCCCGCTGGAGCTGCGCGCCAGGGCCAGGAAGATCGACAACTGGCAGGCCGACCCACAGGGCGTGGTCCGCGAGCTGCAGGACAGCCCGGCCCGCACGGACGGCCCCGCCGAGGAAGTGCGGCTCATCCCCATGGGCGCCGCGCGGCTGCGCATCACCTCGTTCCCGGTCGCCGGCCGCGGCCAGGACGCCCACGAGTGGACGCTGCCCGCGTTCGAGGCGTCCGCCTCGCACGCCGAGGGCTCCATGCTCGCCCTGTACGACGGCAGGTGGCCCAGCAGCTCGGCCGACCACGACATCCCCCGCTTCACCTGGTGGGACCACCTGGGCACCGAGGAGTGGGTGCAGTACGCGTACCGCGAGCCCAGGCGCGTCGAGGGCTGCGCGGTCTACTGGTTCGACGACACCGGCATCGGCCGCTGCCGGGTGCCCGCCTCCTGGGAGCTGCACTGGCTCGACGGCGACCAGTGGCGGCCGGTCGGCTCGCCCTCCGGCTACGGCGTGGCCCCCGACACGGTCAACCGCGTCACCTTCGACCCCGTCACCACCCGCGGCCTCAGGATCGTCGCGAGGCTGCGCGACGGCTTCTCCGCCGGAATCCTGGAGTGGGAGGTGCCTGCCGCGACGCCGTGAGGAGCCGGAAACACGCACGTCATCCGCCGTTGGGGAAAATGACCTCATGACGCGTGTCCGTGCCCTCGCCGAAACCGACCTGCCCGCCGTCGCCGACGTCTACGCCCACTACGTGACCACCAGCGTGGCCACGTTCGACGAGACGCCGCCGGCGCTGGGCGAGTGGCGGGCCAAGGCGGAGGGCATCACGGGGGCCGGGCTGCCGTTCCTGGTGGCCGAGGCCGACGGCGAGGTGGCCGGATACGCCTACCTCTCCCCCTACCGCCCCAAAGCCGCCTACCGCCACACCCTGGAGGACAGCATCTACCTGGCCCCCGGCCACACCGGCCGGGGGCTGGGCCGGCTGCTGCTCGGCGAACTGGTCGCCAGAGCGCGCGAGACCCCCGCCCGCCAGCTCGTCGCGGTGATCGCCGACTCGGGCGACCCGGCCTCGGCCCGGCTGCACGCGGCGTACGGGTTCGAGGAGGCGGGGCGGCTGAGGGCGGTCGGGTTCAAGCACGGCCGCTGGATCGACACCCTCCTGCTCCAGCTCGATCTCCGCTGATGGCCCGCTCCCCGCCCCCGGGGACGGCCGCCTTTCGCCACGGATGCGCGTGGAAATCGGGGCCTGGCGCGCCGAGTTCGTCCCGCCCGGTTCGACCATGCGGCAATCTTCGGCAGGATAGATGTCGTGAGCCTTCTCGTTGACCGCCTGCCCGAAGAGATCGACGCCGATCCCGACGCCATCTTCGACGCGTTCGTCGCCTGGAACGCCGATCGGGGGCTCACGCTCTATCCCGCCCAGGAGGAGGCCCTCATCGAGGTGGTCTCCGGCAACAACCTGATCCTGGCCACGCCGACCGGGTCGGGCAAGTCGCTGGTGGCCGCGGGCGCCCACTTCACCGCGCTGACGCGCGACCTGCGCACGTTCTACACCGCGCCGATCAAGGCGCTGGTGTCGGAGAAGTTCTTCGACCTGTGCGCCGTCTTCGGCACCGAGAACGTCGGCATGATGACCGGCGACGCCAGCGTCAACCCGGGCGCGCCGATCATCTGCTGCACGGCCGAGATCCTGGCCAACGTGGCGCTGCGCGACGGCGCGGCGGCCGACATCGGCCAGGTCGTCATGGACGAGTTCCACTTCTACGCCGAGCCCGACCGCGGCTGGGCCTGGCAGGTGCCGCTGCTCGAGCTGCCCGACGTGCAGTTCATCCTGATGTCGGCCACGCTCGGCGACGTGTCGATGTTCGAGCGCGACCTGACCAGGCGCACCGGGCGGCAGACCGCCGTGGTCAAGCACGCCGAGCGGCCGGTGCCGCTGATCTACTCCTACCGGATGACGCCGCTGCACGAGACGCTGGAGGAGATGCTCTCCACCGGCCAGGCCCCGGTCTACGTCGTGCACTTCACGCAGGCCGCGGCGATGGAGCGGGCCCAGTCGCTGATGTCGATCAACATGGCGACCAAGGCCGAGAAGGAGGCCATCGCCGCCATGATCGGCGGCTTCCGCTTCACCACCCGGTTCGGCCGGGCGCTGTCGCGGCTGGTCCGCCACGGCATCGGCGTGCACCACGCCGGCATGCTGCCGAAATACCGGCGCCTGGTCGAACGGCTGGCCCAGGCCGGGCTGCTGAAGGTCATCTGCGGCACCGACACGCTGGGCGTCGGCGTCAACGTGCCGATCCGCACGGTGCTGTTCACCGCCCTGTCCAAGTACGACGGCAACAAGGTGCGCCGGCTGCGGGCCCGCGAGTTCCACCAGATCGCCGGCCGGGCGGGCCGCGCGGGCTTCGACACCATCGGCTACGTCGCCTGCCAGGCCCCCGAGCACGACATCGAGAACGCCAAGGCGCTGGCCAAGATCGGCGACGACCCCAAGCGGCGGCGCGGCTACGCCCGCAAGAAGCCGCCGGAGGGGTTCGTGGGCTGGAGCGAGGACACGTTCCAGAAGCTCCAGGAGGCCGAGCCCGAGCCGCTCAACTCGCGCTTCAAGGTCAGCAACGCCATGCTGCTCGCGGTGATCAACCGGCCGGGCGACTGCTTCCAGGCGATGAAGCACCTGCTGACCGACAACCACGAAGACCGCAAGTGGCAGCGGCGGCACATCAGCCAGGCCATCGCGATCTACCGCTCGCTGCTGGCCGGGGGCATCGTGGAGCAGTTCGCCGAGCCCGACGAGCAGGGCCGGCGGGCCCGGCTGACGATCGACCTCCAGGAGGACTTCGCGCTCAACCAGGCGCTGTCGACGTTCGCGCTGGCCGCCTTCGACCTGCTCGACCGCGAGTCGCCGGCCTACGCCCTCGACCTGGTCTCGATCGTCGAGTCCATCCTCGACGACCCGCGCCAGATCCTGTCCGCCCAGCTCAAGAAGGCCAAGGGCGAGGCCGTGGCGCAGATGAAGGCCGACGGCGTCGAGTACGAAGAGCGCATGGAGCAGCTCGCCGAGGTGATGTACCCGATGCCGCTCGACGACCTGCTGCTCGGCGCCTACGAGACCTACCGGCGGGGCCACCCGTGGGTGGGCGACTACACGGTGAGCCCCAAGTCCGTGGTGCGCGACATGTTCGAGCGGGCCATGACCTTCGGCGAGTACATCCAGTTCTACGAGCTGGCCCGGTCGGAGGGAACGGTGCTGCGCTACCTGGCCGACGCCTACCGCACGTTGTCGCGTACGGTGCCCGAGCACCTCAAGACCGACGACCTGGTCGACCTCATCGAGTGGCTGGGCGAGCTGGTCCGCCAGGTCGACTCCTCGCTGATCGACGAGTGGGAGAAGCTCACCAACCCGGCGGCGGCGCTCGAGGAACAGCAGCAGCTCGAGGCCAAGGTGCGGCCGGTCACGGCCAACCCGCGGGCCTTCCGCGTGCTGGTGCGCAACGCCATGTTCCGGCTGGTCGAGCTGTGCGCGCTGGAGAAGGAGGAGGAGCTGGAGGAGCTGGCTCCCGACGTCGACTGGGGCGCGGCGCTCGACGCGTACTACGAGGAGCACGAGGAGATCTTCACCGACGCCGACGCCCGCGGGCCCGCGCTGCTGCGCATCGAGGAGGAGAGCGGGCTCTGGAAGGTGCGCCAGACGGTCAAGGATCCGGCCGGTGACGGCGACTGGGGCATCGACGCGCAGGTCGACCTGGCCGCCTCCGACGAGGAGGGCCGCGCGGTCCTGCACGTGCAGGGGCTCAACCGGCTCTAGAGCGGGAGCGGGAAGAACGACAAGCCGTGTGCCGGAACGGACTGGCAAGGGCGTCCCGGCACAGGGCTGTCGACCCATTCTGGTCCACGGAACGTCGGGTTCGTGTCATGACAATGTCCCAAGATCGAGACATTCCCCGCCTTCAGCAATCGGCGATGGTGCAGATCTTGCCGAGCATGCGGGTGGCGTCCTTGGTCTGCCGCTGGAAGTCGGCCTTGGCGGGCGGGCCCCATTCGCCGGCCACGGTGTAGAGGATCAGGGCGTTCGCGCGGCGGGTCACGACGGCCCGCTCGCCGCCGACGGCCGGCTTCCCGCCGCGGTACGTCTGCCCGGTGACCGACAGGCCCCGGTCGCCCAGGCCGGCCGCGCGGGCGGAGAAGCGGTAGCCGGAGGTGCCGCACGCGCGTACGGCCGCCTCCAGGTCGCGCAGGGCCCTGCCCGCCGCCGCTGCCGAGGAGTAGAGCACGACCTGCTCCGCCTTGAGGTAGTCGGGCAGCGCGGTGTGGATGATCGTCCTGGCCTGCGTGCGCCCCGCCTGGCCGAGCCTGGCCCGCTGGCACGGGTTGACGACCAGCCGGGCCGTCTTCTTGCCGCTGACCGACCAGCTCGTCTCCGGGTTGTCGTCCTTCTTCGCGGCGGCCTTCTCGTACAGGAGGAAGGTGTCGGGGATGGCGACCGTGGCCGCCAGCATTAATGCCGTTATCATGCGACACCATGGTACGGGTGAACGACGAAGAGATCCGGCGCGTCCTCGGCCTCCTCTACCAGGAAGACACGCTGACCGCCTTTGCCTCCCTCGTGCTCGGCCACAGCGGCGACCTGTCCCCCAAGGCGCTGCGGAAGCTGGCCGGCGGCGGCCTGGCCGCCTGTGACGAGAGCGGCGCCTGGCGGGCGACGCCCGAGCGCTTCCGCGAGTTGCTGCGGGCACAGGCCGAGCCCGCCGAGCCGCTGAGCCCCGACGAGCGGGTGCTGCGGACGTTCCTGGTCGACGGGCGGCTGACGACCACGGTCATGCGGCGCGACAAGCGGCTGGTCGTGCTGCGTCACATCGCCGCGATCTTCGAGCCCGGCGTCCGCTACCCGGAGAAAGACGTGAACGTGGCCCTGCGGGCGTTCCACGACGACTACGCCGCGCTGCGCCGCTACCTGATCGACGAGGGGCTCCTGTCCAGGGAGGACAACGTCTACTGGCGCAGCGGCGGCCACGTCGAGGTCTAGCGCAGGCGGGCTCGGTAGTCGCGGGGCGGCAGGCCGTACTCCTTCCTGAAGGCCCTGCTGAAGTGGAACGGGCTGACGAAGCCCGAGGCCGCCGCCACGTGACCCACGTCCATGTCGGTGACCTCCAGCAGGCTCGCGGCGTGGCGTACGCGGGCCCGGCGCACGGCCTGCATGGGCGTCTGGCCGGTCTCCCCGGCGAACAGGTGCGCGAACCGGGAGGGTGAGAGCGCCACCGCCCGCGCCAGCGAGGCCACCGAGTGCGGGGCGCTCGGCTCGGCCGCGATGAGCGCCAGCGCGCGGCGTACGCGCTCGTCCCCCTCCTCGCCCGGCTCGGCGGGCCGCGCGGCGGCGGTGGCCAGCACCAGCACCTCCTCCACCGCTCCCATGACCAGCTCCCTGGCAGCCCCGCCGACCACCACGGCCGGGACCCGCGTCTCGGCGGGGACGAGGTTGTCCGGCGTCCAGCGCGCGTCCCGCCGCGCCCGCCGGAAGGCCAGGTCGATGCGCCCGTGCAGGGCCCCGGGAACGCCCGCCACCAGGTGGGCCCGGCCCTCCCGGGCATACGGCGCCAGCCAGGCCGCCCAGGAGGCGCGCGGCTGGAAGTGCACCCACCAGAACCGCCACCGCCCGGCCCCCGGCAGCACCCGGTAGTGCTGCGGCACCCCCGACCCCAGCACGGCCAGGTCCCCCGCCCGCACCTCGAACGACGCCCCGCCCTGCGCCACGAACCCCGCGCCCGCCTCGGTCCACAGCAGCAACCAGCTCGGCGAGCCCCCCGCCCGGCGCGTGGCGTAGCCGGGCAGTTGGTCGTAGTGGCCCACGATCAGTAGCTCCGCAGCAGGAACAGACAGGTCTTCAGCGGTCACAGGCATACCGTCGCACGATCCGGCCGCCTAGCGTGGCAGGCATGAGGCTCAACGACTTCCACGACCAGGGGTACGTGCTGGTGCCCGCCCTGTTCGCCCAGGAGGAGGTGGCCGAGCTGCGCGACGAGTTCATGGCGCTGCACGCCCGGGGCCCGATCCCGGGCCACTTCGCGCCGCGCCCGCAGGAGCCGGGGCAGCCGTACGACGTCCTGCGCGAGTACCCCCGGATCATGCACCCCCACCAGATCGACGACGTGGCCCTGCGCTACCTGCTCGACGGGCGCGTCGCCGCGATCGTCCGCGCGTTGCTGGGCGAGGAGCCGATAGCAGCCCAGAGCATGTTCTATTTCAAGCCGCCCGGTGCCAGGGGCCAGGCTCTGCACCAGGACAACTTCTACCTCCGGGTGGAGCCGGGCACCTGCGTGGCCGCCTGGGTGGCGCTCGACCGCGTGGACCGCGCCAACGGCGGCCTGGAGGTGGTGCCCGGCACGCACCTGATGGACCTGTTCTGCCCGGAGGAGGCCGACCAGGACGTGTCGTTCACCCGCGAGTACGTGCCCCCGCCGCCCGGCCTGGCGAAGGTGCCCGTGAACATGAACCCGGGTGACGTGCTCTTCTTCAACGGCAGCCTGGTGCACGGCTCGGAGCCCAACGGCACCGCCGACCGCTTCCGCCGCAGCTTCATCTGCCACTACGTGGGGCGCTCGGCGGAGCGGATCGCGGAGTACTACCCGACGCTGACGATGTCGGGCGAGCCCGTACGCCTGGAACCGGCCACCGGCGGCGGCCCCTGCGGCACCGAGGCCACCGGCCCTCACTAGCGGCGACCCCAGCAGCACCGAGGCCACCGGCCCTCACCAACCGGCGGCCCATCCGCCGCGGAACGGGCGGTCAGCCGCGGAACGCGGGCGGTCAGCCGCCGGAAATGTCGGACTCCGCGTCGGCGCCCGGGATCGGGCAGTCCCAGGGGTCGTCCAGCCACCCGTCGGGCAGGTGCACCTTGGACCGCTCGCCGGACTTGCCCCTGGGCGTGTCGGTGTTCGGCGGCCAAGGCTGGTCGTGCTCCAGCTTCGCCAGCCCCTCGCGCAGCCCGTCGAGCGACTCGGCCGTGGCCAGCTCGCGCCGCAGGTCGCTCCCGACCGTGAAGCCCTTCAGATACCACCCGACGTGCTTGCGGAAGTCGGCCACGGCGTACCGCTCGACGTCGAAGCACGCGGTCAGCCCCTCGGCGTGCCTGGCCATCACCCCGGCCACCTCGCCGAGGGTCGGCCGGGCCCGCTCCTGGCTGCCGTCGAACGCGTTCTCCAGGTCCTTGAACAGCCACGGCCGCCCCAGGCAGCCCCGCCCGACGACCACGCCGTCGCAGCCGGTCTCCGCGACCATCCTGACGGCGTCGTCGGCACACCAGATGTCGCCGTTGCCCAGCACCGGGATCTCCGGCACGGCCTCCTTCAACCGGGCGATGGCCGCCCAGTCGGCCACGCCGCCGTAGTGCTGCCTGGCGGTGCGCGCGTGCAGCGCGACGGCGGCGATGCCCTCCTCCGCGGCGATCCGGCCCGCGTCGAGGTAGGTGAGGTGGTCGTCGTCGATGCCCTTGCGCATCTTGATCGTCACGGGCAGCGACCCGGCGTTCGCGACCGCCTGCCGCAGGATCCGGCGCAGCAGGTTCCGCTTGTACGGCAGCGCCGACCCGCCGCCGCGCCTGGTCACCTTGGGCACCGGGCAGCCGAAGTTCAGGTCGACGTGGTCGGCGAGGCCCTCGTCGGCGATCATCCGTACGGCGCGGCCCACGACGTCGGGATCCACCCCGTAGAGCTGGATGCTCCTCGGCCGCTCCGACTCCGCGAACCTGATCATCCGCAGCGTCTTCGGATTGCGCTCCACGAGGCCCCGCGTCGTGATCATCTCGCACACGAACAGCCCCGCGCCCTGCTCCCGGCACAACACCCGGAACGGCGCGTTGGTGATGCCCGCCATCGGCGCGAGCACCACCGGCGGCCACACCTCGATCGGCCCAATCTTCACGCCGTCAGTTGTAGCGCAGGTCAGGCCGCAACCGGTATTCCACGGATAATCTGTGATCCGGCATCTTCGGTTGAGGGGGAACGGATGCTTCTTCGCGTACGCGTCGCGCTGCCCGACCGGCCGGGCGCCCTGGCGCAGGTGACCACGGTGCTGGGCGCCTCGGGGGCCGACATCACGCAGGTGACGGTGCTCGAGCGGGGCGGGGGCCGGGCGCTCGACGACATCACCGTCTTCTGCCCCGACACGACGTCCAGACAGACGCTGGTCAAGGGGCTGGAGAGCGTGACGGACGTCACGGTCGAGGGCGTCTGGCCGACCCGTGAGGCGCCGGGCACGTACCCGGAGCTGGAGATTCTCAAATACCTCACCACGGCAGGAGACCGGGCGCTGACCACGCTGGTCGACTCGCTCCCCGTCCTGTTCAGCGCCGACTGGGCCGCCACCACCGCCGAGGGCCGCGTGGTCTACGCGAGCTGGCGCGCCCCGCGCGACCTCGCCGTCCCCGGCGAGACGCCCGCCCGTCCCACGGCGGTGACGCTTGAGGGCGGCCCGCACCTCATCCACGCCCCGCTGCCGCCGCTGGCCCTCTCGCTCCTCCTGGCCCGCTCGGAGGGGCCCGCCTTCCACCGCATCGAGGTCCACCGCCTGACCAGGATCCTCGAAATCTTCCTCAGCCTGCCCGCCACCGAGCACTACGTGGCCCGCCGGCTCCGCGGGGAGGAGCGCTAGCGTCACCTACGAGTAAGCATCCAGCCGGGAAACGCGCTATTGTTGAGCACGCAGCAACGCGGAAGTGGCTCAGTGGTAGAGCATCACCTTGCCAAGGTGAGGGTCGCGGGTTCGAATCCCGTCTTCCGCTCGGAGCAGGGTTTTGACTCGGTGGCGTGGCCGAGAGGCGAGGCAGCGGCCTGCAAAGCCGTCCACACGGGTTCAAATCCCGTCGCCACCTCCAAGGACGATTAGCTCAGCGGGAGAGCGCTTCCCTGACACGGAAGAGGTCACTGGTTCAATCCCAGTATCGTCCACCAGGCTCCATAGCAGACCAGGTCTGACAAGAGTTACAGCCCCAGGCTCACGGCACCTGCCGAGAGCCTGGGGCTTCTTGTTGTTCCGGGTTGATCACGGCCGTTGTCAGCACCGGTGCTGACATTGTGCTGACCCTCGAAGGATGCATCCGCTCCGATCGCCTAGTTGGGCGACGACCGCATCTAGACCGCCTTTCAGGCGATACCCAACTCTTCCCTTGACGCTCCAATCCCACAGGGCGCAGGCTCAACGTGACAGGGCAACATTGGGCAACTCCACCAGAAGGGAGAGGCACATGCGGCTAGAGTTCGTGGGCGTAGACCCGGACAACGCCACCGACGACTGTCCGGCAGTGTTCGTAGATCCGGAGACGGGCAACTTTTATTTCCAGGGCGATCTGGTGACGGACCCTGACATCCTCGCGTGGATCAACTCCGACAGCAGGATCAAGGACACCGAGGCGGTTGTGATGCTTCCGGCCGCCATGGCGGAAATCCTCATGGAGGCGGTCAGTGGGAGCTACGAACGCGGAAAGCGCCGGCTCGCCGAAGGGCAGCACCCCCGGCCCGATGAAGATACTCGGACCCAGCGCGAAAAAGCCGACGTTCGCTGAGCTGCTCGCAGGCTGCACCATGTCGGCCGTACACCTGGAGATCCACGACGCTCACATGACGTCAGATCCAGGGTTCATCGCGTTCAGGGACGGGCGAGACTTCATCAACCACGACCAAGCCCGTGCATGGGTCGATGTCGTAGCGCCCGTTGTCGCGCGAGGCGTGGCCGTCCGGCGGGCTCGCATTGTCTCGGAGCCCGTGAGCGACTACACCAGGTACATGCACGCCGTCGCGCCCGCGTTTCAACTGGCAGACGGAGAACAACCGCGCTGGCTGCCCCGGCATCTCTCGTCAGCGCTGGCCCTGCCAGGCAACCCCTTCTGGGTGTTCGACAACCGCCTGGTCAGGTTCTCGGTGTTCGACGGTGCCGGGGAAGTCGTGGGGCATCAGTTCAGCGACGATCCCAGCGTGGTCGAGCTGTGTGCGACAGCGTTCGAGGCGGTATGGGATCTCGCCATCCCGCACGACAAGTACCGGCTATGAGCTGCCCCGCGTCGAGTAACCGCGCCGACTCTGCGCACTGGTAGCCGTGCCCTCGTCGTCCTCTTCCAGCGCCCAGCAGGCCAGACAGGCGCTTGCCGGTCAGCTCCGCGAGATCCGCGAGGATGCGGGGCTGACCGGTGACGAGCTGGCCAAGGCTGCCGGATGGCACGGGCGATCCAAGGTATCCAAGATCGAGAGTGGGGCACGCCCGATCTCGGCTGAAGATCTGCGGGATTGGTGCCGTGCCTGCGGGATGTCGCCAGAGCGCACGAACGAACTGCTCGCCGCGCGCCGCGAAGCAGCCGGGATGTGGACCGACTCCCGCCGGATCAACCGCGCCGGGTTGCGCGCCGCCCAGAAGGGCGTGCGCCCGATCTTCGATCGAGCTACATCCGTACGCACGTATCAGCCGAGAATGATCCCCGGGTTACTCCAGACAGCGGACTATGCGACGGCAGTTCTCACCGCAGTGCAGCAGCGTCACCACGTCCAGGCCGACGACGTGGCGGCAGCCGTCCAAGAGCGCCTAGCGAGGCAAGCGATTCTCCGGCAGCCGGGACGCACCTTCGCGTTCCTGCTTGAGGAGGCAGCTCTCCGGTATCAGTTGTATGGCCGGGAAATTCTCCAGGCGCAGCTAGCCCATCTTGAAGACGTCACACGCCTGCCGTCCGTATCGCTCGGGATCGTCCCCTTGGGTGCGTCAAGAGCCCATTCGCCACATGCTGCACCCGTTGAGGGGTTCACCATGTTCGACGATGAGATGGTCAGCGTTGAACTGGTGTCCGGCCATCTTCAGCTAACACAAAAGTGGGAGATCGCCCTCTATGCGGAACGCTTCGCGGCCATGGCGAACATCGCAGTCTACGGTGCCCAGGCACGGCGACTGATCGCCGTAGCCAAGGGGGCTGACTGATTTGGGGCAACAAGGGGCAACATCATTGCCCCTGGAAAACGCCCACTTCTACCGTCGAGGGTATGGCGGGCACACACACAACAGGATCGGACGGCGGCCTTCTCTGTCAGCCGATCACCGAGGAAGAGGCCACAGGGCAGACCGCTGCCCTTAACCGCGTCATCACGCATCTGACGGCACGCGGTATCCACGGGCAACTGATCAGGCGTCGTGCCGACCGATGCGATATCCAGCTCTACGGCAGCGCCGAAACGCTGTGGCATCCGCCGGAACTCGTCATCTTCACCGACGCCGGTTGGAAGGTGGCGACGGTGTCCATCGGGGAACGTTCCGGTAGCTACATGGTCGAACTGCCGAGCGTCGGGGCAGACAACGAGCCGCAGCCCACCAGGGTGGAAGTCGTCCCAGCAGCCCAGCCACAACGCGTGGGCCTGCTGGTCGCGCAGAACGCGGGGGTGAACAGCATGGCCGCCGGAAACCTCGACGAACTGGCCGAAAGGCTCTCCAAGCAACGGAGGGCGTAGTGGGCACCGCCAAGACGGCCCGCCGCGCAGCCGTCCACCTCCCAGAACTCGTCTGGGTCGTCCGTGACAAGCGGACCCAGTACGGCATGCTCGGGTGCATCAAGGCGTTCTCCATCCACGACCAGGGCGGTCGTTGGCGTCTCGATCCCCGGCTGCCCGCCCGCGATGGCGTGGCCTACCCGTCCCGGGAGTTCAGGGAGACGGAAGACGCGAAGGCGTTAGCAGAGATCATCCGCGCCGAGTGGTTGAAGGACGTGCAAACGCCCTACGAAGGTCAATTTAGCTGCGCTCCCTAAACCCTCCCGGCCAAGTACGTTGTGCCGCTCTCAGCCGGGGTGCAGTACCCCCAGCGATCTTCCCCGCTGGGGCGGGAGCCCTGGTCGCCTGGCTCACATCACGTCCGATCCCGGCCAGGGCTCCCGGTACACAGACGCGCGACTGGCGGCTGCGAACCCCGTCACCAGCCGTGACACCACCTCGGGCCGCCCGGCCCGGGTGAAGGAGGGCAGGCAGATGGATCTGTACGCGAAGGATCTCGGAGCCCTGGAGTTCCGCCGCCTGTGCGGCGGCAACCAGCAGGAGGAGGAGATGGACACCTGCGTGGAGCGGCGCAGGCCGGTCCTCGCGTACGTCACCGAATCTGTGCTGACTTCATTCAGACACCAGAACCGCAAAGAGGCCCTCTGCCAGGAAATTTTTCCCTCAACTGGTTCAATCCCGGTATCGTCCACCAGGCTCCACGACCCCTCCGGGTCGGCCCAACGGCCCCGGACTCGCGGCAACCGCCTGGAGTCTGGGGCTTCTCGGTGTTCCGGGGGCTTCACGGTCCGGACGGTTCACATCGAGACGAGTCCGGACAGGAAGCGGTCGATGGCGCTGGACACTTCTCTGGGGTGGGTGACGCAACTGGCGTGCGGGGCGCCGTCGATCACCACGAGTTGCCGCACGTTCGGCAGTGCCGACGACCATTGGCGCACCTCGGCCACGCTGATGCCCGGGTCCGCGTTCCCGTGCACCACCAGGGCCGGGGCCGCGATCTCGGGCAGGCGGGGGGTGAGGTCGTCCCGTCCGGCCACCGCGTGGAACGGGTGCGCGAACTCCACGGGAGGCCGCTTCATCCATTTCTCGATCCACAGTTCGAGGTGGTCGTCCGTCAGCATCCCCTGGCCGAACATCCCCTGGCCGAACCGCCGGCAGAGTTCGCGGGTCGGACCGGTCTTCTGCCAGGCGTCGGCCAAGTCCTCGAGTTCTTCGGCATTGCTCTGCGCCTGGCCGTACGGCGTGGTGTTGACGAGGACCAGCCCGGCAATCCGCTGGGGCGCCAGCAGGGCCGCCGAGAGCGCGACGAAACCACCCATGCTGTGGCCACCGATGACGGCCCGGTCGATGTCGAGCGCGTCGAGGAGCGCGATGAGGTCCCTCGCGTCGTCCCACAACGTGAACGGGCGACCGTCGTACTCGGTCGCCCCATGGCCGCGCGCGTGCCAGGTGATCACGCGGTAGCGGTCGGACAGTGCGGCCACCTGCCGGGAGAAGGTCGCCGAATCGAGCATGAAGCCGTGTCCGAGCACCAGGGCGAGGCCCTGCCCGGCTTCGCTGTAGGCGATTTTCGGCCCCGTGGAAAGCGTCGCGAACCGCGTCATCCCTGTCCTCCAGCCAGATCAATGCCGACAATCAATGCCCTGAAAGGTAAGAAGGACCGGTAAAGATGGTCAAATGCCCCGCACGATATCCCTCACCGCGTCCTCCTCGCCTGCCTCCGCAGGACGCGCGTCGGCGGCCTCGACTCGGGGCCCCTCGGGAACGGCCGCCACGACCCGTCGGGCGGCCCGGCGTGATGTGCCGGTCGGGTGGGAGCGGTTAGCCTGGCGGGCGTGGTGGCGAGGGCGAGTCTTGTGGTGATCTACACCGGGCGGCTGGAGGAGTGCCGGGAGTTCTACGCCTCCCTCGGCCTGGAGTTCGAGGCCGAGCAGCATGGCGACGGGCCGCCCCACTACGCCGCCGTGCTGCACGACGGCCTGGTCATCGAGCTCTACCCGGGCGGGCCCGAGCGCAGGACGGGGGCCCTGCGGCTGGCGTTCGAGGTCGACGGCCTGCCCGGTGGCGCCCCGGGGCGGCAGGTGCTCAGAGACCCGGACGGCCGGCCCGTCGAGGTCCTCGTCCACGAATAGGGCCGTACTCTCCGGCTGGCATCCACCGCCGTTCGCCCGCCCCTTGAGCCGTGACGACGCGCCCCCGCGTCGGCGCCGCCGACGGGCGCCGGGCTCGATCGGCAGGTGCTGGGCTCGATGCGCGGCAGCCGGAGCGAGGGCGTCCGGCCTTCTGCGGCTTGCGCGGCAGGCCGCAGGCGTCCAAGACTCTGCTTGTTTTATCGTTTTTCGATGCTATCGTGGGCCGGGCATTCATCGACAAACGATAAAGGAGGCGGCTGATGCCCAGCAGTCCGACAACCACCGCGCCCCCGGCAGCCGGCGTCTGGACCCGGCGGCTGCACGCGCTCCTGATCACCGCTCTCGTCCTCAGCCTGCTGGCATTCCTCACGCGGTTGATCGCCGACGTCATGTCCGCCCTGCCGATGGCCAAGGCCGACTACGGCTTCACCGGGCTCTGGCCGTCACGCGCCGACGTGTCCCTTGACGAAGCCCTGGCCCCGGGCGTACGCGCACTGCACGTCACGGTCGAGGCGACTCTCCATGACCCGGCGCGCGCGCCGATGCTGGCCGCCCTCCATCTGTTCACGTGGCTGCCCGGCGCGCTGGTGCTGGTCTTCTCCCTGTTCTCGCTCGTCCGCATCACCAGCCGGGGGGTGGCCGGCGACCGCGCCCTGTTCTCCACCGGCACGGTGCGCGACCTGCGCAGGATCGGTACGATCCTCACGCTTGGCTCACTGGCGGCCTGCGCTCTCGACTTCGCGGCCAAGACCGTGGCGGCCAGGATGATGACCGTCGACGCGTACGCGGTGCCCGGCGACGTCGACTGGCCGTTCGTCTCCGTGCTGACAGGGGTGGGAGTGTTCGTGGTGGCTGAAGTGATCGGGCGCGGCCTGGCCATGCTCGACGAGATCGAAGGCACGATCTGAGTGCCACCAGGCGAGCTCAACGGGCGCATCGAGGTCCGGCTCGACGAGCTGCTCGCCCGGCGTGGCATGACGTTGACCGAGCTGTCCTGTCGGGTGGAGGTGACGATCGCCAACCTGTCCATCCTCAAGACCGGTAAGGGCAGGGCCATCAGGTTCTCCACCCTGGCCCGGCTGTGCGAGGTGCTCGAATGCCAGCCGGGAGAGCTGCTGCGCTACACGGCGGATCCCGCCGGCTCCGCCTTCGACGACCTCTGAGGGCCCGCCCCGGCGGCCCGCCGGGGCGCCTTCGCGCTGATGGGGCCGCTCATGCCCGCTCGGTCGTTGCCAGGGAACTACCAGGAACGAAAGGTAGTCTCCCTCGGCATGAGCTGGCCGCGGAAGTCGTTCAACGCGCTGGTCAGGTCCGCCGGGAGCGCCGTGCCGCGCTGGGTCCCGGACGCGCACAGCCCCACCCGACGGACCTGGGAGCCCTCCAAGTGAAGATCCGCTATCTCATGCTGGACGCCTACGGCATGGGCGGCACCATCCGCACGGTGGTCAACCAGGCCAACGCGATGACCGCCGCCGGTCACGACGTCGAGCTGGTCAGCCTGGTACGGCGACGCGACACCCCCCAGTTCACGCTCGACCCCCGGATCACCGTCACCACACTGGTGGACCAGCGCGCCGGACGGCAGCCCGACTCCGTGGCGCGCAAGGCGTGGCGCCGCGTACGCGGGAAGATCGTGCCGCGCGGCGAGTTCGCGGCCGACTACTTCACCGAGCGCGTCGAGTGGGCGGCCATGGAGTACGTCTCCAGCCTGCGCGACGGCGTACTGGTGACCACCCGGCCGGCGCTCAACCTGATCTCCGCCCGGCGTACCCCCAAGTCGGTCATCCGGATCGCCCAGGAGCACATGAACCTGTCGGCCTACCCTGACGTCATCCGCAGGGAGATCGCCCGCCACTACGACCGCTTCGACGCGATCACCGTGCTGACGCGCACCAACCGGCTGGAGTACCGGCGCCTGCTGCCCTCCACCCCGACCGTGCAGATCCCGAACGCGGTCCACAGGGTCGACCAGGAGCCCTCCCTCCAGGTCAACCCCGTGGTGGTCGCGGCCGGGCGGCTCGTGCCGCAGAAGGGGTTCGACCTGCTGGTCAAGGCGTTCGCCCAGGTGGTGCCCGAGCATCCCGAGTGGCGGCTGCGCATCTTCGGCACCGGGGCGCGCGGGCGGCAGCTCGCCGGGCTCGTCGACCAGTACGGGCTGGGCGAGCACGTGTCGATGCCCGGCCGTGCCGATCGGCTGGATCGGGAGCTGACCAACGCATCGGTGTACGCGCTCAGCTCCCGCTTCGAGGGGCTGCCCATGGTGATGATCGAGGCGATGACGCACGCGCTGCCGGTGGTCGCCTTCGACTGCCCGACCGGGCCCGGGGACGTGCTCACCGACGGCGTGGACGGCGTCCTGGTGCCGCCCAGGGACGTGGACGCGCTGGCCGCCGCGCTGAACCGGCTGATCACCGACCGGGAGCTGCGGTTGCGCATGGGGAAGGCGGCGGTGAGGACGTCGCGGGCGTACGGGCCTGAGCAGGTGATGCCGCTCTGGGAGGACCTGTTCGCGGAGCTGGCGGCGGGCGAGCGCGTCGTCGACAACTTCTGGAGCGCCCGCTGACCCGCGAATCGCCCCCATCTGCCCGCACCCGCTGACCTGCGATCGCCCGGAGACCTGGGCTGTGCCTTCGCCGAGCGGTGACCGGGCTCGCGGATCGTGGGGCGCCTGGTTATCCTCGGTTGCCGACAGGGACGCAGAGTCGCAGGGACCACACAGGGACGTCCCTGTCCCCCAACCTCACCCCACCCCCGCAACGGAGTCGCCGTGACGACCGAGTTCGACACCACCAAGCCCTCCCCCGCCCGCGTGCACGACTTCATCCTGGGCGGAAGGGACAACTTCGCCGCCGACCGCGCCCACGCCGACCGGGTGCTGCGGGCGTTCCCCGAGGGCGGTGAGCTGGCCTGGGCGAACCGGCGGTTCATGTGGCGGTCCGTACGCTACTGCGCCACCCACGTCGGCCAGATCGTGGACGTCGGCACGGGCATCCCCACCTCCCCCAACGTGGCCGAGGTCGCCACCAGGGCGAACCACGGCTCGGTCGTGGTGGGCGTCGACAGCGACCCCGTGGTGCTCTCGTACGGCCGGGCGCCGGGCGAGGGGGAGGGCGTGCACATCGTGCCCGGCGACGTACGCGAGCCCGAGCGCGTGATCGCCGCCCTCGAGGGGGTCGTGGACTGGTCGCGTCCGGTGGCCCTCGTGCTCATCGGGGTGCTGCACTTCGTCTCCGACGAGGACGACCCGCACCGCGTGGTGGCCGCCTTCAGGGAGCGGCTGGCCCCGGGAAGCCTGCTGGCGCTCTCGCACGCGACGTACGAGGGGGCGGGCGAGCAGACGCTGGAGCGGATCCGGAATGCGAACACGTACGCCCTCGCGCCATTGCGCCCGCGCGCGGCCGAGGAGATCAGGGCATTCTTCGACGGCACGGAACCGGTCGAGCCGGGGGTGGTCGACGTGCATTTGTGGCGTCCTGACGCGCTGTCCGGACAGCGGACCGACCTGCGGGTACTCGGCGGAGTGGGGCGAATCTCCTAGTTTTTGGCCTTTCTCAAAAAAATCTACCTAACGGTTCTTCCAGCTACTTCGGGGTTTCTGGAAGAGCCGTCATAGACTTTCACTTTTTTTGGCAAAAGCATGTCAAGCGGGGCGGCAGTCTGGGGCCCATGCGTAACGGGAAAGCTTATCTGACTGCCATGGCAGGCACCCTTGCCCTGGTCACGGGGCTGAGCATCACCGCGCATGCCGCCGCGACCGCCGCCCCCGCAGCCGCCGCCGTCGTCACCGGCGCGCCCTCCGTGCCCGCCCACCCCGCCCTCACCGGCCTCACCGACTTCGCCGCCGACACGCCCTCCGTGTACGGCCGCGCCGCCTACCTGCTGGACGCCTCCTCCGGCAAGGTGCTGTTGGACAAGGCTGGCACGGAACGAATGCCGATCGCCAGCCTGACCAAGACCATGACCGCGTACGTCGTGCTGAAGAGCGCCAAGCCCACGGACGTGGTGCGGATCAAGGCCGAGGACGTCGCGTACGCGGAGAACGGCGGCGGCACCACCGCCGACCTGAGCGCCGGCGACCGGATCACGGTCGGCGAACTGCTCTACGGCCTGATGCTGCCCTCCGGCGCCGACGCCGCCCACGCGCTGGCCCGCACGTACGGGCCCGGCGTCCAGGGCTTCGTGGCCAAGATGAACGCCACGGCCCGCGAGCTGGGCATGAACAACACCCACTACGTCAACGCCGACGGCCTGCCCACGCGCGCCGGCGACGGCTACTCCACCGCCAGGGACCAGGCCGTACTGGGGGCCCAGGCGCTGCGCGTCCCGCTGATCAAGGAGGTGGCCGGCACCCGCCGCCACGGCCTCGACGCCACCGAGGAGCACGGTTCGTACGTGTGGCGCAACACCAACCGGCTGCTCGGCACGCCCGGCGCGGTCGGACTCAAGACCGGCTTCACCCAGGCGGCGGGGTACTGCCTGGCGTTCGCCGGTGAGTCCGGCGGCCGGCTGCTGGTCGGGGTGATCCTCGACGAGTCGGCCTCCAGCCGCCGGTTCAGCACGGCCGAGTCGCTGCTCTCCTGGGGCTCCACCAAGCAGTCGGCATGAGCCCGGGGACGGCCTGCCCGATGACGGCCTGCCCGGAAGCGGCATGAGATCGGGGCCGGCAGCCGATACGGTCGTTCCGGAATGGACTGGAACGACCGTGATGCGAGGCGACGGACGATGACGGACGGTCCCCCTCCCCCGGAGGGACTGCGCAGTACGTACCTGGTCTGTCCGGAAGGGCGGCTGCACGTGCACAGCGCCGGGGACCGCGCGGCGCCGCCCGTGCTGCTCCTGAGCGGCGCCGGGGTCGACAACGCGCTGCTGAGCTGGCGCCACCTCATCCCCGTCCTGACCGACACGCACCACGTGCTCGCGCTCGACTGGCCGAAACAGGGCCGCAGCCGTCCCTGGCGCGGCAGGGCCGACCACGAGCGCATGCTGCGCTGCGTCGTCGACGTCCTCGACCACTTCGGGCTCAGGTCTGCCGCCCTGGTCGGCCTCTCCCAGGGCGGGGCCCTCGCCCTGGCCACCGCCATCCGGCACCCCGGACGGGTGGACCGGCTGGTGGCGCTGGCCCCGGCAGGCATCCTGTCGTTCCCGCCCGTCGTCCACCAGGCCCTGTGGCTCACCGCCAGGGTGCGACTGCTCAACCGGACGCTGCCGGGTGCGATGCTCCGCACCCGGCCGCGGGTGGCCGCGTTCACCAGGAAGGCGCTGTTCGCGGGACCCGTCCCGGATTTCGAGGACGTCGTGGACGAGATCCTCGAAGAGGTGCGGGAGGCGGGCGCGGGGTCGTCCGACTGGCAGAACGCCTCCATCGGGCCGCTGCGCATGCGCGTCGACCTCCGTCCGCGGCTGGGCGAGATCGACTGCCCGGCGCTGCTCATCCAGGGCGAGCGGGACGTGGGGGTGCCCGCCGCCAGGACGAGGGCCGCCGCCGCGCTCATCCCCGGCTGCCGCCTGGAACTGCTGGAGGGCGTCGGCCACTGGTCGAACCGCCAGTGCCCCGACCGCGTCAACACGCTGATCGCCGGCTTCCTGGACGGCATGGACGGTGATGATCCGTTGGGTTAGTTTGCCCGACATGAAGCTTCGAATCGCGTTAGGCGCGATGTCAGCCGCACTCATGCTCACCGTCGCCCCGCCCCCTACCCAGGCCGACCCGTCCCCGGTGCGGGCCGATCCGCCGCCCGCCCAGGCGGGTTCGCTCCGGCTCGGCTGGGAACTCGCCGGGACCGGCGTGAGCGCGCGCCTGCGCGGCCTGTCCCCCGTCAGCCGGAACGTGGTGTGGGCCTCCGGCTCCGAGGGCACCGTGCTGCGGACCGTGGACGGCGGGCGCACCTGGCGGAACGTCTCCCCGCCCGGCACGGCCGCGCTCCAGTTCCGCGACATCGAGGCGTTCGACGCCGACCGGGCCGTGGCACTGTCGATCGGCGCGGGCACGGACTCGCGCGTCTACCGTACGGAGGACGGCGGGCGCACCTGGACGGAGGCGTTCGTCAACGACGAGCCCCTGGCCTTCTACGACTGCCTGGCCTTCTTCGACCGGCGGCACGGGCTGGCGATGAGCGACCCGGTGGACGGCAGGTTCCGGATCCTCGCGACGGACGACAGCGGACGGACCTGGCGGGTGCTGCCCTCCGGCGGGATGCCGGAGGCGCTGCCGGGCGAGGCCGGGTTCGCGGCGAGCGGGCAGTGCCTGGTCACCGCGGGGCCGGCCGGGCAGGGCGGGCGGGACGTCTGGCTGGCCAGTGGCGGGGCCGAGCGGGCGCGCGTCTTCCACTCGGCGGACCGCGGACGCACATGGACGGTCGCCGACGCGCCGATCCCGGCGGGGGATCCGGCGCGCGGGGTCTTCGGCCTGGCCTTCCGCGACCGGCACCGGGGGATCGCGGTGGGCGGCGACTACCGTCCCGACCAGCCGTCGCCCGCGGCAGGCGCGGTCACCGGGGACGGCGGGGCCTCCTGGCGACCGTCCGCGGGGCCGCCTCCCGCGTACCGGTCGGGGGTCGCCTGGTTGCCGTGGCCGCCGTTCGCGGCGGTGGCGGTGGGGCCGTCGGGCAGCGATGTGACGTACACGGGCGGGCGGACGTGGGAGACGTTCGACGGGGGTTCGTTCGACACCGTGTCGTGCGCACGCGACGGCTCGTGCTGGGCGTCGGGAGAGCAGGGCCGCGTGGGCAGGCTGGTGCCGGTCAGAGGGTGACGGACGCGTCCGGATCTCGCTGAACGAGTGCGGGGCGGGGTCAGCGGACGCCGCGGGGGCGGAACTGGATGCTGATGCGGGGCCCCGCCGGGCGGGAGGTCTTCGGGATCGCGTGCTCCCAGGTGCGCTGGCAGCTCCCGCCCATCACGATGAGGTCGCCGTGGCCCAGGTCGTGGCGGATCGAGGGGCCGCCGCCCCGGGGGCGGAGCAGGAGCGGGCGGGGGCTGCCGACGGAGATGATCGCGACCATCGTGTCCTCCGTGCCGCCGCGCCCGATCGTGTCGCCGTGCCAGGCCACGCTGTCGCGGCCGTCGCGGTAGAAGCAGAGCCCCGCCGTACGGAACGGCTCGCCCAGCTCCCGCCCGTAGTGGGCGTCGAGCGCGCGCCTGGCGTCGTCGAGCACCGGGTCGGGCAGCGGCTCGTGCTCGTCGTAGAACTTCAGCAGGCGGGGCACGTCGACGACCCTGTCGTACATGTGCCGCCGCTCCGCCCGCCAGGGCACCCGCTCCGCCAGGCGTTCGAACAGGGTGTCGGCCCCGGTCAGCCAGCCCGGCCGCAGGTCGATCCAGGCGCCCCGGCCGAGGTCGGCCCTGCGGACGGCTCCGGCGAGCGGCCGCAGCCCGACCTCCTCGTCGAGGCCGAGCAAAGAGGCTTGGAACGCGGCTGTCATGGTGTCGAGTGTAGACGATGCTTCAAACAGGTGTTCGGCTCGGGTGATTCAGATGATTTGCGTCTAGTGCCGCACTCGCGCGACGCGCCGTGTCAGGCTGGGAGGCGCCGGACACGAGTGGCGTCGCCCCTCCGAGCGCACCAGAGGCGAGCGGCCACCCACCGCTTCGTCACGCGAAGGAGCAGGCCATGCTCACCACCGACTACCTCCCTGGCACCCCGTGCTGGCTCGACGTCAGCAGCCCCGACCTGGACGCCGCGACCGCCTTCTACACGGGCCTGTTCGGCTGGCGGTCCCTCTCGCTGGGGCCGGGGCACTTCGACTACCGCTTCTGCCAGGTCGACGGGAAGACCGTCGCCGGGATCAGCCGGGAGACACCGGCCCGGGGGACGCCCGCGTGGCTGACGTACTTCCAGGCGGCCGACGCGGGTGCCGCCGCCAAGACGGTCGAGCAGGCGGGCGGCACCGTCCTGGCCGCGCCGGTGGAGATCGAGGGGCAGGGCGGGATGGCGGTGTTCGCCGATCCGGCGGGGGCGGCGTTCGCCGTCTGGCAGCCGGGCGCCACCAAGGGGCTCGGGCTGGTCGCCGACGCGGGCTCGCTCGGCCGGGTCGAGCTGCGCTCCCCCGACCCCGACGGCATCCGGGCCTTCTACCAGGCGGTGTTCGACTGGCAGATCGAGGACCAGCCGATGGGCGGCCTCTCCTGTCCGGTGATCTCCCCCGCCGGGGGCGGCGGGTCGTCGGCCATGGCCGGCATCGCCCGGCTCCGGGAGGGCGATCGCGCGCACTGGCTGCCGTACTTCGAGGTGCCCGACTGCGACGCGGCGGCGGCTCAGGCGCGGCGGCTCGGCGGCACGGCACAGGCCCCGGCGGCGACGGAGGGCGTGGGGCGGACGGCCTTCCTCGCCGACCCGTTCGGGGCGCGGTTCGCGGTCATCACCAGCGCCGCCTGAGGCCGGCGGCCCCGGCCGTTGCTCACAGGTCGGCCAGGAGCGCGGCCAGCCGGTCCATCGACTCCCTGCCGCCCCTCGGCCCGCCGGCCCGGATGATCGCGTCACGCGCCTCGACCGACGGGTGCACGGAGTGGGCGACGTAGCGGGTGCCGCCGTCCGTCGCCGTCAGGGTGACCGTCTCCAGCGCCACGTCACCGGGCGTGCCCTCGAACTCCCACGTCCGCACGTACCGCTCCGGGGGGACGACCGCGTGGTAGACGCCGCTGAAGAAGAACTCCGTGCCCCGCTCGTCCACGTTCACGAAGCGCCATCGGCCGCCCACCTCTACCTCCATGCGGTCGACCCTGGTGGCGAGGGAGTGCGGCCCCCACCATCGGGGGATCAGCTCCGGGTCGGTGACCACGCGGAACACCAACTCGGGTGGCGCGTCGAAAGCCCGGATCATGACGATGTCCTGCCGCCCGGGTTCGACGACGAATTCGGTGATGTCAGCCATGCTCCTGCCCTTCCTGCCCGTGCCGGATCCGCTCGATCTCCCGCCCGAGGCGGTCGAACCGGTCGCTCCAGCGGTCACGGTAACGGTCGATCCACTGCGAGGCCGTCTCCAGCGGGGCCGCCTCGAGGCGGCACGGCCGCCACTGCGCGTCGCGTCCCCGGCTGATCAGCCCCGCCCGTTCCAGCACCTTGAGGTGCTTGGAGACCGCCTGGAGACTCATCTCGAACGGCTCGGCCAGTTCGTTGACCGTCGCCTCACCGTCGGCCAGTCGCGCGAGGATCGCCCGCCGCGTCGGGTCGGCCAGGGCGGCGAAGGTGAGGCTGAGCTGGTCGTCGGGCATCCGGAGTGATCTTCCTGTCGGGTACGCGCTCGCTCACCCTAGTGGTCGACGATGGCGCCGCAGGAGATGTTCACGGTCGCCGAGGTCATGGACCTGGCCAGGTCGGAGGCGGTGAACGCGGCCACGTCGCCCACGTCGGCCAGCGTCGCGGCGTGCCGGAGCAGGCCCGACCGGTCGAGTTCGGCGGTGATCTCGGCCTTGTGGGGCTCGCTGTCGGGGATGGCCTCCGGGATGCCGCCCGTCACCATGGTCACGACGCGCACGCCGTACGGACTGGCCTCGCACGCGAACTGCCGCCGCATGCCCTCCATCGCGTCCAGCGCCACTTTGAACCCGCCCAGTCCCGGCAGGGTCTGCGGGCCGCCGCCGCCGAACATGAGGATCACGCCGGACCCGCGCGGGATCATGTGCCTGATCGCAGCCCGGCCGGTCAGGAACTGCGTGCGCGTGGCCACCTCGACCGGCCGCAGGAACTCCGCCACGGAGAGCTGGTCGAGCGGCTTCTGCACGTCCTGGACACCGATGACGTTGAAGGAGACGTCGATGCCGCCCGCCCGCCCGGCCACGTCGGCGGTGAACGCGTCGACCTGGGCCTCGTCGAGCGCGTCGACCGTGGCGGTCTCGGCCTCGCCACCGGCGGCGCGGATGTCCGCGGCGACCTCGTCGAGCCGGCCCTTGGTACGACCGGCCAGGAAGACGCGGGCGCCCTCGCGGGCGAAGGCTCGGGAGACCGCGCCGCCGATCGCGCCACCGGCCCCGTAGACGACGGCGGTCTTGTCCTTGAGAAGCACTGTAATCAACCTCCTGGTTTATCAACCTATAGGTTGAATACAGGGCATGGCGTGGCCGCGTCAAGGGCGCACCCCGCGCCCGTCGTGCGATCAGAGCCGTCGGCGACCGGCGAACCCCAGCTCCGTACGGTGGTACCAGGCGAGTTCCGACTCCCCCTCGATCCAGCACAGCCGGACCGACACCCCGCCGAGCACCGCGGGGAAGTCGACGAGCACCGGCGCGATGCCCTTGACCTCGATGCCGCGGCCGCTCCACCCGCTCAGGACGTCCTCGATGCGGGCCTGCAGCCCCTTGATCTCGGGCAGGCCGCCCAGCTCCGACCAGCCGCCGGAGCGCCGCGCGAAATCGAGCTCGGCCAGGTCGGCGCGGGCGGCGATCACCAGCGCCGCCTCCTCGATGACGGAGGGCAGCAGCGCACGGGCCTCGTCCAGGGTGAAGGTCCGGTCCATGGCCGAAACGTTAGCGGTTGGGCTCGTAGGCGCGGATCAGCAACCGCTCCGCATGGTCGAGGTAGTCGTCGAGATAGGCGGCGGCCTCGCCGGCACGGCCCGACTCGATCAGGCCCAGCAGCCTGCGGTTGCGGTCGACGAACGGCTCGTGAAAGGCGCGCGGGTTCTCCATCACCTGGAAGACGAGGCGCAGTTCGGCGAAGAGCTGGCGCATGGCCTCGTCGATCCTGGGGCTCTCGTTGACCGACACCAGCGCCTGGTGGAAGCGGATGTTGGCGGTGCCGACGCCCTGCCAGTCGTCCTGCTCCGCGGCGCGCTCGGCGTCGCGCACCGCCTCCTTGATCAGCGTCAGCGCCCGCTCCGACGGCGCGCGCCGCACGGCCGCCCCTTCGAGCACGCGGCGTACGCGGTAGAGGTCGGACACGTCCTCCACGGACGGGAGCCGGACGAAGACCCCCCGGTTGAGCCTGTGGTCGAGCAGCCGCTCATGCCCGAGCAGCCGGAACGACTCGCGCAACGTGTTGCGCGACACGCCCAGCGCCTCGGAGATGGCCTCCTCCGACAACCGCTGGCCGGGCTGGAAGAAGCCCTCGCTGATGCGCTCGCGCAGAATGTCGGCCACCCGCTCCGCAGTGCTGCTGCGTCCCAGACGGGGGCGGTCCTGGGAGAGATCAGCAACCACGTCATCCACATTTAACAGGGAATCATGGAGCAAACCTCTTGTCGAATTGTTCAACGATCCTTACGTTGAATGAGTATCCCCCCTCAACTCAAGGAGCAAAGGATGGCAGGCTCCACGCAACAGACCCGGCGGGTGATCCTCGCCAGCCTGATCGGCACGTCGCTGGAGTGGTACGACTTCTTCCTCTACACGACCGCGGCGACCCTGGTCTTCCCGAAGTTGTTCTTCCCCTCCCTCGACCCGTTCACCGCGACCCTGGCCTCGCTGACCACCAACGCCGTGGCGTTCGTCGCCCGGCCGCTCGGCGGTGTCGTGTTCGGTCACTTCGGCGACCGGGTGGGCCGCAAGACCGTGCTGGTGGTCACGCTGCTGGTGATGGGCGTCTCGACGTTCCTCATCGGGTTGCTGCCCGGCTACGCGAGCGTGGGCGTGCTGGCCCCGCTGCTGCTGGCGGTGCTCAGGTTCGTCCAGGGACTGGGGCTCGGCGGCGAGTGGGGCGGCGCGGTGATCATGTCGCTGGAGCACGGGGACGGCCGCCGTCGCGGCTTCAACGCGAGCTGGCCGCAGGTCGGCGTGCCCGCGGGCTACGTACTGGCCACCGGGCTGCTGACCGTGATGTCCTTCGCCATGTCCGACGAGGCGTTCCTGTCGTGGGGCTGGCGGGTGCCCTTCCTGCTGTCGGGCGTGCTGGTGTTCGTTGGCCTGTGGGTCCGGGTGAAGATCACCGAGTCGCCGTTGTTCGCCGAGGTCCAGCAGCGCGGCGCCAAGGCCAGGATGCCGCTGGTCGAGGTGCTGCGTACGCACCCGCGGGCGCTGCTGTCGGCCTTCACCGCGCGGATCGGGGTGGACGTCGCGTTCTACACCTTCACCGCGTACATCATCGTCTACCTCACCGGGGTGCTGGAGCTGCCGCGTTCGTACGCGCTGAACGCGGTGCTCATCGGCTCGGCCCTGCAGCTCGCGCTCATCCCGGCCGCGGGCGCCCTGTCCGACCGGTACGGCCGCCGCCCGGTCTACCTCGCGGGCGTGGTGGCCGCGGCGGTGTGGGTGTTCGCGTTCTTCCCGCTGCTCGACACGAAGTCGTTCCCGCTCATCGCGCTGGCCGCCGTGGTGGCGCTGGTCACCCACGCCCTCATGTACGGCCCGCAGGCCGCGTTCATCGCCGAGTTGTTCAGCACGCGCCTGCGTTACAGCGGCGCGTCCATGGGCTACCAGGTCGCCGGAATCGTCGGCGGCGCGCTGGCCCCGATCATCGCGCTCCAGCTCTTCGAGAGCTACCGGACGACGGTCGCGGTCTCGATCTACGTCGTCGCCGCTCTGGCGATCACGGCCGTGGGCCTGGCCATCGCGCCGGAGACCCGCGACCTCGACCTCGACCTCGCCGAGGCAGCACCCGAGGCAGCACCCAAGCATGTGTCGGAAGCCGCGTCCGGGGGCTCCCCGAAGTCACCCCCGGTCGGCCCGTTCGCCTGACCACCTGCCCTTCGACCTGCTCGTCGCTCGTCTGTTCGTTCGTCCGACATCACAGGAATGCCGCGGAAGTCGCGGGCGGCGGTTGCCGACGCCGCCCGCGCGGAAAGGGGACCACATGCGAATCGCCCTGGCCGTCGTCGCCGCTCTCGTCGCGATCCCCCTGCTCATCGGGGGCCTGGGGGGCATGAAGAGCACCGGCGGTGGCGAGGTGGCCGTCGTACGCGACGGCGGACCGCTCGACGACAACCAGGTACGCCAGGTGATCGACCCCGGCTCCGGGCTCACCTGGACCGGGATGTGGTCGTCCGTCCACCCCTACCCGGCGCAGCAGCGCTTCTACACGATCACCGCCGACGCCAAGCGGGCCACCACCCTCGGCGTGGACGTGGTGACCGTGCCCAGCAGCGACGGGGTCAACCTCGGCATCGAGGGCACCCTCTACTTCACCCTCAACCTGGACCACGAGACGCTCAAGAAGTTCGACGACAAGTACGGCACCCGGACGTTCCGCGCGCAGGACGACCGCTCGCTCTACCCCTGGGACGGCGACGACGGCTGGAGCGCCTTCTTCGGCCAGGCCGTCCGGCCCGTGGTGGACAACGCGCTGCGCGGGCAGATCGGGGCCATGCGCTGCGCCGAGCTGGTGCCGTCCTGCTCGCTGCTGGAGAGCTCGGCGCTCAAGCCGCGGGACGGCAACGCCGGCATCGCCAAGGTGCAGAACGCGGTCAACGCCACGCTGGCCCGCGACCTGCCCGTCACGCTGGGCGGAGAGTTCCTCACCGGGCTGCGGTTCACGCTGGTGAAGGTGACGCTGCCCGGCGAGGTGCAGCAGGCCGTGGACCGTTCGCTGGCCGCCTCGGCCGCCGTATCGGAGGCCCAGGCGAAGGTGTCCCAGGCCAAGGCGGAGGCGGAGGCGAACCGGGCCCGTCAGGACGGCTACGACACGTGCCCGGCGTGCGCGGAGATCGAGAAGCTGAAGTCGCTGCCCCAGGGCATCACGGTGTACGCCCCCGGCAACCCGCAGTCGGTGGTCGTACCCGCACGTTAGCCGCGACCCCCACCCGCACGCCGACGGCCATAGTGCCCGTGATACCGCTGACGCGCACGCTCCAGATACGCGATCCCTGTCACGCTCGCCCCGGCGTAGACCGCCACCCCCAGGCAGAAGAGCAGGACGGACGGCGAGAAGGCATCCTCCCTCCCGGTCGCGGCGCCGATCAGCAGCAGGACCCCGAGGAAACCCCCGACACCGGCGGCGAAGATCAGCCCGAGGCGCATCGGGTGGGCCGCCGAGTATCGCCGGCCGGGATCCGGCGGGGCGGCGCCGCCCAAGCGGGCGTCCAGACGCCAGAACCGGTCCGCGAGTGCCTTCAGCACGGCAACCCCCTTCGCGCCTCCCACAGAGGGGCAGCCCGATCGTCTCCTTCATCGGCTGTCCCGGCAAGGGGGAGGCGGCGGGTCCTTGATGAGGGCCCGGCGTGGCTGCTCACCACGGCCGGCCCCGATCTCAGTCGTCGTGGGCGATGAGCATGAGCTGCCGCCACAGCAGCACGACGAACACCGCGGAGCCGGCGAAGGCGAACCAGAACGGCGCCGCGACCCCGAACCGGGAGGCAAGCACGCCGCCGATCAACGAGCCGACGACCAGACCGGCGTAGACGCAGATGGTGTTGACGCTGCCCACCCGGCCCTGGAGTTCGCGCGGGACCGCGCGCTGGCGGACGGTGACCGAGGTCGTGCCCCAGATGAACGCGTGCGCGCCGAAGACCAGGAAGATGCCCCCCGCGACCCACGGCGAATGGGTGAGTGCCAGGCCCAGGTGGGTGAGCGTTTCGATGATGAGCCCGATCCGCATCAGGGCCCCGAGGCTCACTCTGCGGGTGATGGCCCCGTACAGGCCGGTGCCGACCAAGCCGCCGATGCCGCCGATGGTGGTCATCAGGCCGAAGCCGATGGCGCCGAGGCCGAGTTGCTCCTGGGTGTAGAGGACGAGGACCGACCAGGCCGCGCCGAACGTGAAGTTGAAGATCAGGATGGTGAGCGCCAGCGTGCGGACCGCCGCGTGCCGGATCGTCCAGGTGAGCCCGGCGACGAGTTCTCGTACGGTGTTGGGCCTGGGATCGTCGGCCTGCCGGCCGTGCGGAGGCAGCGTGATCCGGGAGACCAGGACGATCCCCGCCGCCACCAGGAGCAGTTGTCCCGCGAACGGCCAGCTCAGGCCCAGGCCGAACAGTGCCGCGCCGAGCGGCGGCCCGGCGAGCTGGTTGAGCGTGATGAAACCCGTGCCCAGGCGGGCGTTGGCGACGACGAGATCGTCCTTGCCGACCATCATGGGCGTCAGCGTGGCCGTGGCGTTGTCGGCGAACACCTCGGCGACGGACCGGAGCGTGAGCGCCACCAGCGCCAGCGCGACGGTCACGGTGCCGGTCGCCATGAGCGCGACGAGCGCCGCCAGCACCAGGGCCCGCAGCGCGTTCGCGACGAGCACGATCCTGCGCCGGTCGTACCGGTCCGAGAGCACGCCCGCGTACAGGCTGAACACCAGCGGCGGGGCCCAGCTCACCAGGGCCGACAGCGAGATCATCAGCGGGTCGCGGGTCAAGGTCGCGACCAGCAGCGGGCCCGCGGCGGCCGCGATCCCGTCACCGAGATTCGTCAGCCAGCTCGAGGCCAGCAACCACCGGAATCCTGTCCCCAGCCGGGCAGGCAGAACTCGCTCCACCACTGCGATCACGAGTGCAGAACAATACGTTTTGAGTGGACCTACGGCAACGCGTTTTCCGGCCAGGCCGTGGGCGGGTTCGCTCCTGGCGGGCTCGGCTGGTCAGAGCCAGCCGCGGGACTCGGCCACGCGAGCGGCCTCGACCCGGTTGCGGGCTCCCGTCTTGCCGATGGCGGAGGACAGGTAGTTGCGGACGGTGCCCTCCGTGAGGAACAGCCTGCGGGCGATGTCCGCCACGGTGCTGCCGTCGGCGGCCACGCGCAGCACCTCGGCCTCCCGCTGGGTGAGCGGGCTGGGGCCCATGGTCAGGGCGCTCACCGCCAGCCTCGGGTCGATCACCCGCTCGCCGGTCATGACCCGCCGTACGGCGGCCGTCAGCTCGGTGACCGGGGCGTCCTTCACCACGAAACCCGCCACCCCGGCGTTCAGCGCCCTGCTGAGATAGCCGGGCCGGCCGAACGTGGTCACGATGATCACCCGGTGGCCGCGGAGTCGTTCGGCGACCTCCAGACCCGACAGTCCGGGCATCTCGATGTCGAGCAGCACCACGTCGGGGTCGTGCTCCGCCACCGCGGACTCGACCAGGTCTCCGCGCCCGACCTCGGCCACCACCTCGATGCCGTCCTCCAGGGCGAGGAGCGCCGCCAGGCCGCCCCTGACCAGGTCCTGGTCGTCGGCGATCAGCACGCGGATCACGACGCCTCCACCGGCACGCACACGCACAGCCGGTATCCCCCGCCGGGCGACGGGCCCGCCTCCAGCCGTCCGCCGGCCTCCGCGACCCGCTCGGCCAGCCCGGTGAGCCCGTGCCCCGTCCGCGTCGCGCCGGGCCCTTCGCCCGTCGGCGTACCGTTGTCGCGGACCTCCAGGCCCGCGGCCGAGTCGTCGATGCTCAGGACGATCCAGCAGTGCCTGGCCCGGCTGTGGCGCAGCACGTTGGTCACCGCCTCCCGTACGGCCCAGGCGAGCAGGATCTCGGCGGAGGCGGGAACGGGCCCCTCGGCGGGTGAGACGTCCAGCTCGATCCCGGCGGCCCGCAGGCCGCGGGCGGCCTTGTCCAGCTCCTCCGACAAGGCGGGGGCGCGGTAGCCGGTGACCGCGTGGCGCACCTCGTCGAGGGCCTGGCGGGCGGCGTGTTCCACGTCGGTCATCTCCCGGGCGGCGCGGTCCGGGTCGGTACGGGCCAGCCGCGCCGCGAGCTGGCTCCTGATGGTGATCGACGTGAGCGTGTGGCCGAGAATGTCATGCAGGTCCCGGGCGAAGCGCAGCCGTTCGTTCTCGACGGCCATCTGCGCGACCTCGGCGCGGGCCGCCTCCAGCCGCGTCACCAGCACCCCCATCTGTTTCAGGCTCTGCGCCACCACCGCCTGCACCGCGATGACGAGCGGCACCCACCAGATCCCGGCGAACGACGCCCCCAGGGCCCACAGGACGACCACCTCCACGACCGCCGTCACCACCACCGCCGCGACGAACCCGGCCGGCCGCAACGAGGCCCCGAGGGCGGAGACGACCAGCACGAAGCAGACGTACGCCCACGGCCGCCCCAGGACGGGGAACAGGGCCAGGGTCGCGCCGAGCAACCCGGCCAGGGCCCACGGCCGCGGGCTGCCTCCCCGGCCGCTGAACAGCCGCCAGGTGATCATCAACCAGCAGACCGCCAGCAGCGCCACGCCCCCGAGCGCCCACGCCACTCTCGCGAGCCCCGGGTCCGCGGTGAGCAGCGACCACAGCGGCCAGCACAGGAGCAGCAGCCACGCGGCGGACCCCGCCCGGGCCCTGGCGCGGGCCCGGCCGTGATCCAGCGCCGCCGGCGCCGTCCTCACCGTCACAAAGCCCGACGGTAACGCCACGCGCCCAGCGCGGCGAACAGCAGGGTCCAGGCCGCCAGCACGCCCACCCCGGCGCCGGTCGGCCACTGCCCGTCCAGCGCCCGCCAGCCGAGCGATCCGGCCTGGTAGGCGGGACTGTACTCCGCCAGCGCGCGCATCCCCTCGGGCATCGCCCGCACCGGCAGCCAGAGGCCGCCCAGGACGGACAGCCCGAAGAAGACGCCCATCATGGCCAGGTTCGCCGCCTGCCCGCGCAGCGTGTAGCCGAACGCGATGCCCAGCGCGGCGAAGGGCACGACGCCCAGCCAGATCAGCACCACCAGCGCCGGCCACGTCCACAGCGGCAGGCGTACCCCGCCCAGCGCCGCGCCGGCGGCCAGCACGACGAGGATGCTCGGCAGCACTCCCGTCATCCCGCTGACCAGCTTGGCCACCACGTAGCCGTGCGGCGGCAGCGGCGTCACCGCGAGCTGCCGCGACCAGCCCTTGCTCCGCTCCAGCGCGATGGCGCCCCCGATGAACAACGCGCCCCCCATCGCGCCGTACGTGGCCATGGAGACCATGGAGTAGGCGGCGAAGTCGCCGCGCTGTCCCTGCGGCACCACGTTGAGCACCTTGGTCCACAGCAGGTAGAGCGCCAGCGGGAAGCCGGTCAGCAGGATCAGCCCGGCCGGGTTGCGGAAGGCGCGCCGCAGTTCGAGCCCCAGGTACGACCTCATCGTCCCGCTCCTCCCGCCAGGCTCACGACGGCGCTCTCCAGGTCGGTGCTCACGGTGTGCACGTCCCTGACGTCGTCGAACGCCGCGAACAGGGCACGAAGGGTGGCGTCGGAGTCACCCGTGCGCAGCGCGACGGCCCGCCCCTCGATCCGCACCTGGCGCACGCCCGGCAGTGCCTCGAATCCGCTCGCGTCCGCGCCCTCGAAGACGAAACGCACCTCCGTGCCGCCGACCAGGGATTTGATGGTGTTCACCGGCCCGTTGGCGATGATCTTCCCACCGGCGAGCAGGACGACCCGGTCCGCGTAGTCGTCGGCCTCGGCCAGGTAGTGGGTGGCGAAGATCACCGTGCTGCCCCGGGCCGTGCGGGCGCGTACCTCATGCCACAGGGCGCGGCGGCTCTCGACGTCCAACCCCACGGTGGGCTCGTCGAGCACCAGCAGCTTCGGGTCGCCGGCCAGCGCCAGGGCGAACCGTACGCGCTGCCGCTGGCCGCCGGACAACCGGCCGACCCGGCGGGTGGCGAGTTCTTCCACCCCCGCGGCCCGCATCGCCGCCTCGACGGGGAGCGGCCGCGGGTACATCCCCGCGACCGCCGCGACCAGTTCCGCCACCCGCGCGTCCTCCAGCAGCCCGGAGTCCTGCAGGAGCACGCCCACCCCGCCGGCGTGCAGCGCCTCCACGGGCGTGCGGCCGAAGACCCTGACCGTTCCAGAACCGGGGGCGAGGAGCCCGAGGGCGATCGACAACAACGTGGTCTTGCCTGCCCCGTTCGGCCCCAGAACGGCGACGGTCTCCCCTTGCCCGATGTCCAGATCGACGGCGTCGAGCGCGACGGTGCCGCCGTACCGTTTGCTCACGTCCTTGAGTTCCACTGCTGTCCGCATGGCCACCACCCTGACCGACGACCGGGAACCGGCTGAAGTGCCGTAGGTCAGCGCGGACGACATGACACATGTCAGCCCGGCGCGAGGTGGTTCTGTTGGCGTTGTGATGCAATCGCCATCGATTCCCGGAACAAGCGTCCCAGAATCGGCATAAACTGCGCGCCTGTGAGCCTGCCTGTACGAGAACGTTCCCCAAGGCCGGGCGGCGGTCGGCACCGTCGGCCCGTGCCCACGTCCTTGCCGCCCGACGCCCCTGCGCTCGTGCTCGCCACCCCCGGCGACACCGCCGGCGTGGCCGAGGAGATCGCGGCCGTCGTACGCGTCGACAACCCGCAGATCGAGGTGCGCCTGACGAGCGTGAGCGACCTGGCAGACTCCCTGCCCTCCGGCCGGGACGCCATCGTCGTTCCGCTGCTCACCTGGGACGATCCCGTCGTCCTCGCGGAGATCGGCAAGGCCGTCGCCGCCGCGGGCTCCGGGGCCGTCGTGACCGACGCGCTCGGGCCCCACCCGCTGCTGGCCGAGGCCCTGCACATCCGGCTGGCCGAGCGCGGGCTGGCCAGGGCCGACCGCGTCCGCCTGCTGAACGTCTCCAGCCCCGTCGACGCCGTCATCCTCGCCACCGTGGGCGGCGACCGCGCGGTGCACGGGGTGCAGGCCACCGCCGTGCTCCTGGCCTCCCGGCTCACGCTGCCGGTCGTGTCCGCGTCGCTGGACAGCGAGCCCGGCGTCACCGTCGCCGCCCAGCGCCTGCGCGCCGCCGGGGCCGAACGGCTGGCCGTCGCGCCCTGCCTGATCGGCCACGAGGCGCCGTCCGGCATCGTCCAGCAGGCCGCCGCGGCGATCGACGCCGGCCACGCGGAACCCCTCGGCTCGCACAGCGCCGTCGCCGAACTTGTCGCGCGAGCTTACGGGAGTCAACTCGCCACTTGACAAGGGCTTGTAAAGATCACGGGACTCGCGTTACCTTCTCCGCATGCGCCGCGTGGTCTGCAAGGGTGAGCGACTCGGCCTCCGTGATGTCACGGAGGCCGACGTCGACGCGCTGCACACCATCTACGGCAGTCCCGTCGCCACCCAGCACGCGCCGTTCGCGCCGCGTGACCGTCACGAGGTGACCGAACTGGTCGACGCGGCCGTGTCCGCCGCCGCGGCCGAACCGCGCCTGCTCTACGTGCTGGCCGTGATCGACGCAGAACGTCCCGACGTCATCGGCGTGGCCCGCCTGCGGATCGAGGCCGACCTGCCGCACAGCGGGGAGATCGGGTTCGGGCTGCGTCCCGACCAGTGGGGGCGCGGCATCGGCACCGATCTCGTCCGGCTGCTGTTGTCGTTCGGCTTCAAGCAGCTCGGGCTGCACCGCATCTGGGGCGCCCGCTCGCCCGCCAACCTGCCCGCCCAGCTCGCGATGCTGACGGCGGGCATGGTCGAGGAGGGACGCATCCGCCACCACCTGCACACGCCGCAGGGGTGGCGCGACTCGATCGTGCACTCGGCCGTCGAGGACGAATGGACGCAACGCTGACCTTTCCCTCCTGCGTCCGGGCCCGTCGAGGCCCGAGCGCTCGATGACCCATTCCCTGCCTTTCCTGCGGCCTTCCCACCGGGATTCCGGCCTCCGGCGCGCGGCAAAGGCGGGGCCGGAGTGGCGGGCGCGGAGATTGTCGGTGCGGCATCCTACGATGAGGCACCTCACGGAGGGATAGTGACATGCTCGACTCGCTGATCGTGCCTTTGTTCGTCACCACGGACCTGCCGCCTGAGGCGGAGCTGGCCGAGTTCGGCGAGTTGCTCGCCGAGACGACGCGTGTGCTGGGCGACGACGACGGCTACGCGGCGTTCCTGGCGGGCAAGGTGTTCTGGCTCGACCGTCCCGTGCTGCCCGAGCAGCATCCGGCGGCCGAGGGTGAGCTGCGCTTCGCCGGGATGCTCGGCTATCTGGCCGCCTCCGGGGCCGAGCACACCTCGCGTGAGGTGGTCGGCGACGTCCGCCGGGCGATCGGTGCGGCCGTCAACGGGCGTTACGGCGACGTGGGCGTGTCCCCGGCCGTGTTCGCGATCCGCGACCAGGACGTACGCGAGCGCACCCCCGAGACCGCCCTCTACATCGACACCCGTGACGCCGCGGCCGAGCTGGTGAGCGCGACCAGGTCCTACCTCTGAGCCCCGCCCAGCCGCCCCTTCAAGGGCACTCCCGCTTTGTTGTGGTTATGCCGCCACTGGGCCCGTTCGGGTGGGTTCGCCCCTAGCCAGTCGGGTCCTGTGCGTGCGATCGTGAACGGCGATCCTTCCGGCGGGCAGAGTCACGCGACAGCCCGGCGAGTGGTGGCGGGCGACTTGGAGGTTCTCGTATGGCGGTGCTCGGCGCGATCTGCTTCGGGCTGGTGATCGGCTGGATCACGTACGGGGCGCTGCGCCGCAGGCAATCCGGCGCGCCGCTGACCGACCTGGCGGCGGTGCTCGCCTCGGTGGGCGGCGGCCTGGTGGTGGCCCTGCTCGACGCACCCGAGGTGTTCGGCGGCTACGCGGTGGGGCTGGCGGTCGGGTTCTTCGGCTATCTGGTGCTGGTGGCGCTGCTGCCCGACTCGAAGTGGACGGGCGAGTCGCCCGGCAGGCCGGTGAGCACGAACGCGGCCCAGAGCTCCGGCTCCGTGGAGCCGTAGAGTTCACGCAGCCCCAGCACGGCGGCGCGCAGGGCCTGGGCCGGGGCCGCTCCGTCGCGCAGGTGGGTGTGGAGGTCGTGGACGAGGGCCCGGGTGATCTCGGCTGAGACGGGCCAGAGGGTGAGCACCGCCGATCGGGCGCCGGCGTGCAGCAACGCGTGACCCAGCGCGGCCGTCCCCTCCCCCGCACCCGAACCACCGCCTGCCACACCCTGGCCACCAGGTGACCCGCCGCCTGCCACGCCCCGGCCACCAGGTGACTCGCCGCGTGCCACGTCTTCCCCACCAGGTGAGGCAGTGCCTGCCGGGCCCTCACCCGCGCGCGGGCCGCCGCCCGCCGGGCCATCGGGGTCCGCCTCGGCCTGCCGTCCGTGCGCGGGGACGACGACGAGGTCCGCGCCCACGTTCATGGTCATGAGGCGGCGGGCGGTGAGGAGGCCGTCGGCGAGGCGGACGCCCGAGCCACCCGGGTCGGCGGCATCGTGGACGACCTGGCAGGAGAGGTGGAGCACGTCCCACGAGCCGGGCAGGAGCGCCGAGGCGGCCTCCCCGCCCAGGTGCGGCGAGGCGCCGAGCAGGGCCGCGGCGTCCGCTGCCTCCGCCTCGACGACGGGACGCCCGGCGGCGTCCTGGGCGAAGGCCAGCACCAGGGGGCCGTCCCGCCGTACGGGCACGCGCCGCGCCAGGCGGGCCAGGACGGCAGCGGAGGGGGCGTAGGCGACGGGGCAGCGGTCGATCAGCGGGCGACCGCCAGGGGCCAGGGCGTGGAGCGGGACTTCCCACAGCTCGGCGTGCGGGATCAGGTGCAGCAGGGCCAGGTCGTCGCCGAGGGCGTCGAGGGCGTCGGCGAGCAGGGAGTCGGCCAGGCGGCGCCACAGGTCGGCGCGGCGACGGCGGGCCTCGACGTCCAGCAGGTCCGGACGGGGGCCGTGCAGCACACGCAGGAAGTCGGCCAGGAGGTCGCGGCCGGCGGTGGTGGGGAAGGCGCGCGGCTCGGGCCAGCCGGTGCGATGGGCGAGCACGACCACGGTCTCACCGCCCGAGGCGGCCCTGGTCTCACCGCCCGAAGCGGCCACGGTCTCACCGCCTGAGGTGGCCTCGGTTTCGCCGCCTGAGGTGGCCTCGGTTTCGCCGTCTGAGGTGGCTGAGGGCTCGGCGCCAGCCGTGCTGTCGTGTGGAGGCGTGGTGTTCTCGGTGAGGTGGAAGGCGAGCAGGCCGATCGGCCCTTCTCCTGGCTCTGAGGGCGAGACGAGGGCGTCGAGTTCGGCGCGGCTGGGCGGCGTACGCAGGCGCAGCGCGACGTGGTCGGGGGCCAGGGGCTCCATGCGCCGCCAGAGGGCCTCCAGGTCGGCCTGGGCGGCGCGGGCCCGGCCGATGAGGCGGGCGGCCGCCTCCGGGTCGCGGGTGTTGCGGGCGGCCGCCATGAGCGTGCGGACGGTGTCGAGCCCGTCCCGCTCGGCGCGCAGGAGGTCGGCGGGCACGGCGTGCGAGCCCACGCGGTCGGGCCCCGCGGCGGGGACGCTGTGCAGCGCCGGACGGTCGAGCCAGGACGCGGGACGGTCTCGGCCGGAGCCCGGCACGGCACGGGCGGCGACGCGGTCGTAGTCGGTGTGGGAGGTGCTGTGACCTGTGCCGGGGGTGCTTCGAGCGGGCGGGCCATCGAAGTGGCCGTCGAAGTGGCCGTCGAGGTGGCCGTCGAAGTGGGCGGTGAGGGCGCGGAGTCTGGCGTGCTCGGCGTGTGTCCAGGCCGCCATCCCACGGGCCGAACGCACGGCCAGCCGGATCGCCCGGTCCCTGGAGGGCTCGTGCCCGAGTGCGCAGGCCCTTTCCGCGTCGGCGAGCGCGGCCGGGAGGTCGCCGAGCCACTCGGCGGCGATGGAACGGCGGTGGCAGGCGGTACGAAGCTCCAGGTCGTGTCCGAGGTCCGTCAACAGGTCGATGGCCGTGGACAGCCGCCGCTGAGCGCGGGCGCAGGAGGCGGTGGCGAGGTCGAGAGCGCCGAGGTCGCTCAGCGCGATCGCCTCCCCCGCGCGGAAGCCGGTCTCCTGGGCCAGGGCCAGCGCTTCCCGCAACCGCGTCACCGCCCGCCCGATCCCACCGCCCTCCGGCCGGGAGGCGGCCGAGTCGAGGCGAGCGAGGGTGATCAGGGCCAGGACCGTGCCGTGGGGGCGGGCGTGGGCGCGTTCGAGGTCCAGGGCACGTTCGGCGAGCGCCATGGCTTCGGTGGGCTCGCCGCGCAGCTCGTGGACGAGGGCGAGGTCGGCATAGGCGGCGGCGAGGTCGCCACGCCGCCCCGGCGCCCCCTCCGTCGGGCGGCCCAGCTCCTCACTCAGCGTGAGGGCCTCTCGGTAGCGGGCGGCGGCCTCGTCCAGTTGTCCGAGCCTGAGGTGGAGGGTGGCGCGGCCGGTCAAGAGCGGTACGCGTAACGCCCGCCAGACGGGGGCGCCGACCAGGGAGAGCCCCTCCGCGTACGCCGCCGCGGCCTCCTCCCATCGCCCCAGGTCCGTGAGAGCGTTCGCGAGCAGGCCGAGGGCGCGGACGAGCCGGACGGGCAGCGCGGACTCGGAGTCGCGTGACAGCTCGACCGCCTCGGACAGGTGCCCGGCCGCCTCCTCCGCCCGCCCCAGCCCGACGGCCGCCGCGCCGAGGTTGCACAGGTGCTCGATCACCCGCCCGTCGCGCAGTTCGTGCCCCTGGGCCGCGTACGCGTGGGCGGCGGTCAGGTCCCCCAGGTCGCGGCAGTAGGCCGACAGCTTGGCCAGCAGGTACGACCGGTCGACGCCGCCGGAGCCGCCCCCGAGCGGAATCACCTCGCGCGAAGCCGCGGGCCCGTGCCGCTCGGCGCGGGCGAGGGTCTGTTCCGCGAGGGTGCGGGCCGCGCCGAGGTCGCCCGCGGCCTCGGCCTCCTCCAGGCGTAGCCAGGTCTCCAGGTGTTCCGCGTCCGGCGCCCGGCGTCGCCCGCCCCGCAGCAGGGACACGGCCCGGGTGAGACCGGCGCGGCCCCGGGTGACGTCCCCCAGCGTGAGCTGGATGGCCGCCAGGCGGGACAGGACCGCCCCGTCCAGGTCCCCGCCCATGGCGGCGACGATCTCGAACGGCGCGCCGCCCGCGCGTACGTCCTCGGCCGCCTCCAGACCGGTCAGTCCCTCCTCCAGCGCGGCCCGCGCGCGGCGGAACTCCCCGCGCGTCTCCAGGGTGAAGCCGAGCCTGATCGAGGTGAGGGCGGCCAGCCGGTGCTGTCCTGAGTCGCGGAAGCCTGTCAGCGCCGCCTCCAGCGCCTCCGCCTGCGCCCCCAGATCCCCGGTACGGGCGGCCAGCGCCGCCAGCCGATCCCGTACGACGGCCTCCTTGAACGCGTCCCCGGCGGCCAGGGGCAGAGCCGCGTTCAGTCGTTCCAACGCCGGGCCCGGCCGGCCGAGCGCCATGTCCACCGTCGCCCGGCCGAGGGTGGCGGTGAGCAGGGTCTCCAGCTCGCCCTCCGCGGCGGACAGCTCCAGGGCGCGGTCCAGGTCGTTCATGGCGTCGTCGAGACGGCCGAGTACGGTCAGGCAGGAGGCGCGCATGGTCAGCGCCGCCGCCTCCTTCGCGTACGCCCGCAGCCCCGCGAACGTCTCCCCCGCCGCCCCGAACGCCTCCAGCGCCCGCTCGGTCTCACCCTCCGCGTACTCCAGGACGCCCAGGTTGTAGCGCACCGACCCGGCACCGTCGTCGTGGCCGACGGCCTCGTATTCGCGTTCGGCCAGCTCGAACGCCACGCGCGCCCCGTCGACGTCGCCGCGCCCACGGCGGCGCCGCGCGAGCCGGTACCACTCGTCGGCGGGCTCGCGGCGCCGCCCCCGCCGCCGTACGATCTCCACCAGCCGGGTCTCGCAGGCCGCGGCATGGCCCGGGTGGCCGCGCCCGGCCAGCACGACCGCGTGGGCGTCGAGCGTCCGGCACGCCTCCTCCCAGGCCCCGGCGGCCTCCAGCTCGATGGCGCAGGCGGCCATGCGTTCGGCGGAGGCGGTGAGGTCGTCCTCGTCCACGGCGGCCCTGGCGGCGTGGACCAGGGCCAGCGCGGCGGCCTCCGGCTCGCCCAGCTCCAGGTACAGCTCACGGGACCGGACCGCGCACCCGACGGCTCCCGCGGGGTCGCCCGCCGCCAGGTACGCCTCGGCCGTTTGCCCCTGATGGGCGGCCTCCTCGGCGGCCAGCCCGGCGGCCTCGCACAGGGCGGCGGCACGCAGGTGGTGTTCGACCGCCTGGGCGGGGTCGCCGTTCGCGAGGTGCAGGAGGCCCATGCGGGCGAGCTGCGACGCCTCGGAGCGGGGGTCGTCCAGGTCGTGATAGAGGGCCGCCGAGCGGGCGTGCGCCGCCAGCGCCCGCGAAACGTCTCCCAGCTCCGCCAGCCGCGACAGCGCGTACGCCGCCCGCGGACGGGCCCCGGCCGCCTCGAACGTCTGGACCGCCCGCTCCAGCACGCCCTCGGCGGTGCGTGCCCGGCCCGCCTCCGCCAGCCGCGACGCCACCCCGAGCAGGAACTCACCGCGCCCGGCCCGCGTCCCCGCCGCCCGTTCGGCCACCAGCAGCAGCTTGCGGGTCAGCGCCTCGTCCTGCGAGCGCAGCGCCGCCTCGGTCGCGGCCCGCGCGAGCTCCTCGTCCACGACGGGGACGAGCGCCTCGCCGACGCCGGAGGCGGCGGACGGCTCGTCCGGGGAGGGCGGCTCACCCTCGTCCGCCGCGGTGAGGTCGGCGGGCGCGGGTGGACGGGCGGGCGCACGGCGGTCACCGGAGTCGTGGCGGCCGGGGATGGGAGGGGTGTCGAGGGCGGTGGTGAGGCCGGCGAGCAGGTCAGGGTCTCCGTCGCCGATCAGCGGGAGGGCCTCGGTGAGGTCGCGGGGGTCGCCCTGCGCCGCGTAGCGGGCCAGCAGGGCGCCGCACAACGCGCGCTGGGCGGACGCCTGCCCGCCCGAGGTCTTCATGGCCGACTCCACGGCCTGCCGGGCCGACAGCACGGCCTCGTGGAGGTCCTCGGCGGGCCGTTCGACCTCCGTCTGCGTGGCGCGCCAGAGCAGCACGTCCGAGACCAGCCCGTACGCCCGCGTCCTGACCTCCATCCGCTCGTCGGTCGCCGCGGCCTCGCGCAGCGCGGCCACGGCCTCGTCGACGTCGTCGGCCACCAGGCGGATCGTGAGCGCCCGGCCGAGGAGCAGCAGGGGCCTGGCCCGGTCAGGACCGTGCTCGCCGTGGGCGGCCAGGGCGGCGCGCGCGACGGCGATCGGCTCGGCGGGCTCGCCTCCGGTCACGACGGCCCGGACGAGCAGCGCGTCCGCCAGGTCGGTCAGCAGGCTCGCCCGGTCGAAGCGCCCGTTCCGGCCGGAGGGCCTGGGCTCCTCGGGCTCCCCGGCACGGACCGTGGGTGTGGCCGGGGTGAGGCGGACGGCCTCGTGCAGGGCCGTGACTGCGGCGTCCAGGTCGGCGGGGTCGCCGGTGACGTCGTAGCGGTGGCGGCGGCGTTCCCCGAGGAGGGCCGGGCGTACGACGGGGTCGCCGCCGAGTCCTCGGGTGCGTTCGTCGGGGGGCACGCGGAGGGTTTCGAGCATCTCCGTTCCGGCTTCCAGCGAGCGCTCGTCGCCTGTGACGACGTACCACTCGACCAGCCCCGCCGCGTACGGCGCCAGCACCTCCGGGTGCGCCCACCGCTCGTGCCAGAAGTCCAGGGCGCACTGTCCCACCCGGATGAACGCCAGCAGGTCCGCGTCCGCGTACGTGGCCGTGGCCCGCGCCCTGGTGAGTCCGACGAGCGCCAGCAGCGCCCGCGACCGGTCCTGCGCGGCGGGAGAGGGCTCCGCCGCCGCCAGGTACGCCCTGACCAGTTCCTCGTCGCCGGGCGCCGCCAGCCCGAGCGCCGTCGCCAGGTCGTCGGCCGGGGACGGGAAGAGCGTGCTCCCCGGCGCGGACAGGCAGGCGCGCAGGAGTACGTGCACCGCGTCGTCGATGACGTTCCTGTCGCCGCTCGCCTCGTACAGGCGGACCAGTCCGCCGCCCAGCGACGCCAGTGCGCCCGGCGCCCACGAGGGGTCGGCCGCGTGCATGGACTCCTGCAGCAGGAACTGCCCGAGCCGGTCGGCCACCTCCTGGGTCGGGTGCGCCATGGCGCGGCGTACCAGCGCGTGCACGAGCAGCCCGACGTGCCGGTACGCGGACGGGTCCACGTGCCGGAACACCTCCTCCACCAGCCCGGCCCAGGCTTCCGCCGACTCGCCGGGCGGCACGCTGGGGCCGCGCAGCTTCTCCGGCAGCCGTCCGGGGTCCAGGACGGCGACGGCGGCGAAGAAGGCCCCCGCCACCGCCGCGTCCTGCGTGGTGCCCGGGTCGAGCCGGAACCGGGCCAGGTGCAGGACGCCGATCAGTCGCCAGGTGGCCGCGTCGGACCGGTCACCCGCGCACGCGCGCATCGCCTGCTCGGCCTCGGACAGCGCCGCGGAGTCCCAGATCAGGCCGGGATCCGCGACCTGTTCGAACCGCTCGATGCGGGCGGCCAGCGCCTCGGCCGGTTCGGTCATGCGCACAGGCTCTCACCGGTGTGCCTCCCCGTACAGGACCGCCCCCCACGGGCCGCCTGTCCGGGACCGCCGCCACCGGCTCGAGGAGTGTCAGCCCGGGGTCAGCTCGACGAACGAGACGCCCGGCATGGGCAGGTCGAACGTCAGCGTCAGCTCGGGCCCGCCGACCGTGGCGGGCGGGGTGAGCGCGTCCAGGCCGTCGGCGGCGCGCAGTTCGTCCCACTGCGCGCCGGACGGCCAGTCGCCGCCGCCCATCGCCGCCCAGGCCGCCTCCACGTTGGTGTGCTCGCCGTCGATGCGGTGGTGGGTGAGCGTGTACGTGCCGTCCAGCCCGCCGACGGTGAGCGTCACCGTACGGTCCAGCTCGGCGGCCCCGGCGGACTGGGCGCTGTTGAGCGTGCCGTTCCAGAGCAGTACGCCGACCCGGCCGTCCTCGTCGTGCCGGGCGGCCCACACCTCGACGCCGCCCGCGTCGCCGGTGACCTCGGCGGCCAGCTCCGCGCCGCCCAGCCGTTCGGCCAGGGCGAGGGCGTGGAAGCGCGGCTTGCGCAGGTTGCCGACGGTCAGCAGCCCGAACCCGCCGTGGAAGAGCCTGGGCGGGCGGCCCAGCTCCTCGAAGTGGTCGGAGGCCACCCAGTGCGCCAGCGCGGCGACCCGTCCGGCGGCCGACCTCATCCCGTGCAGGGCGAACGCCGCCCCGAACGGCCCGTCGCCGATGCCGTGGAAGTGGGTCGGCGTGGGCCCCCATTCTGTCCACCAGATGGGCACGTCCCGCCCGTACCTGGCCAGCGTGGGCCGCCAGTCGAGCGGCGCGTTGCCGTAGGTGTGGGTGGAGACGAAGTCGAGCGCCGCGCCCGACTCGGCAACGTGCGCTAGCAGCTCCTCCACCCACCCGTCGGCGGCCGAGGCTGGGCCGCCGACGCGCAGGTCGGGGTGGACGTTCTTCACGGCGGCGGCGGTGACGTCGTAGAGCAGGAAGTACTCCTCGGGCGTGCCGGACCAGAAGACGGCCAGGTTCGGCTCGTTCCAGACCTCGAAGGCCCAGTGGTCGATCAGCTCGCGCAGGCCGTAGCGGGCGGCCAGGTGTTCGACCAGCGCCCTGACCAGGTCGCCCCACGCCTCGAAGTCCTTGGGGGGCGAGATGATGGCGCCGTACTCGAAGACGGTCTTGGACGGGTCGGAGGCCAGGTCGCGCGGCATGTAGCCGAGTTCCACGATCGGCCGCAGGCCGAGGGAGACGACCTTGTCGTAGACCGCGTCCACGCCGGAGAAGTCGTACCGGCCGCCGTCACGGTAGACGCCGAGGTCGTCGCCGAGGATGGCGTGCGCGCGTACCGTCCGGACGCCCAGTTCCTCGTGGACGAGGCGCAGCGCCGCCGCCAGTTCCTCGCC
This sequence comes from Nonomuraea sp. NPDC051298, assembly GCF_055586305.1. Lineage (NCBI taxonomy): Bacteria > Bacillati > Actinomycetota > Actinomycetes > Streptosporangiales > Streptosporangiaceae > Nonomuraea > Nonomuraea sp. NPDC051298. Next base: position 251,511 of record NZ_JBVJIM010000001.1, read on the forward strand.
GATGGGCCGGCCGCCGGTCTCGTCGGTGCTGAGCAGGTGGGACAGGTGCTCGGACCCCACCATGTACGCCCACGGCCGCGGCAGCTCGCGCGTCACCCGCCGCGCGTCCACCCGTACGGCGACCTCGGCCCCCTCCAGGGCGGGCAGCGGCGCGGCCTCGACCGGCGGTGAGAAGGGGCCGGTGGCGTCCATGGTGAGGACGGCGGCCACCGTGTAGGCCGCTGGGTAGGTCGCCGGGTCGGCCGCCCCGTACCCGGTGTCCACGAACCGGCAGGACGGCACCGCGGGCACGTCCACGTCGGGCGGCACGGCCGGGCGCCCGTCGCGGTGCACCAGGTAGCCGATGGCTCCGGGCACCGGGTCCCAGGTCAGCGTCACGTGCCCGGCGCCCGGCACCGCGCGCAGCCCGGACGGCGCCACCGGCACGGGCCGCGGCCCCGCGGCCACCCGGCCGGAGGCCAGCCCGATGCGATCCCGCCAGTCCCGCCGGGCGGCGGAACCAGAGCCGGAGCCGGGCACCGGGTCAGGCACCGGGTCGGGCACCGAGTCGGGCATGGAGCCGCTCAAAGGGTCGTTCAAGGGGTACCTCGATTCATCGCACGTCCCATTCCTCGATCTGCATCACCGGCCGGAGTTTCGCCTCCACGCCGGAGCCTGCGAAGTAGCGGTGCAGGTTCCCGTCCGCGAGCGCGTTGCCCAGCGCGGCCATGACCATGCCCTGGTCGAGCGCCAGGTACCACTTGGACACGACGCCGGAGCGGACGGCGACCGCGTCGTAGAAGCCGCCGGGACCGTAGGCGTCGAAGTCGCGGCGCAGCCGGGCCAGGTTGTCCAGGGCGGCCGACCGCGCGTACGGCAGTGCCAGGAAGCTGGCGTGCGGGGTCACGACGCCGTCGCCGTACGCGGCCGGTTCCGGCTTGGCGGGGCGGCAGCCCTCGTAGCCGGGGTCGGTGCCGGTGCGTTCGCGGTCGGTGGTGTAGCCGGGCTCGTCCATGCCGAGCTGGTCGACGCCGTACTCGCGGTAGCCGCCGTGCGGGTCGTTGGAGGGTGAGAAGCCCCAGTAGCCGTACTCGGCCTCGTCGAGGCCGTGCTCGATCTGGGCCCGGACGAACACCGGGTGGTTGCGGCCCCAGCTCCGCGGCGCCCACGCGGCCTCCGGCACCACCAGGTCGGGCATGAGGGCCTCGAACATCGAGCCGCCCCAGTTGGGGACGTAGCGCAGGCCGCGGTACTCGTACGTGCCCTCCCAGACGTTCACGCCCAGGTACCGCTTCCACGACCCGACCGGTTTCTGCTCCTGCCAGCCGAAGTCGCAGGCGTTGTCCGGGAAGGTGCGGTAGGGGCCGAAGTAGCTCTCGCGCGGGAGCTGGCCGAGCGCGATGCCCACGTACTGGCCGATGCGGGTCTCGGCGGGCGCGCCGTAGTGGTGGCAGGTGGAGTAGACGGTGACGCCGGTGCCGGCGTAGTCGCTGGGGACGTGGCAGCCGTCGGGCGGCTCCGGCCAGAAGCCGCCGCGCAGCAGACCGGTGCCGGCGTCGGGGCGGGCCGCCGGATCGTAGTAGGACCTGAAGTCCATCGAGGCCAGCAGCTCGCCCGCGGCCTTGGCGTGGGACGGCACGGCGTTGCGGACCATCATGAGCGCCGTGGCCAGCCAGCCGTTGTCCACGCTGGAGGCGAACGGGCGCACCGGGTCGCCGGTGTCCGGCCAGGATGTGACGAGGCGGAGGGTGGCGGGGTCGTACCAGTTGTAGAACTGGCCGGTGGGGCCGTTGCGCTCCAGTCCCCGCAGCGCGGCGAGCACCCTGCCGACCCGGTCGGCGGCGTCGCCGCGGCTGATGATCCGCAGGTCGCGGGCGGTCAGGGTGCTCCACAGGTACGTGGCCACGTTGGTGGGCGAGGTGACCTCGGCACGGGTCTTCAGGTCGCCGGTCACCTTGTCGGCGGGCAGGCCCGTAGCCGGCTCGACCATGGCGTCCATCGACCGCCAGGTGTCCCTGGCGTAGCGGTGGAGGACGCTGTCGGCGTCCGCGGGAAGGGCCGGCACGGCTACGGACAGCACGAGCAGGCCGGACAGGACCGCCTTGCGCATGGGGGGTGCTCCTCTACTTGAGGCCGGTGGTGGCGATGCCCTGGACGAAGAAGCGCTGCAGGAGGACGAACAGGAACAGGATCGGCGCGATCACCACGACCGATCCGGCGACCAGCAGGTTGTAGTGGGTGCCCTCGAAGTCGTTGAGGATGTTGAGCGCGACCGGGAGGGTGTACATGTCCTCGCTCTGGGCGACCACGGCCGGCCAGAGGAAGTTGTTCCACGCCCCGAGGAACGTGATCAGCCCCAGCGTGGCCAGTGGCGGCCCGCACAGCGGCAGGATGATCCTGAAGAAGATGCGCAGCTCCCTGGCGCCGTCCACCCGGGCCGCGTCGATCAGCTCGTCGGGCAGTTCGGAGATGAACTGCCGCATCATGAACACGCCCAGCGGCGCCACCACGCCCGGCAGGATGATGCCGACGAACGTGTTGACCAGGCCCAGCTTCGCGATCAGGACGAACTGCGGCACCACGAGCACGATCGCCGGGATCGCGAGCTGCACCAGCACCAGGCCGAAGGCCAGGCGCTTGCCTCGGAAGGAGAGCTTGGCGAAGGCGTAGCCGACCATCGAGCAGAAGAGCAGGTTCGTGGCGACCAGCACGAGCGCGACGATCAGGCTGTTGGCGAACGCGGTGCCGAGGTCGACCCGCCCGAACAGCTCCGCGAAGTTGTCCAGCGTCCACGTCTCGGGCCAGAACGTCGGCGGGTCGCGCCTGATCTCGCGTTCGGGCTTGAGCGAGCTGAGCGCCGTCCACAGGAACGGCCCGGCGACCAGCGCGAGCCCGAGGGAGAGCCCGAGGTAGGTCACCGCGCGCTGGCGGCGGGTCCTGTTCACCTGTTCCTCCCGAGCCTGAGCTGCAGCACGGCCAGTGCCACGATCACCGTGAACAGCACGGTCGAGGCGGCCCCCGCGTAGCCGTAGTTGCCGACCCCGAACTGGTCGAAGATGGCCAGCGAGGCCGACAGCGTGGAGTTGAGCGGCCCGCCGCCGGTCATGACCAGCGGCTCCTCCAGGAACTGCATGAACCCGACCGAGCTGTAGACCGTGCAGAACAGCAGCACCGGGCGCAGCGCGGGCAGGGTGACCGCGTGGAACCTGGCCCAGCGGCCCGCGCCGTCGACCTCGGCCGCCTCGTACAGCTCTCTGGGGATGGTCTGCAGCGCGGCCAGCAGCACGACCATGTCGAAGCCGAAGCTGCGCCAGGCCGTCATCACGATGATCGACGGCAGGGCGGTGCTCTCGCTCTGCAGCCAGTTCGGGCCGGCGATCCCGGCCAGCTCCAGCAGCCGGTTGACCAGCCCGGCCTGCGGCTCCAGCAGGAACTTCCAGGCCACGGCGACACCGATGATGCTGGTGATGTTGGGCAGGTAGTAGCCGAGCCGGAAGAACGCGGCGGGCAGGCGGGCGATCCCCGAGTTGAGCAGCACGGCGGCGGCCAGCCCGAGCCCGATGGTCAGGGGCAGCGCGGTGACGACGAACACGACGGTGTTGACGGCCGCCCTGCGCATGGCCGCGTCGTTCATCAGCCGCAGGTAGTTGTCGACGCCGACCACGTCGACGGCGAGCGGGTCGGCCACGTCGGTGCTGCGCATGTCGGTGACGCTCATCCCGATGCCGACGAGCAGCGGGCCCAGGTAGAACACCGCGAACAGCACCACGAACGGCGCGACGAACAGCCAGCCGACCCCCGACCGGCGCAGGGCGCTCCTGACCTTCACCGGGGGCGGGGTGGGCGGGGCCTGCCTCGTGAGGACCGCCATGGCGCTAAAGGCCGGTGCCGATCGTGTCGGCCTGCGACTGGATCGCCTTGGCCGTCTCCTCTGGCGTGGACCGGCCGCGGGCCAGCTTCTCCAGCTCGGTCTCCAGCACCCTGGCCACCTGCTCCCAGGTGGGGAACGGCGGCGGCGTCTTGGCGTCCTTGAGCTGCTCGCCGAAGACCTTCAGTTGCTCGTCGGCGGCCAGTTCGGGCTCCTGCCAGGCCGACTGCACGGCCGGCAGCGCCTTGACCGTGGTGTACCACTTGGCCTGCACCTTCGGCTCGCTCAGCCACTTGATGAACGACCAGGCGGCGTCGCGGTTCGCGGCCTTCTTGAACACGGCCATGTCGGCGCCGCCCACGAAGCTCGTGCCGGCGACCGGGCCCTTGGGGTAGGGGGCCACGTCGAACTTGCCGGCGAAGCCGGGGCCGCCGTCGTTGTTCAGCACGCCGATCATCCACGGGCCGGAGAAGAAGCCGCCGACCTCGCCCTTGATGAACGACTGGGGGAAGGCGCCGGCGGGGGCGTCGGTGCGGGCCAGCTCCCGCTGGAACATCGACGCGTACTGCTTGAGCGCGGTCACCGCCTCGGGGGTGTCGAAGGTGTACCTGCCGTCCTTGACGATCTCGCCGCCCGCCTGCCAGATCAGCGGCAGCACCTCCTGCCAGGAGGCGCCGAGGGTGTAGCTCTGCTGGAAGCCGTCCTTGGCGCCGCCCTTCTCCTTGAGCGCCTCGGCGAACGCGGTGAACTCCTGCCAGGTCGCGGGCGGCTCGACCCCGGCCTTCTCGGCCTGGTCGGTCCGGTAGTAGAGGACGCGGGTCTCGACGTACCAGGGGACGCCGTACGCGGTGCCGTTGACGTCGACGGTCTGCCAGGCGCCGGGGAAGAAGGCCGCCGGGTCGACCAGGTTGCCCGGGGTCGGCTCCAGCGCGCCGGTCTTGGCCAGCTCGCCCGACCAGGTCGAGCCGATCATGCTCACGTCGGGCGTGGCGCCGCCCGCGATGGCCGCGGTGATCTTGTCGTGGGCCACGTCCCAGCCGATGGCGGTGACGTTGACCTTGACGCCGGGGTTGGCGCTCTCGAAGTCCTTGACGAAGGCGCCGAGCGCTTTGCCCTCCTCGCCCATCGCCCAGACCGTGACCTCGCCGGTGATCTTGCCGGTCGTGACGTCCTGCGCCTGCTCGGGCGCCCTGTCCGCGCCGCGGCCGCAGCCCGCGGCCAGGGTCGCGAGGGCCAGCGCGCCCGCGGCGGCGCGCCGGGTGGTGGTGTTCACGTTCGTGCCTCCTGGGGGTGGTGACCACAACTGGCGCGGATGACCGGCTCGGTGGTCAGGGTGAGGTGGTTCGGGGTGTCGCGAACCCCGGTGATCAGTTCGTCGAGCGCGCGGGCGGCGCGGGCGCCCAGCTCGCGCATCGGCTGCCGTACGGTGGTCAGCGCCGGGCGGGCGTGCCGGGCGGCCATGATGTCGTCCCAGCCGGTCACGGCCACGTCGCCGGGCACGTCCAGGCCCAGCTCCTCGGCGGCGAGCAGCGCCCCCAGCGCCACCTCGTCGTCGGAGCAGACGATGGCCCGCGGCCTGCCCGCGCCCTTGAGCAGCTTCCTGGCCGCCTCGAAGCCGCTCTCCACGGTGTAGTGGCCGGTGTCGACGGCCTCGATCGCGTCGCCCAGCTCCGCGCGCACGCCCCGCCAGCGTTCGTCCACGTCGTCGCGGCTGGTCAGGGGCGCGCCGAGGAAGGCGAAGCGTTCGTAGCCGTGGTCGCGCAGGTGCCGGGCCAGCGCGCGGGCCGAGGCGGTGTTCTCGCTGCGCAGCGTGTCGGCGCCGGGCAGCGGGTCTCGGGAGAGGAACACCAGCCGCACCCCCAGCCGGACCAGCTCGGCCACCAGCGGCTCCGGCACGGCGTGGCCGAAGATCAGCATGCCGTCGACCCGCCCGGCCAGGTCCTTGATCAGGTCGTTGACCCGCGTGCGCCCCTTGGTGGACAGGATGACGACCGAGCGCCCCAGCTCGGAGGCGACCTCCTCGTAGCCGAGCAGGACCTCGGTGTAGTACGGGCCCGCCAGGTCGGGGAAGACGATGCCGTTGGCGGCGTGGCGGCCCTCGGCCAGGCTGACGCCCAGGCGGCTGGGCGTGAAGTTCAGCTCCTCGACGGCCTTGAGCACCTTCTCCCGCGTCTTGGCGGCCACGGGGCCGGTGCCGCGCAGGGCCCTGGAGACGGTCGCGATGGACACGCCCGCCCGCTTGGCCACTTCGTAGATGGTCACGTCCATGGAGCACGTCTTCCTTTCGTGTAAGCGCTTTCATGATGCCGTGCTGTAAGCGCTTACACAAATGCAGTGTGCCAGCCTTGTTAACTTCTCGTACAGACCTCGGCTGGTAACGGTGAGGTCACGCCCACGGTGGGTAGGTCGCCGACATGCTCTATGGCGACGAACACGTCCGGCGTTATCAGGAGACCGACGGGGCCGAAGGCCACGACTGGAACAACACCGTCGTCCTGCTCCTGACCACGAAGGGCCGCAAGTCGGGCAAGCCCTTCACCACGCCTCTCATCTACCAGCCCTACGGCGACGACTACCTGGTGGTGGCGTCGAAGGGCGGGGCTCCCGACCATCCGCAGTGGTACAAGAACCTGCTGGTCGATCCCGACGTGCAGGTGCAGGTCAAGGGCGACAGGTTCAGGGCCACGGCCCGTACGGCCGGGCCCGGCGAGAAGCCCGACATGTGGCGGGTGATGGCCAGGACCTGGCCCGACTACGACGAGTACCAGAAGAAGACCGACCGGGACATCCCCGTGGTCGTGCTCGAACGCGTCCAATGACGGAAGGCCCCGCCGGGCGGCGGGGCCTTCCTCTACCGGCCTGTCACTTGACCTGATAGGCCCTGACGACGGTCTCGGCGAACGCGTTGCCGCCCGTGTCGGCGGCCTTGACGCGCAGCGAGACGTACTTCCCGCGCGCCGAGGCCGGGTGCCAGGTCTCGGCGGACCATCCGCCCTTGCCCGACGGGTGCACCAGCGTGGGCAGCCAGGTGCGGCCGTCGTCGTAGGAGACGTCGACGGTGAGCGTGCGCAGCTTCAGGTCGGGCGAGCCGTCCTGACGCTGGACGCCGAGCGGGATGCGCATGTGGCCCGCGGCGGCCCGGTTGCGCTCGTCCAGCTCAGGGCTGATCTTGACGGCGAGCAGGGGCAGCACCTGCCGCTTGCCCGCCTCGGGGGTCTTCGAGCGGAACCGCCACTCGGCGCTCACCCGGGTCGAGACCGTGGTCTGCGCCGGGTCGCGGTCGGCCGTCATCGTGAGCCGGTACTCGCTCTCCCGCTGGTCCGCGGGCACCTCGATCGAGCCGGGCAGGTAGTCCGCCTCGTAGACCTCCTTGCCGTCACGGTAGAGCGTGGTCCGCGGGACGGTGTACTCGCCGTAGGAGACGCGGTCGGAGGTGGGGTCCTCGAACAGCCCGGTCGCGAACTGCATCATGTCGTCCAGGCGCCAGGTGAGGTCGCCCCGGGGGGTGAGCCCGGCCGCGAAGACGCCGTTGTTCCAGCTCTCCGTGGTCTTCTGCCCCGCGCGGTAGACCTTGGTCTCGCCGAAGAAGAACTGGTCCACGTCGTTGAAGCCGTCCGGCGGGAGCCGGTACTGGACGAAGGACGGATACCAGCCGGTGTCGCCGGGCGTGTAGTACTCGGTCCTGCGGAAGGGCAGCGGGAGGTGCGAGAGGTGCACGTACGGCATCCACGCCAGCTCCTTGCCGTACAGCACGGGCAGCGCCATGTGCTCGCCGGTCTTGGCGTCCTGCTGGGTGGCGTACGTGGAGGTGACCTCGGCGAGGTCGCGGCGGCGCGGGCGGTAGCCGGGGTCGGCGGGGATGCGCGGCTCGGCCTTCATCAGGTGGTAGAAGTACGGGCTGGCGTCGTAGGTGCCGTCGCCCTTCGGCTTGGCCCACTGGGTCCAGCGGTAGTAGGCGAAGTTCTTGCTCGCCGTACGGGTGGTCGGGATGGCCTTGACGCCCGTCACCCGGTCCGCGCCCCACAGGCCGGACAGGTCCACGTCCACGCCCAGCGGCTGCTCGCCCTCGATGAGCTGGAGCATGCCGAGCATGCTGATGGCCAGCCGCGCGGTCGGCTCCTCCGTACGCACGTCCACCGGCTTGGCCCGGCGGGCGTCGGCGGTGACGACGCGGTCGGCGTCCAGGGTGAACTCCGGTTCGGCGGCCATCACGATGGTGCCGTCGTGGTCGGCCATCAGCGTGACGACCGTGTAGCGGTGGCCCTTGATCAGCCGGAGGTCCAGGGTGCCGCCGGAGATGTCGTAGTTGTTCTGTTCCTTGGCGTCGAGGTCGATCACCCCGGCGAACGCGTTCCGCGGGGCCTGGCCGTCCGAGCCGGTGAAGCTCAGCTTGAGCGCGCGCCGCTCCGGCTCGACCCGCATGCCGATGCCGGTGCGGACGGTGACCTCGCCGCCCGTCGCGACGACCGTGCCGCTGAAGACGCCGATGGCCTCGGGCCTGGCGGTCACCGTGACCTGGGCGGTGCCGTGGGCGGGCACCTCGACCGCGTCGGAGCCGAGCGTGAAGGGCGTCACGGGCTGGCCGCGGCCGTCCTTGGCCGTCACGGCGAGCTCCAGCCGGACGGCGGTGTCGCCGTCGTTGCGGTAGGTGAGCGTGCGCTCCTTCGGCGCGGTGTCGGGCAGCTCGAGGTCTCCCATGGCGAGCGCGGCGGGCTCGGCCGTGACCTGCTGGGTGACGGCGCGGGCGACGTCCACCCGGCCGGAGCCCTGGATGTAGGCGCCCAGCTCGTCGCCGGGGGCGGTGGAGGCCATCAGCGCCGTCTTGATGCGGTCGGCCTTCCAGTCGGGGTGCAGGCCCGCGAGGACGGCCGCCGCGCCCGCCACGTGCGGGGTGGCCATGGACGTGCCGCTCATCGCCGTGTGCGACTCGTCGACGGGGGATCCGGCGGCGGTGCCGGCGGCCCTGGCCGCGACGATGTTCACGCCCGGCGCGACCAGGTCGGGCTTGATCGCGGCGTCGCCCGCGCGCGGGCCGGTGCCGCTGAACTGGGCCACCGTGTCGTCGTCGCGGTAGGAGGCGCCGACCGACAGCGCGCGGTCGGCGGTGCTCGGGGAGCCCAGCGTCTGCGGCCCGTCGTTGCCCGCGGCGATCACGAAGAGCGTGCCGTACTTCTCGGAGAGGTTGTTGACGGCCTGCTCCGCCGGGTCGTCGCCGGGGGTGTCGGAGCTGCCGAGGCTGAGGTTGGCGACGCGGGCGCCGTTCTCGGCCGCCCAGGTCATGGCCTCGATGACGGCCGAGTCGGGGCAGTACCCGCTCTGCTCGCAGACCTTGCCGATCAGCAGCTTGGCGCCGGGGGCGACACCCTTGTACCGGCCGCCCGAGGCCGCGCCGGAGCCGGCGATCGTGGCCGCGACGTGGGTGCCGTGGCCGTTGAGGTCGCGTACGTCCGGCTCGGAGGTGAAGTTCGCGCTCTTGGCGACCAGGCCCTGGAGGTCAGGGTGGTCGGGGTCGTAACCGCTGTCGAGCACCGCGACGGGGACGTCCTTGCCGGTGTGACCGGCCGCCCAGGCCGCGGGGGCGCCGATGTGCGGGACGCTGACGTCGAGTGACAGCTTGGCCTTGCCGTCGAGCCAGATCTTCGCGGGGGCGGCAGCCATCTTCGCCTGCCCGGTCAGCGACTTCCAGAGGTCGCCGGTACGCGGCTCGCTCCTGGCGACGCCGTTGATCGCGGTCAGCGGACGGCCGCCCGCGGCGCGCAGCGCGGCGGCCCCGGTCTGCTCCGGGTAGGTCAGGATGAGCGGGAGCCCCGGGCTGGCGGCGTCGTCGTAGCCGAGCGCGGCCAGTTGGGTGACGTCGAACAGCCGGGGGTCGAGCCTGCCCTCGGCCAGCAGGGGCATGGCGTCCACGGGCACGACGCTGAGCCCGTCGCCGGACCGGCGGTGGATGAAGTTGATCTTCTCCCGGCCGGGACCAGGGGCCACGTCGAGCTGCGTCTCCTTGGTGGGGAGCGTGCGGAGGGTGACCTTGTCCCCGGTGATGAGGGTGATCGTCTTGGCGGGTTCTCCCTGGGTGGGAGCGGATTCCCCCTGGGCGGTGGGCGGCGCGGCGGGCGTCGCCTGGGCCGGCGCGGCCAACGTGGTCACGGCGGCTATCACGACGCCCAGAAGAGCGGTTCTCTGTTGCACACCCCGCTTTCTAACGGTCAGTGAATTTTGGGGACAAGGTGGTTTAAGTGGCCTATTGCGGCAACTGCCGGAAATGGCCAAGATCGTAGCCATGGTGGATGAGAGCCGGGCGCTGGAGGTCGTGGGGATCAGCGCGTTCGACGAACGCGTGTACCGCGGCGTGCTGGCCTGCCCCGGGATCACGGTGCAGGAACTCGTCATGAGGAGCGGCGAGAGCGCCGGGCGCATCCAGTCGTCGCTGGGCAGGCTTCGGGCGATGGGCCTGGTCAGCCGCCTGTGGGGACGCTCACCCCGCTGGACCGCCACCAACCCGGGCACCGCCATCCGCTCCCTCGTCCGGGACATGCAGAGCGAGCTGGACCGGCTCACCGACACGGCGGACGAGCTGGAGGCGGCCTTCCGCACCGTCGGCACCGACCCCGAGGGGGGCGGGCAGTTCGAGGTGCTCGCCGGGCCGGAGGAGCAGGCCCGCTGGTACGTCCGGCTGCAGCAGGAGGCCAAGGAGGAGGTGCTGACCTTCGACCGGCCCCCGTACGTGCTGGATTACCACAACCCGCTGCAGACCGGCCTGCTCCGCAACGGCGTGCGCTACCGCACCCTGTACGTGCCGGAGGCGTTCGACCACGCGGGAGCCCTCGACGAGGTCGGCGCCCTGATCAGGGCGGGCGAGGAGGCGCGGATCCTACCCCGGCTGCCGTTCAAGATGGCGATCGTCGACCGGCGGCGGGCGGTCATGCCGCTGCACATGGACCCGCCGCTGACGCGTGGCGTGCTGATCAGGGGCTCCACCATGGTGGTGGCGCTGGTGGAGCTGTTCGAGCGCCTGTGGCGGGAGGCGCTGCCGGTGCGTCCCGAGCTGTGGTCGGTCGACGGCTCACCACCGTCCGCCGCCGAGGAGGAACAGGATCCCGAGCCCGGCCTGGACCTCGGCGTCGAGGATCGCCGGCTGCTGGCCCTGCTGGCGGCCGGGCTCAAGGACGACGCCATCGCCCGCCAGCTCGGCACCAGCCCGCGAAGCCTGCGCCGCCGCCTGCGCCACCTCCTCGACGAGCTGAACGCCGAGACCCGCTTCCAGGCCGGGGCCCAGGCGGGCCGCCGGGGCCTCGTGTAACTTCACGGACCCGCCCGGCCGCAGGTGCTCCGGGGTCGGTCGCAGGCGCGGGCTCGCGTGCCGCGGTTGAGGTCAGGTGCGCAGGCTCGCGTAGAGGTCGAGGGTGCGGTGGGCGACGCGTTCCCAGGAGAAGCGGCCGACGGCGCGGGCCCGGCCCGCCCGGCCCATGGCGCGCGCCCGCGCCGGGTCGCCCAGCAGGGCGTTGACCCGCTCGGCCAGGTCGGCGGCGAAGCGGGCGGGATCGTGCGGGGTGCCGTCGGGCCCCTGGGAGATGGGCACCAGCAGGCCCGTCTCGCCGTCGGCCACCACCTCGGGGATGCCGCCCGTCGCCGTCGCCACCACGGCCGTCTCGCAGGCCATCGCCTCCAGGTTCACGATCCCCATCGGCTCGTAGACCGACGGGCACACGAACACCGCGGCGTGCGTCAGTAGCTGGATCACCTCGGGCTTGGGCAGCATCTCCTGGATCCAGAACACGCCGTCGCGGCCGAGCCCGCGCACCAGCTCGGTCACCTCGGCGGCGATCTCCGGCGTGTCGGGCGCGCCCGCGCACAGGACGAGCTGGGTCCCCGGGTCGAAGGCGCGGGCCGCGTGCAGGAGGTGGACCAGGCCCTTCTGGCGGGTGATGCGGCCGACGAAGACGACGTACGGACGGCTCGGGTCGACCCCGTGCTTCTCCAGGACGTCGGTGGCCCGGTCGGGGGCGTACTGGGCGGTGTCGATGCCGTTGTGGATCACGCTGACCCGCTCCGGCGCGATCTCCGGATAGGCGGCCAGCACGTCGCGCCGCATGCCCTCCGACACCGCGATCACCGCGTCGGCGGCGGTCAGCGCGGCGCGCTCGGCCCAGGACGAGACCGCGTAGCCGCCGCCGAGCTGCTCGGCCTTCCACGGCCGCAGCGGCTCCAGGCTGTGCGTGGTGACCACGTGCGGAACGCCGTACAGCAGTTTGGCGACGTGCCCGGCGAAGTTGGCGTACCAGGTGTGGGAGTGCACGACGTCGGCGCCCTCGCAGGCGGAGGCCATCTCCAGGTCCACGCCGAGCACCTGCAGCGCGGGGTTGGCGCCGGCCAGCCGGTCGGGCACCCGGTAGGCCGAGACGCCCGGCTCGACGCGATCGGCCCCGAAGCAGCGCACGCGTACGTCGGCCAGCTTCCGCAGCTCTCTGGCCAGGTATTCCAGGTGCACTCCGGCGCCGCCGTACACCTCCGGCGGATACTCCCGGCTGAGCAGGTCAACACGCATGAGACGACCTTAAGGGGGACTCGGACCAGGAAAACACCTCGACAAGCCCAGGGTCGGCAATACCGCTCCGTACATCGTTCTCAAATCAGGACACGCCGCCGAGTACACCATGCGCGGTTTCGTCGATAGATCGGCCATTTGGGGGTAGCGTCCAGGGCATGAGGTCGCGGAGGGTGCTTGCGGTCGTGCTGGCAGGTGGAGAGGGCAAGAGGCTCATGCCGCTCACGGCGGATCGGGCGAAACCGGCGGTGCCGTTCGGTGGGATGTACCGGTTGATCGATTTCGTGCTGTCCAACCTCGCGAACGGCGGCTTCCTGCAGATCGTCGTCCTGACCCAGTACAAGAACCACAGCCTCGACCGGCACGTCTCGCGCACCTGGCGGCTGTCGGCGATGCTGGGCAACTACGTCACCCCGGTGCCCGCGCAGCAGCGCCTCGGGCCGCGCTGGTTCTCCGGCTCGGCCGACGCGCTCTTCCAGAACCTCAACCTGATCTACGACGAGATGCCCGAGCACGTGATCGTGTTCGGGGCCGACCACATCTACCGCATGGATCCGCGGCAGATGGTCGAGCAGCACGAAGACTCCGGCGCCGACGTGACGGTGGCGGCGATCAGGCAGCCGCTGTCGCTGGCCGACCAGTTCGGCGTGATCGAGACCGACCCCGAGGGCCGCCGGATCGTGGCGTTCAGGGAGAAGCCGAAGGACGCGGTGGGCCTGGCCGACTCCCCCGACGAGGTGTTCGCCTCGATGGGCAACTACGTGTTCAAGACGCAGTCGATGATCGACGCGCTGCGGGAGGACGCGCTCGACCCCACCAGCAAGCACGACCTGGGCGGCAACATCATCCCGATGCTGGTCAAGTCGGGCGGCGCCGACGTCTACGACTTCGCCAACAACATCGTGCCCGGCTCCAGCGAGCGCGACCGCGGCTACTGGCGCGACGTGGGGACACTCGACGCGTACTACGAGGCCCACATGGACCTCATCTCGGCGCACCCGGTCTTCAACCTCTACAACGACAAGTGGCCGATCTTCACGGGCCACGACCCGCTGCCTCCCGCCAAGTTCGTGCACAACGACGGCGACCGGGTGGGCCGGGCCATCGACTCACTGGTCTCCCCCGGCGTGATCGTCTCCGGCGGCACGGCGATCAGGTCGATCCTGTCGCCGAAGGTGGTGCTGCACTCGCACTCGCTGGTGGAGGACTCCGTGCTGATGGAGAACGTCAAGGTCGGGCGGGGCGCGATCGTGCGCAAGGCGATCATCGACAAGAACGTGGTGATTCCCGACGGGGCCCGGATCGGCTTCGACCTCGAATACGACCGCACCCGGTTCGCGCTGACCAGGGGCGGGGTCGTGGTGATCGGCAAGAACGAGATCGTCGACCGGTGAACGACCCGGCTGACGGGGTGAGCGTGGTTACAGGCCCGGTGGTGGACCGGTGACGGGCCCGGACCGGCGACGAGCGATGTGATCGTGACCAGGGTGTGAAGGGGTGTCCGCCGCGTTCGGGGTGCGAATGCGCCTGGGCGCGGGCGACGCGGCGGAGACAGGGGAGACGGAGCAGCCGAGGAAGCCGCCCGTCGTGGCCGCCGCGGCGATCAGGCCGCGGCGGCGGCACTCCGGGCACCCGGCGGGCCGGGTCCTCGTGGTTGAGGCGACGGCGACCCGGCGAGCCGGGTCCTCAATGTGACGCTACGGCGACCCGGCGGGCCGGGTCTTCGTGAGGTTGCGATGGCGGTCCGGCCGCCCGACGAGATCCCGGTTCACCCGAAGATGTACCGGGACCGAGCCGGGTCGGCCCCCAGAACCGGCCGTGCGAGGTTCTGGAACCGGACCGCGACAGGTCAGAAGCGGTCCATCCAGGTGCCGGGCCAGCCGAAGTCGTTCCAACCCCAGCCGTGGTGCCCGTGATGCCCGTCGTGACCGTGGTGGCCATGGTGGCCATGATGCCCATGGTGACGGTGGTGGCCGTGGTGACGGTGGTGGCCGTGGTGGTGGCGCGGCCAGCCCCAGCCCTCGTGGTCGCCGCGGTCCCAGCCGCCGTCACGGCCGCCGTCCCACTCGTCGCCCTCGTCGTCGCCGCCCCACTCGTCGCCCTCGTTGCGCTCGTCGCCCTCGTTGCGCTCGTCGTCCCAGTCGTTGTCGAAGTCGCCCTCGTTGTCGAAGTCGCCCTCGTTGTCGAAGTCGCCCTCGTTGTCCCAGTCGTTGTCGCTGCCCCAGCGACTGTTGCCGTGACCGTGACCGTGACCCCAGCGACCGTTGTCCCAGCTACCGTTCCAGTCGCCGGTGCCCCACGAGTCGGTGTCCCAGGCCGGGTGCTCGTCCTTGACCTTGTGCTCTTCCTTGACGTGCTCTTCCTTGGCCTGCTCTTCCTTGACGCGTTCTTCCTTGGCGCGCTCTTCCTTCGCCTTGTGCATTTCCTTGGTCGCGCTCAGGCGGCCGTCGCACGCCCCGGCGTCGCGGCGGCCGGCGTACACGCCCCAGCGGTCGATGCGGAGCGAGTGCGAGATGTCGGCGATGCTGAGGTCGCAGCGAATCTCGGCGGTGGCCGGCGTGGCCATGGCGATGAGTGCGGCGGTGGTGGCGATCGCACCACTGGCCGCTATGAGCTTACCTTTCATGATCTCCCCCTGTAGTCACGATGTGACAACGCTTCATCACTGTACGTAGTCGGTCCCGGTAGGTCGCGTAACGCCACGCGTGAAACATCTCGTCACTTTGACGAGGTAGACGGGCTTGATCGCGCTTATGTCGTCACCTGGCCAGAGATGGCCGATTACGCAGGGTAATCAGACTTCGGTGCGGCTCCATAGCCTTCGGTTATGGCGACAGGTCTTGGACCGGGGCGGCGTGGCGCGCGCATCATCGTCGCCATGAGAACGCACCCCTCCCGGCGACCCTCCCTGCCCGTTCACAGGAGGTGGGCGGCGGCGCTGGCCGTGGGCGTCCCGCTCCTGGTGACGGCAGCCTGCGGCACCCCGACCACGACACCAGGCACGGGCACCGGCGCGGGGTCCGACACCCCGGCACCACCGCCCGCGACCACCACCACGGCAACGGCGGCGGCGGTGGAGGGCGTGGACCGGGCGGCGCAGGCGTACGTGGACGCCGTCAACGCACGCGACCTGGAAGCCCTCGTCGCCTCCTTCGCCCAGGACGCCGAGATCGTCGACGTCTCCCGGAGCATCCGCGGGCACGACGCCATCCGGGAGTGGGCGGGCAACGAGGTGATCGGCGGCACGCTGCGCGTGGTCTCGATCGCCGAGAACCGGCCGGACGGCCAGAAGCTGCTGGTCCACTGGGCTCCCGCGGGCTCCGGCGGATGGCGGGCCCACTACGACTTCACGGTCGGGGACGGCCGCATCGTCAAGGCCGACCTCCAGTACGCCTGACCGGGCGCGCCCGGACGACCATGCGACCGGCGCGACCGGGCGGCCGGACGGCCCGGCGGCCCGGCGGCTCACATGGCCGGATATGCGGCAATTGGGTCTTGTAGCGGCCTTGGTTCGGGATCACCCTGAACGGCAGGAGGCACTGACATGTCGCACCCACTCGGAGTCAGCCGTCCGGACCTCGAAGTCGCCGACCTGCCCACGCCCGAGGAGGTCTTCAAGGTCTCCAAGATCGGCCCCAAGGAACTCGTCAAGTACGCCGTCGGCCCGAGCCTGATCGCCCTCGGCATCTCCATCGGCAGCGGCGAGTGGCTGCTGGGCCCGCTGAACGTGGGCCAGTACGGATTCGTCGGCGTCGGCTGGGTCATCCTGGTCTCGGCTCTGCTGCAGACGTTCTACAACGTCGAGTGCAGCCGCTACGTCCTCGCGACCGGCGAGACGCCCGTGGTCGGATGGGGCCGCGTGCCGCCCGGGTGGGGCCTGTGGGTGCCGTTGTCCGTCCTCGTCGTGATCTTCGCGTTCATCGCGGGCGGCTGGGCCGCCTCGGCGGGACAGGGCGTGTACGCGCTGGTCCACGGCGTGCCACCGGCCGCCGACGCCGTCGAGCCGCGGCTGTGGGCCATCGGGCTGCTGATCCTGGTGTTCCTCATCACGGCGTTCGCCCGCCGCATCAGCCGCGCGCTCGAACTGGCCAACTGGGTGATGGTCGGCTCCGTCCTGCTCGCCCTGCTGGCCGTCGACCTGCTCGTGGTGCCGTTCAGCCAGTGGTGGGAGGGCATCCGCGGCTTCATCACCCCGGCCGCCCCGCCCGCCGGGATCACCGCCACCCAGCTCGGCGCGCTGGCCGGGTTCACCGCGCTGGCCTCGGGCCTGAACTGGTACGTCATGGGCCACTACCGCGACAAGGGCTACGGCATGGGCCACCGCGTCGGCTACCTCTCCGGCCTGCGCGGGCAGCGGACGGAGGTGCTGGCCAGCGGGGTCACCTTCCCCGACGACGAGCGCAACCGCGGGCTCTGGCGGCGCTGGTACCGGCTGCTCATGGTGGACATGTGGGGCGTGTTCTTCGTCGGCGCGATCCTCGGCATGCTGCTGCCCACGCTGCTCATGGCGCAGGCCGTCGCGATGTCCGGCGAGCGGCCCACGCGGGCCAACGTGCCGACGTTCGTGGCCACCGCGCTCGGCGGCGAGTACGGCCGGGTCGTCTTCTACGTCGCGCTCGTGGTCGGCGTGCTGATCCTGTTCTCCACGCAGCTCGGCATCTTCGAGGCCATGGTGCGCGTCACCACGGACGCGGCCAACTCCACCAGCCCCCGCCTGCGCGCCCTGATCCAGGGCGACCCGCGGCGCTTCTACTACCCGTTCATGATCCTGCTGCTGGTGCTGATCTCGATCGTCATCTTCCAGTCGCTGCCCGTGGGACTGGTCGAGTGGTCGGCGAACATGTCGAACCTGGGGGCGCTGATCTATCCGTTCCTGCTGATGTATCTCAACAGCAAGCTGCCGCGGCCGGCCCGCCCGCGCCCCTGGCACTACGTCATCCTCGTGCTCAACTTCCTGTTCTTCGGCTTCTTCTTCGTGAACTTCATCGCCGACTTCGTGGGCGACCCGCTGGTGACGTTCTAGCCGGTGAACTCGGCGTGGAAGCTCGCCTCGGCGGCGTGGCCGCGGACGACGAGCACGCCGAGGGGGCGGCCGTTGGGGTTGCCGGGCGCGTCGGCAGCGTAGGCGGTGAAGCCCTCGGGGAACGTCAGGGTGAGGCCCGGCGCGCCCGCGACGCCGTGCCACGTGCCCTGGAGCAGACCGCCGGGGACGGTGAGGCGGCGCACGTCGCGGAGCCAGGTGTGGCCGAGGCCGGCGTCGTCCAGCACGGCGGGGACGGCCGGTGACGGCGTGGTGAACGTGCCGTCGCCGTGGAAGGCCCACTCGATCTCGTCGGGGCCGGCCAGGGTGAGCGTGAGGACGTCCGTCCAGCCGTGGTCGTGGACGGTGATCGTACGGCGCAGCACGTGCCCGTCCCAGGCCGACTCGGCCGTCACCCGGCGGGGCGAGAAGCCGACGATGCGGCCGGTGTGGGGCGGCTGCGGGCGGGCGCCGACCGTGACCGTGTTGTGCGCGACCGGCGAGCGCATCCACGACGTGAAGGCGGCGCCGTAGCCGCTGGTGCCGAGGTCGAGGCTGGACCAGCCGGTGGCGGTCCGCACGTCGACGGCCAGCTTGTCGCGGTGGTCGTGCCAGCCGGCGTCGGGGCCGGAACGGACGGCCAGCCGGACGCCCGGCGACCGCAGGAGGGCGATGCCGGGCCCCTGCCACACAAACGAGTCGCCGGCGGCCTGCGGCGTCTCCTGGACGTCGTCGGGGCCGAAGACGAGGGCCGCGACCGAGGCGCGGTGCGGCAAGGGGGCGGTGGTCTCGGGGACGCTCGCGCCGTACCAGAGGCTCAGCGGTGACGGACGGGCCGGGCGATGGTACGGCGCCACGTCCGGCCGGGCGGCGGGCAGCAGCGTCCAGGCGGCCTCGGCCAGCGGCGCGAACCCGGACACGAAGCAGTCGGCCCAGCCGTCGCCGTAGGCCGGGAGGCGGCCGTCGGCGTAGGCCAGCAGCGGCGGCGCGGCGACGGCCCTGGCCAGGCGGGCGGCCGACTCCTCCGACAGGCCGCCGGGGCCGGTCGCCTCCACGTAGGACAGCAGGGCGGTGAGCGCGTAGTAGTGGTAGTGCGGGTTGATCTCGTACCAGAGGCCCTCGGGGTGGAAGCCCTGCCTGACCTGGGCCTCCGCGCCATAGTCCGAGTCGCGGCACCAGGTCAGCAGGCCGGTGTCGCCGAGCCTGGCCGCGCACTCGGCGAGGGCGGCCAGGAGCCAGCAGTGGATGTTGTGCACGGCGCCGACCTGGGGGCGGAGGAGGTCGATGATCGCCTCGGCCATCCGGTCCACCTGGCGGTCCGTCTCCTGGGAGAGCGCTCCGTCCGACCAGCGGGCGGCGCGCAGGAGGCCGATCGCCCACACGGCCTCGTCCAGCGACTGGGGTTGCACCCGCCCGGTTCCCGCGGCCTTTCCGTGCGGCTGGTAGGCGAGGTAGTCGCGGGCGTACGTGCCCAGGATCCGCTCCAGCTCGGCCCGTGCCCGCCCGACCTCGGCCGCTGCCTCGGGCCGGGGGTGGGTTTCCGTGGGCGGGGTGAGGTGGAGGAGGAGGGCGGCGCGCTGGGCCTGGGCGGCGACGGCGTTGTGGGTCATGGTCCGCCAGGCCCCGTCCCACGGCTCCCCCGCGTACACCTCGCCGCATTCCGTACAGGCGTGGCGGTCGGGGCTGGCCGGGTCGAAACGCAGCCCGCTCCCGTCGGCGTCGCAGAAGTAGTGGTGCGTCCAGGCCGACTCCCGCTCAGGCCCCGGGATCGGCAGGCCGCGCCACGCCTCGAAGCCCTCGCGCAACGCCGCCGCGACCGCCGCCGCCCACGGCCGGGTCTCGACGCGGCCGCGTACCGCGAACCAGTCAGGACCGTGAGCCACGGCACCGCCTCCAGCATCCTTGACCGCGCGTCACCGTGCCCCCGTCACCCGCACGTCCGACGACCTCCCGATCGGCGCCCCTATGACCCGTTGATCCTTCCACGTTAGCCGAAGTGATCGGCCGGGCCGGTGGGCGTTGTTAGCTTGGCCGACGTCTTGATCGGTTCATCGGGAGGGAATCAGGTAATGGCCCTGTCATTCGGCCGCGCGACGCGCCCCGTCGGCCTCGGACTGGCGGCGGCGCTGGGCGCCACGCTGTCCCTCGGCGTCGCCGCCACGCGGGCGTCGGCCGCCACGGAGGAGTCGGCCACGGAGAAGTCAGCCGCGGAGAAGTCGGCCGCGAGCGTCACCGCCCAGCGGGCGAAAGTCTATGAGCTGGTGACGAAGGACGGCGGGTTCTTCTACACCGCCAGCGAGTCGGAGAAGCGGACCGCGATCGCCAAGCACGGCTGGTCCACCACCCAGACGCCGCTCCACTTCATATCGCCCACCCCGTTCGCCGGCGGCAAGCCGCTCTACCGGCTGCGGTGGGAGAAGAAGGCGTCCTACCTCGTCACCGCGTCGGTGGCGGAGCGGGAGCGCCTGGTGACCTCGGGCGACTTCCGTTACGACGGCATCCTGGGCTACGCGCCCGGCTCCGCGAGCGCCGGGGGCGACGTGAAGGTGTTCCGGCTGTCGAACAACAACAGGTGGCGGCTGGCGACCGAGTCGCACACCGAGAAGATCCTGGCGAACGAGCCCGGCTGGAAGCTCGACGGCCCCCTGCTCCACCAGTTCAGCCAGGGCGGCTGAGCGACCGCGAAGGGCGCGCCGGCGACCGTCCTGCGCGCCCTTCGCGCCGCTCGCGGATCGCCCGCCGCGCCCCTCGCGCTGTTCAGCGGCGGTGGTAGAGCTCCAGCAGTTCCTCCGCGCGGCGGGTGCGGCCCACCCACACCTCGCGCCCACGGCGCTCCCTGGTGATGAGCCGCGCGGCCCGCAGCCGGTCGCAGTGGTACGTGATGCTGCTGGGCGCGATCTTCATGTCGGCCGCCAGCATGCTCATGGTCATCGGCCGCCCGATCGCGCACAGCACGTCCGCCCGCACGGATCCCATCAGCGCCGACAACTCGTCGCGCGCCGGGGTCGCGGGGCCGCTCCACAGCGTGCCCGCGCCGGGCACCGGGTAGGCGATCCAGACGGCGTCCGGATGGTCCAGGCTGACGATGACCGCGTCCTTTCCGGCCAGCGTCGGCACCAGGACGATCTTCCGGTCGCCCAGCTCGTACGAGCTGGGCTCGACGTCCGCGATGCGCAGGCCGCCCTCGGCGCAGGTGATGCGGCCGGTGAGCGCGCCGAGCAGCAGCTCCGGCCCGCCGCGGACGGCGGCCACGCCGATCCGCCTGATCTCCCGGTCCAGCAGGGGACGGGCACGTTTCCAGAGGGGTTCGACGGTGTTCCAGACGTCGGAGAGCGCGCCCGCGTACCCGTGCAGCCAGGCCGCGGGCCGCTCGGCGGCCGAGCGCCAGTGGACGGGCAGCGGCCCGGCGCCGAACGCCTGCTCCAGGTCGGCCGCCAGACGGCCGGGCGGCAGCTCGCGCAGGGCGCCGAACTGCTCCTGGACGGAGACGTCACCCGCCACGGGGGCGTGGGGGACGAGGCAGTCGGGGGCCACGGAGTGACCGGGGGCGGCGAACGGCCGTACCGCCTGGTGCCCCGGCCGGGCGACGCGCGAGGCGATGGTCTCGCGCCACCGGTCGGGCAGGCCCCGGCGGCGGCCCGCGAGGGCGTCGGTGAGCATGGCCAGGACCGTGAGGTGCGGAGAGATCGAGAGGGAAAGCTGAGGCGTGGAGGTCATACGCAGCTCACTCCACACAGTCGCACTGATGACGTCGGCTCCTTGGGGTCGGCTCGATCGGGCAGTGAGTCAACCTATTTCCGATGCTTTCTCCTGACTTGACGACCGATTGCAAGGCCGCGTGACCGGCCCCCCGACATCAGAGGGCCGAGCCCGGCCATGATCCACCACTGCGGTAGGTTGCAACCGGGCATATCTCGCAAGACAGGACGAAAATGGGTGACCTTCCCCCCGTTGGCCGTCGAGCGGTCCGGTCCACCGATGTCTGAGCCGGCGCGCGGGCGCCACGCGACGGCCGTGCTGCTGGCGCACTCGGCGGTCACGCAGGTGGTGACGTTCGTGTTGCGGCCGACGACGTCGTACCGGGCGATCGAGCTGGACGTGCCCCCGGCCTGGCTGGGCGTGCTCGGCGCGAGCTTCGCGATCGCGCCGCTGCTGCTGGCGCTGCCCGCCGGGCACGCCGCCGACCGGTACGGCGAACGCCGCATAGCCGTCACCGGCGCACTCACGCTCACCGCCGCCGGGGCCGCGTTCCTGGCGTTCGGGCACACCGTGCCGGGGCTGGTCGCGGCCGGGATCCTGCTCGGCACCGGCCACCTCGGCTGCGTCATCGCCCAGCAGGCGCTGGTGGCCAACACCACCCGGCGCGGCGGCCACGACACCGCGTTCGGCCGCTACACGTTCGCCGCCTCCCTGGGACAGGCCGCAGGGCCGGTGCTGATCTCCGCGTTCGGCGGGGAGCGGGCCATCCCGAACACCGGGCGCATCTTCCTGTGGTCGTGCGGCCTGGCCGTGCTGCTCGTCGTGCTGTCGGCGCTGCTCACCCGCAGCCCGCGCCCGGAGCCGAAGGACCGGGACGCGGTCGGCGGCGTACGGTCGCTGCTGCGCCGGCCGGGGCTCGCGCACGCCCTCGTCACGAGCTGCGTCGTCCTGGCCGCCGTGGACATCACGCTCGTCTACCTGCCCGCCCTCGGCACCGAGTACGGGCTCACCGCCGGCACGATCGGGCTGCTGCTGACCGTTCGCGGCCTGGCCTCCATGACCTCGCGCTTCTTCCTCGGACACCTCTCTCGCGCGGTCGGGCGACGGCGGCTGCTGGTCACCAGCACGGTCGCGGCGGCGGTGGCCATGCTCGCCACCGCCCTGCCGATGCCGCTGTGGCTGCTGGCCGGGGTGCTGGTCGTCCTGGGGTTCGGGCTGGGAGTGGGGCAGCCGATGACGATGTCGTGGCTGGCCGAGTCGGCGCCGCCGGGGCTGCGCGGGCGCGCGATGTCGCTCCGCCTGGTCGGCAACCGGACCGGGCAGCTCATCCTGCCGAGCGCGGCGGGGCTGGTGGCGGCGGGGCTGGGCGCGGCGGGCGTTCTGATGATCACCGCTGTGGGGCTCGGCTGGGCGGGCGTCGCGGCCCGCCGCCTCCCGGTCGACACCTGACCGCCCGCTCCCCGCTGGAGCAGGCGGCCGGTACGTCCGCCCGCCCCGGACCGTCAGCGCCCGTGGGGCGGGTGGAGGGCCCCACCCGGACGCGCGGCCCTCCGGGTCAGACGGAGGTCGTCACTCGTCGCCCTCGTCCTCGAAGAACTCCTCCACGACCTCCTCGACCACCTCACCGGCCACGAGGCCGCCCACCACGCCGGCCGCGCCCGCCGCGACGACCATGCCCATGCCGGGACCGCTGCGGTGCCCGTGATGACCCTCGTGGTGGCCGTGGTGCCCCTCGTGATGGCCGTAGTGGCCGTGGTCGTCGTAGCCGTGGTGGCCGGAGTGGTGACCCTGGTGGGAGTACTGGGACAGGCCGTCCAGCCAGCGGCCCAGCTCACCTGCCCAGTCCGTGCGCAGGGCGTCGTCGTGGCTGACGTGGAAGCGGCCGATCGCGTCGCTGGAGGAGTAGCGGCCCGACCGCTTGTCGGCCTCCAGCACCACGTGCAGCCCCGCCGGGTCGGCCACGAAGGTCACCTCGATCTCGCCCACCAGCCCGGCGTACTGCCCGGACGGGTAGAACTCGATCTCCTGGTAGAACGGCAGCTCCTGCCGCACGCCGTAGAGCTGCCCCGCCTCCAGGTCGGCGGCCTTGAAGCCGAACCCGAGCTGCAGGAACGCCTCCAGGATCCGGAGCTGCGACGGCAGCGGCTCGACCGCCACCTGGTCGAGGTCGCCCTTGTCTACGGCCTTGGCGATGGCCAGCTCGGTGCGCACGCCCACGGCCATGCCGGTCAGCGGCTGCCCGCCGATCTCGCTGATCGGGGCCTCCCACGGGACCGGCATCCGGAAGTCGATCACCCGCTCCTCGCCCTTGCGCAGCGTGAACGGACCGGAGACCTGGGCGCGGCCGAACTCACCCAGCCCGGCCGACTCGCCTTCGCCGTGCTCGATCTCCACCCGGGCGACCAGGCCCAGGGTGACGTGCTCGATCTCGGCGTCGAAGTCGCCGCCCTTGAGCCTTACCTCCCCCTCCAGCGCACCGCCCGGCTGGGTGCGCGGCGTGGACAGGACGGTGTCCACCGAAGGCGCGCCGACGCCGAACGCACCCAGCATCCTTTTGAAGACCACGGCTCATTTCTCCCTGTCGAAGATCGGTCGAAGATCAATGGTGTGCCGCTCGCGTCAACGATCGGCCTGGGGCCGGAGTTCCGGTGGCCGTTCCCGCATGAGAAGTTGGTCCAGCTTGGCGTTCACGGCCGCCAGTTCCTGCCTGACCGACTCCAGCTCCGTGCCGGCCGCGGCCTCCGCGCGGGACGGCTCGACGTCGTTCATGGCGTTGACCACGACGGCGATGAAGAGGTTCAGGGCGACGAACGTGGACATCAGAATGTAGACGATGAAGAAGATCCACGCCCACGGCTTGTCCTCCATGACCTCCTGCGCGACGTTCCCCCAGTCGTCGCCGGTCATGATCTGGAACAACGTGAACAGCGAGCGCGGCAGCTCGTCGAAGCGTTCGGGCACGATCTCGCCGAACAGCTTGGTCGCGATGACCGCCGCGATGTAGATCATCAGGACCAGCAGGCCGATGATGGAGGCCATGCCGGGCACGGCGGCCAGCAGCGCGCCGACCACGCGGCGCATGCTGGGCACGGCCGAGACCAGCCGCAGCGCCCGCAGGATCCGCAGCGCGCGCAGCACCGACGTGGGCCCTGAGGCCGGGATGAGCGCGACGGCCACGATGACGGCGTCGAACCAGTTCCACGGGTCCGCGAAGAACCTGCCCCGGTAGGCGTACAGGCGGGCCGCGATCTCGGCGGTGAAGATCGCCAGGGCGATCCGGTCGATCGCGTACAGCAGGCCGCCGACCCGCTCCATCAGGTAGGCGCTGGTCTCGCAGCCGATGGTGACCGCGTTGACGACGATGATCGCGATGATCGTCCGCTGTACGAGACGGCTCTCCAGTACGGCCCGCACGCGTTCTTGCCCAGACAACGAAACCCGCTTCCCTCCGGCTGATCGTTGATCATCGTAGGGACGCGCACCGGTTCCGGTCCGGAGCAGGCGGACGCTGAGACATGGATCACAACGTACGGGATCGCGCGGACGTGAGCCCGGCCCCGAACCGCGGCGGCAGTTCGGGGCCGCTCACCCTTCGGAACGCTCGGCTCACCACTCGAAGCGCTCGACGAACAGCCGCCTCGCCGGTACGCCGCGCGCCCGCAGCTCCCTGACCATCGGCGTCACGAACCCGGGGGCGCCGCACACGAAGTAGGCGGCGTCCGCGGGGGCGTCGCGGGTGACGCGGGCCGCAGTGAGCCGGTCCCTGTCGGGGTGGGCGAGGTGGTAGCGGGGGCCGAGGCGCCGGACGAGGTCGCGGCCGTAGATCGGGTGGCGGGCGGCGTGGAAGAGGGTGGCGTCCGGGTGCCGCAGGGCCAGCGCCACGAACGGGGTCACCCCGATCCCCGACGCCACCAGCACGGCCGGGCGGTCGCGGAGCTGGGCCTCCCGGGTGAACGTGCCGTACGGGCCGTCCACCAGCACCGTCGCGCCCTCGGGCAGGTCGCGCAGGCGGGCGGTGAACGGCCCGGCGTCCTTGACCGCGAACACCAGCTCACCGGTGGCGTCGTCGGCGCGTACCACGCTGAAGGGGTGCGACCTCGACAGGAGTCCGACGCGCAGATGGCAGAACTGGCCGGGCAGCGGGCTCCTGACGCCGCGCCCGCGCAGCCGGTACACGGTCACGCCGCCCGGCAACCGCTCCGACGCCGTCAACCGGTAACGCACGGCCCGCAGCGACCCGGCCACCCGCCACACGGCCACCCCGCCGAACCCCGCCGCCAGCCCCAGCCAGTACGCCCGCAGCCAGGGCAGCTCGGCGAGGAACGTCCCGATCCCGTGGGCGTGCACGAAGACCAGGGCGACGAGCGGATACGAGAGGTAGTGCACCCGCTGCCAGAGGCGGTGGCGGGTGGCGGCGCGCAGGAGCGTGCTGCTCAGCCAGAGCAGCACGAACATCATCAGGGCCAGGCGGCCGAGCGAGGTGTGGGCCGACTCGACCCAGGTGAAGTCGATCAGCACGAGGTACGCGAGGCCGTGCCGGTCGGCGATCATCTCCAGGAGGGGGTGGAGCAGCACGAAGAACGCGCCACCCGTGCCCAGCCAGGCGTGCGCGGCCATGATGCGGCCCCGGTCGGCGCTGAGGCGGCGCGACACCTGGCGGGCGCCCAGCAGGATCTGCCACCACATGGCCAGCGCGCCCAGCATCCCGGTCACGCCCGCCACCCCGGGGAGGGGGCCGCCCACCAGGTCGGGGTTGAGGAGGGGGTAGGCGAACGGGAGGGCGGACAGGGCGATCGCCACCGCCAGCCACCTGATCCGCAACGGCCGCGCCTCCGGCCCCCGCCGCCGCCCCTCCCGCCGCCGACCATCGCCTCGCGACACCCGCGCGACCGTCACCCCCATCACCCCGCCACCTCCGCCGCCCCGGCCTCGGCCCCTTCGAGGTACGGGTGGAGAGGGACTCCGTGCTCGGCCCCGATCCCCTCGGGCCGGAGGTGAGGAGGGAGCCCGTGCTCGGTCCTGGTCCTCTCGGGGGTGAGGAGGGTGCCGGTGCGCGTCACCAGCAGCGGGCGGGCGGACGGGGCGCGGGCGGACAGCCAGCGCGGTCCTTCCTCCGTGCCCAGGATGACCAGGCACTTGGCGTGGACCTCGGCCGCCCCCAGGTCGTCGGCGACGACGGTGGCCTGCAGGCAGTCGGACTCGGACGGCCGTCCGGTGCGGGGGTCGATGAGATGGTGCAGCCGGTTGCCCTCCGGGCCGGTCCAGCTCCGGCGGACCACGCTGCTGGTGGCGACGGCCACGAGCCCGGCCGGGAGTTCCAGGGTGGCCACCGAGGACCCGGCGTCGAGCGGGTGCTCCACGCCCACCAGCCACGGCGGGTCGGACGGGTCACGCCAGCAGACCAGGTCCCCGCCCGCGTCGATGAGCCCCCGGCGCACCCCGCGCGAGCGCAGCGCCTCGGCGGCCTTCTGCACGCTCCACCCCTTGACGAACCCCCCGAGGTCCACGCCGAGCCCGCCCTCGACCCGTACGGTCCGGCGGCCGAAGTCCACCTCCACGGCGCCACCCGGGCAATCGGCGGGGGGACCGGGCAAGTCAGCGGCGGGGGTGCGTCCCAGGTGGGCGAAGTCCACGGTGTAGCCCGCTCGGGACACCTCCCCCGCCAGCCACGGCGAGAAGAGCCCGTCCGTGGCCTCCGCGTACCGGATGGCCTCGCCCAGCGCGGCCAGGAACAGCTCGGAGACCTCGACCACGCCGCCCCCGTTGACCCGCCCCGTGTCGCTCGTCGTACGGAAGCGGCTGAACGTGCGCTCCACCCGCCGCAGCCACGCGAACACCGTCGCCGCCTCGCCCGGGGTGAGCCCGGCCACCATCACCTGCGTCCCCATGAGGTGCTCGCGCACGGCTCACGACCCCCGGGTGAAGGTGGTCACCAGCGCCGGGTCCAGCGGTTCGCCGGGGCTGAAGGAGGCGCGGACGTCCGCGATCATCGTCCCCTCGGCACGCGCGGCCTCGGGCAGGTACTCGACCCGCGCCGAGGACGAGTCGGCGGCCTCCCCCAGCGTGATCGAGCCGGTGAACAGCACGCGGTTCTCCCACAGCAGGTTGCCCTCGACCCGGTAGACGTAGGCGCCCTCGGGCACCGGGCGGCCGTTCCTGTCGGTGCCGTCCCAGTAGAGGGAGTGGTCGCCGCCGTCCTGGGCGGGCCGGCTGGCGCTCTGGATCTCCGCCTCGGTGGCGGACTCCCATCCGGCGCTCTCCCGCCACCGGGGCAGCGACATCGGCCGCCGTACGTAGCCGCCGTTCGCGGTGTAGCTGGTGGCGAACAGCGTGCGGACGTACCGGCCGCCCGCGTCCTCGATCCAGACGGCGAGCTGGTTGCTGGCGTGCTGGGGCAGCCGGGTGAGGCGGTAGTCGACGCGTACGAGGCCGAGCGAGTCCGCGACCTCCGCGGCCGGTCGTGACGGTGCGGCCGCCGCCGGAGGGGTGGCGGGCTGCCCGTACAGCAGTTCGGCGCCCGTGGCGGCGACGGCGACCCCGCTGATCACGACGATCGGCATGACGAGCCGAATGGATTTGTCGGGCAAGTGCCACCCTTTCCCCCGAAAGTCCCCCTAAATCACGACTTGCAGGAACGAGCCTAGGAAGATCACCCGAAAGACCGTGTGAAGGACCCCGTGGCGCACCCTTGGCCTGGGGCGCGCCACGGGAGGCGGGGGTGGTCAGCAGCCGGGCGCGGCGAAGGTCTGGCAGAACGTCAGCGGGCGCCTCAGGGCGGCGACCAGCTCTGAGCGCGTCCGGAGGTGAGGGGCGGGGTCAGGCCGGGCCGGAGGTCTCTTGGCGGAGCAGGGTCAGGGCGGCGTGTTTGGCGAGGGCCGCCGCGTCGGGGTCGGCCTGGTGGTCGGCCAGCACCGTGGCCCCCTCCAGCAGGGCCAGGAACTGTCGGCCGAGCCGGTCGGGGTCGGCCGCGCCGGACCGGCGGGCGATGCCGGTCAGCAGTTCGAGGTGGCGGGCGAGGTGGCGGACGGCCACGTCCCGGGGAGCCCCGGCGTGCCGCTGCACGGCCGCGTTGACGATCGCGCAGCCACGGAAGCCGGGCTGGGCGTACCAGCGGCCGAGCGCGTCGAAGACGGCGGCGAGCTGCGCGGCCGGGTCCTCCCCCGCCGCGTCCGCCGCCTCGCGCAGCCACCGCACCACCCGGTCGCTGCGCGCCTCGAGCACGGCCAGGACGAGCCCGTCCTTGGAGCCGAAGTGCCGGTACAGCGTCTCCTTGGACGCCCCGACGGCCGCGCACAACTCGGCCACGCCGATGCCGTCGAGCCCGCGTTCGTACAGGAGGCGGGTGGCGGTGTCGAGGATCGTGGCGCGGGTCTGCGCGGGGTCGAGGGTCGCGCCTTTGGGTACGGGCATGCCCGGATCGTACCGGACGGTACGAAGTCCGTGAACGGCTCACTCCACGGCCGCGACCGTTCCCGGTCAGCTCTTGGGCGCCAGCCGCAGGACGGCCTTGCTCGAGGACAGGGAGACCACCTGCACGCCGATGCGGTTGACCGACCCCGACGTGCCCTTGCCGAGCATCGCCTGCGACGCCACGCCGGGCCCGGTGCCCTTGACGAGCACGGTGTCGGCGGTGAAGGAGATGGCGAGCCTGGTGATGCCGAAGCGGGAACCGCTGACCCGGAACGAGACGCTCCCGGTGAGGGTGAGGTCGCACTTGCCGTCGTAGCAGGCCCGCAGGTTCGGCTTGGCCGTGGCGAGCGCGTGGACGGTCTGCGCGGACGCTCCGGTGGCGGTCAGGGACACGGTGACCGGAGCCAGAGCGATGGACGCGGCCGCCGCGAGGGCGGTGGCGATCGTGGAGGGCATGATTCTCCTTGGCGTTCCACGTGGGTGCACGAAACCGTTGCTCGGGGTCGGCCTGCCCAGTGTGGCGGGTCCGGCCGGGACCGGTCCCGGGGAAACGCTGCGTGTTCGATCTCTCACTCGATAGATTCGGTATGTGCGCTTCCTGCAGCGGTGTTCGGGACCACAGGAGAAGGGAGCCACGGTGCGCCCGGGCGAGACCGTCGACGGGCGTTACCGGCTGGCGCGAAGCCTGACCCGAGGGCGGACCGGCGAGGTGTGGCTGGCCCGCGACCTGGAGCTGGGCCGCGACGTCGTGCTCAAGCGGATGGCCGTCGACGGGGCGGCCGGGTTCGACCGGTTATGGGCTGAGGCGCGGGCACTGGCGAGGTTCAGCCATCCGCACGTGGTCACGCTCTACCACGCCGTCCGCGGTGGGCGGCGGCGGGCCACGTCGTGGCTGGTGATGGAGCACGTGCCCGGCGGCAGCCTGGAGGGCCGGCCGCCGTTGCCGCCGG
This sequence comes from Nonomuraea sp. NPDC051298, assembly GCF_055586305.1. Classification (NCBI taxonomy): domain Bacteria; kingdom Bacillati; phylum Actinomycetota; class Actinomycetes; order Streptosporangiales; family Streptosporangiaceae; genus Nonomuraea; species Nonomuraea sp. NPDC051298. The sequence goes on from NZ_JBVJIM010000001.1 coordinate 280,979, forward strand.
AGGTGGCGGCGCGGATCGGCGCCCAGATCGCCGACGCGCTGGCCGCCCTGCACGCCGAGGGCATCGTGCACTGCGACATCAAGCCGGGCAACGTGGTGGTCACCGCCGACGGCACGGCGAAGCTGGCCGACTTCGGGGCCGCGTACCGGACGGGGGGTTCCGAGACCATCACGCCGAACAGCGCGGTCAGCTACACCCCCGACTACGCCGCGCCGGAGGTGGTGCGGGGCCGTCCGGAGCCGAGGTCGGACGTCTTCTCGCTCGGCGCCACGGTGTACGCGCTGGTGACCGGCAGGCCCCCGCGAAGAGGCGGCGATCCGGCGGCGCGCGGGCCGGAGCCGGGCAGGCCGCCGCGACGAGACGGCGACCAGGCGGCGCGCGAGCCGGTCGGCGCGGACACCGCCGCGCAGGAGCCGGTCGACGCCTTCATCGCCGCGCGGGAGCCGGTCGACGCCTACATCGCAGCGCGGGAGGCCGCCCGGGGGACGGTCACGCTGGACCTCGACGTCGGCCCCCTGACCGGTGTGCTGGCGGCGATGCTGCGGCGCGATCCCGGCGAACGGCCCGACGCGGCCGATGCGCGGCGGCGGCTGGAGGAGATCGCCGCCCCGGCAGGCCCCATCCCGGCCCTCGCCGCCGATCCCGACCCCGAACCCGATCCCGGCGGGCTCCCGGCCCTGGTCCGTGACCTGCCCGCGCTCGTCAGGGCGCTACCCGATCGCGTACGCGGCCTGCCCGCGTCCCTCCGGGGCCGCCGGACGGGCGTGGCCGTGACGGCGCTGCTCACCGCGGTCGTCCTCGCCGCCGCCGGCGCGCTGTGGGCCTGGGGCGCGCGGACCACCGGCGGCCCGCCCCCAGCGGCGGGCGGGCCCACCGTCCGCACCCCGCTCGACGTGGTCGGCGACCGGCGCACGGTCGACCCGTGCGCCCTGCTCAGGCCCGCCGCCCTCGTCCGCTTCGGCCGGACCCAGCTCGACCCCGACTACGGCAACTTCGACCGCTGCGACGTGCTCATCCACCCCCCGTCCGACGCCGTCGTGGACGTCAGGATGGACTTCAACCTCGATCCCCCGCCCGAGCGGGGCGGCCCGGCGCGGACCGAGGGGATCGTGACGGTCGTCGAGGACCCGGCAGAGAGCCACGCGTGCAGCCGCACGCTGGTGCTCGCGGGCGTCGCCGACATGACCATCACGGTCACCGCGAAGCGCGACGACAAGGGCGAGACCGCGCTGTGCGAGATCGCCGACGTCGCCACCGTCGACGCCGTCGAGATCCTCAACCAGGGCGTGATCGCCCGCCGCTCCCCCGGCTTCCCCCCGGAGTCCCTGGCCCACCTGGACGCCTGCACGCTGCTGCCCGCCAGGGCGCTGGAGGTCGTCCCCGGCATCGACGCCGCCGACCCCGACCGCGGCTACGGCGGCTGGGACTGCGAATGGGCGAGCACCACCAGCGACATCTGGCTCGACCTGCGCTTCGACCGGGGCAGCCCGCCCGACGCGGAGGGCGGCACGTCCACGCGGCTCAACGGCTTCCGCTCCTTCGTCCAGCCGGAGGGGGAGGGCGACGAGACGTGCCTGGTGCAGATCGTCTACCGCACCTACGCCGACCAGCGCAGCCAGACCTCCGCCGAGACCCTGCGCGTCCTGGTGGGCGGGTCGCGCCCGATCACCCAGCTCTGCCGGATGGCCACCGACCTGGCCGACTCCGCCACGGCCGGGCTGCCTGCCCCGCGGGCGTGAACGGCGCCGGGAAGGGTCCCGGCCCGGTGCGGGCACGCTGTTGGCCGAAAGCGTCTTGGGGAGGCGGGCGATGAACGTCCCTGACAGTCTGGCCCGCGGCGTCGCGCCCGCCCCGCCGGGCACGCTGCACGCGCGGACGGTCAACGGCGGCGTCGAGGTGGCGCCCCGGCCGGGCCTGACCGTCACGTTCGGCCGTGGCGACCGTCCCGACGTGGACCTGTGCGTCGGGGAGGACGACCTGTGGGTGAGCCGCAGGCACGGCGAGCTGGCCTACCGCAAGCACCGCTGGTGGCTGCGCAACACCGGCCAGCAGCTCCTGCGCCTGCCCAGGGGCCGGTTGATGCACGCGACGACCGAGGCCGTCCCGCTGGCGACGGGCTACACGCCGGTGTTCGTCCGCGGGTCGGGCTATCGGGAGCACCTGGTCGAGCTGTACGTCTCGGGCCACGACGAGGAACGCGCCCCGCGCCGCTGCACAGACACCCTGCCGCCGAGGCGATGGCCGCTCGACGACGACGAGCGACTGCTCCTGGTGGTGCTGGGGCAGCGCTACCTGCTGTACGAGGAGGGCCCGCGGCCCCTGTCCTACCGGCAGGCCGCCGAGCAGCTCGCCTACCTGCGGCCCGGCGGCGACTGGCGGGAGCGCCGGATCGAGAACAGGATCGAGGCCGTGCGTCACCGCCTGCAGGCCGGAGGCTTCCCCTATCCGCTGACGCACGACAAGGCGGCCGGCGGGCCGTCCGACAACCTGCTGCACAACCTGCTGCGAGGGCTGGTCGACTCCACCACGCTGGTCCCGCCGGACCTCGACCTGCTGGAGGACTGAGGCCGCGGGCGGTTCAGCGGGTGTCGCGGCGCAGGGGGTGGTCGGGCGGGATCTGCACGAGGACGATGCGGTGGCCGTCGGGGTCGGCGATCCACAGCTCGATCAGGCCCCACGGCTCCTGCCGCGCCTCGCGGAGCACGGTGACGCCCGCCTCCCGCAGCCGTCGTTCCTCGGCGGCGACGTCGCGTACCTGGAGCCAGAGCGACACCGCGTCGCCGGGCGGGTCGTTCGCGCCGCCGGACAGCTCGAGCAGGCCCTGGCCCAGGAAGAAGACCACGCCCGGGTGGTCGGGCGGGCCGAACTCGCGGTAGACCGCCAGGCCGAGCGTGTCGGCGTAGAAGTGGCGGCTGCGCTCGGGGTCGCCGGGACGGAGCAACACGCGACTGCTCAGCACCTCCATGCCCGTACTCTTCCCCGATCCTCCTCCGGGGAAGCCCTCACGGGCCCCGGGAAGGCCGTCGCCGGGCGACTACCTTCCCGGGGGGTGCGCTGACGCCGTACCAGGCGGTCAGGGCGGGGTGGGGCGGTCGATCCGGTAGAGGTAGTGGTCGCGGCCGTCCTCCGGGTGGTCCGGCTCCAGCTCGCCCTCGGCGACCCGGCGCAGGCCCGCCTTGCGCAGCGCGTTCCACGACGCGAGGTTTCCCGCCGCGACCGGGACGAGGACGCAGGACGCGTCGGGCAGCTCCGTCCACGTCCGCTCGACGATCGAACGGATCATCAGCGTCCCGAGCCCCTTACCCACCTGCCCGGGGTCGCCGATCAGGTAGTCGATCGTGACCGCCTCGTCCGGAACGGGCACGATCGCGGCCAGCTCGGCCTGGTAGTCGGGATAGTCGGCGAGCCGTGACCGCTGCACCAGCCCGAAGGGACGACCGTCGAGGAGGGCGAGCAGGTCCTCCGACGGCTCCTCCCCTCGCGCGGCCGGGCCGAAGTCGCGCGCCACGGCCTCCGGCGAGGTCTCGTGGTGCCACCAGCGGGCCACGTGCGGCTGTTCGAGCCACGAGCGCAGCAGCGGGAAGTCCTCCTCGGTGAGCCGCCGCCAGGTGATCATCAGGACGCTCCTGGGGTGAGATGCCGTCGGTGGGAGCGCGCCCGCCGGTCCCCCGCACGGGGGACGGCACCGGCGGCGCGCGTGGTTCACCAGCATCACACCACAGCTCCCGAGCCCCGGCGGGGTCGAGCGGCGCGCGACGCGGCGGGCCTGGCCGGGGGACGCCGGTCGTACCTGGCCAGCACGATCGCCACGGGACCCGCCACGAAGGCCGACGACAGCGTTCCCGTCACGATCCCGGCCACCAGCGCGATCGCGAAGTCACGCAGCGAGTCGCCGCCGAAGGCCATGAGCGCGAGCAGGATGAACAGCGCGCCGAGCCCGGTGTTGACGGTGCGCGGCAGGGTCTGCAGGATCGCGCCGTTCACCGCCGCCGCGAACGGCTCCCCCGCGCGGGCCGCCCACAGCTCCCTGACCCGGTCGAACACCACCACCTTGTCGTTGACCGAGTACCCGACGATGGTGAGCATCGCGGCCAGGAAGACGCCGTCGATCGGCTTGCCCAGCCACGCGAACATCCCGGCCACCACGATCACGTCCACCAGCAGCGCCAGCACGGCCGCCGCGCCGAAGCTCCACCGGAAGCGGACCGCCAGGTAGGCGAGCTGCATGGCCACGGCCACGCCGAGCGCGACCAGGGCGTTGCGGCGCAGCTCCGCACCCAGGCTGGGGCCGATGAACTCCTCGCGCCGCTTGCTCACCTCGCCCGCCCGGCTTTCGAGCGCCTGCTCGATCCTGGCCACGTCGTCGAGGCCGAGGCGCGCGGCGCGTACGGTGACGCCGTCGTCCCCCGCCTGCACCACCGCGCCGGGGATCCCGGCGCGCGCGACGGCGTCCCCGGCCACGTCGGCCGGTACGGGCCGCGCCGTGGCGAACTCGACCAGCCGCCCGCCGGTGAACTCCACGCCGAAGTTCAGCCCGCGGGCGACCAGCCCGGCGACCGCCACCGCCGCCAGCCCGCCCGCGACCGCCAGCCACACCTTCCCGGCCCGCATGAGCTGCGGGTTCCTGCGCGTCAGCCACGTCCTGACGGCTCCGGGCGAGCCGAGCCCCGACAGGCGCGGCCCGATGCGGCCGATCACGGACTGGGTGAGCACGCGGGTGATGAGCAGGGCCGAGACGAGCGAGGCCAGCACGCCGACGGCGAGCGTCACGCCGAACCCCTTGACCGGCCCCGAGGCCAGCCAGAACAGCAGCCCGGCCGCGATCAGCGTGGTGACGTTGGAGTCGGCGATCGCGCTCCAGGCGTTCCTGAACCCGCGGTCGAGCGCCGGCCGCAGCCCGCTCGACCGCTGGTACTCCTCCCTGGCCCGCTCGAACACCAGGACGTTGGCGTCGATGGCCATGCCGATCGCCAGCACGAACCCGGCCAGCCCCGGCAGCGTGAAGGTCGCGCCCATCGCCGCCAGCACCGCGTACGAGATCACGCCGTAGCAGAGCAGCGCGACCACCGACAGCAGCCCGGCCAGGCGGTAGACGGTCACGATGAACACGGCGGTGAGGATCAGCCCGGCGACGGCCGCCCTGGCACTGGCGTCGATGGCCGCCGCGCCCAGGGTCGGGCCGACCGTACGCTGCTCGACCAGGTCGAGCGGGACCGGCAGCGCGCCGCCCTTGATCAGTACGGCGAGGTCGCGGGCCTGCTCGTGGCTGAACGAGCCGGTGATGTCGGCGCGGCCGCCCGGGATGCCGCTGCCGCAGGGCACGGACGGGTCGAGCGGCGGCGAGGAGATGACCTCCGTGTCGAGCACGATGGCGATCCGGCGGCGTGGATCGTCCTGGGGCCGGCAGGCCGCGTCCCCGGTCAGCCGCTGCCAGGCCCCTTCCTCGCGGAAGTCGATGCTCACCCACCAGCCGGGGCCGCGCTGGGGGTCGCTGCGCTCGGCGGCGTCGCTCACCCCTTCGCCGGTGATGGCCGCGGCGCCGAGCTTGAGCAGGCCGCCGTTCTCGTCGGCTACCGCCGTACGGTCACCGTCCTCGGCCGCGCCGAGCACGGGATGGAACGCGAGCTGCGCGGTACGGCCGATGACCTCGGCCGCCTGGCGCGGGTCGAGCACGCCGGGCAGTTCGACGATGATCCGCCGCTCGCCGGAGCGGACCAGGGTGGGATCGACCACGCCGAGCGCGTCGGCGCGCTGGCGCAGCACGTCGAGCGCGCGGTCGGTGGCCGCCGCGTCGGCCTTGACGGTCGGCGAGTCCCTGGTCTCGAAGACGAGCTGGGTGCCGCCGCGCAGGTCCAGGCCCAGGCGCGGCGCGGTGGTGAGGGTGAGGAACAATGAGATCGCGATGACGGCGCACGCCGCCACCGCACGCCAGAACGGCGCTCCTGACATGAAAGCCTCCACGGGCTCTGAAGGGGGAAAGCGCTCGACGGCGCGGGCTGACGCGCCGCGCGGGAGCAGCTCGGACGCCGGGTGATCGCCGGCGTCCGCGGTGTCTTCAGTGCGTGGTGGCGGGCGGCGCCCGCGCCGCGGCCGCCAGGGGCGGGCGCGCGGCGGGGACGCCGGTGGACGGCTCGGGGACGGCGACGGACCACGGATGACGGAAGCCGGGCGGCCCTGCGGCGAGCGTGACCGCCGCGCCCGTCGCACCGCCCGGGCCCGGCCAGGCCCGCAGCGAGGGAGCCGGGGGCGGAACCTCCCGCACCCCGGAGTGACGCTGCTCGGGCCCCCAGGTGGCCTGCCGAACGGTCTGGGCGCGGGTGACCTGCGCGGCGGCCTGCGCGTGGGCGGCGACCGGCAGGAACCAGGACAGGAGAAGCAGCAGCGCGGCCGACAGCCGGGTGCGCATGTCGCCTCCCCTCCCTTCGAGGCTCACCTTAACCTCGAATCGCCGTCGCCGGGATCATGCGGGGACGCCCGGGTGCGGGACGGCGAACGCCTGCGGTTTACCGGCGGCCTCGGGACTCCGGGTGCGGACGCCTGCGGCTAACGGGCGGTCTCGGGGCTCCGGGCCAGGAACACGAACTCGCGGCCTGGCCGGTCGGGCGCGTCCCTGACCTCCTCCAACGTGTACCCGTGGGCGGCCAGGTCCGCCTCGACCTCGTCGCGCTCGCGGAAGCGCAGCGTCGAGTCCGAGGTCAGCACCTGGCCGTCGGAGGCGAAGATCCACGTGCCGCGGAAGGTCACCAGCGGCGGGCTGACGTCGAGCAGGTCGAACCACTGCTCCACCTTGCCCAGGCCGGGGATCTCGGCCACCTGGTACGAGTCTTCCCTGGTCCACCCGAGCCAGGCGCGCCGGGCCGGGTCGCGGGTCTCGAACATCAGCAGCCCTCCTGGCCGCAGCAGCCCGCGTACGGCGGCCAGGGTGGCCCGCCAGTCGGCGGGGTCGGCGATGGCCTGGGCCACGTTCGCGGTCATGGTGGCGAGGTCGGCCCGCAACGGCGGCACGGCCGTGGCGTCGCCGTGGATCCAGCGCACCCGCTCGGCGCCCGGCTTGGCCCGTGCGACGTCGAGCGAGGCCCCGGCCGGGTCGACGCCCGTCACCTCGAACCCCCTGCCCGCCAGCAGCAGCGCGAACGTACCCGTGCCGCACCCCACGTCGAGCACCGTGCGCGCGCCGCGCTCGGCGGCGACGGCGGCATAGGGGTCCAGGTCACTGCGGTCGGGGTCGAACGGGTCGTAGAGGGCGGCCAGGCGTGGATCCTCGAAGACGGCGTCAGCCATGGCCGCCACGATACGCGGCCCACACGGCACGAGTCCTCCGGATTACGACCCGCCCGGCCTCCCCGCCGCCCCGGTCTCCCCGGTCTCCCCATCGCCCCGGTCTCCCGCCGCCCCGGCCTCCCCGAGGTCCCGACGTCCCCGACCTCCCCGGCGTCCCGGAATCGTCGCGGTCAGGCGGCGCGTTGGAGGGCTCGTTCGCGGCGGGCCGCGACGGACGAGCCGGACTCCCCGCGCGCCATCCGCCGCAGCACGATCGGCGCCACGGCCAGCCCCAGCACCGCCCACGCCCCCAGGACCCCGGCCGTCTCCAGGTGCCGCCACGACTCGCCGATCTCGACCACGACCGCGCCGTCCGGCAGCAGGGCGGAACGCATCCCGAGGCCCAGCCAGTAGACCGGGAAGACCTGCGCGATCGCCTGTACCCACTCGGGCAGCACGGTGATCGGGTAGAACACGCCGGAGACGGCGATCAGGCCGATCATCGGGAGCTGGAGCAGTCCCTGGCCGCGCGCGCTGGCGAACACCGAGCCCAGCACCGCGCCGATCGGCAGCGTCGCCACCAGCCCGAGCAGGAACACCCACAGCAGCGTCAGCCACGAGCCCAGGCCGGCGACGACCAGGCCGGGCACCAGGAGCAGGCCGGGGACCAGGAAGATGGCCAGGTCGACCACCAAGCCGCCGGACACCATGACGATCTTGCCGATCAGGTAACCCGTCATGCCGTTGGGGGTCGCCTTGGCCCGCAGCAGGGTGCCGTCCTCGCGGTCGGCGGTGAGGTGCTGGCTCATGGTGATCATGGCCATGCCCGCGTTCATGCCCAGGATGCTCGGCACGGCCAGGGTGCCCAGCGAGAACGAGGTCTGCCCGAACGACACGTCCCGCAGGAAGTACGTGGTGATCAGCATCAGCACGGGCCAGAAGCAGTGGTTGAACAGGTCGCCCGCGTTGGTGAGCGACTGGCGCAGCTCGATGAGGCCGCGGGACCAGCCTGCCCGCCAGGCCGTCGTGGCAGGGTTGCTCATCGGACTTGTCCTTCCTGGTTCTGGGGCTCGGTCTCGGCTCGCGTTTCCGCGTGGCGGACCAGGGAGAGGTAGGTGTCCTCCAGGGAGGCGCGGCGGACCTCCAGGTGCTCGATCGCCGCGCCGTACCGGTCGAACAGGCCGCGGACGAACGGCGTGGACTCCCGGGTCGTGTGCCGGTGGCCGCGGCCGTCGTGCCGCCAGCGGATCTCGTCCTCGCCCGCGATCTGTTCGGCGAGCTGCCCGGCTGTGCCGTCGGCGACGATCCGGCCGCCGTCGAGCACCACGATCCGGTCGGCGAGCCGTTCGGCCTCGGCCAGGTCGTGCGTGGTGAGCAGCACCGTGGTCTCGCCGGACAGGCCCTCGATCAACTCGTGGAAGCCGCGCCGGGCCACCGGGTCGAGCCCGGCGGTGGGCTCGTCCAGGAAGATCAGCTCGGGCCGGCCGACGAGCCCGATCGCGACGTCGAGCCTGCGCCGCTGACCGCCGGAGAGCGTCCTGACCTTGTGTCCGGCCTGCTCGGTGAGGCCCACCGCGGCGACGAGGCGGTCCGCGTCCCAGGGCCGGGCGATGGACGGGGTGGAGTAGGCCGCGTAGTAGCGTCCGAGGTGGGTGAGCAGCTCGCGTACCCGCCATTTGCCGTGGTCGCGCCACGACTGCAGGACGACGCCCACCCGCGCCCGCCAGCGCTCGTCACCGCGCGCCGGGTCCTCGCCGAGCACCTCGACCCGCCCGGCGGACCGCATCCGGAAGCCCTCCATGATCTCGATCGTGGTGGTCTTCCCCGCGCCGTTGGGGCCGAGCAGGCACAGCACCTCCCCCTGGTACGCCTGGAAGCTCACGTCGTGCAGGACGTCGGTCGTGCCGTAACGCATACGCAGGCCGCCGACGTCGAGCACCACTCGGCTCGTCGCCATTCCCGTTCCGCCTTTCCTCAGGAGCCGGCGCGAAGGGTGCCGACTTCTAAGCAACCGTAGTTGACTAATTTCAAATTAGTCAACCGGAGTTGCTTGATGGAAGTTTGCCGTTTCCCTCCGGGCGACCCGCCCCGAGCTGGGCTGGAATGGGGGTATGGGTGATCTGCTCGACCTGGCCCGCGCCGAGCGCGCGGCTCCCGGCGCGGCACTGGCGGAGGACGCGGCCGAGCTGGTGCGCGCCGCGCAGGCCATGTCGGAACGCTTCCGGCACGGCGGACGACTGCTCGCCTTCGGATCCCCGGCGGACGCGGCGCACGTGGCGGTGGAGTTCACCCACCCGGTGATCGTGGGCAAGCGGGCGCTGCCCGCGCTGTCCGTGGACGCCGCCCTGCTGCCCACGCTGGGCCGGGCCGGAGACCTCGCCGTCGGCATCGGCCCGCCGATCGACGGCCGCGCCCTGGAGACGGCCGCCGCCCTGGGCATGCTGACGGTCGTCCTCACCATGCCCGGCGCCGTCGAGGCGGCCGATCACGTGCTGGTCGCGCGCACCTCCGACCCCATGATCGCCCGGGAGCTGCACGTCACCGCCTACCACCTCCTCTGGGAGCTGGTCCACCTCTTCCTGGAGACCTCATGAGCGACTGCGAACGCTGCGTGACCTGCGGGGACGTCGCCATCCCCGTCCAGGTCACCGAACTGCTGCCGGACGGGATGGCGCTGGCCATCACCGGGGCGGGGATGAAGGAGATCAGCGTGGCGCTGGTGACGGGGGTGCGGCCGGGTGACACCGTACTGGTCCACGCCGAGGAGGCGATCGCGGTGGTGCCGCGATGACCGGGACGCTCTACCCGTTCCTGCGCCGCGACCCCGCCGACCTCACCGCCTCCACCGCCGCCAAGGCGCGCGAGAGCCTGGAGCTGCGGCTGCGCGTGCTCGACGAGCTGGGACCCGCGCTGGCCGCGTGCGCGACGGACGTGGCGGCGGCCCTGCGCGAGGGCGGGCGGCTGTACGCCTTCGGCAACGGCGGCAGCAGCACCGACGCCGAGTCCGTGGCGGCGCTCTTCACCGCGCGCGGCCTGCCCGCGATCTCGCTGGCCTGCGACACCGCCCTGGTGACCGCGCTCGGCAACGACATCGGGTTCGAGGTGGTCTTCGCCCGCCAGCTCGCCGCGCTCGGCGGGCCGGGCGACGTGGCGGTGGCGCTGTCGACCAGCGGCGGCTCGGCCAACGTGCTGCGCGGGCTGGACGAGGCCCGGCGGACGGGCATGGTGACGGTCGGGTTCGCCGGGTCGGGCGGCGGGCGGATGGCCTCGGAACGGCTGGCGGAGCACCTGTTCGTGGTGCCGTCGTCGTCGGTGCACCGGATCCAGGAGGCGCAGGCGACCCTCTACCACCTGCTGGCCGAGCTGGTCTCAGCAGATGCGCGGTAGCGGGTCGCCGACCAGCACGTCCACCACGCGCGTGCCACCGACCCCGGTACGCAGCAGCACCAGCGCGGCGGGCTCGGCGGCGACCGTGCCGACGATCGCGGCCTCGGCCCCGAGCGGGTGGGCCCGCAGCGCGTCCAGGGCGCGTTCGGCGTGCCCGCCGTCCACGACGGCCACGAACCGGCCCTCGCAGGCGACGTAGAGCGGGTCGAGGCCGAGCAGCTCGCACACGCCGGTCACCTCAGGACGTACCGGAACGGCCTCCTCCTCCAGCACCACGGCCACCCCGGAGGCGGCGGCCACCTCGTTGAGCACGGTGGCCAGGCCGCCTCGGGTGGCGTCGCGCAGCGTCCTGACCTGGCCGGGCACGGCGTCCAGCAGCCCGGCGACGACCTCGTGCAGCGGCGCGGTGTCGGACGCGATCGGGGCCTCGATCTCGAAGTCGCCCCTGGCCAGCATGATCGCGGCGCCGTGCGCGCCGATCGAGCCCGACACGAGAACGGCGTCGCCGGGACGGGCGGCCCCGGCCGAGAGCGTGACCGGCCGCTCGACCAGCCCGACGCCCGTCGTGGTGATGTAGCAGCCGTCGGCCCGGCCGCGCTGGACGACCTTGGTGTCACCGGTGACGATCTCCACCTTCGCGGCGGCGGCGGCCCGCGCCATGGAGGCCACGACCCGGCGCAGGTCCTCGACCGGGAAGCCCTCCTCCAGGATGAACCCCGCCGACAGGTAGCGCGGGCGGGCGCCGCACATCGAGAGGTCGTTCACGGTGCCGTTGACGGCCAGGTCACCGATGTCGCCACCGGGGAAGAACAGCGGCGAGACCACGTACGAGTCGGTGGTGAACGCCACGTCGCCGGTGTCGAGTCGCAGGGTGGCGCCGTCCTCCAGCGGGGCGAGCAGCGGGTTGCGGAACGCCTCCAGGAAGACGGCCTCGACCAGCGTCTGCGTGGCCTTGCCGCCGGAGCCGTGGGCGAGCGTGATGCGCTCCTCCCTGACGACCGGCTTGCGGCGGCGGGCCCGTTCGATGCGGTCGAGCACCTGCTGCTCGCGGTTCACGTCAGCGCCCTCTCCCTGGTGAAGCGGCCGAAGTTGTAGTACGCCGCGCACGCGCCCTCCGAGGAGACCATGCAGGTGCCGATCGGCGTCTCCGGGGTGCAGGCCGTGCCGAACACCTTGCACTCCCACGGCTTGAGCACGCCCTTGAGCACCTCGCCGCACTGGCAGGAGCGCGGATCGGCGACCCGTACGCCGGGCAGGTCGAAGACGCGCTCGGCGTCGAAGGCCGCGTACTCCTCGGCCATCGCCAGCGCCGAGTGGGCGATGAAGCCGAGCCCGCGCCACTCGAAGTGCGGGCGCAGCCGCATCACCTGGCCGATGGCGCGCATCGCGACCTGGTTGCCGTCCCACGGCACGACCCTGGCGTACTGGTTCTCCACCTCGCAGCGGCCCTCGGCGAGCTGGCCGAGCAGCATGTGCACGGAGGCCAGGATGTCCAGCGGCTCGAACCCGGCCACCACCAGCGGCTTGCGGTAGTCGCGGGCGATGAACGCGTACGGCTCGCAGCCGATCACCGCCGACACGTGGCCGGGGCCGATGAACCCGTCGAGCCGCAGGTCCGGCGAGTCGAGGATGGCCTTGATCGCCGGAATGATCATGACATGGTTGCAGAAGACCGAGAAGTTGCGCACCCCTTCCGCCGCCGCCCGCAGCACGGTCATGGCGGTGGAGGGCGCGGTGGTCTCGAAGCCGATGGCCATGAAGACGACCCGGTGGTCCGGGTTCGACTTGGCGATCTTGAGTGCGTCGAGCGGCGAGTACACCATGCGGATGTCCGCGCCCGCCGCCTTGGCGTCGAGGAACGAACCGGTGCCGCCGGGCACCCGCAGCAGGTCGCCGAACGAGGTCATGATCACGCCGGGCTGCCTGGCGATGTGGATGGCGTCGTCCACCCGGCCCATCGGGATCACGCACACCGGGCAGCCGGGACCGTGCACCAGCGACACCTGCTCCGGCAGGTGGTCCTCCAGGCCGTGCTTGTAGATGGTGTGCGTGTGCCCGCCACACACCTCCATGAACGCGTACGACCGCCCCGGCCGGCACCGCGCCGCGATGTCGGCGGCCAGCGCCCGTGCCCGGCCCGCGTCACGATATTCGTCGACGAACCGCATCCGCCCCCCTCAAGAGATGTCCGACGCCCGCAGCGCGTCGATCTCGTCCGCGTACGGCTGCCCCAGCCCCTCCAGGTAGTCGAGGACGGCCTGCGCCTCCGACTCGGAGATCTTGGACAGCGCGAACCCCACGTGCACGAGCACCCAGTCGCCCGGCTTCAGCTCCTGCTCGGCCAGCAGGCCCACGTTGATGCGCCGCCGCACCCCGCTGACCTCCACCACGGCCAGGTCGTCGTGCTCCCCGGCCGGGCCGATCAGCTCACCTGGGATGCCCAGGCACATCGCCCGCCCCCTCGCCACCGAACCAGACCGACTCCAGCACCAGCTCGTCGCCGCCGCTGACGCCCACGTCGCCGCTCTCGCAGCGCGGGCACGCCGCCAGCACGTCGGTCGACTCCGACTCACGGCCACAGGCCCGGCACTCGACCGTGACCGGCGTGATGACCAGGTCCACCACCGCGTCCTGCGCGGCCGTGCCCTGGGCGGCGAGCGTGAACGCCTGCCCGAACGCCTCCTCGGCCACCGCGTGCCTGGCGCCGACGCGTACCCGCGCGGAGGCCACGCGCCTGCCCGCCGCCTGGCGGTGAATCAGCTCGACGAGGCCCTCGCACAGCCCGATCTCGTGCACCTACATCCGCTCCATCCTGAAGTACCGGCGGATCTCCGGCCATTGGTGGGCCACGACCGCCGCCAGCCCGCAGGCCAGGAGCAGCCACTTCGCCCTCGACTTCCACATGTCACACCACCTCATTCCTGAGCACGATCGCGGCAGCCAGGTCCGGCGCTTTCCGCAATCATTTCCATAACCAGGGCTTTCACCAGGTTCGCCGCCTCGGGGACGGCCGCGCGTACGGGCTCGCTCAGCTCGTACAGCGCCTCGCCGAGGCTCTCGGGCTCGCAGCACACCACGCGCACCACGCCGGGCACCCGGCCCAGCTCGGCGGCGAGCCGCAGCACCTTGACCGGGTCCATGCCGTGCGTCTCCAGGGCCGCGCCGCGCGACGGGGTTCCCGGGTCGACGACGGTGAGCGTGCCCGGCGGCTCGCCGCGCGGGGCGGCGTCCACCAGGACTGCGGCGTCGTAGTCGCGTTGCAGCGCGTACGCCAGGTCCATGCCCCGGATGCCGAAGTCGGCCACGTCCACGCCCGGGACGCGCGGCAGGCCGGACAGGTGGCGGACCACCTCGACGCCGAAGCCGTCGTCCCCCAGGAACACGTTGCCGATCCCGGCCACCAGCACCCGGTACGCCCGCTCACCCAGCGGCTCGACCTCCTCGGCCGCGTAGAAGAAGCGGTGGCCCGGCAGGCGGGCCTCGCCCAGGTCGCGGCCGGGGTCGTCGTCGAGCGTCACGGCGACGTGGAAGGCGCCCTCGGCGTCCTGCTCGACGGCCTCGACCACGCCCTCCCTTCCGGCCAGGACCAGGTCCAGGACGTCGGCGCGGGCATGGGGGCGCAGCCGTACGCGGCTGCCCGCCATCACGGTCACGCCGTCGATCACCACTTCGCCCGGCCCTCTCGACTCCATCCGCTCCCAGAACCCGGCCGCGCCGCCTGCCTCGGGGCCGGTCATGCGGTCGGTCATATGGTCGGTCATGGGGTCGGCTCCGTCTTGCGCATGATGCCGTGCAGGCGCATCAACTGCTCCTCCGTGAGTGCCGTGCAGCGGTCGAGGATCTCGCGGGCGCGCGGGTCGCCGTCGCGGATCTCGGCCCGCTCCCCGTCGCTGAGCGCCAGGACGCTGAGCGTGAGGAGCTGGTCGATCTCGGTCGCGTCGAACAGGTCGCCGGGGCTCTCCTGGGCGATCCTCGGGTGGTCGTACAGGATGATCGGCGACGCGAGCATCGTGCGGAGGTCCTCCCCCACCAGCACCGGCCACGCGCCGTCGTTCCGGCAGCCCGCCGCGTGCTCGCGCAGGTGCTCGGGCGGGTCCATGAGCGAGACGAAACGGCCGCGCGGCACGTGCAGCACGGCGTGCGCCGAGACGAACGTCCGCGCGAGCGCCGCCACCCGTGCCCTGCCCGGATCTCGCGTTCCGAGGTCCCGCGCTCCGAGGACCCCTGTTCCGAGGTCCTGGGTGTCAGGGTCCTGGGTGTCGAGGTCCTGGGTGTCGAGGGCGGGTTCCGGGGTGGTGTTGACCAGGTCGGCCGTGATCCGGAACAGCCCGGGACCCAGCGGCTCGGCGGCCACCTCGACGTGTCCGCGCAGCGCCTCCCAGCGGTGCGGCACCGCCCCCTCGCGTTCCTCCCCGGCCGGCAGGTCGATCTCCGTGCGGACGGAGCCGCCGCCGAGGGCGAGCACCCGGGCGCTCACCTCGCGCTCGCGGGCCTCCTCGCCCCGGCCCCTGGCCACGACGTGCAGGAACCGCACGCACACCTCGACGGTGTCGTCCGGGCCGGCCTCCACCAGGCACTGGGTACGCATCCGGCACCGGCCGCCGTCGTACCACGCGGGGTGGACGCCGCCGATCGTCCACCGGTGCCGGTTCTTCAGCGCCGACTCCCGGTACGGCCACAACAGGTACCCCTCGTACAGCACGGCCCGCGCGATCTGCCTGATCTCGTCCACCGGCTCACCTCCCGGCCAGCAGCGAGCGGATGGCGTCGTCCCAGCCGGGCAGCGTGTGCCGGACCCGGTAGGCGTACAGCAGGTCGAACGTGTCGCGGCCGAGCCGGAGCCAGGCGGTGTGCGGGAAGTGACGCTCCATCAGCTCCCGCCACACGCGCACCGGCATCGCGAAGCCCGCCTCGGTACGCCGGGGCAGGTGGGCGGCCTGGAGCCGGTCGCCGTCGAGGTAGAAGAGCGTGCCGGTGAACAGGAAGTCCAGCGGCGCGTCACCGTCCGCCAGGCCGTGGAAGAACTTGGCGGCGGCCACCTCGAAGTCGTACGTGCAGGGCACGGTGACCCGGGCCCGCGTGCTGCCGGTGAAGCCGGGCACCTGGGTGACGGTCTGGGCCCACAGCAGGCTCGACAGATTGCGCGACCATTCCTGCGGCGGGCCGAACAGCTCCGCGAGCCGCTCCTGGTCGTCCTCACCGTAGGCGCGGCGGGTGGCGTCGATACGCACCTGGGTGGCCAGCGTGAGCGAACGTACCTCGGTCCCGCCCGGGACCTCGATGCTCAGCGTGAAGTCGAGCGCGGGCACGGCGGCGGGCGCGGCGGGCTCGACGCCCACGACCTCGATACGCGGCTCGGGCGGCTCGGGCGGCCCGCCCGGCGCGCGCGTCAGCGGTGCGGTGGCCGGGTCGGGCGTCGGTGGTCTGGTGGTCGGTGGCATCGGCTAGGCGGGTGAGAGGTTGGGCATGCTTGGATCGATCGGGTCGTGCCGGCCGGGGTTGACGCCGGTCGAGCGCTTGGCGGTGGAGCGGCCGTCGGGCAGGTGGCCGGGCTGGCTCTCGTAGTTGCCGGTCGCATTGCCCTCCTTGACGCCCTTGACGTGGGAGGGCGCGTCGGGCCGGATGTCGGGCCTGCCCGTCTTGATGGGCTTCTTCGCGGTCATGCCGGGCTCCTGTCTTCGCTGAGGTCGGTGAAGAAGCGGTCGATCAGCTCGCGTACGGCCGAGCCGCCGGTCAGGCCCTGCCAACGGGCCCGTACCAGGCCCACGAGCCGGTAGCAGTCGTCCAGCGGGACGATCCAGGCCCCGTGGTCGCGGTCGAGCAGCAGCGCCTCGACGTCGGGCTCCAGGCGGGCGAGCGCCGGGTCGTCCCAGGCCGGGGCCGCGACGGCGCCCGCCGGGCTGGGGTAGTACATGACGGGGCGTGCCGCGGCGGAGTCGCGTACCAGGAAGACCGTGCGTACGGGGGCGCCCAGGCCCGACCACGCGAAGCCGGTCAGCCGCTCGCGCCGCCTCGGCACTAGGCGGTACTGTCCGCCCCCGGCCGCCTCGTGGTCGAAGAGCACCTGGCAGGCGCGGCAGGCGCAGCGCAGCTCGCGGATGGTGAGGTCGAGCAGGTGGCGGTGCCCGTCGGGCACGGGCTCGCCGCACATGTCGCACCGCTCATCCACTCCCGCGGACCCTGCGCCCGTGGAGGCGGCGTCCATGGACGCGTCGTCCTGGGCGGCGGGCGGGCGGTCGTCCGCCACGCCGGGGCGCCTGCCACCGGGCAGGGCCAGCAGCCGCAGCAGCCCCGTCATCGGGTCACCGGTCCACGCCGGGTGGTCAGGGTGTCGAGCGGGATCAGCGGGCGTTCGTCCGGCTCGATCTCGACCCGGTCGACCTCGGGGGCCACCGCGCGGATGGCCTGCTCGACCTCCGCCGTGGCCGACGTGCGGCAGCCCGACGGGCGTACGCGGACGCGCACCAGGCCGTCCGCCACCGACAGGATCTCGCCCCCGAGCCCCGCCACCGCCGCCTCCGCCCGGGTCCTGGTGTCCAGCGGGTGCAGGTCATGCAGCAGGAGCAGGGGCGAGACCAGCTCGTCGGCGGCCACCTCGACCGCCACCGCCTCGCCCGCCAGCGCCAGGATCCGCGCCAGCCCCTCCCCGTAGAGGGCCAGCAGCTCCTTGACCAGCTCGACCGCCGCAGGACCCGCCTCGTCCAGCATCGCCTCGATGCGCTCGATCCGCTCCGCCGCCCCCGCCCATTCCGGCGGCGGCGACGGCAGAGGCTGCTGCTGCTTCGAGATCGGGGCCTGGGCCTGGTCCGGCGTCACCGTCCGTTCCGGCATCTCCGCCGCCCCTATCCGGCCGCGCCGAACGTCGGCGAGTGCACCTGCTGGAGCACCTTGCCGCCGCCGAGGTACATGTGGACGCCGCACGGCAGGCACGGGTCGAAGCTGCGTACGGTACGCATGATGTCGATGCCCTTGAACGAGTCGGGCCCGTTCTCCTCGAAGATCGGCTGCCCCTGCACCGCATCCTCGTACGGCCCCGGCGTGCCGAAGCTGTCGCGGGGGCTGGCGTTCCAGGGCGTCGGCGGGTACGGGTGATAGTTCGCGATCTTGCCGTCCCTGATCACCATGTGGTGCGAGAGCACCCCGCGCACCGCCTCGTGGAACCCGCAGCCGATCGCCTCCTCCGGCACGTCGAAGTCGCTGAACACCTTCGTCCGCCCGGCCCTGACCTCGGCCATCGCCTGCTCGATGAAGTGGACGGCCATCGCCGCCGCGTACGCGACGAAGTAGACGCGGGCCCGGTTGCGCTCGATGGTGTTCGACCAGCGCGGCACCCTCCACTCGAAGCTCATCTCGGGCAGCGACTTGCTCCTCGGCAGGTTGATCTCCACCGAGTGCCCGGTGGCGCGTACGGTGCCGGTGTCGACCAGCCCGGCGAGCGCGGTCGTCCAGAGCCTGGCCAGCGGGCCGCCGCCGGTGTCGAGCGCCAGGTGGTCGCCGGTGCGGCCGTCGTACCAGCGGGGGCTCATCACCCAGCTGTAGTTGCCGTCGAGGTCGCGTTTCTGCGGGTGGGGCAGCGTGGTCTGGTTCCACGGGTGGCGCTGGTCCACCGGGTTGCCGAGCGGGTCGTGGGTGACGAACGTCTCCTCGCCCTGCCAGTCGTCGTAGTACGAGCTGCCCAGCATGATCCGGATGCCGAGGTTGATGTCCACCAGGTTCGTGGTCAGCAGCTCCCCGTCGAGCACGATGCCGGGGGTGACGAACATCCGGCGGCCCCACTCGCTCATGTGCCGGTAGTCGTAGTCGACGTGCTCCGGGTCCTGGAACGCCCCCCAGCAGCCGAGCATCACCCTGCGGCGGCCGACCTCCTCGTAGCCGGGCAGCGCCTCGTAGAAGAAGTCGAACAGGTCGTCGTTCATCGGGACGGCCCGCTTGACGAAGTCGAGCACGCGCAGCAGCCTGGCCAGGTAGTCGGTGAACACCTGGGGCGTGGCCACGGTGCCCACGCCGCCCGGGTAGAGCGTGGAGGGGTGCACGTGGCGGCCCTCCATCAGGCAGCACATCTCCCTGGTGACCCGGCTGACCTGCAGCGCCTCCTGGTAGACGGCGCCGGTGAACGGGTTGAACGCGCGCATGACGTCGGCGATCGTGCGGTGGCCGTGGATGCGGGCGTTGGGCGCCTCGGTGGTCTCGGCACGGCGCAGCACGCTGGGGTTGGTCTGCTTGACCATCTGCTCGCAGTAGTCGACGAAGACCAGGTTGTCCTGGAAGAGCGTGTGGTCGAACATGTACTCGGCCGCCTCGCCGAGGTTGACGATCCACTCGGCGAGCGGGGGCGGCTTGACCCCGTACGCCATGTTCTGGGCGTAGACCGAGCAGGTCGCGTGGTTGTCACCGCAGATGCCGCAGATGCGGCTGGTGATGAAGTGCGCGTCGCGCGGGTCCTTGCCCTTCATGAACACGCTGTAGCCGCGGAACAGCGACGAGGTGCTCTTGCACTCGACCACCTCGCCGTTGTTGAAGTCGATCTTCGTGTAGATGCCGAGGTTGCCGATGATCCTCGTGATCGGATCCCAGGACATCTCGACCAGCTCGCGCTCGGTCTCCGTCTCCTGGCCGCGTCCCCTGGTGCGGGTTGTCACCTTGCCGTCTCCCTAGTTGCCCCAGCGCGGGTCGTACCCGCTGGTCAGCTTGCGGCCCCTGTGCCGCCACTTCGGCTCCTTGCCGGCCGCGTGGTTGGTGATGGAACGGAGCCTGCGGATCAGCGACCCGTACGCGTGGCTCATCGACGCCGACACCGTGGCACCGGGCGGCGCGTCCATGAAGGGCATGAACTTGTCGGGGAAGCCGGGCATCGTGCAGCCGATGCAGATGCCGCCCACGTTGGGGCAGCCGCCGACCCCGTCCATCCAGCCGCGCTTGGTGACGTTGCAGTTGACCACCGGCCCCCAGCAGCCGACGCGCACCAGGCACTTGGGCGAGTTGTAGTCGTGGGCGAAGTCGCCCTGCTCGTAGTAGCCGGCGCGGTCGCAGCCCTCGTGCACCGTCTTGCCGAACAGCCAGGTCGGGCGGAGCAGGTCGTCCAGCGGGATCGTCGGGGCCATGCCCGCCGCCTGGTAGAGCAGCCAGGTCAGCGTCTCCATGAAGTTGTCGGGCTGCACCGGGCAGCCGGGCACGTTCACGATCGGCAGGCCGCCGGCCGAGCGGAAGTCGCGGCCGAGGTAGTCGGACAGGCCCATGCAGCCGGTCGGGTTTCCGGCCATCGCGTGGATGCCCCCGTACGTGGCGCAGGTGCCGATCGCGACCACCGCCCACGCCTTGGGCGCCAGCCGGTCGATCCACTCGTTGACGGTGATGGGCTGGCCGGTCTCCGGGTCGCTGCCCATCGAGGTCCAGAAGCCGTCGCCGTTGATGCGCTCGTTCGGGATCGAGCCCTCCACCACGAAGATGAACGGCCCCAGCTCACCCCGTTCCCCCTGCCTGAAGGCGGCCAGGAAGTCCTCGCCCGTCTCGGTCGCCAGGACCTTGTTGTGCAGGTGGACCTTGGGCAGGCCCGGTACCAGGCCGAGCAGCACGTCCTCCAGGCTCGGCAGCGTGGCGGCGGTGATCGACACGGTGTCGCCGTCGCAGCTCATGCCCTCGGAGGTCCACAGGATGTGCACCTCGTCGAGCGCGGTGGATGTCGTCATGGCCCAACCCCCCGTGTGGCCACTCCAGGTGAATGTCACTCACCTCTCGGTAGCGGACATACCGCGCCGCTGACCTGCGCAAACCCTGAGCATCGCGTGCGTTTCAGCACGGATCGGAGGGTAGGCGGAGCGGATGTGGTGGCTGACGCGCCCCGCCGGAGAGTCCGCCTAACCTGACACCAGGTGAGCTTTCTATGGCGGAAAGTGTTATAAGTGCCGTCTTGTGTGAAGGTAGGGGACCGGGCGGACACTCGTAGCGAAACGCTCATCGTCTGCCCGGGGGTGGTTCCTCGTGCGCGACGGGTTCGAATCCCGCGAATCCTGGCCCTTCGAGTGCCTGCGCTGCCTGTACGTCTGGGAAGAGGATTACGTCGTCAGGCACCTGACCGACGACCACGGCAACGACGTCGAGGTCTGGCTCAGCTCCGGCGTACCCGTGCAGCCGCCGTGGTCGGGGCTGTCCTGCCCGGAGTGCGGCGCGTTTCACCTGACCTCGTTCCCGTCCGGCTATCTGGCCCGGCATCCGGAGCTGACGGCCGCGCCCGATCCGTTGCCGCTGGCCAAGGTGCCGGCCGTGCCCATCAAGGACGTCGTGCCCATCAAGGACATCGAGCTGACCGCCGACCGGCCGGGGCTGCCGCGCCGGCTGCTGATCGCGATCGGCTTACCGGTGGTCGCCTTCGTGGGCTACGAGCTGTACCAGTACGTCCTGGCGCCCGCCGTCCCGCACCACTAGGGACCCGGGCGGCAGCCCGTCAGAGGACCGCCGGTCCGCCGACGTCGATCCGCAGGTCCGCGCCCGTACGGGTGGCGCGGATCGCGGCGGCGTTGGGCTCGTCGACCTCGGCGACCCAGCGGGCGGCCTGGTCGGGGGTCTTGCCGAACTCGACGTGCCGCCGGACGAGCCGCTCCAGGCGGACGCGGTCGTCGAGGTCTGCGTACCAGACCTCGGTCATGGCCGCGCGCACCCGGGGCCAGGGCTCCTCGCCGGACAGCAGGTAGTTGCCCTCGCTGACGACGACCCGCGTGCCCGGCGGCACGGGGATGGCGCCGGCGATGGGCTGCTCGATCCCGCGGTCGAACGAGGGCGCGTAGACCGTGTCGGCGATCTCGGCGCGCAGGCGGCGCAGGAGTGCCAGGTAGCCGTGGGCGTCGAAGGTGTCGGCGGCGCCCTTGCGGGACAGCCTGCCCAGGCGTTCGAGCTCGATATCGGCCAGGTGGAAGCCGTCCATCGGCACCCAGACGGCCGGCAGCCCGCCGGCGGTGAGCGCTCCGGCGAGCCGCCCGGCCAGCGTGGACTTGCCCGCTCCCGGGCACCCCGCGATGCCGACCAGCACCCGCCCGCCGCCGTCCGCCAGCCGCCGCACCCGCTCGACCAGCCCTTCGGCGCCCATCCCCCACCCCCGGCTCCTCGATCCGGCTCTCCGCGCGGGACCGGATCGACCGCATGCTACGCGACCGGCCCCGCCACCCATGAATCCCCTCGTCAGACCAGGTCGGAGCGAGGGCGGGCACCGGGCCTGGGCCGCTTCGCTGTCCATTTCATGGGACGGGCTTTGAATGGTCATGCATCCTTGTGTATATACTTCTACTCGTGTCCAAGATGCTCACCTCTCTCCCAGTCGGCGAACGCGTCGGTATCGCCTTCTCCGGCGGCCTCGACACCTCCGTGGCCGTCGCGTGGATGCGCGAGAAGGGTGCGGTGCCCTGCACCTACACCGCCGACATCGGCCAGTACGACGAGCCCGACATCGCCTCGGTGCCGGGCCGCGCCACGGCGTACGGCGCGGCGGTCGCCCGGCTGGTCGACTGCCGGGAAGCCCTCGTCGAGGAGGGCCTGGCCGCCCTGGCCTGCGGAGCGTTCCACATCCGCTCCGGCGGCCGCACGTACTTCAACACCACCCCGCTCGGCCGGGCCGTCACGGGCACGCTGCTGGTGCGCGCGATGCTCGACGACGAGGTGCTGATCTGGGGCGACGGCTCCACGTTCAAGGGCAACGACATCGAGCGGTTCTACCGCTACGGCCTGCTCGCCAACCCGTCCCTGCGCATCTACAAGCCGTGGCTCGACGCCGACTTCGTCAACGAGCTGGGCGGGCGCAAGGAGATGTCGGAGTGGCTGCTCGCCCGTGACCTGCCCTACCGGGCCAGCACGGAGAAGGCGTACTCCACCGACGCGAACATCTGGGGCGCGACCCACGAGGCCAAGTCGCTGGAACACCTCGACACGGGCATCGAGATCGTCGAGCCGATCATGGGCGTACGGTTCTGGGACCCGTCCGTCGAGATCCCCGCCGAGGACGTCACGATCGCCTTCGAGCGCGGGCGGCCGGTGTCGATCAACGGCAAGGAGTTCCCCTCCGCCGTCGACCTGGTGCTGGAGGCCAACGCCATCGGCGGACGGCACGGCCTGGGCATGTCCGACCAGATCGAGAACCGGGTCATCGAGGCCAAGAGCCGGGGCATCTACGAGGCGCCTGGCATGGCCCTGCTGCACGCGGCGTACGAGCGGCTGGTCAACGCCATCCACAACGAGGACACGCTGGCGAGCTACTACACCGAAGGCCGCAAGCTGGGCCGGCTGCTCTACGAGGGCCGCTGGCTCGACCCGCAGTCGCTGATGCTGCGCGAGTCGCTGCAGCGGTGGGTCGGCACGGCGGTCACCGGCGAGGTGACGCTGCGCCTGCGGCGCGGGGAGGACTATTCGATCCTCGACACCTCGGGCCCGGCGTTCAGCTACCACCCCGACAAGCTGTCCATGGAACGCACCGAGGACGCCGCCTTCGGGCCCCTCGACCGTATCGGCCAGCTCACGATGCGCAACCTCGACATCGCCGACTCGCGCGCCAAGCTGGAGCAGTACGCCGGGCTCGGCATGGTCGGCAGCCCGCACCAGACGCTGCTCGGCGCCACCCAGACGGCCGCCGCCGGGCTGATCGGCGAGATGGACGAGGGCGGCGCCGAGGCGATCGCCTCCCGTGGCGAGGTGCCGGGCGACCTCCCCGACGACGACGTGCTCCTCGACAACGCCGCCATGGAGCTGGGCACCGACTGACCCTCCCCGGCCCGCGCACAGGTCGTCCGCAGCCCCTCACCGCACGTCGGTGGGGGGCTTTGTCGGTATGGCAGTGTCGGTATGGCAGGGCGTGTTTGACGGCTCAGGCGGGCACATCCGTACAGCGGGAACCCTTGCCACGATGATTCTGGTAACAAACATTTCCCAAGATAACCGGTCTACCGGGTTGTCATTGACTGGAATTGTTGGAACATATGGTTCGAGTCATCGAGTGAAGTCCAAAGATCGCTTACCGCAAAAGGGTCAGCGGCGAGGGGAAAGGGGCAACGCTCATGCACCAACGTGCTGTCCGTAATTTGGCCAAGCTGGAAACGACGCAGGCCAGGATCACGCGCATTTTCGATGCCGCGGCCGGCGGGAAGAACAACTTCCTGGCCGACAAGGACACGGTCCGCCATTTCGATCAAGCGACTCCCGCCCTCACCACGGCGGCCCGCGCGGTGCTGGAGTTCCTCTCACGGGTGATCCGCCACCTGGCCACGGTCGAGGACGTCGACCAATTCATGATCATAGGCAGCGGGATCCCCAGCGGGCTCTCGGCCGGCCACGGGCTGCACGACATGGCACGCCGCCCCTCCGGCCCCGCCCCCCGCGTGCTGTACGTCGAGTCCAACCCCATGGTGGTGACCCTGGCCCAGGCCACCATCGAGCCGTTCACCGACCTGGTGCGGGTGGTGGAGGGCGACGTGCGGGAGATCGACGAGGTGCTCCGGCACCACGTGGTCAAGACGTTCATCGACTGGGAACGTCCGGTGGCCGTCCTGGTGCTCTCGGCCTACAGCCTCAACGACGACGAGTACGCCCACTACGTCATCAAGCGCCTGCGCCACAACGCGCCGGGCGGCAGCTTCCTCGGCCTGCTGCACACGACGTTCGACGGCGTCCCGCCGGAGTTACTGCCCGGCATCCGCGACCTGCTCGCCATGACCCTGCCCCACCTCGCGATCCGATCCAAGGACGAGGTCGCCGCGCTGCTGGAAGGGCTCGACCTGGTGGAGCCCGGACTGGTGTGGGTGCCCGAGTGGCATCCGGACGGCAGCGAACTCGCCTGCCGGGAGACACCCACCTCGTCGGGCAACTACGGCGCCGTGGCCCGCATCCCCTGAAGAGACCTTCCCCGCTCCCTCAAGAAGGGTTCGCCCTGACACTGGGAGCGCTCCCGAAGTAAATGGCCCCGGCCCCTCGGGGCGGCCCGAAAAGATCGTTCCGGTTCCCGATCAATCACGGCGCGTGATCTTTTGCCCGACCGAGCGGGTTCGGCGGGCTCTTTTGCCTGTTCAGGCATTCGTTCAGGGAATCTCCAGGTACGACGGGTAACCTCGCTTTGCATGAAGTGGCAGCGCACAATCAACGGGGCGCTGGCCAGGTACACCGGATTCCAAATCAACCGAGTAGGTAAAGCAGGGCAAGCGGCGAAGGTTCCGGACAAGACCTCGGTCAAGCGACCGAACACGCCGTTCCGGCCCCCGTCCGAACCGGAGATCGACCGCCTGGTGAAGTCACCGGTGTTCATCATCTCGCCGGTGCGATCGGGCTCGACGCTGCTGCGGGCGATGCTCAACGCTCACCCGGACCTGCACGCTCCCCACGAGCTGCACGTACGCCGGCTGAGAGTGGAATTCGATACCTCGCTGGCCGACAAGGCGATGGCGGCACTCGGGCACAACCGGGCCGACCTCGAACACCTGCTGTGGGACCGGGTCCTCCATCGTGAGCTGGTACGCAGCGGCAAGCGGTTCATCGTGGAGAAGACGCCGGCCAACGCCTTCGCCTACGAGCGGCTGGCCGCCTGCTGGCCGGACGCGCGGTTCGTGTTCCTGCTGCGCCACCCCGCCTCCATCGCGACCTCCTGGCACGAGGCCAGCCCCGACAGGCGCACTCCCGACGAGGCCGCGGCCGACGCGCTGCGGTACATGAAGGCCGTACAGCGGGCCCGCGCGGCGCTGCCCGGCCTGACCGTCCGCTACGAGGAGCTGACCGCGGACCCCGAGCGGATCGCCCGCGGCATCTGCGGGTTCCTCACCCTGCCCTGGGCTCCCGAGATGCTCTCCTACGGCACGCCCGACGTGGTGTCCAAGGGTCTCGGCGACTGGAAGGACAAGATCCGGTCCGGCGCCGTGCAGCGCGGCCGCGACCTGCCGCGCGCGGACGAGGTCCCCGCGGTGCTCAAGGACATGTGCCGGACCTGGGAGTACCTCACATGAAGATCCGCTACATGCTCCTGCACGCCTACGGCATGGGCGGCACCATCCGTACCGTGGTCAACCAGGCCAACGCCATGGCCGAGGCGGGCCACGACGTCGAGATCGTCAGCGTGGTCCGGCGGCGCGACGAGCCGCAGTTCGCCATCGACCGGCGGGTGGCGGTGTCCGCGCTGGTCGACCAGCGCGAGGGCGTCCCCGCCGACTCCCTGGCCCGCAAGGTGTGGCGGCGGGCGCGCGGCAAGATCGTCCCGTACGGCGAATTCGCCGCCGAGTGGTTCACCGAACGGGTCGAGGCGGCGGTCATGGACTACGTCTCCGGCCTGCGTGACGGCATCCTGGTCACCACCCGCCCCGCGCTCAACCTGATCTCGGCCCGCCGCGCCTCCTCCGGCGTGATCCGCGTCGCCCAGGAGCACATGAACCTGGGCTCCTACCACGAGGCCGTACGCGAGCAGATCGCCCGCCACTACGACCGCTTCGACGCCGTGGCGGTGCTGACCGAGACCAGCCGCACGGAGTACCGCGACCTGCTGTCCGGCACGCCGGTGGTGCGCATCCCGAACGCCGTGCACATGGAGCAGCGCAAGCACTCCGACCAGAGCAACCCGATCGTGATCGCGGTCGGGCGGCTGGTGCCGCAGAAGGGGTTCGACATGCTCATCCCCGCCTTCGGCGCCGCCGCGGGCGAGCACCCGGAGTGGAAGCTGCGCATCTTCGGCACCGGCCCGTCGAAGGAACGCCTGCAGGCCCGCATCGACAAGGCCGGGCTCGGCGACCGGATCCGGCTGATGGGCCGCAGCAACATCATCCACGAAGAGCTGGCCAAGGCGTCGGTCTACGCGCTCAGCTCGCGCATCGAGGGCCTGCCCATGGCCATGATCGAGGCGATGGGGCACGCCCTGCCGATCGTCGCCTTCGACTGCCCCACCGGGCCGGCCGACGTCCTGACCCCCGGCAAGGACGGCGTGCTGGTGCCGCCCCGCGACGTGGACGCCCTGGCCGAGGCGCTCGGACGCGTGATGGGCGACCGCGACCTGCGCGTACGCCTGGGCGCCGCGGCGGCGGAGACGGCCCACGGCTACACACCGGACGTGGTCATGCCGCTGTGGGAGAGGCTGTTCGCCGAGCTGACCGCCGGCCGGCCGATCACCGAAGGGCCCCACCCGGCCCGCTGACGACGGGCGCCCGCTCGGACAGCCCCCTGCACCCGGCGGGGCGGGCGCCCGGCCGAAGACCGGCGACGGGACACCCCGGCCTTGCCGGTCAGCACATGGTCCAGCTCGCCGACCTGGACTTGCGTACCGGGGAGGTGAGCTGGAAGACGACCGTGTGGCTGGAGCCCAGCTCGGGCTCGACCAGCTTCTTCGAGCCGAAGTAGTCGCTGTTCCCGTAGGACGGCAGCCGCCTGGAGCCGCTCTCGATCACCTCGCCGTCGACCAGCCACTGGTAGGAGAACTGGGCGCCGTTCTGGGTGGCGTCCAGGCCGACGCCGAAGTTCACCGAGCCCGAGTAGCAGGTGACGCCCTCCTGGTTGATCTTCGAGCGGCCGGCGACGCGCACGTAGGCGAGGTTGAACGAGGCCGCGGCCTTGGCCCTGCTCTTGGACGCCGTGGGGGACGGGCGGGTGGTCGTCGGCTTCGCGGTGGGCGTGACCGGCCGCTTCGTGGGGGTGGCGGCGGGCGTGGGGCGCGCGGTCGTACGCCGCTGGGACGGGGTGGCGCTCGGGCGGACGGTCCTGCTGGACGAGGGGGACGGCGTCCGGGTCTTCTTCGCACGCCCAGCGGCGGTCCCAGTGGCGGAGTGGGAAGGCGACGGGTCCTCGGATCCGGCGGCGGCCAGCGCCGACGAGACAGGGGTACGGGCGGAGGCGGCGTTCCAGACGACCACGCCCGTCACCAGACAGGCCGCCAGCGCCGCGGAGACCCCGGCGATCAGCGGCATCCGCCGCGCGGGGCGGCGGTGGGGCGGGAGGGTGTGGTGCGGTGCCTCCCGGCCCCCTCGATCACCGGCGTGGGGCACGTGCCGAGCCGGATGCTGGGCCGGATGCTGGGCCGGATGCTGGGCCGGGTGCTGGGCCGGGTGCTGGGCCGGGTGCTGGGCCTGGTTCAGGCCGGGGGCCCGCTGGGGGTGGCCGCCCGGCCCGGGGTGGGCGCCGCCGCCGATGAGGCGTAAGAGGACGTCCTGCATGCGGGGGCGGGCGGCCGGGTCCTTGGCCAGGCAGGCGTACACGATCGAGCGGAGCGGCTCCGGGAGGTCGCCCAGGAACGGCTCATGGTTCAGGATCCGGTTGATGACGGCGGGCAGCGAGTCGTCGCCGAACGGGGGCGTGCCGGTGGCCGTGTACACCATGACCGAGCCCCAGGCGAACACGTCCGCCGCCGGGCCGACGTACGCGCCGGCGAGCTGCTCGGGCGCCATGTACGCGGGCGTGCCGACGACGCCGCTGGTCACCGTGAGCGCGGAGTCGGCGGCGCGGGCCACGCCGAAGTCGATCACGCGCGGCCCGTCCCGGCCGAGCAGCACGTTGGCGGGCTTGAAGTCGCGGTGCACGATTCCCGCCTGGTGGATGGCGGCCAGCGCCGTCGCCGTGCTGACGGCCAGCCGCTGCAGGTCGGCGCCGAGGTGGCGGCCCGCCTGCTGGAGCGAGGGGCCTTCGACGTACTCGCTGACGATGTACGGCCGCCCGCCCATCGACGCGTCCAGCACCTGCGCGACGCAGAACGGCTCCACCCGCCGGGCCGCGGCCAGCTCCTTGGCGAAGCGGTCGTCGCCGCCCGCGGGCTGCCGCAGCACCTTGACGGCCACGGGCCGCCCGTCAGGGGCCTGGCCGAGGTAGACGACGCCCTGGCCGCCCTCGCCGAGCCGGCCGAGGAGGCGGTAGGCCGCGATCGCCTCGGGGTCGTCTGGGCGCAGCGGTTCGGGTTGGGGCATGCGGGATGACTCCTGTGGCGGCCGGGACGGACCTCATGCACCCTAGCGGGATAAATCCGTACCTGTCGGCCAATCGCACGGGCCTACCGGGGTCCGGCGACGCCTCGGGCGTGCTCGGTGGCGTACGTCTCCTCGCCCAGGATCGTGCGCAGGGTGACCGCCGTCTGCTCGGCCTCGGGCCGGTCCGCCGGGGACTGTGACACGCCCGCCTCGGTCCTGGCGGCGGCGGCCGTTCCCAGCAGGCGCGCGGCCTGGGTGTGCTCGCCCAGGTCCGCGAGGGTGCCGGCCAGCGCCTCCATGGCTCGGGCGAGGGCACGCGGGTCGCCCCCGGCACGCGCGGCGCGTACGGCCTCCTCGTGCAGGGCGTGCGCCCGGGAGGCGTGGCCGCGCCGCCGGGCGACGAGCCCGAACTCGGTCAGGATGGCGGCGGCCACGCCGGGCTCGTACCCGTGCCGCCGATGCCATTCCAGCACGACGCTCAGGTGGGCGTCGGCGATGTCGAGGCGGCCCGTGTGGCGGGCGACCCGGCCGAGCCCGATGCGGGCGTACGTCTCGGCGAGCCTGAGCGACTGTTCGGCGGCCAGCCGCCGGGCGCGCTCGTACAGGGGCTCGGCCTGCGCGTGCTCGCCGGTGGCCAGGAGCACGTCAGCCAGCCCGCACAGCTTGAACGGGATCTCGGCGCCGAGCCCGAGTCGCTCGACGAGGTCGAGGCTGCGGCGGAAGAGGGCGGTGGCGCGGTCGTACCGTCCGGTGGCCTCGGCGGCGGCGGCGAGGCTCTCCACGGCGAGCATCTGGCCCCAGGGGTCGCCCAGCTCGGCGAACGCGGCCAGGCTCCGCTCCGCGTCCCGCTCCGCCTCCCCTGCGGCGCCGCGGGCGAGGGCGTGCCAGGCGCGGGTGTTCAGGGCGGCGGCGACCCCCCAGCGGTCTCCCCCGGCGCGGAACCCGGCCAGCGCCCGCCCGGTCAGCCGCTCGCTGCTCGCCAGGTCGCCGACCCCGAACAGCCCGGTGGCGAGGACCCACAACGCCCGCGGATCACCGTCCGCCCTCGGGGCGGCGGCGGATTCGTGACCGGTCATCATGGCGAGGGCGGCGCACCACGCCTCGGCGCCGCCCCCGCCCGCGCCGAGCGACAGGGCCGACGAGAACGCCCGGTGCGCCTCCTCCAGGCGGCCCCTGAGCATCCAGTACCAGGCGAGCGCGGTGGCCAGGCGGCGCACCAGGGGCCCGTCCCCCGCGCGGACGGCGTCGTCGAGCACGCCGCGAAGGTTGGCCGTCTCGGCGTCCAGCACCTCCAGCCAGCGCCGCTGGCCGGGGCCGCGCAGCAGCGGGTCGGCGCGTTCGGCCAGCCCGGCGTAGTAGTCGTCGTGCCGCCGCCGCGCCTCGGCCAGCTCGCCCGACTCCGCCAGCCGCTCCACGCAGTACGCCGCCACCGACCCGGCCAGCCGATACCGGCCGCCGCCCACGGTCACCAGCGACCGGTCCACCAGCCCGGCCAGCAGATCCACCACGTCGTCACCGGAGACGCCGGAGATGTCGGCGCGGGATACGCCGGAGCCTCCGTCAGCGACCCCGAGAACGCCTCCGGCGACCCCCAAGCCGCCGGAGGCGTTCGGTGCCGCGCACACCGTCTCCGCCGCGCCGAGCGTGCAGCCGTCGGGGTGCAGGGCCAGGCGGCACAGCACGGCCCGCTCTGGCCCGGTCAGCAGCTCCCAGCTCCAGTCGATGGCCGCCCGCAGCGTGCGCTGCCGCGCGGGGGCGTCCCGCCGCCCGCCGGTGAGCAGCCGGAACCGGGCGTCCAGGCGGCGGGCCACCTCACCCACGCCCAGCGCGCGCACGCGGGCCGCGGCCAGCTCCAGCGCCAGCGGGATGCCGTCGAGGCGGCGGCAGATGGCGGCCACGTCCGTCGCGGTGCGGGCGTCGAGCGTGAACTCCCCGCCCGCGGCTGCCGCGCGGGCCGTGAACAGCCGCGCCGCGTCGGCCCGCGCGACCGTCGCGTGGTCGGCGTCGGCGTCGGGCACCTCCAGCGGGGCCACCACCTGCAGGTGCTCGCCGGAGATCCCGAGCGGCTCGCGGCTGGTGGCCAGGATCCGCAGCTCGGGGGCGCCGGCCAGCAGGCGTCCCGCGAGCTGGGCGGCGGGCTCGACGACGTGTTCGCAGTTGTCGAGCACGAGCAGGATCCGGCGCTCGCGTACCGCGTCGAGCACCCGCTCCACGATCGGGGCGGGACGGCCGCGCGGGCCCGCCACCGTGGCGTCGGCCAGGCCGAGGGCGGCGGCGATCAGCGTGCCCACCCCGGCCGGGGTCGGCAGGGCTCCGGCGCGCGCCGGGTGGTCGAGCGCCGTGAGGTCGACCAGCCAGACCCCGTCGGCGTACGCGGGCGCGGACCGGGTGGCGGCGGCGACGGCCAGGCGCGTCTTGCCGACCCCGCCCGGCCCGGTGAGCGTCACCAGCCGGTACGCCCCCAGCAGCCCCGCCACCCGATCCGTGGCCTCCTCCCTGCCGATCAGCGCGGTGAGCGGCACCGGCAGGTTGGTACGGGGCCGGGCCGCGTCCAGCTCGCGGTCCTGCTCGAGGATCGCCTGGTAGACGGCCGCCACGTCAGGCGAGGGATCCACGCCCAGCTCGGCGGCCAGGCGTTCGCGCAGGTCGTGGTAGGTGGCCAGGGCTTCGTGCTGGCGTCCGGAACGGTAGAGCGCGCGCATGTAGGAGGCGCGGAACCGTTCGCGCAGGGGGTGGCGGCGCACCTGGTCGGCGAGGTCGGGCACGAGGCGGTCGTGCCGGCCCAGCTCCAGCTCGACCTCGGCGTGCTCCTCCATCGCGGCCAGCCGCTGCTCGGCCAGCCGGGTGACCGTGCCCTGGAGGAACAACTCCCCGGCGAAGTCGGCGTACGCCTCGCCCCGCCACAGCGCGAGCGCGTCGTCCAGCAGCGCGGCGCGCGCCGACGGGTCGGCGACCTCTCGCGCCCGGCCGGTCAGCACGCCGAACCTGCGCGCGTCCACCGCCTCGGCCCCGACGCGTAACGCGTAGCCGGGCGGCTGCCACACCACCAGGTCGCGGCCGCCCGGCTCGGCGTGCTCCAGGGCCCGCCGCAACTGCGCCACCTTCGTCCGCAGCACGCCGACCGGGTCGCGCGGCGGCCCCGCGCCCCACAGGTCCTCGACCAGCCGCTCCACCGGCACCGACCGGCCGTCGTGGCTCAGCAGGTCGGCCAGCAGCAGCCGGACCTTCGCCTCCGGCACCTTGACCGGCGCGCCGTCGTCGGTCCGCACCTCCAGCGGGCCGAGCACCCGAAACCGCATACGGCCACGCTAGGCCAACCCCACCTGCCACGGCACCTTCCGTCTCCGGGGAGTGGCGGGCGGCCGACATCGAACCGGAACCGGATCACCACCCCCGTGCCCGACCGTGACCGCATGCTGACGAATTCGGGGCCCGCGCGGCGGGCCGGAGCGCGGGAGTGGGCGGGGCTGGCGGTGCTGGCGCTGCCCACCATCCTGCTCGCCCTCGACCTGACCGTTCTCTACATGGCGCTCCCCCACCTCGGCGCGGAGCTGGGCGCCGGCAACACCCAACTGTTGTGGATCAGCGACATCTACGGGTTCATGATCGCCGGTGTGCTCATCACGATGGGCACGCTCGGCGACCGCGTCGGCCGCCGGCGGCTGCTGCTGATCGGCGCGACCGCGTTCATCGGGGCGTCGGTGCTGGCCGCGTACTCCACGAGCGCCGAGATGCTGATCGTGGCCAGGGCGCTGCTGGGGCTGGCGGGGGCCACGCTGACGCCGTCCACGCTGTCGTTGATCACGAACATGTTCGCCGATCCCCGGCAGCGGTCGCTGGCCATCGGGGTGTGGCTGACCTCGTTCTCCCTGGGGGGCGCGATCGGGCCGGCGGTCGGGGGCGCGCTGCTGGAGCGGTTCTGGTGGGGGTCGGTGTTCCTGCTGGGCGTGCCGGTCATGGTGCTGCTGCTGGTGACCGGGCCGCTCCTGCTGCCCGAGCACCGCAGTCCCGGCGCGGGCCGGCTCGACCTGGTGAGCGCGGTCCTGAGCCTCGCGGCGATCCTGCCGATCGTCTACGGGATCAAGCAGATCGCCAAGGAGGGCGTCCGGGTGGTGCCGCTGCTGGCCGTCGCGGCGGGCGTCGCCGTGGCCGTCCTCTTCGTACGGCGCCAGCGCTCCATCGCCGGCCCCCTGCTGGACCTGCGGCTGTTCGCCAACCGGCGGTTCACGGGCGCGCTGGTGAGCATGCTGCTGGGGATGGTGACGCTGTACTCGTTCACCTTCTACTTCACCCAGTATTTGCAGCTCGTCGAGGGGCTGTCGCCGTTCGTGGCGGGCCTGTGGTTCATCCCCATGGCGGCGACGACCATCGTGGCGGCCATGGCCGCGCCGCTGATCGCGCGCAGGCTCCCGCCGCCCAGGGTGATCGCGGCGGGGCTGGTGCTCGCGGCGGGCGGCTTCGCGTCGCTGGCCCTCATCGACGCGGGCTCCGGCCTGACCCTGATCATCGTGGGCGGCGTGGTCATCGCGGTCGGCATCAACCCGCTGCTGGTGCTCAGCACCGACCTGATCGTCAGCTCGGCCCCGCCGGAGCGGACCGGGTCGGCGGCGGCGATGCAGGAGACCAGCGCCGAGTTGGGCTCGTCCCTGGGCATCGCCGTCTTCGGCACCCTCGGCACCGCCCTCTACAGCGCCCAGATCACCGGCACGCTGCCCGGCGGCCTCCCGCCCGAGGCGGCCGAGACCGCCCGTGACAGCTTCGCGGGCGCGTTCGCGACCGCGGCCGACCTGCCCGCCGAGATCGGTACGGCACTCGTCACCGCCGCCCGGGACGCGTTCCTGACCGGCATGAACGCCGTCACCCTCATCAGCGCGGGCGTGCTGCTGGCCATCGCCGTCGTCGTCGTGACGGCGCTCAAGGGCGTACGCCCCCTGGGAGAGGCGACCGCGGAGACCGGCCAGGAGGAGACCGGCCGCGACGAGGCCGAGCGCGGAGGCGCGGTGGTGTGACGGAACCTCGCGCGGAGCCCTCCTGCCGGGGAGGCTCCGCCCGGCGTCCGTGGGCCGGTGACTTGACGGGGCCGCTCCGGGTAGCAGGTCCCCGTGAGCCGGAACGTCACGCAGAAGCTGATCGCCGCGCACCTCGTCACGGGAGAGACGCGGCCGGGCGGGGAGATCGGGCTGCGCATCGACCAGGCCCTGATCCAGGACGCCACCGGGACCATGGTCATGCTCGAACTCGAGGCCCTCGGCCTCGACCGGGTACGCACCGAGACCGCCGTCCAGTACGTCGACCACAACCTCCTGCAGACCGACGAGCGCAACATGGCCGACCACGTGTTCCTCCGCTCGGCCTGCCGCCGGTTCGGCATCTGGCACTCGCGGGCCGGCAACGGGGTCTCCCACCCCACCCACATGGAGCACTTCGGCGTGCCGGGCAGGACGCTGGCCGGGTCGGACTCGCACACGTGCGCGGCGGGCTCGCTCGGCATGCTGGCCATCGGCGTCGGCGGGCTGGAGGTGGCCATGGCCCTGGCCGGGGAGCCGCTGTTCGTCACGATGCCCGAGGTGTGGGGCGTGCGGCTCACCGGCGAGCTGCCGCCGTGGGTGAGCGCCAAGGACGTGATTCTCGAGATGCTGCGGCGTCACGGCGTACGGGGCGGGGTGAACCGGGTCATCGAATACCACGGCCCCGGGCTCGCCACGCTGACCGCGATGGACCGGCACGTCATCGCCAACATGGGGGCCGAGCTGGGCGCCACCACCACCGTCTTCCCCTCCGACGGCCAGGTGCTGGAGTTCCTGAGCGCCCAGGGCCGGGCCGCCGACCACACCGAGATCCTGGCCGACCCGGGAGCCGGGTACGACGTGCGCGACGAGATCGACCTGTCCACGCTGGAGCCGCTGATCGCGTGTCCCAGCTCGCCCGGGAACGTCGTCCCGGTTCGGGAGGCCGCGGGCGAGCCCGTCCACCAGGTCGTGGTGGGGTCGTCGGCCAACCCGGGCCTGCGCGACTTCGCCGTGGTGGCCGCGATCCTGCGCGGCAGGCAGGTCCACCCGCAGGTGTCGCTCGACGTGAACCCCACCTCGCGGCAGATCCTCGCCGACCTGGCCAAGACGGGGGCGATCACCGACCTGGTCGAGTCCGGTGCCCGCATCCACCAGACCGGCTGCCTGGGCTGCATCGGCATGGGCCAGGCCCCGGCCGTGGGCCGCAACAGCCTGCGGACGTTCCCGCGCAACTTCCCCGGCCGCTCGGGCACGCACGACGACTCGGTCTGGCTCTGCTCGCCCGAGACCGCCGCCGCGGCGGCGCTGACCGGCGTCATCACCGACCCGCGCGACCTCGGCCCCGATCCACCCGAGGTACGACGGCCACGCACGGTCAGCGCGGGCGCGGCGCTGTTCGAGCGTCCGCTGCCCCCCGAGCAGGCCGAGGAGGTGGCGCTCAGCAAGGCCCCGAGCATCGGGTCGCTGCCCGAGCTGGACCCGCTGCCCGACGCCCTCACGCTGCCGGTCGTGCTCAAGGTGGGCGACGACGTCTCCACGGACGAGATCCTGCCGGCGGGCGCGCGGGCGCTGCCGTACCGCAGCAACGTCGCGGCGCTGGCCGACTTCGCCTTCACCCAGCTCGACCCGGACTACCCGGAACGAGCCCGCGCCGCGGGCCCGCACGCCGTCGTCGCGGGCCGCAACTACGGTCAGGGCTCCTCCCGCGAGCACGCCGTCATCGTCCCCCGCTACCTGGGGCTGCGCGTGGTCGTCGCCAAGTCGTTCGCCCGCATCCACTGGCAGAACCTGGCCAACTTCGGCGTGCTCGCCCTCGAGTTCGCCGACGAGTCCGACTACGACGCGATCGGCGGCGAGCTGCGCTTCGAGGGCCTGCGGGAGGCGGTTGAGAAGGGCACCGAGCTGACCGTGAACGGCATGGTGCTGCGGCACCGCCTGTCCCCCAGGCAGCGGGCGATGGTGCTGGCCGGTGGCTGGATCCCGCTGGTCCTGCGGCGCGCGTGACCCCGGGAGGCGCTACGCCGGGGGGTTCGCGCCGTCTGGCTCCCCCGAGGCCGCGGCCAGCAGCCGCCGCCCGATGGCGCGGGCGGCTTCCTGGAGCTCAGGGCAGCGTACGATCCGGTACGGGGCCGGGATCGCCGCGAGCTGCTCGGCGTACCACGCCGGGTTGCTGGTGCTGCCGGTCAACCGGCTCGTGCGGGCGTCGAGCGGTTCGAGGCGTCCGAGCGCGCGGGGCAGCCACCGGGCCGCGGTCTCGGCGGGCGCGTCGATGACGACCTCGGTCTCGTACTCCCAGCCGACGGCCAGGTGCTCCTCCAGCATGGCGACCGGGTCGAGGCCGGGCGGCGGGGTGAAGGCGTCGTCGAGCACCTCCACGTCACGCACCCGGTCGATCCGGTACGCCCGCCGCGCGTCCTTGGGGCACGACCGGCACAGCAGGTACCAGCGGCCGTGCCGGACGACGACCGCCCACGGCTCGACCTCCGCGGCCCATTCCGACCCGGCCTCCGAACGGTAGCCGAGCCGTACCCTGCGCCGGTCGGAGCAGGCCCGGACGAGGGCGGTCGTGGTCGCGGGGTCGGGCCGCGCGGCGGACCGGTCGGGCGCAGGGGCGGCGGTCCGGCGTACGGCCTCGATCTGGGCGGCCACCGGCTCGGGCAGCGCGCGGACGATCTTGCCGAGCGCGGCGCCGACCGGGTCTGCGGGGTCGCCGGCGTCGTGGTGGCCGTCGAGCACGGCCATGACCAGGCCGAGCGCCTCGGCCGCGGTGAACATCAACGGCGGCGGGCGCACGCCCCTGCCCAGCCGGTAGCCGCCGTACGGGCCGCGTTCGGACTCGATGGGGATGTCGGCCTCGCGCAGGATCTCGACGTAGCGGCGGACGGCGCGCTCGGAGACGCCGAGTTTGTCCGCCAGCCGCTCGGCGGTGATGCCGGGACTGCCCTGGATGAGTTCGAACGCCAGCAGCGCCCGCGCCGTGGGGCTCGCGTCGGACCGCACAACACCCCTCACAATCCGGAAGCAGAACGTCCGGAAAAGACCCTAGCATTCGGAGCATGCACGAGGGCACGACACCATGACCGGCACGAACAGCTCAGGCACGTGGAGCGGGCGTGCCCGCGGAGGCAGGGCCGACAGGACACCGATCTCCCCCGAGCAGGTGCGCATCGTCCCCGCGAACGAGGCGTCCTGGGAGGACCTGTCAGCGGTGTTCGGCACCGCCGACGCGCGCCGGTGCCAGTGCCAGTGGTTCAAAGTCAGCGGTTGGCTGTGGCACAACTCCACCCAGGAGGGGCGTACCGCGAGTCTGCGCTCCCAGACCGCGTGCGGCGTCCCGGACGCGAAGGCGACCAGCGGCCTGGTCGCGTACGTGGACGGCGACCCGGCGGGCTGGGTGGCGGTCGAGCCGCGCGTCGCCTACCCCAAGCTGCGCACGTCCCGCGTCCCGTGGAGCGGCCGGGAGGAGGACAAGGACGACGACGGCGTGTGGGCGGTGACCTGCTTCGTGGTGCGCAGGCCGTACCGGGGGCGGGGGCTCTCCTATGCGCTGGCCCGCGCCACGGTGGACTTCGCCCGCGAGCGGGGGGCGCGGGCGCTGGAGGGGTACCCGATGATCACCCAGCCCGGCAAGGAGATCACCTGGGGAGAGCTGTTCGTGGGAGCCCGCCAGGTGTTCGAGGAGGCGGGCTTCACGGAGATCAGCCATCCGACGCCGCGCCGGGTGGTCATGCGCATCGACTTCGACCGAGGCAGCGCCGGACGCTGACGGGCGGCACGACCGCCGTGGCCGCGCCGCCCGCTTCACCCGCGCGTATCCGCCAGATCGGCGGCGGGGTCGGCGGCAAGGTCGGCGGCGGGGTCCGCGGAGTCGCGGGCGGGGCGGCGCAGGACGATGAGCGCCACCGCGAAGGCCGCGACCAGCAGCCCGGCGGAGATGCCGAACGCCAGCCGGTACCCCTCCGTCAGCGCGACGGCCTGACCGGCCCCGGCGGTCAGCAGCTCACCGGTACGCGCGGCGGCCATCGTGGACAGCACGGCCACGCCGATCGCCATGCCCACCTGCTGCGTGGTGTTGAACAGCCCGGACGCCAGCCCCGCGTCGCTCTCCCGCGCCCCGGACATGCCCAGCGTGGCCAGCGCCGGCAGCACCAGCCCGCCACCCGAGATCAGCAGCATGGGCGGGAGCAGGTGGGTGAGGTAACCGGCGTCCACCGTGACCCGGGTGAGCAGCACCATCGCCGCGACGAGCAGCACCAGCCCGCCCATGAGGACGGCACGGGCGCCGTAGCGGGCGCTGAGCCGGGCCGAGACGAACAGGGAGATCGAGCCGATGCCCACGGCCGCCGGCAGCATGGCCAGCCCCGTGTCCAGCGCCCCGTAGCCGAGCACCCGCTGCATGTAGAGCGCGACGAGCACCTGGAACGCGAACATGCCCGACAGGGCGAGCATCTGGGCGAGGTTCGCGCCGGCCACGTTGCGCGAGCGCAGGATGCGCAGCGGCATCAGCGGCGCCCGTGCGGTGGCCTGCCGCGCCACGAACGCCCCCAGCAGCGCCAGCGAGAGCGCGCCGAGGCCGAGGGTGTGGGCCGCGAGCCAGCCGTACTCCTCGACCTTGACGACGGTGTAGATGCCCAGCATCAGCCCGGCGGTGACCAGCACGGCGCCGACCACGTCCGCGCCGGCGGACAGGCCGGCTCCCCGGTCGGCGGGCAGCACCCGAAGCGCGAGCGCGATGGTCACCACGCCGATGGGCACGTTGACGAAGAAGATCCAGGGCCAGCTCAGGGCGTCGGTGAGCACCCCGCCCAGCACCTGCCCGATCGAGGCCCCGGCCGCCCCGGTGAAGCTGAAGATCGCGATCGCCTTGCCGCGTTCGCCCGGCTCGGTGAACAGCGTCACCAGGATCCCCAGCACCACGGCGGAGGCCAGCGCGCTGCCCGCCCCCTGCAGGAACCGGGCGGCGATCAGCGTGCCGGGGTCGGTGGCCGCGCCCGCCAGCACGGACGCGGCCGCGAAGATCGCGTTCCCGGCGAGGAACAGCGTCCGCCGCCCGATCAGGTCGCCCAGCCTTCCCGCGAGCAGCAGCAGCCCGCCGAAGGGGATCAGATAGGCGTTGACGATCCAGCTCAGCTCCGCGCCGGAGAAGCCCAGATCCCGCTGGATGGCGGGCATCGCCACCGTGACGATGCTGCCGTCGAGGATCGTCATCAGGCCCGTCGCGGACAACACGCCCAGCGCCGTCCAGCGCGAGCCGTTACGCACATACGACATGGTTCTCTCCCGTCTCAGTCGACAGGAAAGACCGTAGCAGATAGTTCCGTAATAGACGATCCTCTTCGGACCTACTTTGCGCGCTCCCGTGCCCTGCGCGCCTGCTGCGTCCCCTCGGCGGGCGCCGCGAGATGCCCGGCGACCAGGCGGCTCAGGGCGCGGACCAGGACCTCGCGCTCACCGGCGGGCAGGGCGTCGAGCGCGTCCCGGTGCACGCCGTCGACGATCTCCTGGCTGCGCCCGGCGATCTCCGCGCCCGCCTCGGTGACCGCGATGATCCGCGCCCTGCGGTCGGCGTTGGACGGGCGGCGCTCGGCGTAACCGGCCTTCTCCAGCGCGTCCACGGTCACCACCATCGTGGTCTTGTCCATGTCGCCCAGCTCGGCGAGCTGGATCTGCGTACGCTCCTCCTCCAGCGCGTGCACCAGCACGCAGTGCATGCGCGGCGTCAGCCCGATCTCGGCGAGCGCCGCCGCCATCCGGGTGCGCAGCACGTGACTGGTGTGGTCGAGCAGGAAGGACAGATCTGTTTCTGTACGCGCGGGAGCCATCGCTGTCATGCCGCCAGCCTACCCATGTCATCCCGGCACGGATTATCTACGAGCAGACGACCTCGCCGCCGTGTGATCCGTCAGGCGGGCAGCCGGTAGACGGACACGTGGGAACGCGAGCCCTCCAGGAACTCGGCCCCCGCCCAGTCGGCGTGCCTGCTCTCCAGCTCGAACCCGGCGAGCTGGGCCATCAGGTCGAGCTCGGCCGGCCAGATGTAGCGGTGCGGGCTCAGGAACAGCTCGGCCCGCCCGCTCCCGTCGAACGTGAAGTGGTGGGACACGACCCTCTGATGTAGCACGTCGTAGGTGTCGAGGCCGATGTAGCCTGGCTCGACCTGGCACACGACGGCCTGCTGCCCTGGCGGCAGCTTGCGCAGCTCGGGCACCCACAGCTCGATCACGAACCGCCCGCCCGGCCGCAGATGACGGGCCGCGTTACGGAAGCAGGCCACCTGCTCGGCCTGCGTCTGCAGGTTGGAGATCGTGTTGAAGACGAGGTAGACGAGCGAATAGTCCCCCGGCGCCACCACGGTCGCCATGTCGCCCGTGACCACGGGGATCGTGGCCTCGTCCGCCTTCGTACGGAGTTGG
Organism: Nonomuraea sp. NPDC051298; assembly: GCF_055586305.1. Classification (NCBI taxonomy): domain Bacteria; kingdom Bacillati; phylum Actinomycetota; class Actinomycetes; order Streptosporangiales; family Streptosporangiaceae; genus Nonomuraea; species Nonomuraea sp. NPDC051298. The sequence goes on from NZ_JBVJIM010000001.1 coordinate 320,945, forward strand.
TCGATCATCGCGGGCGACAGCTCGATGCCGGTGACCGGCACGCCCATCTCGGCCAGCGGCACCGCGACCCGGCCGGTGCCGATGGCGAACTCGAGCGCCCTCCCGCCACCCGCCAGCTCGGCCAGCCGGGCCACGGTCGGCCCCAGGACCTCCGGCGCGAACATCCCGGTGCCCGGCGTGTCGTAGCGCCGGGCGGCCTCGGCGTTCCAGATCTCCTCCTGCCGCATGCCGCCCACCCTGTCCGGGCGCCGTACGCGGTGTCCAGTGATTTTCCGACGCCGGCGAGCCCGTGGCCGGTCGCCTTTACGGCCGTCCGACATTCACGCTCTACAGTTCTAGGAGCCTAGACGCATGGAGACCCCGTGATCGACTTCTATCTGGACGGCCGCAGCGGCCTCTCGCCGTACCTGCAACTGGTCCAGCAGGTACGCCACGCGCTGCGGCTCGGCCTGCTCCACGAAGGCGACCAGCTCCCGACGGTCAAGGACGTGGTCGCGCGGCTGGCGATCAATCCCAACACGGTGCTCAAGGCGTACCGGGAGCTGGAGCACGAGGGCCTGGTCGCCGCGCGGCCGGGGATCGGGACGTTCGTGACCAAGACGCTGGCCGGCGCCTCGCTGGCCGCCCACGGCCCGCTGCGCCAGGAGCTGCGGCGCTGGCTGGACAAGGCCCGCCGGGCCGGGCTCGACGACGAGAGCGTCGAGGCCCTCTTCCTGACCACGTTCCGGGCCACGTCCCGGGAGGACACGGCGTGACCCCCGTCCTGCGGGCCCGGGGCCTGGGCAAGAGGTACGGCAAGCGCTGGGCGCTGCGCGACTGCACGATCGACGTCCCGTCCGGGCACGTCGTCGGGCTGGTGGGCGCGAACGGAGCGGGCAAGACCACCCTGCTGAAGCTGGCCTGCGGGCAGCTCGCGCCGACGGCGGGCGACATCAGCGTGTTCGGCGGCCCGCCCGCGGGCGGCCCCGGGCAACTGGCGAAGGTCGGCTTCGTCGCCCAGGACACCCCCCTCTACACCGGGCTGAGCGTCGCCGACCACCTGCGCCTGGGCGCCCGCCTCAACCCGGGCTGGGACGACGCCCTCGCCCGCGAACGCGTCGACCGGCTCGGCCTCGACCTCACCCGGCGGGCGGGCAGGCTGTCGGGCGGGCAGCGCGCCCAGCTCGCCCTCACCCTGGGCCTGGCCAAGCGCCCGGAGCTGCTCATCCTGGACGAGCCGGTCGCCGCGCTCGACCCGCTGGCCCGCCGCGAGTTCCTCCAGGGCCTGATGGAGGCCGTCGCCGAGCACGAGCTGAGCGTGCTGCTCTCCTCCCACCTGATCTCCGACCTGGAACGCACCTGCGACTACCTGATCGTGCTGGCCGACTCTCGCGTACGGGTCGCGGGCGAGGTGGACGACCTGCTGGCCACCCACCACCGGATCACCGGCCCGCGCCGCGACCAGCACCGGCTCCCGGCCGATCAGCGGGTCGTGTCCGCCGGGCACACCGGCCGGCAGAGCACGTTCGTCATCCGGACCGACGCCCCGATCCACGACCCCGCCTGGACGGTCAGCTCGCTGACCCTGGAGGACCTGGTCCTCGCCTATCTGGGCGAACCCGGTCAGGCCGAGCACCGGCCGGTCCTGGAGGTGGTGCGATGATCTGGCTGGCCTGGCGGCAGTTCCGCGGGGCGGCGGCGGTGACGGCCGCCGCGCTCGTGGCGCTGGCAGCCGTCCTGGCCTGGACCGGCCCGCGCCTGGCCGCCGACCACGCCACCGGGATCACCGCCTGCACAGCGTCCGGCACGGCGTCGGAAGCCTGTGGCCGCTTCTTCGACCGGCTCTTCGAGGACTACCAGGCCCCGTTCCTGACCGTCACCCTCGTGGTGCTGCTCCTGCCGGGCCTGATCGGGCTCTTCTGGGGCGCGCCGATGATCACCCGCGAGCTGGAGACCGGCACGCACCTGCTGGTGTGGAACCAGACCATCACCCGCACCCGCTGGCTGGCGGCCAAGCTCGTCATGATCGGCCTGGCCGCGACGGCTGCCGGAGGGCTGGCCGCGCTCGCGGCGACCTGGTGGTCGGGTCCGCTCGACCGGTCCGCCCCTGCGGGCTGGACGCTGATGGATCCCGTGGTGTTCGGCGCGCGCGGGGTCGTCCCCATGGCGTACGCGGCGTTCGCGTTCGTCCTCGGCGTGACCGTGGGCCTGCTCGTCCGCCGTACCTTGCCGGCCATGGCCGTCACGCTGGTGCTGTTCGCGGCGGTGCAGGTCAGCGTGCCGCTGCTGGTCCGGCCGCACCTGATGCCCCCGGTGAGCGGGACCTTCGAGCTGGGCCCGGCGAACGTGACCAGCTTCGGCGTGCCCGTCGGCGGCTCTCCCACGGTGTTTCTGGAGCCGGCGGTGCCCGGCCACCCGGGCTCGTGGGTGCTGTCCACCCGCCTGGTCGACGGGGCCGGACGTCCCGTGCCCACCGACGTGGCCGGTGCGGCCGTCCCGGTGTCGTCCACCTCGGGCCCGTGCGCGCCGTCCGCGCGGCGGAGCCCGGTGGCGGGCGAGGGAAGCGACCTGGACGGGTGCCTGGCCGAGATCAACCGGCTGGGCTACCGCCAGCAGGCGACGTATCAGCCGTTCGAACGGTTCTGGCCCTTCCAGTGGATCGAGACCGGGATCTACGCCCTGCTCACCCTGGGCCTGGCCGGGGCCTGTCTCCGGTGGGTGCGCGGGCGGCCGTCGTGACCGCCGGGGCCGGGTGCGCTCGGCTCCGTGGTGACGGGCGGCGGGTCAGGCCCCGGGGGCCGCGGCGGCCAGGAGCCGGGCCAGCTCGACCGGCCGGGTGAACATTGGCCAGTGGCCCGAGTCGAGGTCCACCAGGTCGAGGTGCTCGACCCTGGCCAGCTCGGGCACGTCACCGGCCGCGATCCACGCCTCCGCCTGGGCGGGCGTGAACTCGGGGCACACGACGAGGACGGGGACGCCGAACCGCCGCTCGTCCGTCAGGCGCACCACGCCCTTCGACACCCCCGCGGGGACGGGGATCGCGGCGGCCTCGAAGTCGCGCCTGGCCGCCTCGCTCAGGTCGGCGGAGTCGGGCCCGTCGAACGGCCCCCAGCCGGGGAAGGGCATGACGCCGTCCTTCACCTCGAAGAAGTCGGCGTAGGGCTGCCCGTCGGCGGCCGGGAACCCGCCGACGAGCGCGACCTTGGCGACCCGTTCCTGACGGGCGTCGGCGGCCAGCCAGGCCAGGGTGGCGGCGGCGGAGTGGCCGACCACCAGCGGTGGCGCCGACGCCGCGTCGACGGCGGCGAGCACGGCCGCCACCTGGTCGTCGAGGGTGGCCGAGGCGGACCCGTCGCCCTGTCCTGGCAGGGCGATCGGCACGGGGCGGTGGCCGAGCTTCTCGAGCGCGGGCACGACGTCGTCCCACGCGGACGCGTCGAGCCACATGCCGGCGATGAGCAGGATGTCCATGATCAGTTCTCTTTCTTCGGCGCGTTCCGGCCAGGCTCTGCCCGCCGAACGCGGTCAGGAGACCAAGCTAGGACCAGTTCCGGACGTTCCCCTTCCTGTTCACCTGGTGACCTGCTCGCCCCTGCCCTCAAACGGGCTCACCGTGCGGACGCCGCCCGTCGGCGGCGATCGGGACGGTCAGCGACGGAGCCGCCTCGATGGCGTCGTCGTCGTCCGCGACGAGGAAGCCGCCCGACTGGTGGCGCCACAGCCGCGCGTACGGGCCCTCCGCCTCAAGCAGCTCGCCGTGCGTGCCCTGCTCCACGATGTGCCCCTGGTTGAGCACGACCAGCCGGTCCATGCGGACGACGGTGCTCAGGCGGTGTGCCACCACCAGCGCCGTACGGTCCTGCATCAGATGCCACAGGGCCTCCTGGACGAGGATCTCGCTCTCCGAGTCGAGGGCGCTGGTCGCCTCGTCCAGCAGCAGGATCGGGGCGTCGCGCAGGATGGCGCGGGCCAGGGCGAGGCGTTGCCGCTGGCCGCCGGAGAGCTTCACGCCGCGCTCGCCGACCAGGGTGTCGAACCCGTCGGGCAGCGCCTCGGCGAACTCCGTGACGTGCGCCGCCCTGGCCGCCCTGAGGATCTCCTCTTCGGTGGCGCCCGGCCGGGCGAACGCGATGTTGTCGCGGATCGTCCGGTGGAACATGCCGGGCTCCTGGGGGACGTAGGCGATCAGGCCGCGCAGGTCGGCCTGGCGCAGCCGGGCGATGTCCTGGCCGCCGATGAGGATGCGGCCCCCGTCGATGTCCATGAGGCGCAGCAGCAGCCGGGTGAGCGTGGTCTTGCCGCCGCCGGACCGGCCGACCAGCCCGATCTTGGTGCCGCTCGCGATGTCGAGGTCGAGGCCGTCGAACAGGGGCGGGCCCGCGGCGTGCGTGAACCTCACCCGTTCGAAGCGGACGCCGGCGTCGGCCGGGCGCAGCGGCTGCGGGTCGGGCGGGTCGACCACGGTGGGCCGCGCCAGCAGCAGCTCGGTGAACTGGGCGGCCTCGGTGAGCACGCTCTCAAGGCGCCGGTAGATCTGGTTGAACTCGAACATGATGCCGGTCGTGTTCGTGTAGTAGGTGAACGTCACCACGATGGCCTCCACGCCCAGGCCGCCCCGCAGCGCCACGGCCAGGAGCAGGCCCACGGCGGCGGTCAGCACCGAGAGCGGCGCGACCACGGTGTCGACCCGCAGGTTGCCGTAGTCCCAGGAGCGCAGCGAGAGCCGCTGCTGCTCGGCGACCCTGACCCGGTGCTCGGCGGCCTCGCGGTCCTCGGCGGCGAACGCGCGCACGGTGTCCATGTTGGCCAGCACGTCGGCGACGTGGCCCGACACCCGCACCTTGGCGGCCTCGCGCTCGTCGACCAGCCGCTGCCGGCGGCGGATGAGCGGGGCCACCAGGAAGCCGGTCACGAGAATGAGCCCCAGCAGCACGAGGACCAGCAGCGGGTGATACTGCCACAACACGACCGAGGCGAAGACCAGCGGCACGAGCTTGGCCATGATCGAGAACGTCAGCGCATCGGCGAACTCCTCGAACCTGCCGGAGAAGCCCAGCACCCGTTTGGTCAGCGAACCGGCGAAGTTGTCGTGGAAGAAGGCGGCGTCCTTGATCAGCAGCTCGTCCATGCCGACCACGCCGAGCCGCTCGATGCCGCGGGCGTCCGTACGGTTGAGGAAGTGCAGCCCCAGCCGCCACAGCACCTCGCCCGCCAGCAGCAGCGCGCCGAAGCCGAGCACGTAGGGCAGCAGCGCGCCGACCGAGCCGTCGCCGCCTCCCGCCAGGTGCCCCACGAGCCCCGCCACCGCCAATGGCGCCAGGTAGAACAGGCAGATGTAATAGTGTGGAACACCTAGTTAGAAAGTGCGCGAAAGTGAGCAAGACCACATGCCATCCCCCAACCGCCCGGCCATGCTGGCGGGCATCTACGCTCGCATCTCGGAGGATCAGGAAGGGCTCGCCTTGGGCGTCGAGCGACAGCAAGAGGACTCTCTAGCTCTCGCCGCCCGTCTCGGCGCAACCGTCGTAGACACCTACGTGGACAACGACATCAGCGCGTCAACCCGGTCACGGAAGCCCCGCCCACAGTTCGACCGGCTTCTAGCCGACGTGCGAGCCGGACGTATCAATACCATCATTTACTACAGCTCGTCGCGCCTCACGCGGCGCCCCCTCGAATTCGAGCTGATCATTCAGCTAGTCGAGCAAACCGGCGTTCAACTCCACACGGTCACGGCCGGAAGCGTGGATCTAAGCACCCCCAATGGGCGCATGATGGGTCGGTTCCTCGCTGCTAAAGATGCGGGCGAAGCGGAGGAGATCTCAGAGCGGGTAGCCCGGAAGTTCGCCCAGCGCCGTCAGCAGGGCAAAGCTCACGGCGGGCCGTATATGCGGGGATGGCTCAGGGCCGACCCGCTGAAGGGCATCGGGTACTGCACGCACCTAGACCCCGAAGCGGTCAAGCACATCGACGACGCGGCAAGGTGGCTTCTCGCGGGCGCGACCAGAACGGGAGTTATGAACCGATGGAACGAGGCGGGTTTCCTCACGGTCAACGGCGGTGAGTGGACACTCGCCTCTGTCGCAACGCTTCTGACCTCGCCTCGACTCGCCGGGCTGATCGCCTACAAAGAGGAGATCGTAGGCGAAGGAGATTGGCCTGCCGTTCTCCCTCGCAAGAGATGGGAAGCGATACAGCCACTCATTCGCCCCGGCGGGAAAAGACCCCCGGGATTCAACACGCGCAAGCACCTGCTATCCGGGTTCCTGTCGTGCGGCATCTGCGCAGTCAACATGAGGATTCGGATAGATCGGGGTGCAGAAAACCGTTACGCGTGCGCGAAGGGCTCAGCAACCGGGGCGTGCGGGGGGACTAGCCGCAATATGCAATGGCTCGAAACGATCGTTCGTAAGTACGTAGACACCCGCATAGCAGATGAGGAAGGCACACCGGCAGCAGCGCCGGAAGCCGCCATGTCGGATGCAATCGACGGCCACATATCCACGCTAGAAGAACGCCTAAGGGAAGCCCGCGAGGCGGCTAAGGCTGGCCTGATGTCGATGATCGACGCCGGGGAGATCATGACCGAACTACGCACACAGATCGACGACCTTCGTGCGCAGCAAGCGCAAGCCGTCGTAGCCGAGCAACGCAACGAGATGACCCCGGCCGAGGTTCGCGCCATCTGGGCGAGAACAGACCTAGACACGCTCGCAGAGCGGCGAGAGATCCTAGCCAAGTACATAAAACTGGTCATGGTTCACAAGCTACCCAAGGGCAAATGGACCCGCCATAACCTCCCCCTCGACTCAATCACCATCATCCCCGCCTAAGCAGAAAACCCCCGGGAGACCGGGGGCTTTTCTATGCGGCCTTAGGTTGCGGCTCTCTCTTCACGATGCGGGCGGTAGCTACTACCGACGCCCATCTCTCCGCATCCGGCTTGTGGTCTCTGTGGGCTTGTTGCTCGATAGCCTCGACCACATCGGGGGGAAGGATCACGCGGCATCCGCCGCGCCACGGATGGCGATAGCGATGTCTTCCCGGGACCATTCGTCTTCCTTCCGGTAGAGAACAGTCATCACCATGTTGCCCTTCAGCGCCAGGGCGATACGCCCGGCTTGCCGGATGGAACCATCGTCCCCGTAATTGGATTGCCCATAGGTCACTTCGGGGGCGACGAGGGCAGTCCGGATTCCCTCGACGGCCACCAGCATGCCGAGGGCTCGACCGGCCGCGTGCCGAGTCATGTAGAAATCGCCAACGTTCACGCCGCCTCCCCCAGCTCGATCGCAGCGGCCTTGACCGTCCGGCATCCGTTCACGTGGCCACTACAGCCCCACAGATCAGGATGTTCGGACCCCCACCTATTGATGCCAGCGGGAATGAAGTTCGCGGGGCCGTGCTCGCAGTAGACGACACCCCTAGACACGTGGAAGTTGTCGAGGTGCTTCGGCTTACGCTTCGCCGGGGCAGGCTTGGGCGTGATCGCTGGCGGCTCGCTGGCGGCCGGTGCTTCCATCCTTGTCATCATCTGGGCCAGGGCTTCGGCTGTCTTGGCTTGGCTTTCGGCCATCCTGGCGAGAGAAGCGGCGATGTCGCCCAGGCCCGCTATCGAGCCATGCCCAGGGATGTCAGCTTCGTGAACCACGGGGCCGTAGCTGCCAGTCTTGCGGATGGTCGGCAGAACCTCATGTGTGATCCACCGCTTGAACGCGCGGGCTTCCGGCTTGCGACTGCGGAGGATCAGCGAGTACATCCCGGGTTCGTTGACCACGGAAACCCGCTGGTCACCGCCAGGGGTCTTCACAGTGTTAAACCCCTTCTCATCGTCCTCCAGCCCCGCCAAAGCGCGCGTGACGTTCCCGAGCTTGAGGATCTTGCACACGTCCGCCGCGACCCACCAGGGCTCGCCGTCGATCATCACGACGCGCACGTTGGAACCGCCATACTGGAAGATCTCCAGGTCCTTCACCACAGTCCGCCTTCACCTAGAGCAGCTTCGTTGCGCTTTTCGTCGAGGGTCATCACGAGGGCACGGAAGTTCGGGCCGACCTTGCCGAACACGGCGCCCACTTCAGGCACCGGACCAATCTCGGGAACGGCCACGAGGTGAGCCCCCCGGCCCGCAACGTCAGGACGGACCTTGTTGAAGAGGGTCATGTAAGCGGGGTTGAGCATGAGCCACGGCTCGTGCTTCTCTGCGATGGCCCAAAGATCATTGAGCATGTCCCATTCGGGTCGCCATTCGCCGTCCACTGCGAGCGCGGTTGCCGTCTCTTCCCTCTGCTCGTCTGTCGGCACGTAGACGATGACGCCCTTACCGGCCTCGACCAGCACGTGGGAGTACGTCTTGCGAGTGCCGCCCTTCCGGGCAGCCTTGGCCAGCGCGATCAGGTCGTCGCGCGTGATCTCGACGGCTTCGGCGTTGGGCCTGTCGCGGTGCTCGACGGGACAGAAAGCCTGTCCGGCCGTGTGGGTGTCGGTGACTGTGATGGACATCGGGCCGTGCGCGGAGACCATGACGAGCGCCACGGGGACCGGCGACCGCGCCGGTAGCCATGCTTCGGCGTTGCTCAGCGCCTTACTGAGATCGCCCGAGGCGACCGTGAGGAGTGTTGCCACATCGAACAAGCTAGCCGAACAACCAACTTGCAACCAACCTGCAAACCTGTGACGAAGGTCACACCGGACGAGTGTCGGCAAAACGGCTACCCGGACATCTATATACGGTTAGGAAACCCCCCTCCGGGGGGACTGGGGGGCAGCCAAGCAACATAGCTGCCCCAGCTAGCTATCTAAGCGCGATCGTGAAGCCCCAAGCGGAACGATCGCTAGCTCACATAACAACCATGTTCGCTAGTAACGCGCCCCCGGGCGCGCGAGGTTTCATGCCCAGAGCAAAAGCAATCTGCTCGACGGCAGGATGCCGTCAGACAGTCTCAGCTAGGGGCCGATGCACAGAGCACGATCCCGGCCCATGGGCCGGACACACGCGACAGGACATCTCTCGGCTTCCTAGCAACTGGTCTACGCTCCGTCGCCGAATCCTTCGGCGCGATCGGCACCGCTGCTACGTCTGCGGCGGAAGCGCCAACGAGGTAGACCACATCGAGCCCGGCGACAATCACGACCCGTCGAACCTGGGCGCGATATGCGCCCGGTGCCATCTCGCTAAGACGCTCAGAGAGCGCTAGGAGCGCCCCGACGCTCAGCCCCAGGAAAGAACTAAAGCCCCGCCGTAGCGGGGCCTTAGAAGCGATCCTAGAAGCGCTCAGCGCACTTGGGACCGGTACCGGCTTCAATGCTTGCCGGGTTCGTAAGGAACCTTCCACAGATACAGCAGAAGCCCCACAGCTTCCCTACCGCTTGAGCGTCCTCAAGGGTTAGCTCGTGGTCTTCGGTGAGGTTCTGGACAACGCCCGGCGCATACTCCCGCGTTACCCTGTCGCCGTCGAAGTCGATTGCGAGAGCGTAGGGACGACCCGAACCCTTAGCGATCCTCACCTCATAAATGACGCCGTCGAGGCGGTAGAACCCGGCCTCGATGTCGAGCATTACCGGGGCCTTAGCACCCTTGCGGGGCTGGTCGAGAAGGCTCTTGATCACAAGCTTGGCAAGCTCAATGTCTACCTTCCCGTCAGCGAGAGCGGTTTCAACACCGTCCCAATACTTCAGCGGTTCCCGCTCGTCGGCGAGCTTGTAGATAAGGTCATACTGCTTTTCCGTGGCGATGCGCATCGCGATTCCCCTTTTCCCGTTCCTGCTGACACGGGAAAAGCTATCAAAGCGTGTACACGCTTTGCAAGTTGGTTGTCTCTGGCAAAGCAAAGCCCCCGCCTGGATGGCGGGGGCTTCCGGCTGCTACCTACAGGGCTTCATCCGGGCGAAGCTGCCGGATGGCTCCCGAGGCGTACTCCTCCGAGCCATCCGGAAGAACCCGAACGGCGTAAGGCCGTCCACGCTCCGAGAGGGCGACCCGGTACACGCGTCCGCGACGGTGATAGAACCCTTCCGCGAGAGGCGTACGCTCCCACTTGCGAGGCTGACCGAGCAACATTTCGATGTAGCGCCCAGCCGTCCGCCGAGTGAGCATCGAAACCATAGCCTCGATGTTCAGCGGGGGGTTAGCCAGATCGTCGGCAATCTCCCGGATTAAAGCAAGCTGGCCATCCGTGGCCAGCTCGACCTTTGCGCGAGGCATGCAACTTCCTTCCTGTTGAGCGGTTCCTGCTGACAGGAAGAACGTTAGCAAAGCGTGTACACACTTTGCAAGTTGGTTGCGATTGAGAACAAGAAAGCCCCCCGCCCGCAAGGGGGCGAGGGGCCTAGCTAGGTGCCACACAGGGGCGCCTAATGCGACCTACCTACGCACATACAAGGCAGTGTTCTCAGGTACGAGGATCGGGAACTCAAGCTCTACCGTATGCACTTCATACACCGGGTTGCCCTGGTTGTAACGAGGAACCGCGTTCGTTACACACGCCTCGATCTCACACCCATCACGGTCACGACCAACGATGATCACGCGTCCAACAGTGAGTTCGCTAGGCAGCATCTCGCATCGAGCCCTTCCCTGATCGCCTGCTGACACTGCGAAGCCTCGCACAACGTGTACACGCTTTGCAAGTTGGTTTGAGCGAGCGTCGATCAAGCGCAGATCACACAGTGTGACTAGAAGCGGTTCGATAGGGAGGGGGTACCCCCACAGTCCAAACGAATTGAGAACTGTGGAGGGCTGGGCCTCGCTATCCGTACGGGTCTGGCGATTCGGTCTCCGAAGGGCCGATTACGCATTGTGAGCTGCGGATTGACGACAGATTCGACCGTCGAAAAAGCGCCTAGCTTTCGTCCAGGACGGGATACCCATCACGCACTAGAAGCGTGAGGGGTCGAACGGGGTCGTCCTCTTCGACCGACCCGTCAGGGACGGTTACGCCAAGATGCGACCGTACGGAAGTCGATGGATATCCCCACACCCAACGTGGGTGATCGCTTCGTACGAATAGGTTTCCCTCAGCGTCTAGCACGAGGTCCCCGGGCTTCCACTTGTTCGGGGGGTGGATCTTCCCCTGCAACCCGCTGGGGTCGAGGTCTTTGCGCTCAGTCATGGCGACAGCCTACCGACCGAGGCTGACAAGCTGGGGGTGACAACCATCTTTTGCCGGTTGGTTGTTCGATAGCTTTGAAGAGGTGGGGGCGACGGCCCCGGCTGGAAGGGCGACGGCCCGACCGGCATTCGGTGTGGTGTAAGTGACAGAAAACACGTCCCTGTGAAGGGGGAGATGCGGGCAGGTCAACCCGCCACCGACGCAATGCCTGTCTAGCTCAACGGAAGAGCGCCGCTCTTACAAAGCGGATGTCGAGGTTCGATTCCTTGGATGGGTACGGAGAGAGATGGTAAGTCCGGGCATGCACCCCCGGCCCCCGCTAAGTCGCAGAGTTCGCATTGGGGCATCTCTCAAGCCGCTCTAGCCCAATGGCAGAGGCACGCGCCTTAGGAGCGCGGTAGTCAGGGTTCGAGTCCCTGGGGCGGCACAGAGGTTCGTTCGCTGGCATGACAGGCCGGTTGGGCGGACTTCAGGGATGGGGTGTAGTCAGCATTCCGGCCCCATGTGGCGGCTTTGTCAGCCGCAAACAGGGCGGGCGGTGCCGGTTCGATTCCGGCCATCCCGAGCAACGGTTCCTAGCTCAATTGGCAGAGCGCTCCCGTGAAGTGGGAGAGGTTCTAGGTTCGATTCCTAGGGTTCCGACGTGGGGAGTAGTCCGGGTTCGAGTCCCGGCGCGGGGCTTGCATCCCCCGCGTGGTGTAACGCAGCACCCCCCCGAGAACTTGCACACTCCGTAGTGGCCGGCTGATTGGCCGCGGTTCGAGGAACCGCAGGTCAAAGCCATGTGGCCGTTTGCCCGGCCAGCGCGGAGAGCGATCAAGGCGGGATGGTGAAGTGGCCGATCACGGGGGCCTCATGAGCCTCTACTCGCGGGTTCGAATCCCGCTCCCGCAACGAAGCGGGTTCGCCTGCGTCGGCCTTGCTAGCCGACGTGGCCGGTAAAGCGTGTACACGCTTCCCGCCTGCACATGGGGCCGTCGCGTAACAGCGTGGCAAGCGCACGGGGCTTTAGGCCCCGTAGCGGGGGTTCGACTCCCCCCGGCTCCACATACCTACTGAAGCCCGACGAAAGGGGGTGTGAGTGTGGCTGGCCATGGCCCAGCACCGAAGGAAGGCCGCGTAAGGCGGAACGAAGATCCCGTCGATTCCATCACGCTCACCGACGCGCCCCCGGCCGTTGAGGCGCCCCGGCTTCGCGGGTACGCGAAGTACAGCGCGGCGACCCGCGAATGGTGGGACACCTGGAAGGCGGCGCCGCAAGCGTCGGCCTTCACCTCGACGGACTGGATGCGGCTGGCGATGCTGGCGCCGCTCGTCGAGCAGTACCACGAGGAGCCCAAGACAGCGATCCTTGCCGAGATCCGGCTTAACGAGGAGCGGCTAGGGGCGACGGTCGCCGACCGTCAGCGGCTGCGCATGAAGCTCTCAGGGCCGAAGGAAACCAAGCCGACGCTTGCGCCCGTGGCCGATATCGCCGACCGGCGTAAGGCGTTGGAGGACTAGTGGCCGATCCGAAGTTGGCATCCGTCGTCAATGTGACCCGTCTCCCGGACGGGTTTTTCTCTTTCACGATCGACGGCTACGCGTTCCCGTGGACGGTCGAGCACGTCTCTACCGCGTTCACTCCGGATGGTTCCGGCCCGTATCTGACGGTCCGGATTCCGGCCGATCGCGTCGAGATCATCAACCAGGCATACGCACACGAGTAAGGAGGGGGCTTGCCGTACGCCCTCGACGGGCGTTGGACGGCCCCTGAATTCAGTCTCGGATACCAGGTAATCGACTGGATCGAGGCGTATCTAGTCCATGGCCCTGGCGACGTTCAGGGGCAACCGATCGTGATGGATCGCGAGTATTCGCGGTTCATCGTGGACGCGTACGAGGTCGATAGGCGCGGCCGGAGGCGCGTCACACGGGCTTTCCTATCCCGCCCGAAGGGACGGGCCAAGTCCGAGCTTGCGGGCATGCTCGTGTGCGCTGAGGCGCTAGGGCCGGTGCGCTGTGACGGCTTTGACGCGAACGGGAACCCGGTCGGCAGACCGGTCACGTACCCGTTCATTCGGTGTCTGGCGACCGAGGAATCGCAGGCTGGAAACACCTACGACAACGTCTATTACATGCTCTCGGAAGGGCCGGTATACGACGCCTACCCGGGGCTTGATATCAACCTGGCGAAGGTTAATCTTCCCCAGCCGGGCGGCGGCGAAATCGTTCCGTCATCCGCCTCGTCGGCGAGCAAGGACGGCGGGAAAGAGACCCTAGGAGTGTTTGACGAGACCCATTTGTATGTCACTCGCGAACTGCGAGAGATGCACAAGACGGTTTCCCGAAACCTCCTGAAGCGTAAGAGCGCGCAACCGTGGGCGCTCGAAACAAGCACGATGTACGCGCCTGGCGAGGACAGTATCGCCGAGGGGATGCACTCCGACTTTCTGAAGGCCGTTGAAGGGCTTATCGAGCATCCCGGGCTATTGTTCGACCACAAGGAAGCCCCGCCCGTTTCGATCAGGAACAAGGCCGAGCTTCGGAAGGCGCTCCGCTACGTCTACGGTCCGGCGTCCGAATGGATGGACCTTGACCGCATGGTCATCGAGCTACAGACCATGCAAGAGCACGAGGTTCGCCGGTACTTCCTCAACCAGCCTACGGCGACCGTTGACCAGGCCATCGAGAAAGAAGCTTGGGATGCGATCGAGTCGGAAGACCGACCCCAGCCGGGCGACCAAATCGCCATTGGGTTTGACGGCTCGATCCGGTACGACTCAACGGCGATCGTGGGTTGCCGCCTATCCGATGGGCTGATCTTCCCGATTTCGATATGGGAGAACCCCCATACGGGCGATGACTGGGAAGTCGATGTACTGGCCGTAGATGCGGCCATGGCTAAAGCCATGAAGGAATACCGCGTCGAGTGGGTCTATGCCGACCCGGCTTACTGGCAAGACATCGTGGGCCGTTGGGCGATCGAGTTCGGCGATGACACGGTTTTCGAGTTCTGGACTCATCGCGATACGCCGATGAGTACCGCCGTCGAGCGGTTCCGTACCGGCATCCAGACTCAGCAAATCTCGCACGTCGGCGATGCCGTATTGACCCGCCACGCGATGAACGCCCGTACGCGCGAAGTGCGCGCGGGCGTGGTCCTGAGGAAGGACACCAAGAAGTCAAAGCGGCACATTGACGCGTGCATGGCTGCCGTGCTGGCAGTCGAGGCGCGGGCCGACGCGATAGCGGACGGGCGCCTACGCAAGAAGCGTTATCGCGCCATCAGCTATTGAGAGGGTTTCTTGACGTTCCTAGAGCCGTACCCCCGCACGCCCATCGAGTGGGTGAAGCATCTTGAGCGGGAGCTGAACAACCAATCGGCCGCCGCGAGGCGGTATGACGACTATTACGAGGGCCGTCATCAACTGTCGTTTGCTGCGGCGAAGTTTCGCGAGGCGTTCGGCCCGATGTTTGAGAATCACTGGGCGGACAACTTCTCTTCGCTGGTCGTCGATTCGGTTGCCGAGCGTTTGCAGATAGACGGCTTCCGGTTCGGGGATGATCCTGAGGCGGACGCCGACGCGACCGACATGTGGCAGCGAAACAGCCTCGACGCTGAGAGCGACGCGACTCACACCGACTCGCTTGTTACCGGCGCAGCGTTCGTGACCGTGTGGGGCGACCGCGAGGGTCAGCCGGTCATCGTTCCCGAGTCGGCACACGAGATGGTGGTGTCGTACGCGCCCGGCTCGCGGAAGGTCATCCGCGCGGCACTCAAGAAGATCGTTGACGAGTGGGGCGACGCTCACGCGACGCTCTACCTTCCGGGGCGGGTCTACGCCTCGACGTACGCGAACGGTCGTGAGGACTGGGGCGAGTTCACGGACGCTCCGAACCCGTTGGGTCGGGTTCCGGTGGTGCCGCTCTTGAATCGGCCGAGATTGAACGGCTACGCGGCTTCCGAATTGAAGCGGGTCATCCCCCTTCAGGATGCCGTGAACAAGGTTCTCATTGACGCGTTGATCGCTTCGGAGATGGGCGCCTTCCCCATGAAATGGGCGGTAGGGCTCCCGCTGGAAGAGGACGAGGACGGCAAGCCGAAGCCGCCACCGTTCGAGGTCGCGCTAGACAAGATGATCCATTCGGAGGACCCGAACACCAAGTTCGGACAGTTCTCGGTGGCGGACCTGTCGAACTACGTCAGGCTGATCGAGGCGCTGATCCAGCACATCGCCGCCGTGTCTCGGCTACCCATGCACATGATCTTGCAGCAGGCGGGACAGCCGCCGTCTGGCGCGAACATCAAGAGCGCCGAGGCGGGCTTGGTCGCGAAGGTGAAGCAGCGTCAGCGCTCTTATGGCGAAGGCTGGGAAGACGCTATGAGGCTGGGCTTCGCCGTTAAGGGCGACCCCCGGCAGAACGCTTACACGGCCGAGACGATTTGGCGTGATGCCGAGTACCGGTCTGAGGCTGAGCACATCGACGCGCTTCTGAAGCTGAAGACGCTCGGGGTTCCGCTGCGCCAACTCTGGCAGGACGCCGGTTACAGCCCGAGCCAGATCGAGCGGTTCGAGGCGATGAAGACTCAGGAACTACTAGACGAGCAACTACGCCGTGACCTGGGGATCTCTCCCTCTGGGGAACAGCCGGCCATCCCCGCGGGTGACGACTCCGACGCTCCTAGTGAGTCAGGGCAGTCACGTAAGGCAATCGCCGAGGCTGCCTGATGGCCATCGTTGATGACCTGGCGCGCGTCCGGTCGGCGCACAGTCGAGCACGCGCCACGCTGCGCACGAACCTTGTCCGGCGCATCGTCGATCTCTGGCGGAACCTGGGCTCGTGGGACCGCGCGGACATCCCGCGCTTCGCTCCCCCGGCCGCCCGGCTCGTGCGGGCCGGACAGCTCCAAGAGGGGCGGCTAGCTGTTGGCTACATGGACCGCGTCTCCCGCATTCGGACGGGCCGCCCCTCCCCTACCGTCCCTATCGATCGCGTGCCCGGCCGCCGTGGCGGCGTCGAGCTGGAGACCGTGTACACGCGCCCGTTCGTGTGGACATGGACAGAGATGGGGCAGGAACACACGCCCCTAGCTGAAGCCGTCGATCTGACGGCCTACCGGCTAGAGAGATCCGTCGAGGCAGATCTACAGATCGCATCCCGCAATACCGCCGATGCCGTCATGGAAGCCGACAGGCGAGTGACCGGTTACCGGCGCGTCCTATCCGACAAGCCGAATCATTGCGACCTCTGCGTCATCGCAGCCACGAACACGTATCGCAAGCGTGACCTCATGCCGATCCATCCGGCATGCGGCTGCACCGTCGAGCCGATCTATTCGAGCGACGACCAGGACGCGGAGCTAGACCGGCGCGTCGCCGAGGCATACGAACGCGCCTCGAAGGACACCAAGATTCGCGTGCTAGAACACGTCGAGTACGGCCCCTATTTGATCGCTTCGTAACCCCATCACGGAAACAGGGCACCGGAGACCCGGCGGGGGGACGGACCCGCTGCACTTCATCCCCAACTCTATGGTCCGTTTCGCCCGGATGGCCGCGTAGCTAGCCAGCTCCTCATCAGACGGCTCCGTCTGCGCGCTAGCCGAGACTTCGGGACGTGTGCCAACTGATGCAACTACGCCAGCGACGTCCGTAGCTGCCGATATTGCAGCAAGGCAGACGCCGATGACCGTGAGCACCGCCAACTGTTCCGGCACTAACGCAATGCCCCCGCGCTCGCTGCGGCGATGACGACCCATCCCCGCATTGTAGACGATTTCCTCCCCCGACATGGGGGTTTCTTCCCTTTCCGACATGGAGCACTTTCGCATGCCCGAAAACGACACCACCACCACGACCCCCGAGAACGACACCACGACCACGGCCCCCGACACGGGAACCGAGACCAGTGATGTTGCCGCGCTGACGGCAGACAGGGACAAGTGGAAGGCGATGGCCCGCAAGCATGAAGCGGGTTTCAAGGACATCACGAAGAAGTACGACCAGCTTTCGGCATCCCAGATGTCCGAGACCGAGAAGGCTATTGCCGAAGCGGAAGCCCGGGGCCGGAAGACCGCTTCCGACGACTTCGGCGTGCGGCTTACGACCGCCGAGCTTGAGAAGCGCGCGACTAAGGCCGGTGTCGAACTTCCGGATGCCCAGTACATCAACCTTCGGGCGTTCACGGGCGACGACGGCGAGCCGAACGGCGATGCTATCGACGGCTTTCTGAAGACGCTGCCGAAGAGCGGCAAGCCTGCTTTCGACCAGGACGTTTTTAACAAGACCGCCGGTAATCGCGAGGCGAGCAAGCCGCGACAGCTCACGTATGCCGACATGCAACGCATGACTCATGAAGAGATCAACGCGGCCCGCATCGCGGGTCAGTTCAACGACCTACTTGGAATCGAGTAACCCCTAGGAGGGCTTCCTTTTGGCTATTTTCCCTGAGCCGGGTAACCGCGAAAATCGCTTTATCCCGGAGATGTGGACCGCCGGCGTCTGGGTTGAGATGCGGTCCCGGCTTGTCCTTGGTTCGGACCTGGTTTGCAACCGGGACTGGGAAGGCACCATTCGTGATGCCGGTGACTCCGTTCGCATCCCGACTGTGACCGACCCGGAGATCGAGGACTACGATCCCACGGTCGGTTT
This sequence comes from Nonomuraea sp. NPDC051298, assembly GCF_055586305.1. Lineage (NCBI taxonomy): Bacteria > Bacillati > Actinomycetota > Actinomycetes > Streptosporangiales > Streptosporangiaceae > Nonomuraea > Nonomuraea sp. NPDC051298. The sequence goes on from NZ_JBVJIM010000001.1 coordinate 338,670, forward strand.
CTCCGGCGATCCTCAGGAGATGTCCGGGGGTAAGCGGACTTTCGAGATCACGGAGTCTAAGGCTTTCCGCATCCGCGTAGACGACATCCACAAGGTGCAGTCGCTCATTGGCGGCAAGTACATGCACGAGGGTACCCAGCGCGCCGGTAGGCGCCTCGCCGAGGCTGCCGACTCGTACGTGGCCAACCTGCTGGTTGCGGCTGCGACCGCCCGGGGCGGCGCGCACCTACAGGACATCGATCTAGGCGTGACCACGGATGCCCTCTACGACCAGTGGATCGCCATCAAGGTCGCGCTCGACAAGACGGAGACCCCCGAGGAGGGGCGTTTCGCGGTCGTGTCGCCCGAGCTTCAGGGCCGACTACTGCGCGATGACAAGTTCATCGACGTGTCGCGTTTCGGCTCTGACGAGCCAATCCGGAACGGCGTCATCGGTAAGTTCCTGGGCTTCTACATCCACAAGACGAACGCGCTTCCGACCGGTGTTCACCTGGTCGCGGGTCACCGCATTGCGACGACTTTCGCCGACCAGATCGTAAAGACGGAGAACTACCGCAGCGAGAAGTTTTTCGCCGATGTGGTTCGCGGCCTCCACGTGTATGGAGCCAAGATCATGCGCAGTGAGCACATCGCCGTTGGCAAGATCCTTCCGTAACCAGCCGTCCCAAGGGCGCCCTTTCGGGGGCGCCCTTTCCGTCTCCTATCGGAGGTTAATTTGCTAGCTGAGCTAGCCGATATTGAGGCGCGGCTAGGGCGTGCGCTGTCGCCCGACGAGGCGAACGCGGTTACCGCGCTGATTGAAGATGTGTCCGGGCTTGTGACGGCCTATTGCCGTCGAGGCTGGGCGATCCACGTAGACGACGAAATCGAGCTGGAAGGCTGGGCAGAGCGGAAGTTGGAGCTTCCGGGCACCCCGGTAATCCAGGTGTCGCGCCTATCGATCGACGGCAGAGACGTTGCCGAATACAAGTTGGTCCGGAACACGCTGTGGCGGCGTTGGGGATGGCAGAAGTATCCCGGCAGTGCCCTGCCTTCCAAGGTGCTCGTGACGTACACGCACGGTACCGGGGCCGTTCCTGCGGACGTTAGGGCAGTGGTCTGCAATGAGGTTCTGAGGGTCCTTGGAGTGGAGCCCGGTAAGACTTCTGAAACAGTCGGCGATCACTCAATCGCGTATGAGGCTGGAAGCGGCTCTATTGGCCTCTCGCGGTCCGCGAAGGGTTCCCTAAATCGTTTCCGCCGCAAGGCCGGTTCGATCCCCCTGCGGGCAGCGTAGGGGCGGCTGTGGGGCTCTACAGAGATTCCGTCGCGGTGCTCCGAGCCGAGTTGGAGACAGACACGTACGGCGAAGCCCGGGATTGGGCGAACGCCCGAACCGTGTACACGGCTCTCCCCGCGAGTGTGCAGCCGGTCAACGACCGCCCGGCGCCGCCCGACCTCGATCTCGACCGGGAAACGGGCATCACCGCCTACCGCGTGTACACGCCCCGGCAAGCCGACATCCGCGTGTCCGATCGAGTGCGCTACGGCGGCCAGCTCCACGAGGTGACCGGCGTTTCGCTCGTCTGGCCTGCCGTCACGGGTCGCAACTCCTACACGATGGCGACGATTAGGCGGGTCGATGGCTGACGTAGATGTCGATGTGTGGGAGTTCAGACTCCCCCTACTTGCTCGCGATAGGCGTGTCGCGAAAGAGCTGCTGAAGGTCGCGAAGGACGTCGGGTTAGAGGCGTACGACATCGCCCCCAAGCGCTATCCCCTGCACGAATACGCGGCCAGCATCCGCGAGGAAATCGCGCTCGACGCCACGGGCGAACCTGTGGCGTACGTGTCCGCAGACAAGGACGCAATCAAGGTCGAGTTCGGCACCGAGGACACGCCCGCCTTTCGCCCCCTTGGTAAGGCCCTGGAGAACAAGCGCATCCCATGATTTACGACCCTTTGGCGGTCGCGTGCGCACTACTGAGGGCCGGTATCGCCGATGTTCCCGTGGCAGCCGATCTCATCGGCCACCAGGCCGGTACAGCTCGCGTGGTCGTGTCCCTGCTCAGCGTTAGCAACGTATGGCGGAACCGGCTCGATCGTATCCGCCTCGACGTGAGCGCCTACGGCTCGACGAAGGCCACGGCGCTTTCAACCGCGATGAGAGCCCGGCATGTGCTTCTGCACGACGGTCCGAACTTCAGCCATGACGGCGTCGCTATCGCCGACGCGAACAACGACGTTGGGCCGCAGGACATCAGCGACAAGACGAGCCGCGAACACCGCTTTGTGATGTCACTCGATCTCTACATGTATATGAGGAGCTTGCCTCTTGTCCAAGATTGATTCCGATTCCATCCGGTTCGCGCCGAACGGGCGCGTTCTCGCGACTGCGACCAATACCCCGATCCCCACGATTCCCCAGACCGTCGAGCTAGCGTTCGACGACGCTACCCCGATCAGCGGTTGGGATGACCTGGGTTATGTAACCGAAGACGGCGTAACCATTACGCCCACGCTCACGACGAGCGCTTTCCCGGTATGGCAGTCGAACGCCCCCGCGAAGATCACCGTTACCGGCGCCGGTCTGGATTTCCAGTTCGCTCTAGCCCAGTGGGACAAGGAAGCTACGGAGCTGTTTTTCGGCGGCACCTGGGGTGCTAAGGACGTCGCTACCGGCCTAACCAAGATGACCATTCCGTCGAACCCGGCACTACGGGAAAAGGCGTTCCTCATCCTGTGGGGCGACCTCGACACCGTGAACGGTCTCTACGTTCCGCGAGCGTCGATCTCCGATCGAGACGGCCTATCCATCGGCAAGACCGACCCGTCGATTCTGAACATGACGTTCCAGTCGCTAGACGCTTCCGGCAAGCTCGCCGACGTCGTGACTACTGCCGACATCAACGGCGTTGGCGGCGGCGCCTAACCTTCCCGTTCTCATCACTCTCCGCGCTGGCCGGCTGTCAGGCGCATCGCGCCCACCTGCGGTTCCTTGAACCGCGGCTCAACAGCCGGCGACTGCGGAGCGTGATCTCTACCCCCTCTTGTTGGCTATAAGGAGTTTCACGCATGACTACGGCTAAGGCCGCCACTGCTGACACAACCGGCGAGAGCATCCCGGTTGACTATGACGGCACCGTGTACACGGTTCCGGCCCCGATTGAGTGGGACATTGATGTCCTCGACGAGTTGGACGCGGGCCGCTTCACAAAGGCCCTGAAGCTCGTCCTGGGCGCCGATCAGTACGACGCTTTCAAGGCCGCGAAGCCCCGGAAGCTCTCCGACGCCGTGGCGCTCTGGCAGGAGATCTCGACCGCTTGCGGCGTGGGCAGCACGGGAAACTAGTCTGGCTCGCCCGCACCCTGGGCGAGCACTTCCCCGCCGTCGAGGCGGACCTACACCGGTACTACCGGATAGACGTCTTGGACCTGTACCGAGGAAAGCTAAGCGTTCGCAAGCTGCTCTCCCTCCTCCACGGCTTGCCCCGGGGTTCGGCTCTGCACATCGCCCTATCGGGCGATGAAGCGACGTGGAACCCCAGTGACTATCTGCTAGCCACAATGGTTGACCTACTCCAGGTAGCCAACTGGCTTTTTGTACAGGCGAATTCCAAGAAGGGAACACGGAACCCCTTCCCCGATCCGGTGGAGCGTCCCGGACGGAAGACAGCCGAAAAGGCATCCGATCAGACACCAAGGCGCTTCGCTTCCGCAGGGGAGGTGAGCGCCTTTATTGCGCGTGTGACTAGGGGGCACTGATACCTTGGCTCAGACCAAGGTCGGTGAGGCTTTCGTTGAAATCCGGCCGCGAATCGCGAAGGACTTCGGCAAGCAGCTTCGCGACCAGCTAGAAAGGCAGCTTAAGCCGGTTACCGGCGATCTGGGCCGGAACATCGGCGATTCGCTGGGCGACAGCATCGGCGAGAACTTCGCTTCCCGGTTCGGGGACCACGCCCTAGCGGCGTTCAACGATATTGAGTTCGCGGGCAAGGGCTCGATCATTGGCCAGCGGCTCGGCGACGAGTTCGGCGACGGCTTCAGCGATCAGGCCCGGGAGCGTATCTCGGGCTTCGGTCGTGACATCGAGGTTGACCTACGCGCGTCCTTCACGCGCGTCTCTGAGAGCGCTTCTAAGACCGGGCGGGATATCGAGGGGAACCTAACCAAGAACCTATCCGTGGCGCTCTCTGGCGCCCGGAGCCTCGCTACCGGCTTCGGCCAGCTCGCGTCTAGCGCTGTCCTGACGACGGGGAGCCTTGCCGCTACGGCGGGCGCTCTCGGCGCCGCCGCTCAGGCTGCGCTCTCGCTGGGTGCTGCGCTGGCTCCGGCCGGTGGCATCATCGCCGCCTTGCCGGGTGGGCTCGCCCTGGGCGCTGCCGCGCTTGGGACGCTCAACATCGCCCTTAATGGCGTCGCGAAGGGGTTTGCAGCCGCCGCTTCTGGCGACATGGATCGCTTTGTTGAAGACGGCAAGGATCTCTCCGTCGTCGCGTCCGCCGTGGCTTACGAGCTATTTCAGATGGCCCCTGCCTTCCAGGCGATCAAGAGCGAAGTTCAGGATTCGTTCTTCCGCCCGCTCGTCGGGGAGATGTGGGATCTCCTCCCCGCGATCAATGCCCTCAAGGCGGGCATGGTCGATGTGTCGAGCCTCTTCGGTGAGGCTGCCTTAGAAGTCGTCAAGTTCGGCCAAGACGTTCAAACCGTCTCGGCTATCGAAAACATCTTTCATTCCCTCCACGATTCCGTTTCCGAGGTCGTTCCTGAGCTAGACATCCTCCTCGCGGGTTTCCGCGATCTGAGCGTCGTTGGGGCCGGTTTTCTGTCCGGGCTTGCTCCAGGGATCGCCGATGGGGCTAACCAGCTTGGTTGGTTCGCGTACAACGCTGCCGCGTCCGGCGATGCCCTTGGGTGGATGGAGAACGCCCTTGTCGTCTTCCGGCAATTGGGTGCGATCGTGGGCGATGTCGGGGGCATCGTTTCGGGCGTATTCCGTGCCATGAGCTTGTCTGGAAATGACGCCCTGGGCGTCGTCGGCAGGCTCGTAGACGGGATTCATGGATTCGTTGATTCGGCCGAAGGCCAGCAGATCCTTGTTAACGTCTTCACTACGCTTTCGCAGATTGGCTCAGCGCTACTTCCGGTCGTTAAGGCTTTGGCGTCGGGTTTCGGGGCTCTGGCGCCGACCATAGGCCGGATTGCCGAGCTGGTAGGGCCGATCTTAACGACGGCCATCAACGCGCTTGTGCCTGGTCTTGAGGCGCTTGGGCCTGGCCTGGTTCGGCTCTTTCGGGAGCTGGGTGACGCGGTGTTCATTCTCGCGGAGTCCGGCGCGCTGGAGTCCGTTGGTAACGCCCTAGCTCTGTTGCTGGCGGCGATCTCGCCGATTCTTACGCCTCTTTCTCAGCTTGTCTCGCTGCTGCTCACGGGCTTGTCTTACGTCATCACGACGTGGGTAGCTCCCGCCCTGTCTAAGCTTGTCGGCTGGATTTCTAAGGCCGTCGAATGGCTAACCAGCGAAGGGCTTTCTGAGGACACATGGCTAAGCCGTGTGCTCAAGTTTTTGTATGAGACTGCGGCTCCGCTGGTCGACCAGGCGGGCGCGATCATTTCGCGCGTCTTCGGCGACATCATGGCTTGGGTTCAGGAAAACGGAGCGACCTTTGAAGAATGGGGCTCTAAGCTCCAGTCCATTGTGTCTCGCGTCGGCGAGATTATCGGCGGCGTCTTCGAGTTCATCGCATGGGCTTGGGACAATTTCGGCGGCCCGCTGCTCAACATCGTTTCCGGCGTCTTTGACGGCATTCTTGGCGTAGTCGATGGCGTACTACAGGCCGTGCATGGTGTCATCGAGTTCATCCTAGGCTTGATTACCGGCGACTGGGAACGCGTCTGGAACGGCGTTAAGGAATTCGCCGAAGGGCTTTGGAACGGCATCGTCGCCATTGCAGAAACCATCTGGAATTCCCTGGTCGAACTACTCAAGGGGATCTTTGACGCCTTCGGCCTCGACTGGGAAGACACATGGAACAGCGTCTCAGATTTCTTTGAGGACATCTGGAATGGGATCGTCGATTGGATTTCTGATCGGGTAGACGATATCGGAGGCATTCTCGACTGGTTCGGCTCGCTTCCAGGCAAGTTCTCGGACTGGTTTGGCGACGTCTACGACGGCATCAAGGACATCTGGAATGACGTAGTCGATTGGCTAGGTGGCGTTCCAGGCAGGATCACGGGCATTTTCCGAGATGCCGGAAATTGGCTGTACAACATCGGCCGAGACATCATTCAAGGTCTTTGGAGTGGTGTCACCGAAATCTGGAACACCTTTATCGGCTGGTGGAATGACGCGATCGGCGGCATTGAAGAACTAGCCCGGAAGATTCTCGACATGAACTCCCCGTCTCGCGTAATGCGCGAGATCGGTAAGGGTGTCGGCGAAGGTATGGCGCAAGGCATCGAGGCATCTACCGGCCTTGTGGACAAGGCCGTCACCGGGCTCGCCCAGGGCGTGACGGATGCGTGGGGCTCGCCCGAACTGGTCGTTCCGGCGTGGGAAGTACCTGATGCGGCATTGCGCCGACCTGCGGATACGCGCTCCGCGGGCGACGGACTGATCACGGAGGGTTCAGCCGGCCGCTACGGAGCGGTGAACGTGACCCTCAACGCTGCGCCGCAGATCCCGAGCGAACGCCAGATCGTCGATGCGCTCGGCTACGCCGATGCGCTCTACGCCACCTAGAAAGGGGTGAGCCACCTTGACCGATTGGCCGCGTACCACTGTCGAGCTGGCCACCCCTCAGGATGTGGCAGCCGGTACCGGGGGCGTGTACACGTCTTCGTACAACCTGACTTCCGGGGAACACGGGCTCTACGTGCTTCCCGGGATGAAGGGGTTCGACGCCCCCAACTACACGCTCAGCTCTGACGAGCTGCCCGCCCTCGACGGCGCGTACCCGCGCGCCGTCCGGGCGACGGCCCGTGAGCTGTTCCTGCCGGTCTATCTGGAGGCGCCCGATCGTCCTGGCCTGCTGGGGCTGAAGCGGACCCTCCTGGCGGCGCTCAACCCCAAGCGTGGCGCATGCCGCATCACCCTCACAGAGGGGGACGGTAGCCGCCGCTACATTGACGCCCACTACGTCGATGGCGCCCGAGGCGACGAGGGCACGGAGGTTGCCGGGTTCGCATGGCTCAAGTGGGGCTGGATCTTCAGGGCGTTTGATCCCTATTTCTACTCGGGAACGCCTCAAGTCATCCGGTTCACTGCCGGTGCCCTCGAACTGTATCCGTTCTTCGGCGAAACGTTCCTGGGCCGCCCCTTCATCAACAAGTCGCACAGCCTCAACGGCTCGTCGAACATAACCATTACCGGCGACGAAGACACGTGGCCTGTATGGACTATCCACGGCCCTGCAAGCGGAATGACGTTCACCCGGAAGGTTCCGGGGCAACCGGATCAGGCGTTCTCTATCAACACGAGCCTTTCCGCATCACAGGCGTTGATTGTCGATACGCGCCCGCGCTTCAAGTCCGTCAGAGACGCCGAGACGGGCGAAAACATGTGGCGGCATCTAGGCCCTTCCCCCCACTTGTGGCCCATCTCCCCCGGCCCTAACGAAGTCGTGATTCAGGTTGACGACGTGGGCGCCGAAACGTCGGTGAACCTCTCCTACTCTCCAAGGTATCTGAGTGCCTAGGTTCTACATCGAGGCGCGCGACCGCGTCTATAACCGTGTGGGCGTCGTCGAGCAATACACCAGTCTCGATCTGATCTCCCGCTTTAATGCCATCGGGTCTTGGACCCTTTCAGTACCCGCTGATTCGAACGAGGCGGCCGTCTTACAGCCGGGCGGGGGAATCATCGCCTGGATTGACGGTGTGGCCCTACCGGTCATGTCAGGGCCGATCACGAGCATCACGCGGGAGTGGTCCGCCGACCAGCCCGGCAAAGGCCAAGTCGTGTACACGGGCCTGTCAGACGAAACCCTGCTGTGGTCGCGGGTCACGCTGCCCGTGCCCGGTGCCTCCATCGGCAATCAGACGGCGGACCGCTACTCGTACACGGCCACGGCCGCCGACGCGCTTCGCCAACTCGTCAACGTCAACGCCGGTCCCGGCGCCCGGTCAGACCGGATCATCGCGAACCTCGACGTGCCACCACAGAGCTTCGGCCGATCGGTGAGCGTAAGCACACGGTTCGACGTGCTGGGCGTGGCACTTCAGGAGATCGCCGCGAGCGCGGGTATCGGTTGGCGGCTACGCCAGGGCACAACGAACCGGCTCAGCTTCGACGCCTACACGCCCACGGTCCACAGCGCCCCTGTGACCTTCAGCTCCGAGGCGGGCACGCTGGCCAGCTACAGCTATCGCCTGACTGCGCCGACTGCTAGCCGAATCGTTGTTGCCGCCCAGGGCGAAGGGCGCAACAGGTGGCTCGCCCAGTACGACGACACCAGCTCGGACCCTTTCGAGTGGTCGAGCACTCCCCTAGAGCGGTTCGTGGACAGGCGAGATATCCCCGTCGCCCGGGGCACGACCGGCGCCCCGGTCAATCCTGAAGACAACCAGCCTGCCGACGCGGAAGCGCTCGCCCAGCTCGACCAGGCGGCGGCGGAAGCCCTCACGGAGGGACGTGCGCTCGGCGAGCTGTCCGTGACGCCCATCGACACAGACACCCTTCGGTACGGCGTGCATTACCAGGTGGGCGACGTGGTCAACGTGGACGTTCAAGGCCAGGTCGTCACTGACGTTCTGCGGGAGGTTCGCCTTACCGATGGAACAGACGGCCCGCGCGTGCAGCCGGTCATCGGCACTGACGGCGCATCGGCAACCCCGGGGCTCTATAGGGAAGTTCGCCGTATCTGGAATTCAATTCGCAAGCTAGAGGCGAGAAGGTAGAGCGTTGGCAGAGCGTAGTTATCCATTTGATGGCGGTCAGGGGGCAATCCTCTCTGAGGCTGACTGGGAAGCCATGGCGTCGGCATGGCAGGATGACGGCATTATTGGCAATCCTGCTGACGGGCGCCTGCTGGTCTCCTCTGACGGTGTTTCCGGCAAGCTGAAGGTGACGGCAGGTCGAGCCGTCGTCCGAGGCTTCCACTACTCGCTAGATGCCGATGTGGAAATCAATTACGCCCTAAACACCGACGCCACGCTATCCAGGCCCGATCTCGTGGTGTTGCGCCTCGACCGTGGCGTAAACAAGGTCAGCATTGAAATCAAGCAAGGCGTTCCCGGGGGTTCGACGCCCACCCCGACGACGTCAGGACCGATCTATGAACTGATGTTGGCGGTCGTCACCGTCCCGGCTAATTCCGCCGTGGTTTCCCCGTCTGGCGTGACAGACCTCCGCGATTTCGTATCGAGGCGTATCCGTGTCGCCAGGAACGGCAGCGCGGCACTGTTCGAGGCGGGGACGCTGTACTACGACAGCTTGAATGGACGCCTACGCGTACGTACTCCCCAGCCGGGGAATTTCTCCATTATCGAGGACTACCCGCTTCCCCGGTCGGGGGAAGTCGTTCCGCTGGCGGTAGCGAACTCCAGCGGTTATCCGAGTGGGGTAGTCGCGGGCACAATCGTATGGGACCAAGCCCTAGGCAGCCTTGTTGTATTGACCGACGCGGGATGGGTGCCTGTAGGTGGCAGCGTAAAACTGGATGCGGCTAAGCGGAGATCGGCTGATCTCATCGTGGCTGCGGCTGCAACTACGACAGACACTTTGCTGACCATCCCGGTAGATAGGGGCGCTTACCGTTTTGAGGGCGTTGTCTTCTACCGTCTGACGGGGACAGCCCCGTTCACGTTCTCGGTGCGGGTCGACACCCCGTCTGCTGGTACGGGCGGCTACCTCAAGACGGCGTTTGAATACATCTCGACGTCTACGGCGGCGAACCGGACGACCTTCATTGTCGCTAGCCCGTCACAGTCGGTTGGTGCGCCAGCATCGGCAACCAATTACAGCCTCCGCGTTTCCGGCATGTTTTCTAACATTGCTGGCAGCGCCGGAAATGTGTCTCTCTCTTACGTGAACCCGAGCGCTGCGCTAACTATCGCGTCGGGCAGCTATCTAACCGTCCGCGAATTTTAGAAGGTAGCGCGATGGCAGAACGTTCATACCCGTTTGATGCCGGTGAGGGTGCCGCCCTTACCGAGGAACAATGGTCGTATATGGCATCTGCGTGGCAGAGCAACGGCGTTGACGCCCCCGGCCCTATCGGCTCGGCGTTGCAAGCCGTCGCTACCGGCCAGCCGTACACGCTGACGGTCCGCGCTGGACATGCGCTCCTGGCGGGCTTCCATTACCACTTGGACGCGGATAAGACGATCCTCTTTGACGAGAACACGACCACGAGCAGCCGCGTTGACCGACTGGTCTTGCGCCTCGACCGTGAGTCGAACACTGTCGCCCTGGTGGCGAAGAAGGGCGTCGGCGGGGGCTCTATCACTCCCCCGCCCATTGATCGCTCGTGGACATCGCCGGAGGTTCCTATTGCGATTTTCACGGTCCGCGCGTCGAGCAATGTGGTGGTGTCGGCGGACCTGACGGACGCCCGTGAATTCGTCTCCTCCGGCGTTCAGATGCTTTCCCCGGCGTCGGCCTCGACCGGCGCCCGCCAACTCGGTACCGGCGAGGTGGGCTATGACCCGGTGTCGGGCCGCTTCTACGCCAACAGCGCGACGCACGGCAGGCTGGAGTTCGGCCAGCCACAGCCCGCCCCGCCGACTATTGAGCAGCTTCTAGCACCCATGCCGCGCGTCAGCGTGACGGGATTCCTTAACACTCCCAATCAAATCGTTCCGTGGTTCAGTGAGACGTTCGACGTTGGGTCGATGTGGAGCGCCCTGAATTCTACGAAGTTCCGAATCCCTAAGGCTGGACTCTATGCGATCACGGTAAACGTTGATTTCACGGGCAGCAACCAAGAGGGGTACTGCGCAATTCAGGTTGACTTTACCCGGGCCGGACGGTCTACGCGGCTTATGGAGAATCCGTTTTGGAAGCCGGGCGCGACGGACCATTGGGGAGCAGTTCTCACGGGAGAGCATCAACTCATGGTTGGCGACGAGATCACCGTATTCACGTACGTTAGCAACCCCAGCGTCAATCCGTCGCCTAAGTACCTGACTATTCGCTGGGTCGCACCACAGGCCGGACAGGGGTAAGCATTGACCGACGAGCCGGGGTTCATGGTAACCCTGCGACACGTGTACGAGGAGATGCGCGATCTAACCTCAGAGGTCCGCATTCTCACATCGGAGTTGAAGGAATCCAGGCGAACCGACGAGGACCATGAGCGACGCCTACGGGTCGTTGAACGTTGGATGTGGGGTTTGCCTGTCGCATTCCTGACCGCTGTAGGCGGCCTGTTGATGGCCCTTTTGAAGTAAGGAGTTTTACGTGGCTACGGCTACCGAGGTACGCAAGATTGCCCGAGGCGAGATCGGCTATCGGGAGTCGGGCACGAATCGCCAAAAGTTCTCCCCAGCCGTTCCCGGCCTTGAGTGGAGCCAGAATCAGCCGTGGTGCCACACGTTCATCTCGTGGCTTTTCCTGCGGGCGAAGGATCCTGGCATCGCTCCGGTAACCGCCTCATGCCTCGCGGGCGTGCGCTGGTTTAAGGATCGCGGCCGGTGGCACACGTCGCCGAAGGTGGGCGATGTCGTGTATTACGGGCCGAATGGCGGAACGCATGTTGAGCTAGTCGTTGAAGTGTCCGACACGCACATTACGACCGTGGGCGGTAACACGTCGGGCAGCCTCGACGGCACCTATTACAACGGCGATGGCGTCTATGAGAAGGACGTTGAGCGGTCGTCGAGCCGTATCTACGGCTACGGGCGCCCGGCCTACGACGTGGGCACCTCGACGACCAAGCCGAAGCCCTCGACCTCGACGGCGGACGTTCCGAAGTATCCCGGCTTCTATCTGCGGCGCGGCTCTGTCGGTTCCGCCGTTCGGGTCTTCCAGGCCCAGATGCGGGCGCGTGGCTGGAACATCGACGTAGACGGCATCTATGGGGCCGACACGGAGAAGACCGTGCTCGCCTTCCAGCGGGAGAAGGGATTGGAGGCTGACGGCGTGGTTGGCCCTGCAACGTGGCGGGCCGCATGGCTCGCGGAGGTTACCTAATGGTTCATCGTTCCCCGGGCGGGCGCGTGCGGCAGCTCGTCATCGTGGGCGCCCTGGCGGGCGTCCTGGTGGGCGTCGCCCTGGCGGCGCTCGTATGGGCTCTCGTGTCGCTCGCGACTTAGCCCGTGTACACGCCTTTGATCACTGTGCGCATCAGCCGGCCTTTGGCCGCGGTTCGCAAAACCCCTGCTCCGCGCGATGCGGCAAACAGCCGGCCAGCGCGGAGAGTAACCAACAAAGGATGGATTGAGACATGACCGAGGACAACAAGCGCGCCCTCCGTACCGCCCTTCAGACGCTCCTAGGCGTGGCTGCGGCGCTCCCCCTGATCGTCGATGCGTCCGGCGTGCCCGAGGCGCTTCCGGGCGTTGCGGGCGCCCTGGCGGTCGCGGCCGGTATCTCCCGCGTGATGGCACTCCCGGCTGTACAGAAGCTGCTCCCCTCTTGGCTGCGCACCAACGCGGCCGAGTGAGCCTGTGAGCCCATAACAGAAGCCCCCTAAGGTCCAATGACCTTAGGGGGCTTTTCTGCGTTCTGGAGACATTAGGGAGCCCCCGACCAGAGCACCCTCTTGCGGCTGGGATGTGGGCCGCGAAAGGTGGGCAGGAACCGGGCACGCGGGGGCTCGTCTGCCTGTCTGGTCGGGGGCCGTCGGCACCCCAGCTAAGAGCGGCACCGTACTTAGCCGGGGGCGTCTGTGGTGGGTCTCATGCCGTGCAACTCGACCACTTGGGACGTGGCCAACGCGTATGCCTGGTAGCGAATGGCGTCCCACGCAACGAACACGTTGTGATCAGTCAAGACGGGCAGAATTGGATCGATCCCCGGCGCGTACAGATCCGCGAGCGCGCCCGCGCTCGCGGACGACGCGACGGTGTAAAGGGCGAAATTGTCGTTGAGCATGGGGCACTGTGCCAGAGCCTTCGGAATGCAACTCCAGCAGGTTGGCGGGGCGTTGGTACGCCCGCTGTCTGGGCCGGTGCGCTCGAACGCCGTCCTGGTCAACGCCCACGGGATTCGCCCTGTCTTCGGGTCCTTGGCCGGTTCACCACACACTTGACACAAGACCTTGTCCATGCACCGCCACTGGCGCAGCCTGTTCAGCTTCCGCATGCGCTCAGGGCCGCGCCGGTCAGGCTTGTCTCGCAGGTCCTTCACCCGGCCGAGGAGAATGCCATGCATCCAGTCACGATGGTGCGGCTTGCCGTAGGTCAGCCGGTATTCGTGGTTGCGCCACTCGAAGTAGATCGGATCTTCTACCAGCTCGTTGGCGTAGGCGATGGTGTACGGAACGATCGTGTAGCCGCGCACGTCTGAGCCTGCTCGCGGGGTTTCCTCGATCACCCCGCTCTCAACCGCGCGGTTAGGCGCCGATGCCGTCACGCGCATGCTTTTGCGTTCTGTGCGACGAGCAGGCCCACGCTTTGCGGCTGGGCTGCTGGGACGACTTCTACCCTGCTAGCCTGCGGCTCGTTGTCTGCCCCGACGCTCGGCAGCTCGACCATGTAGCTACCGGAACGCGGCCCGATGGACACCGTCGCCACCTTCCAACCAGCGTCGGCGAAGATGGTGAGCTGCGGCGGATGCCACAGCGTTTCGGCGCTGCCGTAGGGCTTGATCTCGCGCCGGTCGGCACGACGCCTGATCAGTTGCGCGTGGATACCGCGTGCCGTCAGATGCGTGATGACGCGGTTAAGGGCAGCGTTCTGCCCTGTGGCCTCTTCCTCGGTGATCGGCTGACAGAGCAGGTCAGCGTCCGATCCTGTTGTGTGTGTGCCCGCCATGCCCTCGACGGTAGGAACCGCGCAGGTCATTGCGGAGGAGCCAACATGTTGCCCCCCGTGGGGGCCAAGGGGGGGCCACCGCAGCCGCAATGCGCCATATGCGAGTTGTGCAAGCCTCCTGACCGGATCTTTGGATGCATACTCAGCTCATGGAGCTTGGCGAGCTAATTCGGGAACTGCGTGTGCTACACGGCTGGTCGCAGGCGCGGCTTGCGGGCAGACTGTGTGAGGTTTCGCGGGTCGCGACCGTCACCCGACACGAGGTGTCTCGCTACGAGAACGGGAAGCGCCACCCCGGTCCGTTCTGGCTGAAGCACCTAGCTACCGTGCTGGAGGTACCCCTCACAGCATTGGAGGCTGGCCCGGTGGAGCGTCGAGATTTTCTAACGAGCCTCGCAGGAGCTGCAATTGCCCCGGTCGCAGCATCGGATCTGATCGAGTTCGGTTTCGGCGCGGCCTTGGGTCCGCGCCCGGACCTCGACGCGTGGAAGGACAAGCTGGCTGTCTACGGCAGCGACTACATGTCCCAAGGCGCTGCCGACATCCAACGGCGCCTTGCCGGTGACCTTGTGGTTCTTCAGCAGCAGGTTGACAAGCCGGGCATGTGGGAAGTGGCTTCCCGCTTGATGACCTTGTACGGCAAGACGTTTCCTGGGGCAGACGGCTCCAAGGCTGTCAACTGGTACACGATGGCCGCGACCGCTGCGGACAGGTCTGGCGACATGGATTCCCGCGTGTGGGTCCGTGGACGCGCGGCGATCGCTCTCGGGTACGAGGGCGCGTCACTGGCTCTGGCCGACGCCTTCGCGAATCAGGCCCTATCCGTCTCTGACAAGCCTTCCCTTGGCCGTCTCAACGCGCTCATGGGCAAAGCCCATGTCGCGGCACTTCGAGGCGATCGCCGTACCGCGCTTGCCCTGGCGGAAGAAGGCCGCAGGGTCTTCGACCTTGCGGGCTCTCATGAACAAGAGTCGGACTACGCGGTTCCGCTCTGGCGCATGAACGTCTTCATGAGCTTGCTCGCTGCCCGGCTTGGAGACGAGCGTCTCGCCCTGACCGCTCAAGAGGTAGCGAACAAGAACCTACCGGCGTCACTGCCCCGGTTCAGAACGCATCTGGAGATGCACCAAGGACTCATGTTGGTACGGGCAGGGGACAAGGCCGGGGGCATCACGCACGCCCGGAAGGCCCTTGCCGAGTTGCCGCCCGAGAAGCACAGCCTGACCCTGCGCATGCTGCTACACGAGATCGAGGGACGCAGGTCAACTCCCGGAGGTTGATCACGCTCGGTGCTGGCCGGCTGTTTGGCGCCGAGTGGGCGACCAGGGCAAATACTTCCGCGGTCGCTACTGATCGTGTTCATGGCCGTTTGTGGCTCAGCCCGACGATCGTCAGCCCAACTCCCGCGACGGCTATGAACGTTGGCCCCGCCCAGGCTGCGGCGGCCAGCGCTTCGGCCTTGGTGTCTATGAGGACCAAGAGCGCAGCCAGCAAGGCCGCGATGGCCGCGATGCACAGCGAGATCCCGACATGCCAGCGAATACTCATTGCCATACCTCCGAGGGGGAACCCGCCCATTCCGGCGAACGGGTCTGCGAAGACTCTCAGGTGTAGACCCGCCGAAGGTCACCCGAGACGCGTTCTGTGGATAGCGCGCTGTGCTCACGGTAGGCCGCTGCCCGCCTAGGTTCGGTGCAAGGTCGGGTCTACCCGAAATGTACGGTTGGACCGGTACAGTCCCGGATCATGAGCTACCCACAGCATCCCCAGCACGGCCGGTACGGGCCGCCCCAGCCGCGCAAGAGCGTGACCAAGCATCGCGGCTTATCGGCCAAGAGCCACACGTTCCACCTGATGCTGACGATCTTTACCTGCGGCGTCTGGGGTCTGCTCGTCTGGCTCCCCCTCTGGATCTTCCGGCTGATCGTCCGCCGCAAGCAGGTCACGCGCTACAAATACTGACACGACAAAGCCCCCGCCGTAGCGGGGGCTTCTTTATGCCTCTATGCCTGGCGGCTCAGTTCCTGCCTGAAGTCCACCCAGAACGAGAACGGGGCGCGGCGCTCGCCCTTTGCCCGGAAGAGTGCCACGAGCGCATCTGTTGCTTGCGGGCGGGTTTCTGCGGCAATGCCGTAATTGGCTACCGCCCACGCGGTGAATTCCGCGTCTTCCTGTGCGTGGCGTTCGGCGCGCTTCCTTTCAGCCTCGCGACGCGCTTCTACCTGTGCAGCCTTAACGGCTTCCTTGACCTTCCGCTGGGTCCACCCGGTCGCCTTAGCGGAGCAGCCCTCGCCGAAGTATTCGGCATCCATGTCGTTGCCCTCCGCGTCGAGGGCGACCATGATGACGGTGTTCTTGAGTTCGACCCGCCCGCAAAGATCACAAGTGGTTACGTCGTCTGTGGTCCCCTGCACCCGGTAAACCTTCATTGCGCTTCCCTTCGGCCTTGCTTCCTGCTGACGAGAGAAAGCTATCAAAGCGTGTACACGTTTTGCAAGTTGGTTGCAGAAACAGGGAAGCCCCCGCCTGGATGGCGGGGGCTTCGAACGGGGCTAGTCGAGGATCGACATGATGGCCGCGTACCCGTGGAGCAAGCACAGGTTGCCCCTGTGCGGAATGTAGGTAGCGGCGCTCATGCGGCAGTCGAGCAAGGTCACGCCCCACTCGTCGATTTCGATGCGCTCGCCCTCGCACATGACGTGAGCGTTCGCGCGGCTCGTCTCGAATGCGTGTCCACATCCGAAGCAAACCTGAAACCACGAGTAGTGCCCGGCCGGAATCACGTATCGAGCGCGCGTTCCGCAGTCGATGTGATCGACCTCGATCGTGACCTGAATCCCGGTCGCGATGTTGCGAACCAACTTGGCTCCTTCCCTCGAATCGGCGCTTTCGCGCCGTTCCTGCTGACGAGAGAAAGCTATCAAAGCGTGTACACGCTTTGCAAGTTGGTTGTGATCGACACAAAGAAGCCCCCCGGGAAGCCCCGAGGGGTTTGTGAGCGGTTTCTAGGCAGCGCTGGCAGTCATGCCCGGAAGCATGTTCGGCGAGGCTTCAGCGGGCGTTGCGGGGTCGCTGAGACCCATTTCCAGCTTCGCCTTAGCTAGAGCCGCACGGCGCGTGCGGTCCACGAGGTTCGGGAGAATCGAGGCGAGGCTTTCCCCAGTAACCTCCGAGATGTCGTCGAGGGATTCGAGGTAGCTCTTGACCGCCTCGACATGCACGGCGGCAACGCCCACGGTTCCCGTACGCGGGGCGCGCGGCTTCCGCTGGGGCTTGGGCTCCTCGACCTCGACCGGCGCCGGTACCGGCGCCTCCTCCTCGACGGCCTGGCGCTCGTCGTCGAGCTGGGCCGCCTCGATCGATGCCCGACGAATCATGTGCATCAGAAGCTCGAAAGCGATTGTGAGCGTTACGGCCGGAAGGGCGGCGATGACCGCGCCGACAGGGCCGTTCTCGATGCCGTGAAGGACGTTCGCGCCGAGGGTGAGGGCGATGCCGACCACGAGCGCGACCCATGCCAGCCAACCGGCCTTACGACCGTTCCGGGCAGCGTCGAGCTGCACGACCGACGCGACGACCAGCAGGCCATCAGTCACAAGCGGCACGAGCCGGGCGACCATGCCGCTTTCCCCATAGCGGATGGCGACTTCGTAAGCGTGGCTGTAGGACACGACGGCGGCGATACCTGCCAGGACCGACACGCCGATGTATGCGGCGCCCCGGATGATTCGATCTACCCTCATTGCGCTTTCCCTTCCATGATCCTGCTGACGGAAGGGAAGCTATCGCGCGCACACCTGTATTGCAAGTTGGTTGTGTCGGATTCTCCGGTATCCCGCCCGAGACGAGGGCGGGGCCGGACATCGCTAAAGGCCGTGTGCGGCCTTGTAAGCGTCTATGACGGCCCTTCGCAGGCGAGAGTTACCGGCGACCACGTAACGCTGTTCCCCCGCCCGCTCGTTCTCGGCAAGAGCCCATGCGCGTATCTCTGTGGCGCTTGGTTCGCCCTGGCTATCCTGCGAGCCTCCTCGCGACCTACGCCGACCGATTGAAGGCGCCTCGACGACGCCCACGGGTTCGGCTACAGCGTCGAACGCGTCGAGCATCTTGCGGACAGGCTTCCCGTGTTTGTCGCAGGCAAGCGCCCTCTTTCCGTTGATCACGATTTCATCGGTTGACTCGACTTCTAGCCCATCCTTTTCTGCTGCGCAGTAGTCGCAGAACTTCAGCTCAACAACCCTGATCGGCATAACGGAACCTCGCTTCTCGTTGTGACTGGCACGCATCGTAGCCGACAAAATGGCCAAGCCCCCTGGTTTCCCAGAGGGCTTGGATAGAAGATATCTAGACGGCTTGCATCTCGTTCCCGAACGGGCACGAGGGGAGCCCGATCTCAATCCACTTCCGCGACGTACGAGCCTGGTAACCCTCACAGTCGCAGCCGGGCGCGATGCACCTCAGGAGTACGTGACGGTTCGTCTGCGCCTTAGGGGCCGACGACGCGGGCGGGAGAGGGATCTCCACACCCCCCGGCAACTCGATCCCGCCCGGGGCCGGAACCTTCGGCGCCGTCCGGCCGACCAGGATTTCGCGGTCAAGCTGGCCATGCGGATACTTGCCCAGCGTGTGAGCGATCAGCATCAACTCTGCGGCGAGCTGGAGCCCGGCGTGAGTCGCCGTCATCGGCCCTTCGAGCCCAAGGCGGGTAGCAGCTTCGGCAAACGGCCCCTTGTGCCCGTTCTTGCAGTCGTCGGCTGCGTGAATCAGCTCATGTACGAGCGTGGACAGAACCACGCCCGTGTCGCCAATCTCCGGAGAGACATAGATGTGGTTCACCCTGTCTGCGGAAACCCACGAGGCGTAGCAGACGCCCAGGATGTCAGCGTTCTCCGTGCCCCGGCCGTCCGCGCCGTACCCGACCGAAACGTGAACCTTCTTAGGGAGGGGGAAGCCGACCTGTTCAAAGCGGGGCCGGAAGACCTCGATGGCCTTGATCAGCCAGGCTTCGCGGGTCTTCGTAAGGTCCTTCATGGTGTTTCCCTTCGGGCTTTCCGAGGCTGCTTGCCCCGGTTCCTGCTGACACGGGAAACACTATCGGGCCGTGTACACGCTTTGCAAGTTGGTTGTTGATGGACGCCTGCACCGCACAACCAACCTGTCAATAGCTGGGCGTGGCCTTGACCTGCGGCGATGTCGGCCGCGGGGACAGCCGGCGGCCTGGGCACACCCACTTGCACCAGGGGCGGGGCTTATTGACGCGGGAAAGCAGAGAGCCCCCGGGGCGAATGGCTTTACCGGGGGCTCTCGGGTTGCGGTGTTCTAGTGTCAGCAGGAACACGCCCAAGGGAAGGGCTGCCGCAACGTGTTCAGGCTATCAGTCTTCGGGGTGTCCGGTCGGCTGTGCCGCAGGCCAGTTAGGCGGCGTTGGCCGTCGTCGAGGGGTCATGTACAACCTTCTGGAGCCCGTACTCCCTCACGAGGACATCCCAGGGAACATTCCGATATCTCTCCCCCAGCTCCGTGCATGCCCACCCGCCGCCGCCAGGGCGGCGCTGCCATGCATCCTCGTCATCGTCGAGGATCACGGCCCCCTCCGGGGGCTCTGGGGGCGTGATCGTGTCATGGCCGCACGTGGGACACGTCCCGGCTTTCATGCGCTTGCCTTCCTGTAGATCATGCCGACTAGGCCGTCATCGTGTACTAGCTCACGGAGAACCACGCTCATGTCGCCGACGCTGTGAGGGACGTGCATAAGAGCGGCGCTCGCCTCGACTGTGCGAGCCCCCTCGTGGAGCCACGCGGAGTATTCAACGGTGCCGTCCGAGTAGGTCACCAGTTCGACGCGGGCACGGCCGAGGGGGTGAGCGTAGAGAACCTCTTCGCTAACGACTTCCACGCGATCCACTTATGCGACTTCCTTGTCTGTGATGGTGTGCGGCTCGATCGGAATACCCGCCTCCCCCGCGAGGCGGACCGTTCCAGCGGTCCCCCGGCTGTTGTTTCGGTTGAACGCGATCACGAGATCGGCGCCTGCCGCGACCATGCGGGCGTTTCGCTCGGGACCGGCCTTCCGGCCTTGACTCCAGTCGGCTTCGAACATTTGTTCTACCACATGCAACCCGAGGTCGCGGGCGAGGCGGCACCAGATGGAGGCGATTGCGTCGGCCCCCGTGGGACAACCGCCATGAGCCACCGTGAGAGGTGCGCCGTCGAGCTGGGCGACGCGATAGGCACGATCGAGGGACTTGCACACGGCCTTGATGTCCGGCCAGTCACGCGAGCCGGTAACGATGACCTTCATCCTTCGCACGCCCACTCACTTGCGGTCACTTCGCGCCACATGAGAGTCAGGCCATAGCGGAGGCAGTAGATCTCTACGATCTCGCGGTCGTGACCCGCCACAACGACCAGACCACCCGGGCTTGCCGCCCCGTACTCGACCGTTTGCGTGTACGTCTTGAACGCGCTCACCGGATGCCCGCCGTCTCGGCTACCGCCGTGAGGTCGTCGATCAGCTTGTTCAGGTCGCCGAGGCGGATCATTTCCCGCTGGCGAGCCATGTACGACGGACCGTGAACGTACGTAAAGCGGACGACGACCACATGCGTTCCGTTGCGCGTCTGCCCGGTCGCCGACTCGACACGTTCGGCAGGGTCACCATAGAAATCGGATGAAGTCAAAGCGTGTACACGCCTTTCGAGACATGAGGAGAGAGGGGCCGCCGTTCGCAGCCGACATCGTCAACCAACTTGCAAAGAGACACTAGCAGAACCGGCCGACCAAAACGGGACTTTAGTGCCCTCATCCGAAAACGAGATGCCACAAGCAGCCGACGACCGCCAGGGCGGCAAGCACGGGCACCACGACAAACGCCAGACAGCCTGCCACCGGGCCTGGCTCCGGCTCGCGATCAAGCTGGTCCGGCAACGGCTCACTCATTGGCATCCTTCACGTACTCCGGCGTGACGTCTTCCCAGACCGTCACGGCTCGATAGACCCGAATCGGCATGACTTCCCACGGGTTCGCCTTCCGGTAGGCAACGGCCTTCCGGACGCTAGCGGGATCGTCATAGACGTTGCGATGATTGACCGCGTTCGGGAACACGCGGAATGTCTGGGCGGGCAGCTTGTGATCCGTCATCCGGCCTCACCTCTCGTCAGTTCCTTCGGACCCCAGGTAAGGGGGTTCATCCACCACGGCGGGTTATCCGTCGCGCCGCATGTGAGGCACATCGACGGCATCCATTCGCCGACGACTTCCGGGATATACCGGTCGGCGGTCGCGTAGTGCCCCGGCTCTATCAGGCAAGGGCTTCCCGGATGGCCTGGCTTCCACCATGCGTGATCCGGCATGCATGGCGGAATCACCACCATCGCGACCAACGGCGATTCCACCGACGCCATGCGTAGTGGATCGGAGGGAAGGCGAAGAACACGATCCCAGCCGGTACGGCACAAATCACGATGACGCCCAGGGCGACGGCAAGGCCGTCGAGAAGGCCGCTCATTCCCCGTCCCTATCCCCGTGCGTGATCGCCTGGGCGCGGGCGTTGCTGATCGCCCTCCGGGAGCCCGGCCCGTCATGCACGACAGCCGGCCGATTCACCACACGGTTTAGTACCTCTGTCAGGCGCTCTGTCGCGCGGCGCGCGGTGCGCTGCTCACTCTCGCTAAGCGGCGTCCATCCGGCCTCGACCAGCTTTCGGCGCTGCTCGGCGTCGAAGCTCTCGGATTCCGCTCGACGTATGAGGATGCGTCGCCAGCTATCCGGAATGCCGTCGAGCGCCGCGTGTAGATCCCACAGGGACACACAGACGTTCCCCCGATCCGGCGCCGACACATAGCCGTCCTTCGTGGGCGCATTAAACGTGATGCCCACGGATTCCACAGCGAGCGCTAGCAGGACCCGAACCTCTTCGGACGTGTACAGGTAGCGGGCGGTTCGGTAGACGTAGTCATTCCGCTCACGGGCGCAGTAGGCCACGGCCTTTCGAGTGAGGAATGACCTCAGCTCCTCTTCGGTCAACGCGTTGTAGTCGTCGGGCCGTGTACACGCGACGAGTAGTAGTTCCTGCTGGATGTCGTCGGCACCCATGAACGGCCAATCGCGGGCGACATTCCGCCCCACGGATTCCGCCGTAGCCGTGACTAGCTCATTGATCAACTCCAAACCTTTCCGTCCGCAATGAACGACCCATTGCCGTCCATCGGAATCACTTCCGGCCTAACCCGCTTGCCCTCGACGTAGAGCATTCCGAACCCCGATTGCCAGTTCGCGGTCACGAGTCCGAGGTATTCCGCCTTACGCATGTCCATCAAGTTGCCGACTTCCATGCCCCATCGAACGGAATTGCGCGACGTGGTACCGACCGTGTGAGGCATCAGCCCTAGCCGATGTGTGTGCCCCATCACAACGGACCGGTGCAGCCGGTCAACGAACTTCTTCGCGGTCCCTCCGGGAACCGTCACCGTTCGAATCTTGTCTAGGTGGCCGTGCATCGCCGTCCAACCGGGGGCGATGTTGAGGCTTCCCCGGATGATGTTGATTCCGTGGGAGTCGAAATCAAGTAGCGTCTCGACGTTGAAGGCGTTCGATTTCGCGAGCGCGGGCGCCCACCTGGCGTGGTATCGCCTTGGGTTGGCGTCGTGGTTTCCCTCGACGAAATCCACGGGGCCGTCATAGCCGCGTCGCAGGTCGCCCAGGAATCGCCTGCCTTGCTCGCTCTCGCGGAATACATCGCTCTCGTATTCCGCCCGTGTGTCTTTGCTCCAGCGTGACGGGCCTGCATAGTTCATGAAGTCGCCGATGATGACGAGCCGATCGGGCTTGCTCGCATGGATGTACCGGTGAAGGGAGTTGACCTGTCGCGGGTTGTGTAGCGGAATCTGGGCGTCGGGATAGATCAGGATGCGCTGAATGGTTAGCTCCGGTTGTTTCTCAAGGCGATGATGGCTAGGACCACGCACAGTGCAATCACGGTGGCCGTTACGTCGTTCATTCCGTCTTTCGGAGGGGAGCGCCGGGGGCGCCCGGAGGCGCCCCTCGACGGCGTGCTAGAAGCGCGGGAAGTGCCCGCGAGGGTCGGCGCCCGGGAACGGCGGCGTCTTCGGTGCGCCTTCAGCGGCGGCGCCAAGGGACAGAAGAACGAGGATCATCGCGACCAGGGCGTCAAGGCCGGTCTCGTCGGCGTCTTCCCACTTGTCGGCCGCGAGGTTCACGAGAGGCTCGATGTCGGCTGGAAGGTTCTCCAGCTCCGCCACGCCGATAGCGTCGGCAATGATGGCGTTCCTTATCAGCGCGGCAAGCGTGCCGGTGTGCTTGCCCATGGCCTCGAAGCTCACAGGTCGAATCCCTTCTTTAGTGCGCGCTTCACCCGCTTGATGCGGATGTCGAGCATGACGCCGTAAACGATGAGGTCTTGCGCCTCTTCGCCCGCCCAGTCGAGTAGTTGGGCGAGCGTCATTCCCTCGAATTGCTGGGTGTCGCCCTGGTCGTACTGCTCTTTGCCCGCGCTGAGAACGCGCGCCCGCGCGGAGCGAATGGCGTCTTCTACGGCTTCGGCTAGCTGGTCAGAGGTAATGCTTAACACCCTCTCCATTGGTCGCCTGAACGTGCTTCAGGGCCGCGTTCCAGCCCTCTTTGAAGGACTCTTCGCGGGCGGTCTCGAATAGTTCCGCCGTGAGGATCACGACGGCCGTTCGCTTGCTATCCATCGGCGCCCAATCAATACGTGCCTGCGTTCGCAGCAGGTCGAATACTTCGCCCCAGGCGGCGGACCACTTAGCTACACGAGCTTGATAGAACTCTTCGAAGGTCACGCCATGCCGACCTTCCGAAGTAGGGCATCCTGGCCTTCCGCCAGGAACAAGCTGTTTGCGTCGTGGCCGTCCGGCCAAAGGATCGTGCGGAGGTTCGGAAGGTCGCGCGCCATGCGCTCCCCCAATTCGGCGCCCTGGCCTTTGTCGTCGTTGTCCGCGAGGTGAAACACCGTGTCGTATTGGCGTAGCGGCAATGCCCATTCCGAACGCCACGAGCTGACGCCCGGTAGGCCGACAACGGGCAATCCGCACTGGGTGACTATCCACGTATCCGGCTCGCCCTCGACCGTGAACATGACGCTGTGGTCTTCTTCGAGTACCCGCGTGTTGTACGGTCTCGGGATGTCGCCCGGGACGGATAGGAACTTCGCCCCGTCGCCGTCGCCCAGCCTCCGGAATCGGAGCTGTAGTGTCATCGCGTCGGGGCTCAGGTACGGAATTGCGATGCGTCCGACGTATTTCTCATGCCCCGGCATCGAATCTGCGACGTAGCCCAGCCGAAAAGATCGAATGCTGTCCGGTGTCAACCCCCGTTGCATCAAATACTCTTCGGCGGGGCTTCCGCGCATTGCCCTTTGATACTGCCGGGTGCTCTGTGCCAAGAATTCCAGTGAGGATTTCGACGGCACCAGCAAAATCGCAACCCTCTTTCCACATCACTAGCGAATAGGTGTCGCCGTGCGCTTCGCACGCGTGGCATTTGAAAGACCCGCGCTCCGTCGAGACGGAGGCGGACGCGGATCTATCGTCATGAAATGGGCACTTCATCGGCGCCCATTTATAGCCCCCTGGTACGTAGTCCGCGCCGTAGTGCATGAGGACTTCCTCTATGGCTTGTTCAGCCATAACGGCCGGTTACTGCTCCTTGGCTTCTGCATACGCGAGAGCCACACTCCACGGCTTGCCAGAGTCCTGCCGCCCCTGCGCACGTCCGGCAAAAGCGCGAGTCTTCTCGGAAAGGTTGGGGAAAAGCCGGTAGATCACGCTCTCGGCATTATCATCCTCGTACTCCCTGAGCTTTTCCAAGGGAACCCCGAGGCGGTAAAGCGCAGCGCCGATCAAGCAGCCGGGAGAGAGCGTGCTCTCATCGTCGGCGTCCGTGTGGACGTAGAAGCACGTCGTCGAGCTGGCCGCCGTGGCGGCCATGTGCGCGGGAACCTCGTACACGCGATCGGGGGTCTCGGCTACAACCGCCTCAAGGGCGCCGATCACCAGAGCGTCGGTCACGATGGGAAGGGTGGTCATGGGGCTCTCCGATTCCAAGAGATGGTTACTCTCCGCGCTGGCCGGCTGTTTGCCGCATCGCGCGGAACAGGGGTTTTGTGAACCGCGGCCGAAAGGCCGGCGACTACTCAGCGTGTAGCCGATACTCGATCTCCTGCATGTGCAGGGCGATCGATGGGAGGATTGCTCGCCACTCCGCGAGCGTCAGAACGACGTACGCTTCGCTGATGTTCTTGCGTGGCGCCTTGACGATGACGGCGCCCAACTTGCGCCCGAGGCGGGCCTTTATCGCCTTGATCTGTTTGGCGTACTCGCTAAGCGTGATGCGCTTCTCTGCCTTGCATTCGTGGGGGATCGGGATGGACGATTTGAGGTCGCCCGCCCCGAAGTCCACGCTTCCGACCCGATCGAAATCCGGGATGGTCTCGGCTAGGTAGTCGGCTGCAAGCCGCTCGAAAGCCGTTCCCTTCTGTTTGCTCGGGTTACTCATCCTGTCCGTCATCCGGAAGCGGTATCAGCGCCATCGCGACCACGTCATGGTCGAAGACGTTGATCTGGTCGCCGTCGTTGTCGATGAACGCGTACGCGCCGCTAGGAAGCTCGGTAAAGCTTCCGTCCTCGACCGCCGTCCAGCCGATGTGCTTGATGTAGATGTGTGTGACATGCTCGTAGTCGGGTTCCGTGCGGATCTTAGGCACTCGCCAACTCCTCTTTCTTCTGCTTTCTCCGAAGGTCTGCGCGGTAGCACCGCTCACACAGACCGTGGGCTTTGTGGATGCCGTTGCATCCGGGGGTGTCGCATTCGCGCCATTCCTTCGGCTGCCCGTTCGACGACAACGGGAAGCATCTCCCGTACCGGGACATGTGCCGCTCGTGGGTTGTGCAGAAGCCTTTCCACTTGCGAGTGTTCATGCATTCGTCGTACGCGCAAAGCCGCATGGAATGGAACCGCCTTAGTCTGTGACTTGCATCCGCGCTAGATCGGAGTTGAGCACCACTCGATACCGCCCAGCCGGATCGGGCCGACCGTGGCGGTTCTTCCCGATGACCACGCCAAGCTTTCCCTCCTCGGGCCGAAACAGGTTCAGCACCAGAGAGGGTTTCTTACTGATCTTGCCTTTCAGGGCTGACAGTGGCGGCGGCTGCGCGCCGTCGTCGTATTCGCCGGTCAGGTGGTGAAGGGCGATAACACAGGCGCCGGTTTGCCTCGCGAGATCCGCGAGGTAATCCATCACGCTTTCGAGGGCGACGTGTCCGCGTTCCTCGACATCCGGCGTAACGTCGCCGACGTTATCGACGATTACGTTTTCCGGATAGCTGCCGTAGACGTACGCCCATGACTTCACTTGCGCCTCGATCAGGTCGAGGCTGGGCGATGAGTCGAAGCACCAACGAAGTTTTCGAAGCCCCGCCAACTTGCTATCGAGGTACCGGGTATTACCCGCCTCGACCATGGCGGCAATCTCGTGAACCTTCCGGCCGGACAGCATTGCCGCCGCTCGTTCGTACTGAGTTGCGGCGTCACTGTCGGCGCTGAAATACAGGGTCGGTACCTTGCTGGCTACTGCGAGCGTGAGCGACAGGGCGCTTTTGCCGACTCCCGGCCCCGCCGCGATCAGGTGCAACTGACCGCGACGGAACTCAACCCCTTCCCGCGAGAGTTTGCGGAACGGGTTCGGGAGTACGGCCCCAGCTTCCCCGGCTTTCGCTCGGGCGCGCTGGATCGTGTACACGGGTTAGGCGCTAACGCTCTTACACCGCGTCGGGTCGTCGCGTCGGGCGGGGCAGCCGTAGAACGCCGAGTAGTTATTGCCAGCCTGCGACACACCAGCCTTGACGTATCGCATGGTGCCGTGCTGGCAGGCGGGCGGGCCGTCGTTACCGGGGGGCGCCTCGTCCGGGAACGGGGCATCTTGACCCTCGTACGTGGGCGCCGGTCGAGCTGCGGGCCGCGCCGGTCGAGCCGGGGCGCCCTGGGCAACTCTCTCGGCCCCAAGCTCACTCTTCAGCAGAGCGAACATCCGGACGGTCCTCACGGCCTCACCAAGGGCGAGCCCAAAGTCTTCGTCCACCTCCCGAAGTTCAGCGAGGAAGTCCGGAGCCGAGTTCGCCCGGACATGGAATAGGCCGACCTTCCGGCCCTGGGTATCGGTCAGCTCCAGATCGAGGGCGTATGGGTAATCCTCAGCCATGTAATCCTTTCGTGACAACCAACTTGCAAAGGTTGGGCTAAAAAAAGGACCGGTCGCTGCCCATCACTGAGCAGTACCGGCGCACGCCGCATGTCTTACAGTGGTCGCCCGGGTTGGGCAGGTAGTTACCCGCCTTCTCCGATCGGTCCATCTGCACGAACCATCGTGCTACGTCTTCACGAGCGAAGTTGCGTAGCGAGATAGCGTCTGTCGGCGCATTGTTCTTGCACATGAAGTAGTCGCCCCACATCGGGCGTTCGCCAAGCAAGTCCTCGACAGCTACCGCGTAGACGGCTAGCTGTATCGGGCTCGTCGGCAACCTACTTCCGGTCTTGATGTCCCGAACGAGTAGGCGCCCGCGCCGGTCGGCAAGGATCAGGTCTATCGACCCGATCACGCGAACGCCGTTGAGATCGACGGAGAACGGAACCTCAGTGCTCGGCTCGCCCGGCTCGTACTCGATCGGCGTGAGCCGATCCTGTAGAGCGTAGGCGATGTACCCGGCAACCTGGTCGGCCCCGCGAACCATGCGGTTCTTCAGGTCCGTGTCCGGCTTCGTTCTGCCGGGCGCCTGCCACTGAGACACGTCCGGCTCGACGGCTAACGCCGCCTCGATCTCTCGTTCCCAAGCGTCGTAGTACCAGACTTGGGCCTGCTCGGGACTGTGCGTCCTGTAGGTGCGCTCCCAGTGGCTCACTGCCTCATGCACCGCGTTGCCTTGCGCGAACCAGGCAGCGGGCGTTTGAGGCGCTTTCGCGACCCGTTCGAGCCGGAAAGCCTCGCCGCATGAGGCGTATGAAGTGAGCTGGGAGACGGATCGATGATCTGTCGTTGTGCTTCCCCGCATTGTCCACTGTTGAGTTATCAAGCGACTGCCCAGCCGGGTACCGATACCAGGTGAGGGATAGTTTCCCCGGCCGGGCAAGTCCACCCTACGGGACAACCAACATGCAAAGTGGCGTTGTCACCCCCACATCCTTACGGGGGCGTTCATGCTGGTCACTCCTCTTAGGCACCCACTAGATCGCAGTAGCCAACCGCCAGTTGCGCACGCGCGACCGGACACGTGGAGCACGTCTGCGTACACATGAGCCACGCCTGGTAGTAGGCGTACGTGAAGCCGTCTTCTTCGTCGTCCGTGTGCGCCCCAGTCCAGAACGCATCAGGCGGCATGTGCTCAACGATCGTTTGCCCCGCCTCCCTCGATGCTGGCAGTCGCAGCCGATACTCAACCTCGACGCCATCGGGGTAGAAGACCTCAACACGGCGAACGCCACGGGGGAGCAAGGTTTCCCTCACTTTGAGGACATCTAGGGGGTTCTCTGGTCCCATCGGCATGCCTTAACTCTCGGTATCCCTGACTGAGGGTAATCACTGTAGCCCCAAACGCCCCATAAATGACCATTGCCCTCACAGGGTGTTTCCAGGAAGCACAGAACCGGCCCGCTAGGGCGACAGATGCAACCGCGCCAGGACACACAAAAGGCCAGGGTCGGCGGTCCCTGGCCCGTGTGCGTTTCCTCGATAGCTACTTGCGCGCGCGCCTCCGCACCGGCTCGCCCGTGGCCCTTCGCAGGGTCTTTCCAACGTGCGTCTCCTCCGGCGCCAGGTCCGTCGTAAAGGCATAGAATCCGCCATCCGGGGCGATGTCGGAAGGCCCCTCGTTAGGGTCGTATCCGACGTCCTTACCCGCGTCGATCAAGTCTTGCGCCCAACGAATCGCACCTACGCGCCGGTACGCGTCAACGGGGAGCTTCTGTGCCATCCGGGAAAGATCCCGCAACCGTTGCGCGGGCATCGTCAGCTTGTGCGCCTCCGCGAGTGTCCATGGAACCGCTTCGCCATGGTCAGCTTGCGTCTTTGCAAGCCCCAGCTTCTTTGCGTACAGGGCGACGGTGCGATACGAGCAGGGCACCTCCTTGGCTATGTCGCCGTAGTTGAGGCGTCCTTCCCTAAGCAATGCCTCCAGCCGCTCACGATTGAGCCCACTGTGGTACGCCATCGCTTCTCAGCCCTTCCAAACTCGCGGGAACCGCCACGGCCAGCGGGGGGAAGTTCCCATCTATGATCACGCATTACGTCTCTCTGTGTCTACCAACTTGCAAAGTGTATCCAGAGTTACGGGTGATCTAGCTCACGCCGTGACAACCCCCGCCGTGGCGGGGGCGTCTAACTCGCTTTACTCCATCCGTGACGGCGGCGAAGCTCAGCAGCGAGACGGCTCCCAACACCCTCGACGGCACCGGGCATTTGGTGCATCGGCGCGGTCTGACAGGACTTGCACAGTCCGGGCGTGCGACCGGGGCGCTGGCACGTGGGGCACTCCGTGAGAGGGCGGATGACAGTGACCGGCTTCACAGGGAGACGGGCGGGCATCCGCTTGGTGAGCCGGTCGCGCACGAACCCCACAGCAGTCCGGATGTCGTCAGGCACCCACGAGGTAACGGCGTGAATGATCTGGTCGTCGCTGGCGCCACGGTCGCGCCACTCGGCCACGAGCGGGAGGACTCTGCCCATCTCGGCGAGACCGATCGTGAGACGCGGCTCCATGCGTCCGATGCGCGCCACGAGGGGAGCGCAGGCAGCCTGCTTGTCCTTGATCGAGGCTTCATCCCCTCCCCCGTCCTTCGGCGCCTCGTTAGCGCTCTCGGAGACGTTGGCGGCCATCACTGGGGGAAGGGGGGAGGTTTCTTTCTCAGGAGTTTCTTTAACGGGGTTCGTTCCCGACGCACCGATGTGCGGCTGACCGATTCCCGGCAGACCGGGAATCGGTACGACCTGCGGCGATACGGTGGCCGGCGAATTCTGGGGGATGTCGAACACGGCGGTAGTGGTCCGGACGGCGCCCCGGTCGTCGCGGGCTGTCATGCGAACGTAGTAGCCGAGACTGACCAGTTCGTCGAGGGCGTCAGCGACGGCCTTCCGGCCCACGCCGGGGTTCTCGTCGGCCAGCTTGCGCACGTCGATCTTGTGCCCGTCTTCCAGCGACAGGAGGTAGACGAGGATTCCCCGGGCGGTGAAGCTCAGGCGCTTGTCCTGAATCACCTCGTTGCCAAGGACCGTGAAGAACCGATCACGGGGGGTACGATAAACGCGCATTCGGAGGTAGGCCCTTCGCGTGCGAGGGCCCCGGGGACCGGCCAAGGAACCGGGGCTCTCTCTGGTGGTACGCGGGCGAACCTACATTGCACGTTGGTCGCTTTGCAAGTTGGTCGCCATGGGCACACGACTTGCCTAAGGAACGCGGAAAGCCCCGACGTAGCAGGGCCTGAGCGGTGTTACCGCAGGTCAACAACTGGGTGTTTGACCTTGGATGTACCAGATGTTCCCCAGCGCCGGCAGGGTCAGCGCGGGCACCGCCACCGGCCACTGCCGCTTCAGCTCCAGGCAGTAGAACCGCAGCGCGAGCAGCACCGCCGACCTGCGGACGGACGAGGTGCCCGCGGAGACCTGTCGTGCACCGAACGCAGTCATCCGCCCTCCCGAACGCCGATACCCACCGTGGCCATGCTGCCGCAGGGAGTACGGACGGATCCAACGGTTTTCCGCCGCCCGCCGGGCCCGCCGTCACACCCGCCGCGGGTCCCGCCGCCGCGCCCGATCCCCGGCCTCCCGGAATAGGGCGTCGGCGGACGCTGTTGACGCCGGACAAGTTTAGATTTCAACTTTCGAGCGGAGTCGTCATGGCAATCGCCTTCATGTTGGTCATGAGTCTCATCGTCGGCGGCCTCATGACCGGCGCGGTGGCCGCCCTGGTGCTGACCGGCATCAGGGACCGGCAGTGGCCGGTGCTGCGGCGGCGGCGCGTCGTCTACCGCGGCTTCGTGCCCCGCTGACCCCGGGCACGTCTGTCAGGCTGGGTTGACAGCTCTCGTTCTGTCAGCCTAGCCTGACAGGCATGCGAACCATCCTGCCGCCCGCCCCCGAGCCCAGGGGTCCGGAGGCGGCCATCGACAGGACGACGAGGCGCCTGCTGCTGTGCGGTGTGGTCGCCGGCCCGCTCTTCGTCGTCATGTTCCTCGTCCACGGGGCGCTCAAGGCCCACTACGACCCGCTGCGGCATCCGGTCAGCTCGCTGGCCCTGGGCCCGTTCGGCTGGGCGCAGACGGCGAACTTCGTCGTCGCCGGCGTGCTGTCGCTCGCGTTCGCCGCCGGGATGCGGCGCGTGCTCAGAGGCTCTTCCCCGGTGAGGGGGGCGCGCTGGGGGCCGATCCTGATGGGGGTGTGGGGGGTGATGCTGGTCTGCGCGGGGGTGTTCACGACCGACCCGGTGAGCGGGTATCCGCCGGGGACGCCCGACCTGCTCGCCGAGTACAGCGACGTGCCCGCCCTGCTGCACGACCTGCTCTCCATGCCGGGCTTCGCGGCGCTGGCCTGCGCGTGCGTCGTGTTCGCGGTGCGCTTCGCGGGGACGCGGCAGCTCCTGTGGGCCTGCTACTCGGGCCTCAGCGCGGTGGCGTTCGCGGTGACGCTGGAGCTGTCCACGCTCGGGTTCGCCCAGACGGCGTCGCTGGTCGCGTACGGAGGGCTCTTCCAGAGGATCGCGGTCACCATCGGGTGGGCCTGGGTCACACTCCTCGCCGCGCACCTCCTCCGCCGCGAGCGGGACGGTCACGCGGCGGCGTCCGGCTGATCCGGGGTGGCGGCGTGCGCGCCACGCGCCGGATCAGCCGGACCGGCCGTCGTCAGGGCTTGCGGCGCAGCCTGACGGCGTCGGCGATGACGAACCCGTCGGCCGCGTTGCTCAGCTCGACCGAGCCCAGCCCCGCGGTCATGCGGAACGTGCCGAGCGACACCCACGAGCCACCGCGCGGCTCCGTCACCCCGGCCTTGCGCTGGTCGACCCGCACCACCTTGGTCCCGGTCGCGTGCTTGACGGTGAAGGGCGCGTTGCTCGCGCGGTTCTCGTGCGCGGTGTGCGAGACCTGGACCTCGTAGTTGCCGTCGCTCGGCACCACCGGCCGCCACCGGACGACGCTCCCGCCCGTACCCGCGGGCGCCGTACGGTAGTTGCCGCCGCGGTAGCCGGCCACGCCCGTCGCCGCCGACCAGACGCCGCTGACCACCTGATAGCCGAGTTCGTCGTTGTCGACCACCACCTCGCCGGACACGTCGGCCACCGAGGGCGCGTCGATGAGGCTCAGCGTGTCCAGCGAGACCACCCTGCCGCCGCCGCGACCGGCCCCGGACGCGGTGAACCGGACCTTGTGCTGCCCGACCGAGAGGTTGACCTCGCCGAGGTTGGCGACGTCGTAGCCGTCGGCCCGGTCCGCAGTCGTGTCCAGCACCGCGACCGGGGTGCGGGTGCCGTCGACCGTGACGGTGACCAGGCCGCCGTCGGCGGAGCGGAAGTAGCGCAGCAGCAGCTCCTGGGGGCGCGGGTTGACGACGTTCACGGTGTACTCGACGTAGGCGGTGGTCTGGGACGGGGTGAACACGACCCGGTTCCCCCCGCGCGCCACCGGGTCGGCGACGGTGGTCACGGCGCCGCCGGTGGCGACCGCGCCGGTCGACAGGTCCACGAGCTGCTCGCGGTAGTTCGCGCCGCCGGACAGGGTGTCCCGGCCGTTGGTCAGCCAGTCGAGGGAGAACCGGGCGACGACGACCTTGCGCGGGAAGCTCGGGTTGTCGCCGTCGCGGCCGTAGACGAGCACGATCGTGCCGTCCGAGAGGCGGGCCAGCTCGGAGTAGTACGACCGGCCCGGGTTGACCACCCGGCTGTAGCGGAACGAGTGCGCGTCGTCGTAGCTCACCGACACCGTCAGGTTGGTCCGCACCGGCGAGTCTGGGCGGCTGAACAGCACCCGGCCGACCTCCGACGAGCCCGGCCCGCCGCTGTAGCGCAGCAGGCTCGCGTCCACGGCGTTGAACGTGCCGGTGGACCCGTCCAGCCGCGGCGGCGACCAGGTCAGCCCGCGGTCGGAGCTGACCGACACGATCCGCTGCCGGTTCCCGCCCGCCGCGGCGCGGCCGTTGACCAGCACCGTGCCGTCGGAGCGCTGGATCACCCTGGCCTCGTTGATCGGGTACGCGACGGAGACCGGCACCTCGGCGGTCGCCTCCCAGGTCTGGCCGTGGTCGTCGCTGTAGATCGACGCCACGCCGTAGTACCGCTGCTCGACGGTGTTGCCGACGATCACCCGGCGATGGGAGCAGTTGAGCAGCAGCCGGCCGTTGTCGAGCTGGATGCCGTGGCCGGGCCCTGGGCCGTGCAGCGCCCAGTCGTACGGGAAGTGGTCGAACAGTCCGGACAGGGCGCGCGGCTGGCTCCAGGTGCTGCCGCCGTCCGCGCTGGAGACCATGTAGAGGTCGCCCTGGTCGCCGGAGCAGGTCGTGTTCTCCGGCAGCCGGGTGGAGAGCATGTAGAACAGGAAGACGCCGCCGGTGGTCCGGTCGACGACGAACGCCGGGTTGCCCCACGACTGGCCGCCCACCGAGGTCACCAGCGTCCGCGTCGCCTCCCACGTGTTGCCGCCGTCGGGGCTGCGGCGCAGCACCAGATCCCGGGGGCCGGCGTCGCACACCTCGTGCCGTCCCTCGGTGACGACCAGGATGGAGTCGTCGGGCAGCACCGTCAGCCCGTGGACGTGATAGCTCTCCAGGGGGTCCACGGTGTTGTCCCACAGCGTGGTCTCGTCGAAGGTGACCGGCGCGCGCCGCGCGGCCGCCGCGCTCGCCGGTAGGGCGGGGCCGAGCGCGGCGGCCAGTGACGCCGCGGCCATGCCCTTGCCGAACGCCCTGCGGCCGATGCTGATGGACCAGGATTCTGACGGTGCCACGTGCTACCTCCGGGGGAAGAGATGTGCTTCGTCGTTGGCGAGTAAGGCGTTCAGGTCGCGCCGTTCGGCCTCGGTGCAGGGCACGAGTGGCGCGGCCACGTGTGGGGGGCACAGCCCGCGGTCGTCGAGCAGCGCCTTGATCGCGGGCACTCCCGGCCGGATCGTGTGCAGGGCGAGCAGCCGGGTGAGCACGCGCTGCGCCTCCTCCGCGTCGCCGTCCCTGCCGCTCTCGTGGGCCGCGACGAGTTCGACCGACAGGCCCGGCGCCAGGTTCGCGATGCCGGGGACGATGCCGTCGGCGCCGAGGCGCAGCGCCGCGAGCAACTGGGTCTCCGCGCCCTGGCTCACGCCGAAGTCCGGCCGGCGCCTGGCGGCGGAGACGATGTGGCCCAGCAGGTCGAGGTCGCCTGAGCTGTCCTTGATGCCCACCACGTGCGGCATGGCCACCAGCCGGTCGATCGTGTCCTGGCCGAGCGGGTTGCTGTAGCGGGGGGCGTTGTAGGCGACCACCGGGGTGCCGAGGCCGGCCAGGGCCTCGTAGTGGGCGGCGATCTCGTCGTCGCGGTGCCGGAAGTAGATGGGCGGGCTGAGCACGAGCGCGTCGGGCTCGGCCGGAGCGACCGCCGCCGCGCGCTGCCGCGCCTCCGCCGTCCCGGCCGCCGTGACGTTGCACAGCACCGGCCCGCCGGTCAGCTCGCGCCACTGCCCGGCCACCTGGACGGCGAACTCCGTCAGCGCGGAGACCGGCAGCAACGGGCCCTCGCCGTTGCTGCCGAACAGCATCAAGCTGCGCGCGCCCGCCGCGGCGAGCCCGTGGAGCAGCGCCTTCGCCGCCTGTCCCGAGGGGAGGCCCGGCTCGCTCATCGGGGTGACGAGGGGGATCATCACGCCGCCGAGCAGCCGGCGGCCGTCGACCGCCATCAGTACCCCCTGATCTCGGGCCAGGCCAGCTCGACGCCGTCGGCGACCAGCTCGCTCCTGAACGCCCGCAGCCGCGCGCCGTCCGCGTGCACCTGCTCGGGCTCCAGCCCGTGCTCGAGGCAGTGGGCGGCGAGCGTCCCCGCCACCTCGCCGACGTTCCACTCCACCGGGTGCAGGCGGTAGCAGCCGTTGGTGATGTGGGTGGTCCCGATGTTCTTGGCCGCGGGCAGCAGGTTGCGCAGCCGGACCGGCAGGAGCGCGCCGAGCGGGATCTGGAACGGCGAACTGGCGACGTCGATGTACGTGTCACCGCCGGTCGAGGGGTGCAGGTCGATGCGGTACATGCCGATCCCGACCGAGTCGGGGTAGGCGACCGCGCCGGCCTCGCCGCGCACCGCCAGCGACAGGTCCTGTTCGACGATCCGGTAGCGGGCCTCGATGCGCCGCGACTCGCGGATGTAGGGGGCCTTGGCCAGCCCGTCGGTGGTGCCCAGCACGTCGCCGCGCAGCCGCAGCCCCGGCCAGCCGGTGCCGCCGTCCTCGCGCGGCGCCTCGGTCTGCAGCCAGTAGAGCATGCTCATGCTCAGCTCGCGGGCGCCGGCCAGGTGCTTGTCACGCTCCTCGGCGCTGACGCCGATCAGCGGGCCGGGCAGGTAGTCGATCATCGGCCAGTTGACGATCGTGACGTCGCTGGCGGCGAACCCCGGCCGGTACAGGTTGCGCGACAGCACCCGGCGGAACGCCCACAGCTCCTTGTCGCCCGGGTCCGCCCGCTGGTCGGCGACGAACGGGGCCGGCACCGGGTTCGGGGTGAAGGCGCGGGCCACCGTCTCCAGCGTCCTCGGGTCGGGCGCGCTCAGGCTGAGCAGCGGGTTCGGCCACTTCGGCGGCTGGTAGCGGGCCCAGTCCCGGTAGCCCGCGGGCCGGTCGATCGTGTGGTCCTCACCGGCCCGGTGCTCGATCGCGAACACCCAGGAGAACGCCTGCATGTTCGCCGGCTGCGCCTCGTCGGGGGCGCTGGGCTCGCCGGTGTCGTGCCGGGACTCGAAGCCGGTGACGTGCTCGGCGCCGGTGAGCGGCAGCAGGTCGCCCAGCTCCGTGGCGTCCAGCACGTACGGCGCCGCCACCTCCAGCCGGTGCCCGTCCGCCGCCTCGACGGTGACGGCGCGCACCCGGTCGCCGTCCACGGTGGCGCCGACGACCTTGTGGCCGTACAGGATGCGCAGCCGGCCCGCCGACACGTACGGCGCGACCATGGCGTCCAGCACGGCGGCGGCCACCCTGGGCTCGTGGCACAGCCGGGAGACCCGCCCCTCGCCAGGGTTGAGGTCGGGGCGGGCGCGGGCCTCGTCGGTCAGCGGGTACCAGGTCCGGTAGTGGTCCCGGATCGCGTCGCGGAGCCTGCGGTAGCTGCGGGTGCAGCCGAACTGCTCGATCCAGGTGTGCTCGTCCGGTGGCACGCCCTGGCTGGTGAGCTGCCCGCCTATCCAGTCGGTTTCCTCGACGAGAAGCACGGACCGGCCCCTGCGCAGCGCGGCCAGCGCGGCGGCCACGCCGCCGAGTCCGCCGCCGGCCACGAGGATGTCGGCCGTTGTCTCGGATTCCCTTGTCACGCGGGCATTCCCCCATCGTTGTCGTGTCGGTCGTCACGGGCTGTGCCGTCACGGGCTGTGCCGTCACGGGTCAGGTCGTCTCGGGTTATGCGGAAGGGCTTCGGCTCGGCGGAGACCGGCACCCGTACGGGGGGGCCGTCCCCCGGCGGGCTGACGTGGAGATCGCCGCTGCCACGGGCGATCCCAGTGACCTCGCCCGCGGTACGCCGGTAGGCGGTGACGACGACCCCCGGCGCGGCGTCGAGCAGCGGGCGGCCGTCGAGCGTCACGGTGAGCCGGTCGCCGGCGGTCACGGTGAGCCGGCCGTCGCCGAGCGGCAGGTCGGCCAGCTCCGCGGGCTCCCCTGGGTGCGCGAAGCGCCAGCCGTCCTCCCTGGCGTCGGCGAGTTCGCCGTACGCGAGGTAGGCGAGCAGCCCGCCCCAGGCCATCAGCCCGTCGGAGCGCGCCTGGAACGCCCGGACGTCCTCGCCGGAGGTGGCCGGGTAGTTCTCGCGGACGTGGCTGTGCTTGTCCCATTCGGACAGGAACAGCCGCAGCAGCGCGCCGACCAGCGGGCGGGTGGCCTCGGTCAGGTCGTAGCGGCGCAGGCCCTCGATCGCGAGGAACGCCATCGGCGCCCAGATGCGCCCGCGCCAGTACGTCGCCGCGTAGCCGGGGTCGTCGCGGGCCACGCTGGGCAGCGGCGGGTCGCCGCCGAGCGTCTGCGGACGCAGCAGCCGGGCGGCCAGGTCGGCGGCCCTGGCGGCGTCCGGCAGGCC
Organism: Nonomuraea sp. NPDC051298; assembly: GCF_055586305.1. Lineage (NCBI taxonomy): Bacteria > Bacillati > Actinomycetota > Actinomycetes > Streptosporangiales > Streptosporangiaceae > Nonomuraea > Nonomuraea sp. NPDC051298. Next base: position 375,874 of record NZ_JBVJIM010000001.1, read on the forward strand.
GGCCAGCAGCGGGTAGAGCAGGGTGGGCGAGACATGCGGGTCGTGTGTCCCGTCGGCGTGCAGGTTCCGGTAGCCGCCGCGGCCGGCGTCCCACAGCAGCGGGTCGGCCTCCGCCCGCGCCTTCGCGGCCTGGTCGCGCAGCCGTCGCGCGACGTCGTCCGCGCCCAGCGTGCCGGCGATGGCGGCGAGCGCCTCGGCGTCGGCGATGTGCAGCGCGACCAGCCCGACGTCGGCCAGGTTCATCGTGCGGGTGGCGGGGTCGTAGGCCACCTCGTCGTACATGGGCGAGTCGTCCAGGCCGGACTCCCGTTTCGTCCGGTCGAGGGTGGCCGAGCCTGGGTCGCCTTCGACGGGGTCGGAGCCCCAGGCGAGCAGGCCGTACGGGCCGCGGCGGGCTCGGGGCCACCAGTCGTGCCAGGCCAGCAGCGCGGGGAACGTTCCGGCGAGCAGTTCCCGGTCGCGGGTCTCGTCCGACAGCCCACCCGCCAGGTACGCCTTGCGCACGGTCAGCGCGCCCACCGGGGGCTGCGAGCGGTCGGCGGTGACGCCCTTGTCGTCGGACACGCGGTTGGGGATCATGCCCGCGGCGTCGGCGAAGGGCAGGATCTGGCCGAAGATCTCGCGGGCGAGGTCGCGGTCGACGGTGGAGGCGACCAGGCCGGTGAAGAACGTGTCCCACGCGTGCAGCGCCCAGGTGCCGTAGAAGCCCCTGCGCCGCTCGGAGACGAAGTCCCTGGAGGTCGGCGTGAGCACCCGGCCGAGGTCGGGCGCGTAGATCCGGTTCCAGGTGACGGCCCTGGTGGCGGCGTCGGCGGCGGCGCCGAGCCAGCCGTCCGACCTCGGGGCGGCGCGCTCGGCCCCGGCCCTGCGCCGCGCGAGCAGGGCGGCCACGTCGGCGGCGCCGCCGGGCGTGCCGTGCGGGGCCACCCGCAGCTCGACCCCGGCGGCGAACTCCAGCACCAGGCCGTCGGCCGGCCACGGCTCCTCGCCCGTCCTGACGAGCCCGCCGCCGGTCTCCCGCCAGTCGATCCGCCAGTCGATCCACTGGGCACCGGTGTCGGTGTCGTCCCGGCCGTCCAGCGCCACGAGCACGCCCGCGGTCCCCTCCGCCCGTACGTACAGCTCGTCGGTGGACCCTCCGGCCATGACCAGGTGCAGGCGGCCGTCACCCGCCTCGACGGTGACCTCCGCGTAGTCGCCGCCCACGGTGTGGTGCCCGAGCCTGACCAGCCCGTCGCGCCAGGTGAACCCGTCGAGGGGAGCACCGGGCACGCCGAAGCGGACCCGCAGCCCCGACGGCAGGTGCACCATGCCGGTGTGGGTGGTGACGTCCCACGTGTTCCAGCCGGTGATCATGCTTCTACTCCGATGTCGAGTGCGGCGTCGAGCAGGGCCTGGGTGTACTCGTGCCGGGGCGCGCCGAGCACCTCTCCCGCCGGGCCCTCCTCGACGACGGCGCCGCGGCGCATCACCGCGACCCGGTCGGCGATCTGGTGGACCACGCCCAGGTCGTGGGTGATGAACAGCAGCGCGAGCCGGTGGCTGCGCCGCAGGTCCACGAGCAGCCGCAGGATCTGCGCCTGCACGGACACGTCGAGGGCCGAGACCGCCTCGTCGCACACGAGCAGCCGTGGCCCGACCGCCAGCGCGCGGGCGATGCTGACCCGCTGGCACTGGCCGCCCGAGAGGTCGCCCGCGCGCCGCCCGGCCACGTCGGCGTCGAGACCGACGTCGGCCAGCAGCCGGTGCAGCGCCTCGGTCCTGTCCCCCGGCGGCGCCGTGACCGGATGCGTACGCCACGCCTCGCCGATGAGTTCGGACACCGGCATCCGCGGGTTGAGCGACGACCGCGGATCCTGGAACACCATCTGGATGGCGCGCTGCGACTCCGGCGGGCGGCGACCGGCCGGGCCGAGCGTCCGCCCTTCGAACGTCACCGTCCCGGAGTCCGGCCGCTGCAACCCGACCACGCACCGGGCGACCGTGGTCTTGCCCGAGCCCGACTCGCCCACCACGGCGAGCGTCTCCTCCGGCGCGACCCGCAGGCTGACGCCGTCGACGGCGACCAGGCCGCCCCGGCCGCCGAAGGTGACCCGCAGGTCGGTCACTTCGAGCATCTCGCTCACGGGGTGAACACCTCCTCCGCGAAGTGGCAGGCACTCCACCTGCCCGGCGCGACCTCGCGCGCCTGCGGCACCTCTGTCCTGCACCGGTCCCTGGCCAGCGGGCACCGCGGGTGGAACGCGCACCCCGCCGGCCGGTTCGCGGGCGTCGCGGGCGAGCCGGGCAGCGGGTCGGCCAGCGCCGTCTTGGTACGCACCGCCGGGACGCTCGCCGCCAGCGCGCGCGTGTAGGGGTGCGCGGGACGGCGCAGCACCGCGCCGGCGGGGCCGCGTTCCGCGACGCGGCCCGCGTACATGACCACGACCTCGTCGGCGACGTGGGCGACCACCCGCAGGTCATGGGTGACCAGCAGCATGGCCAGCCCCTGCTCCCGCTGGATCGAGCGGAGCAGGCGCAGGATCCTGGCCTGTACGGTGACGTCGAGCGCGGTGGTCGGCTCGTCCGCGAGCAGCAGCGACGGGCTGCCGGCCAGAGCCAGGGCGATCATGGCGCGCTGGCGCAGCCCGCCGGAGAACTCGTGGGGATAGTTGTTCATCCGCCGCTCGGGGTCCGGCACCCCGGCGCGGTCGAGCAGGTCGATCACCGCGTGCCGCACCTCGGCGCGCGGCCGTCCGGCCCGCCGGAGGATCTCGCCCACCTGGCGGCCGATGGTGATGCTCGGGTTCAGCGCGGCCAGCGGGTCCTGGAAGATCATCGAGATCTGGTGGCCCCGTACGCGCCGCCAGTCGGTGTCGGGCCGCAGGAGGTTCTCCCCGCGCCACACCAGCTCACCGCCGGTGGCCGCGTGCTCGGGCAGCAGGCCGATCACCGAGAGCGCGGTCATCGTCTTGCCGCTGCCCGACTCGCCGATCAGGCCGACCGTGGTGCCCGCGGGCACGTCGAACGACACCCCGTCCACCACGCGGACCGCGCCACCGGCGCCGTCCGGATGGGGCAGGTCGACGACCAGCCCCTCGACCCGCAGCAGGGGTCCGTCCTGCGGCGGATCCGCCGTACCCGATCTGTCTGGTCGCTGCGCTGTCACCCGGCCACCCATCACGCGCCCGCGAGCCGTACGCGGGAGAAGTCGGGCAGTCCGCTCGGGTCGGGGGTGAACCCGGTGACCCGCGCCCGCCAGGAGTAGGCGAGCTGCACCGTCATCGGGTACATGCCGACCGCGTCGCCCCAGATGATCTTCCCGGCCTCGCCGTACAGTTCGGCGCGCTCGGCCTCGTCCGGGCTCTCGCCCGCCTTGGCCAGCAGCTCGTCGAGGTCCTTGTTGCAGTAGCCGGTACGCTTCGCCGCGCACGTGTAGAGCCGGCCCAGGTTGCTGGCCGCGTCGTAGGTGGGCGTGGCGAGCTGCTGGAAGTTGACGTCCCAGTTGAGCGCGAGCAGGTCCTCGGTGAAGACCGCCTTCTCCTTCTCCAGCACGTCCACCTGGACGCCGATCTCGGCCAGGTCGGAGGCCACCGCCTGCACGAACGGCCGGAACTCGGCGTCGGAGAACTGCAGCCGCAGCTTCTTACCGAAGTCGAAGCCGGCGGACTCCAGCGCGGCCTTGGCGGCCTTCGGGTCGTGGCCGACCGGCTGCTGCTTGGCGTAGCCGAGCACCGCGGGCGCCACCAGGCCGTCGGCGAGCGCGCCGGTCTGCGGGTAGAGCTGCTTGATGATCGTGCCGAAGTCGACCGCCTGCCACAGGGCGCGGCGCACCTCGGCGGTCTTGAGCGCCGGGATCGAGGAGTTGAACCACATGGTGAACACCGCGGTGCTCGGCACCGTCTTGACGGTCAGCCCGTCCGTCCCGCTCAGCACGGGGAGCTGGTCGTCGGGGATGCCCCAGACCACGTCCACCTCGCCGGTGCGCAGCGCGGTCAGCCGCGCCGACAGGTCGGGGATGGTGCGGATCTCCAGGTTGCCGAGCTGCGGCCGCTCGCCCCAGAACTTCGCGTTCGGGCTCATCGCCAGCACCTCGCCGGGCGCGAACCGGTTCACGGTGAACGGGCCGGAGCCGACGGGACGCTCGAAGAACGCGGTGTCCTGGGCCGTGACGGCGCGCGGGATGACGTAGAACAGGCCGAGCTTGCGCGGGATCGACGCGTCCGGGGTCGGCGCGGTCAGCTTGACCTGGTTGTCGGCGGCCGCGGTCATCTTGTAGTCGGGGAAGTTGGCGGCGTTCGGGCCGTCCAGCGTCATCATCCGCTCGAAGGAGGCGACCACGTCGGCGGCGGCCACCGGCTTGCCGTCGGAGAACGTGACGCCGGACCGCAGGTGGAACGTCCACTCCGCGGCGGTGGCGCCGGGCTCCCACTTCTCGGCCAGGTCGCCCTCGACCTTGCCGTCGGCGCCGGGACGCACGAGGCGGCTGAAGATCGCCTGCGCGGCGAGCTGCGTGCCGGTCGTGGCGCCCTGGGCCCCGTGCGGGTCGAGGCTCTCGATCGGGTACGTGCCCGCGGCCGTCAGCTTGCCGCCGGCCGGATCACCGCCGCCCCCGCTGCCGCCGGTCGTCGTGGCACAGCCGGCCAGCAGCAGGACGGCCGCCGCCGCGAACGCTGTCATCTTGCGGAACCCAGTCATCGAGTTCTCCTGTCAGGAAAGGGGGGTCAGGAACGGGTACGGCGCTGCCCGTAACGGGCGGTGAGCTGGTCGCCGAGGATGCCCATGTTGATGATCAGCAGGGACAGGGCGATGCCGGGCAGCGTGGAAATCCACCAGGCGGTCTCCAGGTACTGCTGACCGTTCGCGATCGTCTGCCCCCACGACACGGCCCCGGTCGGGAGCCCGATGCCGAGGAAGCTCAGGCCCGCCTCGGCCAGCACGACGAGGGCGAACTCCAGCGTCGCCAGCGCGACGACCGGGCCGACGGTGAAGGGCAGCACGTGCCGGACGATGATCGACCGGACCGGCACGCCCATCACCCGGGCCGCGTCGACCCAGGCCCGCTCACGCAGCGAGAGCGCGACGCCGCGGGTGACCCTGGCGAAGGAGATCCAGGCCGTCACCGACAGCGAGAGGACCACGACGGGGACGCTGCGCGCGAACACCCCGGCGATCACGATCGCGAGCAGGATCGCGGGGAACGCCTGCAGCACGTCGGTGATCCGGGCCAGCACCGCGTCCAGCCAGCCGCGCGCGTAGCCGGCGACGACGCCGATCGTGACGCCGACCAGGCACGCGACCAGCACGGTCGCCAGCCCGATGGTCAGCGAGGTACGGGCGCCGTAGACGACCTGGGCCAGGATGTCCCGCCCGAGCGCGTCGGTGCCGAGCCAGGCGACCCCGCCGGAGGCGAGCGGCGACCCGGGGGCGAGCAGCCGGTCCGTGAGCGGGGTGCGCACCGGGTCGTAGTCGATGACCAGCGGCCCGATCAGGGCCACCAGCGCGTACAGCGCGATCACCACGTACGGCACCCGGGCCAGCGCCCCCCTGCGCCACCGGCGCGTGGCCACCTGCTGGGGCAGAACCGCCGCCTGACTCATGACCTGGCCTCCGTCCGGATGCGGGGGTCCAATCGGATGTAGAGCACGTCGGCGACGATGTTGAGCACCATCACGATGCCCGCGATCAGCAGCGTCACCGCCTGGACGACCGCGTAGTCGCGGTTGGCGACCGCGTCCACGACCAGGGAGCCGAGGCCGGGCCAGGCGAAGACGTTCTCCACGATCACCGCGCCTCCCATGAGCGCGCCCATCTGCAGGCCGACGATCGTCACGACCGGGATGAGCGAGTTGCGCAGCGCGTGCCCGAGCAGGACCTGGCGTTCGCTGAGCCCCTTCGACCGCGCCGTCTGCACGTACGGCTCGCGCATCGACTCCGTGACGCTGCTCCTGGTGAGCCGGGCGACGATGGCGGTGAACGGGAAGGCCAGCGTCACCGCGGGCAGCACCAGGTGCGCGGGCGTGCCGACCCCGGCGCTGGGCAGCAGGCGCAGGCCGAGCGCGAAGGCCAGGACCAGCATGATCCCCACCCAGAACGTCGGGAAGGACTGCAGCGCGATCGTCGCCGCGGACACGACCCGGTCCACCGCGCCGCCGGGCCGGCTGCCCGCGACGAGGCCGAGGGCCAGACCGGCCACGACGGCGATGGCCGTCGCGGTGAGCGTCAGGTCGACCGTGGCGGGCAGGCGTTCGAACACCGCCTCCATGGCCGGCCGGCCGAGCCGGTAGGACTCGCCGAAGTCGAGCCTGAGCACGTCGCCGAGGTAGCGGAGGTACTGCTCGAACAGCGGCTTGTCGAGCCCGAGCGTGGCCGTCAGCCGGGCGATCTGCTCCTTGGTCGCGTCGGGGCCGAGGAACACCGCGGCCGGGTCGCCCGGCGCGGCGCGGACGATGACGAAGATCACCGAAGCCGCGCCCCACATCACGAACACGCCGATCAGCAGCCGACGCACCACCATGCGCGTCACCGTGACCCCGTCCGATCAGTAGAAGGGGTCCGATCAGCAGAAGGGGCCCGATCGGTGGACGGGGCCCGGTCGGGAGCGGGGCCGATCGAGTCGCCGGACACGTAGCTGCACGGCACCGTGACCTGCTGGGGCGTGCCGTGCGGCGGGTCCAGCAGGTCGATCAGGAGCTGTACGGCCGTGCGGGCCATCTCGACCCGGGGCAGGGAGAAACGGGTCCAGTTGCGCAGTTCGGGCGTCCACGACGGCGGGTCGCCGAGCAGCGCGATCGAGCAGTCGGCGGGGAAGCTCACCCGGCCGTCCGCGCTGGTCGCGTCGAGCGCGGTGGTCAGCCGGTTGTCCTCACTCGGCTCGACGAGGATCGCGGTGACGCCCGCCGTGCCCGTCCAGTGCTCGACGTACTCGGCCGTCAGGTCGGCGGGGTCGGCGAGCGCGCGGATCAGCGACTCGTCCACGGGGATCCCGGCCGCGGCCAGGCCCCGCCGGTAGCCGGTCTCGCGATCGCGGGTCGGCTCGGTGTCCTCGACCGCGCGCAGGTAGAGGATCCTGCGGTGGCCCAGTCGGACCAGCTCCGCGACCATGTCGCTGGTGGCCGTCACGTAGTCGGCCGCCACGTACGACAGCTCCGCGCCGTCCAGCTCGCGGCGGCCGATGAAGACGATCGGGAAGTCCTCCCTGACCAGCTCCGCCAGCTCCTCGCGACGCACGTTGCGGCCCAGCAGGACGCAGCCGTCCGCGAGCTTCAGCCGGTTCACCCCGCCGGTGTAGATCTCCCGCGCCCCCGAGCCGATCGAGGTGAACAGCAGCAGGTCGTAGCCCTGCCGCGAGGTCTCCTCCTCGACGCCCATCAGGAACGGGTAGTAGAAGTCGCGCTGGTCGGTCGGGAAGACGGGCTCGAACGTGTACAGGCCGAGCAGGTGGGTGCGGCCGCCTCTGAGACTCTTGGCGGCGACGTTGGCCGAGTAGCCCAGCTCCGCGGCCGCCTCGAGGACCGCCTGCCGCGTGGGCTCGGCGATCTGGGCGCCGGCCGCGCCGCCGCTGAGGACGAGCGACACGGTCGCCTGTGAGACACCCGCGCGTCTGGCGATGTCGAGCTGGGTCGCTCGCCGTTGCCGTGGAGGAGGAGTCATACCCACTCTCATTGAGGCCGTTAATACGTATTAGTAAGTAGCTCGGGATGTTAATTGCTTGTTTCCGGACACGTCAATAGGTGACAGAATTCGCCATCCCCGTGCGTGCTCGGGCCATGGCAGGACCGGGCCGCGACGGTGATGATGGGGCCATGACGAACTCCGGCCAGAAGACCTCGTTCGACCGCGACGGCTACGTCGTCCTCGACCGCGCGCTCGACCCCGGCGAGGTCGACAAGCTGCTCGAAGAGGCCGTCCGCATCTGCAGGGGCGAGCGCGGCGACATCAGCGGCGCGCTTCCCCCGGGCGCCGGCGACACCGACGACGAGGTGCTGCGCAAGTTCCTGTGCGTCCACTACCCGCACAAGCTCTCCGAACTGATGCTCGCCACGATGCGCCATCCCGCGATTGTTTCGGCGCTCACGTCGGTGATCGGCCCCAACGTCAAGGCGATGCAGTCGATGCTGTTCATCAAGTCCGAGGGCGAGCCGGGTCAGGCGTGGCACCAGGACGAGCTGTTCATCCCCACCCGCGACCGCTCGCTCACGGCGGCCTGGATCGCGCTCGACGACGCCACCGTGACGAACGGCTGCCTCTGGGTGCTGCCCGGATCGCACCGGCGTGGCGTGCTCTACCCCAACCGCGAGCACGACGACCCCCGCTACGACTGCACGGCGGAGTCGTACGGCTTCCCGTTCCGCGACTCCGACGCGGTGCCCGTCGAGGTCCCCGCGGGCAGCGTGGTGGTCTTCAACGGCTACCTGCTGCACAAGTCGCTGCCCAACACCGCCGCGCACGGCTACCGGCGGGCGCTGGTCAACCACTACATGAGCGCCGAGTCCCTGCTGCCCTGGGCGGCCCCGCCGGAGGGGACGGGCATGGCGCAGGCCGACTTCCGTGACGTCGTCCTCGTCGCCGGTGAGGACCCGTACGCGTACAAGGGGTTCGAGGACGTGCGCAAGCCGCGGATCCGTCCGAACCGCGACGGCGGCTGTGACAGATGACGATCTCCGTCGACCTGGTGGCCCGGCTCGGGCCGAGCGTCGCGGGCTATCCGCCGGGCTCGGCGTTCGGCCCGCGGGTGGCCAGGTCGTACCAGTTCGTCTGGCTGCTCGGCGGCAGCGCCACCTGGCTGTGCGACGACGTCGCGCTGCCGCTGACCCCGGGCAAGCTGCTGCTCATCCGGCCGGGGATGCGTGACGCGTTCCGCTGGGATCCGCGCGGCCCGACCCGGCACGCGTACGTGCACTTCACGCTCACCGGTCAGGCGCCGTCCAGTTGGCCGCTGGTACGTGACCTGACCGGGCGGCACGACCCGATGGGCGCCCTGTGCCGGTACCTGCTGCGACTGGGCTCCGAGTGCCCGCCGGGGTGGCGGGACCTGGCCCGCGAGACGCTGCGCCTGCTGGTGTTGACGTTCCTGGCCGACCCCACCCCCGCGCACCGCGCACCGTCGGCCCTGCCCGCGCCGCTGACGGCGATGCTGGGCGCGGTGCGCGAGCACTGGTCCGACGGGGTGGCCAGGCCGATCCCGATGCGCGACCTCGCCTCGGCGGCCCAGGTCTCGCCGAGCACGCTGTCGCGTACGTTCCGTCGCGCGTTCGGGATCGGCCCGGTCGCCGCCGTCGAGCTGCTCCGGCTGACCAGGGCGGAACCGCTGCTGTGGCAGAGCAACCTGTCCATGCGGGCGATCGCCGTGCAGTGCGGGTTCGCCGACGCCTACCACTTCTCCCGTCGGTTCCGGGCGGTCTACGGGATGGCGCCGTCCACGTTCCGCGACACCGCGCCGGAGGCCGCTCCCCCGTCTCCCGCCGAGTCCTGCGGCCTCACCGTGCTGGAAGCGCTGCTCAACGCCCCCTGACCGCTCGGCGGGCCGTCAGGACCTGCGGGGCAGCAGGAAGCTGACCGCGACGGTGACCGCGAGCAGGGCGAGGCTGCCCCAGATCGTGACGCCGAAGGCCGTGCCGTACCCGTGCGTGGCCTCCGCGGAACGCCCGGTCAGCAGCGGGAAGAAGACCGTCCCGATCACGGCGACCCCGACCGAGGCGGCGACCTGGGCGACCGTGTTGAACAGGCCGGAGCCCGACCCCGCCTGCTCGGCGGGGACCTTCTCCAAGGTCAACTGGGCGAGGGGGGCGACCGTCAGCCCCATGCCCAGCCCGCCGACGACGACGCCGGGCAGGAAGGCGAGCGATCCGGTGCCGGGCGTGGCCGCGGTCGCCGTCACGGCCAGGACGGCGAACCCCACGGCCAGCACGACCAGCCCGAGCTGCACCGTCACCCGGCCCAGCCGGGGAAGCAGCACCGCCGCGCCCAGACCGGCGGCGACGGTCGTGGCGACCGGCCAGGGCAGCATCGTCAGCCCGGCCTCCATCGGCGCCATGCCGAGACCGGACTGCAGCAGTTGCATGAAGGTGAGGAAGAACCCCATCACCGGCACGAAGAACAGGAACTGCACGAGCAGCCCGCCACCCACCGAGCGCACCCGGAACAGGGACACCTCCACCAGCGGCAGGCGTCCGCGCTCGCCGAGCCGCCGCTGGTGGCGGTGGAAACCGGCCAGCACCCCCACCCCCGCCACCAGGCAGAGGTACGTCCAGATCGGCCAGGGACGTCCCTCGCTGCCCGCGATGAGCGGGAAGAGGATCAGCAGCAGGCCGGCCGCGCAGATGCCCATGCCCGCCAGGTCCAGCCGCGGCCGGGCGGCGCCGCGCCCCTGAGGCAGGACCCGGGCGGCCACGACCAGGGCCACGAGCCCGACGGGCACGTTGAGCCAGAACACGCTGCGCCAGCCCAGCCCGGAGACGTCCGCCTCCAGCAGGGCCGCGCCGAGGATCGGCCCGGCGGCCGCCGCCAGGCCGGACAGCGACGAGAAGGCGGCCATCGCGCCGCCGCGCTCGTGGGGCCGGTACATGAGCTGGATCTGCGAGAGCACCTGCGGGACCATCGCCGCGGCGAAGACTCCCTGGACGACGCGGGCCGCCACCAGCGCGTCGGCCGTCGGGGCGGCGCCGCACAGCGCCGAGGCCGCGACGAACCCGGCGATGCCGACCAGGAAGACGCGACGGTAGCCGTAGAGGTCGCCGAGCCTGGCGCCGGTGATGATCCCGAGCGCGAAGGCCAGGGTGTAGCCCGCGAGCATCCACTGCACCTGCGCGGGCGAGGCGCCAAGGTCGGCCCTGATGGCGGGCACGGTGACGTTGACGATGGTGACGTCGAGCAGGTCCATGAAACTGGCCAGCAGGATCACGACCAGGGCGATCGTACGGGTCCGGCCGCCGGCGGCCGGGGCGGTGGTCAGGTGGGATGTCTCAGCGGACACCGGAGCCTCCGGATGAGCTAGAGTTGTCTTAGTAGATAAGTATCTGACTCACTAAGTATCTTAGCCGCGAAGATATTAGGGGATGCCTGTGAACGTCAAACCGCGCCACGACGGGCAGGTCTCGCTCGCCGACCAGATCGTGCTCGCCATGACCGACCTGGTCGGCGCGATGGGGCGGATGAACGACCTGGTCGCCCAGCGGGTGGGAGTCGGGCCCACGGACCTGCTCTGCCTGCACACGCTGAACCGTGAGGGCCCCAGCACCGCCGGCGCGCTGAGCGTCCGCCTCGGCCGTACGACCGGCGCCATCACCCAGATGATCGACCGGCTGCAGAAGGCGGGGTTCGTCCGGCGCCGGCCGCATCCGGAGGATCGCCGCAGCGTACTGGTCGAGGCCGTGCCCGACGCGCTCGGCAAGGTCGCCGCCCTCTACGCCGGGCTCGACGCGCGCGCCCGCGAGTCGATGGGCGAGTTCAGCCCGGAACAGCTCGCGGCCGTCCACGCCTTCCTGGTCGCCAGCCACCAGAACGCCGTCAAGGAGTCCGACCTGCTGGCCGAGTGATCACCGGGCCGCCAGGGCTCCGATGATCATGTTCGGTGTTCGATACGGGCACCTGGACCTTGGCCATTCAGCAGCTTCCACGGCTGCTGACCTAAAAGTGATCTCTGACGAGAAGGGCGCTCGCCGCGCGGTTCCATGGCCGTCCACCGGCCGCCGCCGTGTCACATCCGTGCCGCCGCGATCCGTCCGAGCACGTGTCGGGCCCCGGCCCGCTCTCGTCCACCCGACGTCCTCCCGACGTCTTCGACCGAACGGAGGCCAGGCGCGTGTCCATCGCCTATCTGGTCGTCACCGTCATCACGATCGCGGTCAACTCCTGGGCCGCCGTCGCGGACTTCGCCCGCGCCAGGATCGTCCTCGCCAACTCGGACGCGGTGGGTGTCCCGCACTCCTGGATCCCGCTGCTGGCCGCCCTCAAGGCCGCCGGAGCCGCCGGGCTCCTGCTCGGGCTCCTGGGCCTGCGGCTCGTCGGCGTCGCGGCGGCCGCCGGGCTCGTGCTGTTCTTCGTCGGCGCCATCGCCACCCACGTCCGCGCCCGCGTGTACTTCCCCAACATGGCCTTTCCCGGGGTGTTCCTGGCGCTGGCCGTCGCGTCGCTCGTCCTGGCCGCCTCGTCGTGACGCGAGCGCCACACCACCGGCGACGGGAGGCACTCAGAAGGCTGGCTTCCCGGCCAGTTTCACGCCCTGACGGCCGGGCATTCCCACCTCGCGTCACGGCTCGTATCCGGACCACTACCCACGTACAGATGGATCTCCCCCCGAAAGGAACGGCCCTTGGAGACCGGCGCACACCGGCCGCAGGTGATCGACGTTCCGATCTGCCTGGTGCGTACGCGGATCAAGCTGGGCGCGTTCGTGGTGCTGACCATCGCCGCGGCCGCGTACGGCGGGTCTCCCCGGGTCACGCTCGCCCTGGCGGGCACCTGCGTGGGCATCCTGCTCGCGGTGGTGGCGCTGGGCGGCCCGCGCCTGGTACGGGCCCTGCTCCTCGGCGCGGCCCGCGCGACCGGCGCGACCGGCACGACCGGCACGACCGGCGCATCCGGCACGACCGGCGGCCAGGAGCACCGGTCTACCTGACCCGCCGGGCTCACCCGGCCCAGCCGGGAGAGGTCAGGCCAGCAGTCCCGTCGCCCACATGAGGACCATCCCGGCCAGCACCCCACCGACGCTCATCGGGTGCAGCGCCCGCCCGGCGCGGTCGCGTACCGCCGGGGCCAGTTGCAGGATCACCTGCGCGATCGCCCCGACGCCGAACCCGAGCAGTAACGCCCCGACCGCGGGCTGGACCGCGGCGGCGCCGAGCCAGGCGCCCGCGATCGCCGGTGCGCCCGCGACCAGGCCGAGCAGGATCAGGGTGCCGGGCGCGACGCGGCGGTCGGCGGCCGGGGCCACGATCGCCAGGCCCTCGGTGGTGTTGTGCACGGCGAACCCGACGACGAGCGTGGCGCCGAGTGCCAGCGCGCCCACCGCGTACGCCGAGCCGATCGCCAGCCCCTCCCCCAGGTTGTGCAGGCCGATGCCGACCGCGACGAGCAGCGCCAGGCGATGCCCGTCGGGCCGGGCGGCCAGCCAGACCCCCACGCCGGACAGCAGCAGGTACGCCGCCACGGCCCCGAACAACACCAGCCCCGCGCCGCCGAACGCCCCCGCGGACTCGCCCGCGATCTCCAGTCCCTCGACGCCCGCGTCGATCGCCAGCCAGGCCAGCAGGCCGACGGTCACCGCCATCAGCGCCTGGATCCAGCGCGGCGGGATCCGGCGCAACCACGGCAGCCAGAGCATGCCGATGGCGACGGGGATGACGCCGACGTACGTGCCGAGCAGCGCCATCAGCCCGAGGAACCCGGCCGGGTCCGGCGTGGTGACGGCGACGGGGATCTCGTGGCCGATCAGGCCGCCGGTGGAGGTGAGCAGGCCGACCTCGTACGCCTCCCCCTCGACCCAGGGGTAGGTGATCCTCACCGTGGTGGCGCGCAACCGGCCGAGTTCCGACTCCTCGGCGCTGAAGTCGGAGAACGCGTCGTTCACCGAGACCTGGGCGATGGCGACCGGGTCCTGGCCCTGGTTGCGGACGACCAGCTCGATCGCACCCGGGCCGAGCACCGTGCGCTCGACGGTCAGCTCCTCGGCGGGCGGTCCGGCCCGCCCGGTGAGGCCGGGCACGTCGAGGAGGGAGAAGGCGGCCACGGCGAGCGCCACGATGCACAGCGGGAGCAGGCCGAACACCCACGTGCCGAACCGCCCCCCAGCCGGTCCTGGCACGGGGTCGCGGGATCCGGGCGCGGGACGTTCAGGGTCGTGGGGTGCGGTGTCGTGCGGGACGGTGTCGTGGGTGACGGTCTCGTTGAGGACGGTCTCGTGGGGGACGGTCTCGCCCGGTGTGGGAGCGGTGTCGCCGGGCGTGGGGTCGTCGTGGGGCGTGGAGTCGCCGGGCGTGTGGTCGTGAGGTGGGGGGTCATGGGGCGTGGGGTCGCGGGGCGGCATCAGAGCCCTCCTTCGTGCGGGGCGTCCGAAGGGGTGGCCTCGGAGCCGACGTCGAAGAAGCCCATCCAGCCGAGTTCGGCGAACTCCGACTGGTGGGCGTGGAACATGAAACGTCCGCGGCTGCCGAACCGCAGCTCGAGAATGCCGCGCTGGCCCTGGCAGAGCATCACCGTGTCGGTGTACTCGGCGGGCCGCAGCGACGTGCCGGTGGGATACCAGTCGAAGAAATTGCCGTGCACGTGGAAGGAATTGATCAGATCGTATTCGAGGATGTTGACGAGATAAATCCTGACCAGCTCGCCCAGTTTCACCCGGACGGGCTCGGTCATATACGCGAAGGGAATGCTGTTGACGGCGTACAGTTCGTTGGTGCGGTCGAAATTGGTGTCGAATCCGTTCATCACCATCACGAGTTCGTCCGCCGCGGGGCGGCCGGCCTTCGGGTCGATGAGCAGGGTGCCGTACAGACCTTTGGCGATGTGCGCGGCGAGCGGCGTGACGTGGCAGTGGTACGGGTGGAGGCCGAACGGCAGGGCGTCGAACTCGTAGACCGTCCGCCCGCCCGGCTGGATCAGCCCCGGTCCGAGCCCCGCGACGCCGTCGACCTCCGGGGCGTGTACCCCGTGGAAGTGGATGGTGTGCGGGTGGGACGACTCGTTGACCAGGGTGATCCGCAGCCGGTCGCCCTCGGTCGCGCGCAGGGTGGGGCCGGGCACCCTGCCGTTGTAGGTCCAGGCCGGCATCGTCACGCCCGGCGCCACCTCGATGTTCTTCTCCGTGGCCGTCAGGGTCCATTCGCGGAGAGTCCGCCCATCGGGCAGGCGTGAGATCTTTCCCCCGTCGAAGTCCCGGAGCAGGGCGGTCGGGTGAAAACCGTTCGCCGCATTGTCGACGCGCGTCCCGGATCGAAATCCGGCGTGCGCCGATCCGGCCGTGTGCGCGGGCTCGTGCTGGTGATGATCGGGTTCGTCCGTGCGGGTTGCCGATTTTCCGGCCAGATTTGCGGCGACTGCGCCGCCGACCACGGGAGCCAGCGCGGCGATCGCCAGACGTCGCGAGATTTCTGACACGATCAATACCATAAATTGTCAATCCTGCCGAGGCAATACGTAAATTAAAATCACGCAAACACCGTCCATTTCTTAGCAAATCCGCTTTTATCCCCATTTGCCCTGACTGAACGAGCCTTGTCCGCGAGCCCCGACATCAATCCGGATATAATTACACAAAGTGGACTCGGATTCATGTGATCGTACGACCGCCCCGCCCAATGGCCCGAGGTCGGCCCCGGCGGGCGGTCACGGAAGCGAACAGCACACCTTGACGCTGGAGAACCACGGCCATGAGTGACACCTTCGACGGCAAACAAGTCAGGATCGCGCGCCGCGGCACTCTCGACGACGACACGGCGCAGACCCCCGGACTCATCCGCAACGTCGCCTTCAACGGACGCAACCCGGATGCCGAACACCTGTCGGCGTTCCTGAGCGTCGTCAGGCCCGGCGCGGTGACCGCCGCCCACCATCACGGCGACCAGGAGACCGTCCTCTACGTCGTCAGCGGTACGTCCCGGTTCAGATGGGGAGAACGGCTGGAGCACGTGGCCGAGGCGGGCCCCGGAGACTTCGTGTTCGTCCCCTCCCACCTCATTCACCAGGAGATCAACGCCTCCGCCAAGTTCGAGACGGTCTGGGCCGTGGTGCGCTCAGGTGTGATCCCGGTGGTGGTCAATCTCCCCGAGCTTGACGCCTATATCGAGCATGCCGCGATCGAGTACACCAGCCCTCAATAGACCGCCCCTCAGCAGACCACTCCCCAGTTGAGCGCCCCCCAGCAGGGCGTCATGCCCGGCGGCCCTCTCCGCCCGACCGCCGCCGACCCGTTCGGGGCGAGCCCTGATTTGCGAGTCACGCCATTTGTCGGATTTTGCCTGCTTGCCTGACTCGTTAGCCCTGTAGGTATTTGCAGGGAATTACACATTAGAGATAGCTCGTGTAATTGATTGATGTTTCTGGGGAAATCGTCCTCCGGTAAGGGGATTTTGGCGTGAACTTAGTTTCATGCCTCTCTTTGCGGGGGTATTCCTCGCCCACATCGCCACTTTCGACGGATCGCGTCGTAGGTGCAGTGATCCGTCGTGTTCAGGCGATTTGGGGAGAGGGCAGTGATCGTTCCTGGTGCGGTCTCCGACAGACCGACAGGCAGGCGTGCGCCCGTCTGGCCGGGCGTCCGGATCGTGCCCCTGCTCGGACCCGCATTCGTCGCGGCGATCGCGTACGTGGATCCCGGCAACATCGCCACCAACCTGACCGCGGGCGCGACCCTCGGCTACACCCTGGTGTGGGTGGTCGTGATGGCCAGTCTGGTGGCGATCCTCGTGCAGTTCCAGGCGGCCAAACTGGGCATGGCGACCGGGCGGAGCCTGTCGGAGCTGTGCCGCCAGAGGTTCGGCCGATGGGGCAACCGCGTGCTGTGGCTGCAGGCGGAGATCGTGGTGCTGGCCACGGACCTGGCCGAGTTCGTGGGGGCCGCGATCGGCCTGCGACTGCTGTTCGGCATGCCGGTCGCGGCGTCGGCCGGGGTGACCGCCGTGCTCTCCCTCCTGCTGCTCGAGCTGCGGCGGCACGGGCGGACCCGCCCCTTCGAACTCGCCAGCGCGGCGGCCCTGGTCCTGGTCGGCGCGGGAGTCGGCTACGACGTCGTGTTCGCCGGTCACCAGTCCGCCGAGGGCCTGGTCGCCGGGTTGGTGCCCAGCCTGGCCGACGACGGGGCGCTGCTGCTGGCCATGGGCATCGTCGGCGCCACGGTCATGCCGCACGCCGTCTACCTGCACTCGGCGCTCGTACAGGGGCGCGGCATCTCCACCGAGGCCGCCGGGCAGCATCCGGCTCTGGTCCGCCGGATCCTGCGGCTGGACTGCTCGCTCGCACTGGGCCTGGCCACGGTGATCAACGTCTCGATGATCGCCCTGGGCGCCGGGCTGGGGGCGGCGACCGGCGGCGCCTGGACCGGCGACCTCGTGGCCGCGCACGGCGAACTGGCCACGCGGATCGGCGGGGCCGCCGCCCTGGCGTTCGCCATCGCGCTGCTGTCGTCGGGGGTGTCGTCGGCCGGGATCGGCACGCTGGCCGGCGACGTCGTGATGCAGGGCTTCCTGGGCCGGCGGGTGCCCGTGCACGTACGGCGGATCGTCACCATGGCCCCGGCGGTGCTCGCCCTGCTGGCCGGCGCGCCCTTGACCGGCCTGCTGGTCCTCAGCCAGGTGGTCATCTCCCTCGGCGTGCCCGTCGCGCTGTTCCTGCTCGTCCACTTCTGCCGGGACCGTACGCTCATGGGCCCGCTGACCAACGCCCCGCTCACCACCGCGATCGCGGCCACGGCCGCGGCGGTGGTCGCCCTGCTGGCCTGTTCCCTGCCCCTCACCCTGCTGCTGTGAGGCCGCTGTGTGCTTGCCGAGCCGTTCGAAGGCCGTTGAGGGCCGTCGAGAGCCGTTGAGAAGCCTTTTGTGACCCGATCCCGCCACCGAGGTGACCGATGCCAGCGCCGAGCGACCACTACCGGACCGTTTTCCCCCGGACCGGCCTCACCCAGACCGGCCCCGACCGCGAGCCGGAGCGCGGGCCCGCGGGCCCGGTGGGCCTGCCGGTCCCGGTGGCGCGGATCCGGATCAAGCTCGTCGCGACGGTGCTGCTGACCGCGGCGGCACCCGTCTTCGATGCCCCGGTGTGGCTCACGTCGGCACTGACGCTCACGTGCCTGGCCATACCGCCGGCCGTGGCGGCACTGGGCGGCGCGGACCTCGTCCGCGAGCTGCTCCTGCTGCCACCACGACCGAACCCATCCGCAACCATCCGAAAGGACGATCACCCATGACCAAGCCCATGGAACAGCGCATCCCGCATCCGAAGCGCAACGGCAAGGGCGGCCTGGACACCGGGCCCCGCAACATCGAGCTGGACCTGCAGAACCCCGACATGCTCACGCCGCCGGAGACCGACCACGGCACCGTTCCCAACATGAAGTTCTCCTTCTCGATGGCGCACACCCGCATCGAGGAGGGCGGCTGGACGCGCGAGGTCACCCAGCGGGAGCTGCCGATCGCCACCACGCTGGCCGGTGTGGACATGAAGCTCAACCCCGGCGCCTACCGCGAGCTGCACTGGCACCAGGAGGCCGAGTGGGCGTACGTGCTGGAGGGGAGCTGCCGCATCGGCGCCGTCGACCAGGAGGGCCGCAACTTCCTCGACGACGTGCAGAAGGGTGACCTGTGGTTCTTCCCCAAGGGGGTGCCGCACTACATCCAGGCGTTGGAGGAGGGCGTGGAGTTCCTGCTGGTGTTCGACGACGGCAACTTCTCCGAGAACTCCACCTTCATGATCAGCGACTGGTTCGCGCACACCCCGAAGAGCATCCTGGCCAAGAACTTCGGCTGGACGCCGCAGCAGATGGCCAAGATGCCGGAGAAGGAGAAGTACATCTTCAAGGGCCAGGTGCCGCCTCGCCTGGACTCCGACCGGGTCGTCAGCCCCACCGGCGACGTGCCCCGTACCTTCAAGCACCGGATGCTCGCCGGGAAACCGCAGCGGTTCTCCGGCGGGACCGTGCGCATCGTCGACTCCACGACCTTCAAGGCGGCCACCACCATCTCCGCCGCGCTCGTGGAGATCGAGCCCGGCGGCCTGCGTGAGCTGCACTGGCACCCGACCGACGACGAGTGGCAGTACTACATCTCCGGTCAGGGCCGGATGGGGGTGTTCGCCAGCTCGGGGCTGAACCGCACCTTCGACTTCCGGGCGGGCGACGTCGGGTACGTGCCGTTCGCCTTCGGGCACTACGTCGAGAACACAGGCAAGGAGCCGCTGATCTTCCTGGAGATGTTCCGCAATCCGCGGTTCGAGGACATCTCGGCCACCCAGTGGATGGCCAACCTGCCGCCTCAGGTCAGCTCGGACACCATCAACATGCCCCGCTCCATGATCGAGGCGCTCCCGAAGGACAAGCGTCCCGTCGTCGCCTGAGCCGACGCCCGGAGGCGCTGACGTCGCGCCCGGCCCAGCATGCGTGCCCTGGGCCGGGCGCGCGCATTTTGCCCCTTTTGATAGATCATGCCCGAGTCTGTAGCGGGCTTGTAGCGGCTCTATGGCGCGGACGGTACATCATTCCTTGATCGCAGATCGCAGGAGAGGAGGATCAACATGAAGATCGAGATTCGCAAGGTCGAGGCCATCAAGGCCACCATCAACGGCCCCCACTAGACAGTGTGCCGGGGTGGGGGCGGCCACCCTCGCCTCCACCCCGTTCACAAGGAGTCGCAATGCGGATCGTGCTGAAGGAATGCCTGTGGGAGTCGATGGGCGACGAACTGCTCGTCCTCTTCGACCCACGCGAGGTGATCACTCTGGGAGATCCGGACGGCCGCGTGGCCGCCCTCTTCACGGAGCTGCGCCGCGCACCGCAGACCGCGGAGTCCCTGGCCCGCACCCTGTCCGTGCCCGAGGAGGACGTGACAGAGGCCCTGGCCGCACTGGACTCGCTGGGCCTGGTCGAGGACGCCGACTCCCGCACGCTGGGCGATCCCGCCCTGGACGCGCGCCACTTCTCCAACCTCGCCTTCTTCGGCACCTTCGCCAGGCTCGACCGGCCGCGGACAGAGTACGTGCGCCGGTTGCGCGAGGCCCACGTCCTCGTGCTGGGAGTCGGCGGCGGCGGCTCGTCCCTGGTGCAGTCCCTGGCAGGGCTGGGCATCGGCACCCTGACGCTCGTCGACCGGGACGACGTCGAGCCGCGCAACTTCGCCAGGCAGTTCCTCTACCGGCACGCCGACCTCGGCCGCTCCAAGGTGGAACGGGCGGCCGAGTGGGTACGCGAGTACGACCCCGCCATCTCGGTCCGCGCCGTCGACCGCTGGATCAACGGCCCCGACGACCTCAAAGACCTCCTCGACGGCGTCGACCTGGTCGCGGGCGGGCTCGACGGGGACCCCGAGGCGCACCTGTGGGTCAACGAGGCGGCCGCCCGCGCGGGCGTGCCCATCGTGGTGGGCGGCATGACGCGTACCCAGGTGATGTACTACTCCGTCGACCCGGGCAAGAGCGCCTGCGTGCAGTGCGACTGGGAGAACCGCGCCGATCTCGGCGAGGCGTCGGCGGGCGGCTTCTTCGAGCGCAACAGGGCCGGCGTCACGGTCACGAACACGCTCATCGGCCCGCTGGCCATGCAGATCGGCTCGCTGGTGGCGTACGAGGCGCTGCGCTACCTCACGGGGCTGGAGCCGCCGGTCGCGGCCGGCGCCTACATCAAGCTCGACCTGCGCGACGGCCTCCAGCCGGTGCGGCAGCCGTTCGCCACGACCCCCGACTGTCCCGTGTGCGGCGGATCATGACCGTTCGGCTGCGACCGCTCAGTGTGGTGCCGGAGGGCGACGACGAGGTGCTGGTCGGGGATCCGGCGACGGGCACGTTCGTCGCCATCCCCGCGGTCGGCGGGGTGGTGATCAACGCGCTCCAGGACGGCGCGACCGTCGAGGAGACGGCCAGGCGGGCTGCGGAGTTCGCCGGGGAGCCCGTCGACGTGCCCGCCTTCGTGGACGCGCTGCGCGAACTGGGCTTCGTCGAGGACCCGTCCGATGGCACAGCCCAGGCCACGGCCGAGGCCACGGCGCCGGAGCCCGCCGGGGAACGGGCCCCGGTGGCGACCGCGCCCATCCAGGGCAGGCGCTGGCTGCGTGGCGTACGCGCCGACCTCGCCCGCCCGCTGTTCGGCCGGGTCGCCTGGACGGTGTACGCGCTGGCCGCCGGGTTCAACGTGGTGGCCCTGCTGTTCGTACCCGGGCTGCGGCCCGACCCCGCCCACGACGTCTTCTTCGCCGACGTCGGGCTCAGCACGATCCTGCTCTACCTGATGTTCCTGGCCGTGGCCGCGTCGCACGAAAGCTGGCACTGGCTGGCGGCCCGCGCGCTCGGGATCCCGGCCCGGTTCGGCGTGGACCGGCGGATGGTGTTCGTGGTCTTCGAGACCGACCTGTCGCAGTTGTGGTCCGTGCCCCGGCGCCGGCGCTACGGCCCCCTCCTCGCGGGTCTGGCCGTCGACTCGCTCCTGCTGGCCCTCTCCCTCGCCCTCCAGTGGGTGACGGACCTGGCGCTGCTGCCCGCCCTGGCGTACGTCCTGGTCTTCCAGATCGGCTGGCAGTGCATGATCTTCCTGCGTACCGACCTGTACGCCGTGCTGGTCACCTGGCTGAGGTGCAAGAACCTGTGGCGCGTGCAGGCCCTGCTCCGCCGCCGGGCCTTCGGCCGCCTCAGCGCGGCGGAGGCGGAGGAGCTGGCCGCGGCCGACCCGCACGACCTTCGCGTGGGCCGCTGGTTCCGCTGGCTCTGGCTGGCCGGAGTGGCGGTCGTGGCGGCCTGGCTCGGCTTCTTCGTGCTGCCCGTCATCGCCGGGCTCGCCCAGTGGGCGGCGACCGGCCTCGCGGCCGGGCCAGGCGCGTGGGCCTTCTGGTACGCGCTCTGCTGCCTGGCCGTCGTGATCACGCCGTGGGTGGTTGCGGGCTGGCTGGCCGTACGCGAGCGGGTCCATCGTCCGTAGGCCCGCGGGGCGCCTCTTCCATCCGGGTGCCCGGTGGCAGGGTGACGGCCATGACGGCGCTGGGGATGTCCAACTCGACGCGGTGCCATCGGCCACGCGGGACGATGGCGGCGGTCCCGGCCGTCAGCTTGACCTCCTCCTCCCGCTGCCCCGGCCGTTGCGGGCGCAGGTGCAGGCGGATCTTCCCGACCAGGCAGCAGACGACCCGCTCGGCCCCGGGGTGCACCTGCCAGTGACCGGCGTGGACGTCGGCGCCGGTCTTGGCGTGCAGCGCCGTCAACTGCCAGCCGTCCTGGCCGGAGCCCGCCGGTCGGGTGCCCGCGTGGATCGTGCCGTCGGGGTGGAGGTGGAGGACGGAGGCGAAGAGATCGAACGGGGTCACGGTCAGGCCGGGACGGCCCTTTTCGCGCGAATCCTTGGGGATCGTGCTCATGACCACCATCGTCGTCCTTCCGCCGCCCAAGGGCGTCCTGCGAGCGGAGTCATCCACCCCTACCGCGCGGGGACCGGCGACCGGCCGGACTACGACCCGGGGAGTAGGTGACGTGAGCGGCCTCAGCGCTCGCGGGGCGGCCCCTGGACGGCCTTGACGAGGAGCCCGGCCAGGTCGTTCAGCCGGGTGTCGAGGTAGAAGTGCCCGCCGGGCATGACCTGCAGGTCGAACGGCCCGGTGGTGTGCCGGGCCCACGCCGACGCCTCGGCGATCGTGGTGTTCGGGTCGCGGTCGCCGACGACGGCGGTGATCGGGCAACTCAGAGGCTCGCCCGGCGTCCACAGGTAACTCTCCACGGCCTTGTAGTCGTTGCGGACGATCTGCAGCACCATGGCGAGCAGTTCCTCGTCTTCGAGCACGCGCGGATCGGTGCCGCCCACCCTGCGCATCTCGGCCACCAGGCCCGCGTCGTCGAGCAGGTGGACCTCGCCGCGACGGTGTTCGGCGGGCGCGCGCCGCCCGGACGCGAACAGCCAGGAGGGGCCGTCCGCACCGAGGCGGCGGGCCACCTCGTACGCGACGACCGAGCCCATGCTGTGCCCGAAGAAGACCCGCCGGCGGCCCGGCTCGTGCCCGGACAGGGCCTCGGCGAGCCGGTCGGCCAACTCGGCGAGGTCGTCGATGAGCGGCTCCAGCCGCCGGTCCTGCCTGCCGGGGTACTGCGCCGTGAGGACGTCGGCGTACGGGCTCAGCAGCCCGGAGAGCTGGTGGAAGTAGCTGGCCGAGCCGCCCGCGTGGGGGAAGCAGACGAGCTGCGGGTCGCCGACGCCGTCGTGGAAGCGCCGCAGCCACATGCCGGCCGGGCCGTTGGGCGATGTCACGTGTTCACCTCTCGCGTTCCGTGGTCGCCGCCGGACGGGGGTCGCCGGCGACGGCGACATGCCGGAGGGAGACCGCCGCCGGCACGCCTGTGATCGTCAGGATCGCACAGCTCGTGAACGCCGCCGCGGGCCTGCCGGTGACGTACGCCCTCGGGACGGCGAGGCCGACCGGCCTCTCTTGCGGCCAGGAACACGGCGGCTATCTTCGGTCTCAGGGGACGTGCTGGAGTGACGGCCAGGTGATCGGGGTGTCCGTGGAGACGGTGGTCCGCACGGCGGTGTTACCCGCCAGGGAGCGGTTCGACTTCTGGCGGGAGATGGTCTGCCAACTGGTGGTCCCGGTAGAGGTGCGCAGTGACGACACCACCGACTTCGACGCCACGATCCGGGTGATCGACCTGGCGCGGATGCAGGCGTCGATGCTGGACTTCCCGCAGGTGGAGGGGCACCGGAGCACCCGGCTGATCCGGCGTTCCGATCCGGAGATCTACTACTTCGCCGTCTGCCTGCGGGGCATCACCCACATCTCCCAGCGGGGACGGACGGTCTCCCTGCAACCCCACCAGATGACGCTGTACGACAGCTCGCACCCGCACCACAGCCTCGTCGGGAACGGCGTTCACCGTGGCCAGGGGCTCATGATGCACATCCCCCGCGCCCTGCTGCCCCTGCCGCCGGCCCGGGTCGAACCCGTCCTGGTCCGGCCGCTGTCCGGGTGGCACGGGATCGGCGCCCTGACCGTCGACTACCTGTGCCGTCTCTTCCGGCACGCCCCCGGCTACACCGCCGCCGACGCCACCAGGCTCCTCACGGTCACGCTCGACCTGATCGCGGCCATGCTCGCCCACGAGAACGGCGTGGACCACCCGCTCCCGGCGGAGACCGTCCAGCGCTCGCTGCTCGCGCGGGTGCAGGCGTTCATCCGCCGGCACCTGCACGATCCCTGCCTGTCGCCCGCGATGATCGCCGACGCGCACCACATCTCGCTGCGTTCGCTGCACCGGCTGTTCAGCACGCAGGACACGACGGTCGCGGCCTGGATCCGGCGGCAACGGCTGGAGCGGTGCCGGTACGACCTGGCCGACCCGCTGCTGAGCGACCGGCCCATCCACGCCATCGCCCGCAGATGGGGCTTCGCCGGCCACGCGCACTTCACCAGCGCCTTCCGCGCCGCCTACGGCCTCTCCCCGCGCGAGTACCGGCGCCAGACGCTCGGACGCTGACCGGGCGGACGCCGCCTGGCACTCCTCGGCAAGAGGCTGGCACCCGCGCACAACGACGGCGGCCACCCCGCGCGGCGACCATGGGAACGCGCCTCGCGAGTGCCGACCCCAGTTGAGCCGACCCAGCCCGGCATGCCGACTCCGGCAATGCCGACGAAGGGAGCACGATGGCCATTCTCCGACGCCTACGGCCGGCCGCGGCAGCGGCAGGTCTGGGCGTGGCGCTCCTGGTGATCACCTCATCAGGCCCCGCGAACGCCCACTACTCCACCTACAACGTACGCGCCTGCGGCCCCGTCTCCATCCAGGAATGTGGCTACGGGTGGGTGTCGTCGGACCACCGTCAAGCGGGGGCCTGTGACAGCTACGCCGACAGCTACGGGTTCTACCTGGTGTTCGAGAAGCACGACGGCGGGACGGGAGTCGTCCGCGACCCCAACGGTTCGGCGTCGGGGTGCGGCCTGGGGCCGCCAGGACTGGCGACCCCGGCGATAGCCCGCTACTACGTGTGCTCGGACCGTGGCGGCTCGGCCCACATCTGCCGTCCCTGGAAGACCAGCTAAGCGGTACGGCGCGGCCGTCGGACGCTCCGTCATGGTCTTGTGACGGCCGGTGAGGCGCTTCCGGTGACGGCCCGGTCGCCGGAAGCGCGGCCTGTCGCGGCGGTCCCACGCGTACCTCGCGCACCTCAGGCCCGACCGGCCCCGCCCGCCACCGCACCGCACAGCGGCCCCGGCCCGGGTCAAGTCCTGGCCGCTTCACACCTCACTTGTCATTTCTTGGGACAGGCTTTCCCTCACTGTTGGCGGGACCGGGGCCTGGTCTTCATTACCGTGAAGGAGTGGGCAGTCTCCTGAGACGATTTCGTCCACGGTCGATCCGCGGGCGGCTCACGCTGCTGAGTATCGTGTGTACATTGCTGATCCTCGTCCCCACGGCCGTGGCCGTGAGCGTCATCGTCTCCCAGACCATTTCCGATGTCATGTGGGAAGCGACCCAGCAACAGGTGGTCCTGGTCGCGGCCGCCGTCCGCAAGGGCGCCCTGTCCAGCAGGATCGTGCCCTCGGTGCCGGGGGTCGACCTGGTCCAGGTCGTCGAGCCGAACGGGCACGTGCTGGCCGCGTCCGACGCCGCGGGAAAGACGGCGCCGATGGTCAGCGCGCGTCCCTCCGGCGACGGCATCCAGGACCTGCAGACCTGCACCGGCGGCAAGCTGGGGTGTCTGCGCGTCAGCGCGCTCCGGGTGAATCCCGCGGACGGCTCTCCTCTGGTCTATGCCGCCGCCCGTACCGCGGTGATGACGTCGACCACCATGGACGACACCATCCTGGCGGTCCAGGCGGCCCTGCTCGCCGCCGCCGTCGGCGGGATCACCTGGTACGTGACCGGCCGCATGCTGCGCCCTGTGGAGGCGATCCGATCGGAGCTGGCCACCACCACTCTCAGCGATCTCAGCCACCGCATCGCGCAGCCGAGCGGAAACGACGAGATCGCCAAGCTGATCCGTACGCTCAACCACACGCTGCTCCGCCTGGAGCGCGCCACGCACGCCCAGCGGCGGTTCGTCGCCGACGCCTCGCACGAGCTGCGCACCCCGCTGGCCGGGCTGCGGCTCAAGCTGGAGGAGGCCGAGATGCACCCGCAGGACGTCGACGTGGGCGAACTCATCCACGAGGGGCTCTTCGACATCGACCGGCTGCAGGCGATCACGACCGACCTGCTCCTCTTGACCGGGCTCGAATCCAGCGCCGCCGGAGCACGCCAGACGATCGACCTGGCCGACCTGTCGTACACGGAGCTGAACCGGCGGACCGACCCCATCCCGGTCACGCCCAACCTGCTCGACGGCGTCATCGTGGAGGCCGTGCCCGGGCAGCTCGGCCGGGTGCTGACCAACCTGCTGGACAACGCCCAGCGCTACGCCAGGGGCCGGGTGGAGCTACGGGTCTCCCGCGACGGCACCTACGCCCTCATGGCGGTCTCCGACGACGGCCCAGGAGTCCCCGAGGCCGACCGCGAACGGGTCTTCGAACGCTTCACCCGCCTCGACGCCGCCCGCAGCCGCGACCACGGCGGCACGGGCCTCGGGCTCGCGATCGCCGACGACATCGTCCGGGCCCACTCGGGGACCATCACCATCCGCGACAGCGTCCACGGCGGCGCCTGCTTCGAGGTACGCCTCCCCCTCTCGTCCCCGGCGTAGCCGGGCGCGGGTCACGGCAGGTAGCGCAGCCACAGGTACGGGGCGACGAGCGCGACGGTGACCACGGTGACGATCAGGCCGTACTTGGTGAACTGCCAGAAGCTGATCGGGGTGCCGTTGCGGGCGGCGATCCCGAGCACGACCACGTTGGCGGCGGCGCCGACTGCGGTGGCGTTGCCGCCGAGGTCGGCGCCGAAGGCCAGCGCCCACCACAGCACCCGCGCGCCCTCGCCGCCCGCCTGCACGAGCTGCTCGACGATCGGGCTCATGGTGGCGACGTACGGGATGTTGTCCACGACGGCCGACAGCACGGCCGAGCCGCCCAGCACCCCCATCGTGGCCACCGTGAGCTGCCCGGCGGTGGCCTCGACCGCCGCCCGCGACAGCTCCTCGATGACACCGGTCTCCACCAGGGCGCCGACCATGACGAACAGCCCCGCGAAGAACACCAGCGTGGGCCACTCCACCTCGGCGAGGGCCTGCTCGGTGGTCACCTTGGTCGCCGCCACCAGCACCCCCGCGCCCAGCAGCGCGACCACCGACGGCTCGTAGTGCAGCACCGGATGCAGCACGAACGCGGCCAGCACCAGCGCGAGCACGGCCAGCGACTGCCACAGCAGCCTGCGGTCGGCGATGGCCTCCCGCTCGTTCAGCGCCATGACCTCGGCCGCCCGCTCGGGGTCGTACCGGAACGTCCGCCCGAACATCAGCCAGCACAACCCGACGAACACCACCATCAGCACGATGACCATCGGCGCCATGTGGACCAGGAAGTCGTTGAAGCTCAGGCCCGCCCGGCTGGCGATGATGATGTTCGGCGGGTCGCCGACCAGCGTGGACGCGCCGCCGATGTTGGACGCCATCGCCTCGGCGATCAGGAACGGCACGGGGTTCACCGCCAGCCGCTCGCACACCAGGAACGTCACCGGCGCGATCAGCAGCACCGTCGTGACGTTGTCGAGCAGCGCCGAGGCCCCCGCGGTGATCAGCACCAGCAGCACCATCAGCCGGAACGGCCGCCCCCTGGCCCGTTTGGCGGCCCAGATCGCCAGGTACTCGAAGACCCCGGTCTCCTTCAGCACCCCCACGATGATCATCATGCCGAGCAGCAGGAAGACGACGTTCCAGTCGATGCCCGAGTGCTCGGAGAAGAACGCCGCCTTCGCACCGGTGGCATGGATCAACAGCATGATCCCCGCACCGCCGAGCGCCGCGGCCACCCGGTGGATCCGCTCGGTGGCGATCAGCGCGTACGCGGTCAGGAACACCGCCACGCTCACCCACGACAGCACGCTCACGCCGCGAGCACCCGATCCAGCGGCGGGGCGGTGATCGTGGGCGGGTCGGCGATCAGGTCACGGGCGCGCACCGGCACATCCTTCGCACGTCAACGGGACAACAACCTGCCGACCAGACTTCCCGGCACACCTATAGAGAACCTATCAAGTACCGTCAAGATCGCATATACCGCCGCAGACGACGGTCGGGGTGATCGGCCGAGAGTCCCGCGTCCTCCTCTCAGGGTGTGACGACGGCGAAGTCCCGCACGGGGTTCTCCAGTACGTCGGTCAGCCGGCGCAGGACGGACAGGTCGCCCTCGTGGTCGATGCCGTCGGCGTCGCCCCCGCCGAGCAGGCCCAGCAGGCGCTGCCTGGTCAGGCGCAGGGTCAGGTCCGCTCCCCCGCCCGACGGTGACCGCTCGTGGATCAGCGCGCCGTTGGACATCGTGGTGCGGTGGTGCTCGTCCAGGTCGGTGAGGTGCCAGTCGATGGCGAAGCGCTCGTTCCACGCCCTCGGCCCGAGCACGCGGATGGCGAGGGAGCCGAAGATCTGCTCGGCGGTGAGCGCGCCGAGCAGGTCGGGCGAGGCGGTGTCGGTCGTGCCCGCCGAGGGGTGGCCGGTCAGTTCGGTGGCGCCGGTGAGGTAGAAGTTGCGCCAGGTGGCGTTCTCGGCCCCGTGGCCCATCCGGGTGTAGACCTGGGCCAGCAGCCTGCGGGCCGCGGAGTCGCCCTCGTCGGCGAAGACCGCGTGGTTGAGCAAGGAGGCCGCGAAGCGCAGGTCGCCCTCCCCCACGTAGCGTTCGGCCAGGGCGACCACGGCGGAGGTGCCGCCGAGGCATTCGACGTAGCGGCGGGCCTGCTCGACGGGCGGGTGCTCCCACAGGTGGGCCGGGTTCCCGTCGAACCAGCCCAGGTAGCGCTGGTAGATCGCCTTGACGTTGTGGCTGACCGAGCCGTAGTAGCCGTGGGTGTGCCAGACCTGTTCCAGGGCCGGCGGCATCTGCATGGCCTCGGCGATCTCGGCGCCGGTCAGGCCGCGGTTCAGCAGGCGTACGGTCTGGTCGTGCAGGTAGGCGTACATGTCGCGCTGCTGGGACAGGAAGGTGACGATGTTCTCCTTGCCCCAGGTGGGCCAGTGGTGGGAGGCGAAGGCCACGTCCGCCTCGTCGCCGAACAGCGCGATGGCCTCGGTCAGGTAGTGCGCCCAGATCCGGGTGTCGCGGACCAGCGCGCCGCGCAGGGTGAGCACGTTGTGCAGGTTGTGGGTGGCGTTCTCGGCCAGGCACAGGGCGCGGCGCTCCGGGAACAGGAAGTTCATCTCCGCCGGGGCCTCGGTGCCGGGGGTGAGCTGGAAGACGATGCGTACGCCGTCGACCGTCTCCTCCTGGCCGGTCCTGGTGATGTCGTGGGTGGGCGGGAGGAGGGAGACGGTGCCGGCCGAGGTGCCCATGCCGAGCCCGCAGCCGAGCTGGCCCTCCGAGGAGTGCGGCAGGAGCTGGCCGTACATGTAGAGGGCACGGCGGTTCATGGCGGTGCCGGCGTAGACGTTCTCGGAGACGGCGTGCTCCATGAAATGGGCGGGCGCGATGATCGGGATGCCGTCGCCGTCGGTGACGCCGCGCGCGCCGCCGAAGTGGTCGACGTGGGAGTGGGTGTAGATCAGGCCGGTGACCGGGCGGTCGCCCCGGTGCTCGCGGTAGAGCCGCAGCGCGGCGGCGGCGCACTCGGTGGAGATCAGCGGGTCGATGACGATGACGCCGCGCTCGCCCTCGACGAGGGTCATGTTGGACAGGTCGAGGCCGCGCACCTGGTAGATGCCGTCGGTCACCTCGAACAGCCCCTGCTTGGCACAGAGCTGCGCCTGCCGCCACAGGCTCGGATGCGCGGTCTGCGGGCAGTCGCCGTCGAGGAAGTCGTACGAGTCGTTGTCCCAGACGACCCGGCCATCGGTGGCGTTGACCACTCCCGGCGTCAGTTTCGCGATGAAGCCGCGCTCGGCGTTGTCGAAGTCGGCACGGTCGTGAAAAGGAAGGTCCGCCATAGGAACAGAGGTGCCCGGAATCGTCTTCGACAAGGGCCAGCAAAGCCCCAAGAAAGGACATATAGGCATATGACCCACTTAGGGCCACCAATTCAGGTCAGCGTCGGCTGAAGAACCGTCTCAGCTCCGCCGCCACCCGCCCCGGTGAGCCGCGGCCGTCGAGCGGCGCCTCGTGCCCGACGCCGTCCAGGACGACGCGCTCCGCCCGCGGCAGGGTCGCCTGCAGCGCGTCGAGGGCCCGGTGGATCGGCGGCGGGGTGCGTTCGCCGTCCATGAGCAGGGCGTCCGCGCGCAGGCCGGCGTAGCCGTCACTGGTGGACAGCTCGGCGAAGATCTGGACGTCGAGACGCTGCAGGGGAATCAGCTCGGCCACGGACTCCTCGTCGGAGCCGGGCGCCCTGCGCTGTCGGCGGAGGTACCAGCGGAGCGCGGGCTCGAACAGCCAGCGGGGCATCGCGGCGGACAGGCGTTCGGCCCGTACGCCCTTGGCGAAGGTGACCATGGCCGCGGCGACGTCGCCCCGGTCCATCTCGCGTTCGAAGCGCGGGATCCAGGACAGGTCGAAGGCGCCGTACATGGACAGGGCGGGCTCGTACACCGCGACCGCGCTGATGGCGGGCACGGTCAGCGCGGCCTGCAGCGCGATGAGCCCGCCCGAGCTGTGCCCGAACACCAGGCGGGCGCCGGTCCCGGCGACGAGCGCCTCGACGTCCTCGCATTCCCTGGCCATGCGGTACCTCTCACCGGGCGGCCCGCTGCGGCCGCGCCCCCGCCGGTCCTGCACGTGAACGGTGAACTCGTCCGACAGCGCCCGCGCCAGCCCCATGTAGTGCTGGGCGGCGAGGTAGCCGCCGCTGATCAGCAGGATCCCCGGCCCTTCGCCCAGACGCCGGTAGCCGATCGTCGTGCCGTCGGCCGAGGTGACCTTAGCACTGCTAAATTCCATACTCACCAGAGTGGCTTAGCAGCGCTAAGGAGTCAAGCGGGCGCGATGGCCACCCGATTTGACATGCAAGCATGGGCTTGCCTATGGTGCGGCGTGTGGGTGATGTCTTCAAGGCCCTGGCCGATTCCACCCGGCGGACGATCCTCGACGAGCTGACCGACTACGACGGACAGACGCTCTTCGAGATCTGCGCCCGGCTGGCGACCAGGCACGGGCTCGGTTCGTCACGGCAGGCGATCTCGCAGCACCTCGACGTCCTCGAGCAGGCCGGGCTGGTCGAGACCAGGCGCGAGGGCCGGTACAAGCTCCACTACATCAACACAGAACCGCTCGAACCGATCGTCGAGCGGTGGCTCGGCAGGCCCCGGCACGACGACCGCCCTGAGAGCCGCACCGACCCGGACGGGGAGAGGAAACCGACATGAGAATCCACCTGACGAGCGTGCTCGTCGACGACCAGGAGAGGGCGCTGCGCTTCTACACCGAGGTGCTGGGCTTCGTGAAGAAGCACGACGTCCCCCTCGGCGAGGACCGGTGGATCACCGTGGTGTCCCCGCAGGACCCCGACGGCACCGAGCTGGTGCTCGAACCCAGCGGCCATCCGGCGGTGAAGCCGTTCAAGGACGCGCTGGTCGCCGATGGCATCCCGATCACCTCGTTCGCCGTCGACGACGTCAGGGCCGAGTACGAACGCCTGCGCGGCCTCGGCGTGCACTTCACCCAGGAGCCCACGGAAATGGGCCCGGTCACCACCGCCGTGCTCGACGACACCTGCGGCAACCTGATCCAGATCGCCCAGCAGCCGAACTAGCCATCAGCGGGCCTGGCCGGGCGGGGTGTGCGGGGCCTGGGTGGGCAGGCCGTTCGTCTCGGGCTCCTGGACCGGCTTCTTCTCCTGTCCAGGCGGTTGCCTGGTCTGCCCGGGAGGGGTGTGGTCGCGGCTCGTCTCGGGTGAGGCGCCCGGCGGTGTCGGCCGCGGGGCCGTCGTGCTGGGCCGGGCGGTGGGCCGGGCGGTGGGTCTCGCCGACGCGGGGGCGTCAGGTGTCGCTGTCGTGGCCTGCGGCCGAGGCCGTGGCGGTGCGACCCGGGTGGGGGCGGGTGGTCCGGTGCGGTTCCTGCGTGCGGTGGGGGTGGCCTGCCGGGTGGGCGCCGGGGCGGCGGCGCCGGGCGCGGTGGGTGCGGCGGTCCTGATCGGACGCGGGGTGGGGCTCGCCGGGGTGGCCTGGGACCGGGCGGCGAGGACGGCCGGCGGCGGGCTGGTGGCGTCGTTCTCCTGGGCCGGGACCTCGTTGAGAATGGGCCAACTCGACGGGACGCCGATCAGCAGCGCGGCCAGGACGAGTTGGAGTACGCCCGCCAGGACGGTGGCGATGCGGATCGCCCGCCCGCGTAGGTGCCGCTGCTCGTCGGCGGCTTGGTGAGGGTGATCCGTCACCGTGGGGGCGTTCTGGTCGCTGTCATGGGTTCCTCCCAGGGCTGCGAGGACGGGAACGGCGGGCCTTTTCGATCTAGACATGGATGGTGACGGCGGTCAAGGCCGCGAGCGAAGATTCCCCTCTGACCAGGCCCGCCGAACGCGGGTCAGACATCCCTGGAGCTTGGATGTCAAGCGGTGAGCCCACGCCATTCCGGACGATCACCGGTCTCACTCCGGATAGGGTGGCGCCGTTCGATTTTTCGATCATGGCGGTGCGGGTCCGCCGGGCTTCGCCACGACCGCTGAAAAGCTCGTCTACCGATAGGAACCAACTCTCTTGCCCATTTTCCACGCCAGGACGCGGCGATTCGCCGTGGCCGCCTTGACCACCGTGTCGTTACTGCTGGCTGCCGCCCCGGCCCAGGCCGACGGCGAGGACGCGGGCGCCGTGGCCGCCTTCCTCCGGCAGGCCATGGCCGCCGCCCGCTTCGAGCAGGTGCTCGACCTGGCTCCGCCGGGCTCGCCACAGGCACGTACGCTGTCGAAGGAGGTGGACAAGGAGGCGAGAACGCCCGCCGACCACGCCCGGTTGTTCGCCTCGGCCGCCGATCCCCAGCCGATCGTCCAGCAGCCGCAGCTCGACGTGACGGTGCTGGAGCTGGACCGGTACGGCAAGCCGGTGTCGTCCGGAACCGTGCTGATGAGCCCGCAGCATCCGCAGGGGATCGTCGTGCCGGTGGACCGCGACTTTCACACCACCCAGGTGCGCTGGCGGCAGTGGGACGACTCCGGTTGGTACGCCAACCAGGGCAAGGGCACCATCGACATCGTGCCGGGCAGGGAGAACGCCCCCATCGACTTCATGTCGCCCTACCCCGCGTCCGTGCTGAAGCTGATGGTGGCCTTCGGCGTGCTCCGCCTGGCCGACCAGGGTGGCATCGGCCTCGACGACACCTACGCCTACGAGCCCACGGTCGTCAGCTCGCTGTGCGGCGGCCCCACCAGCAACACCGTCCGCGCCTACCTGGACGCCGCCATCACCTCCTCCGCCAACAGCGCCACCTGTGCCCTGGTCAAGCTGCTGCACGACCGCGGCGCGGTCGACGGGCTCAACCAGACGTTCCAGGACCTGGGCCTGGAGACCATGCAGCTCAAGAACACCAACCCGGCCAACGGCGGCCGCTGGTCCAACCCGGTCACGATGAGCTCGCTGGACACCGCCAAGCTCCTGGCGCTGGTCAACGGCGTACCCGGCAAGGCGTGGACGGCTCCCGACGGCACGCCCGTGACCTCCGCCGTGCTGAGCCCGGCCGCCCGCCAGGTGTTCAAGAAGCTGCTCGCCGAGCAGGGCTTCAACGACATGCTCTCCACGACCAACCGGTGCGGCGCCGGCTATCCGGCCCCCGGCCTGCCGCAACAGGTGGCGGAGCGCTGGGTGGCCGCCGACGGCACGGTGACCGTCGGGGGCAACAAGTACGGCCGGGACGTGCGCCCCTGCAACCAGCAGGCGCAGGTCACGTTCGCGCACAAGACCGGCTGGGTCGGCAACTCCGGGGCCGACGCCGGCATCGTCAGGTCGCTGCCCGGCAAGGCCGGCCGCCACTACATCGTCGTCGCCCTCACCAACCTCGGCACCCAGTACGTCGACGCCGACCGCCCGCCCGCCGAGCCCGGCGTCCTGCCCGTCCTCTACACCGAGAAGCTCGCCCAGCTCGGCGCCGCGATCGACCGCTACGAAACCACCCGCCACGCCCGGCTCTCCAAGCGCTGAGCCAGGCGGGCGGCCAGGTGGGACGGCCGGGGGACGGCCGGTTGGTCGTGCCGCTCCAGGGATTCGAACCCTGAACCTCCGCCTCCTGAAGACGGCGCCTCTGCCAGTTGGGCCAGAGCGGCTGGACCCCGGGCCCGGCCGGCGTGAGCCGGCCCGGGGTGAGGGCGAGGTCCGGCCGGGGGACGCCACTCCCGTCGGCCAGGCCATCGGCCCGCGGCCCCTTCCGTTCGGGGCCGTCGTCCGAGTGGCAGGATTCGAACCTGCGGTGCTCCTGCTCCCAAGGCAGGCGGGCTGACCAAACTGCCCCACACTCGGTTTCTCATGAAATGTTCTCAACAAGAAGGAAGCCGCCTCGAACAGTGCTCGAGGCGGCTTCCCGGAAATTCCGTCGAAACGTTTATCCGGAAAGCCTGCGGCACGGCCCGGGCAGCGGCTCGGACAGCCGTGAGGTGCTCAGTCGGCACTGGTGACGCACGTCGCCGCCCTCCTTTTCCTGCCTTTTGCCGTGCTGGACGATGTCCACGTTAAACGGATGATCCAGCCGGGTGCCACTTATTTATCGCGGGTCTTTCCCGGCCTCCACGCGGGACTCCGGGGTTTCGACGCGGAAACGGGGCAGCGATTCGGGGTGGTGCTCCCGTACGTACTCGACCAGGAATTCGCGGACGTCGCACTTGAGGTCCCACGAGGACGGCGCGTCCGCGGCGCTCATCAGGGCCCGCACCTCCACCAGGCCGTTCGGCAGCACGTCGGTGACCTGGAGCGTCCAGTCCTTCTGGTCCCACAGCGGGTTGCCCTGGAGGAACTCGTACAGGGCCTCGCGCAGTTTCGGGACCGGCACCGACCAGTCCACGCGCAGGAACACCACGGCGAGCACCCGGCTGCCGTGGCGGGTCCAGTTCTCGAACGGGTTCTGGGTGAAGTACGACACCGGGAGCACGAGCCGGCGCTCGTCCCACAGCCGCAGCACCACGTACGTGAGCGTCAGCTCCTCGATCCGGCCCCACTCCTTCTCGACCACGACCACGTCGTCCAGGCGGAGCGCGTCGCTGAAGGCGAGCTGGAGCCCGGCCAGCGCGTTGCCGAGGGTGGGCTGGGCGGCGATGCCGACGACCGCCCCGGCGATCCCGGCCGAGGCCAGCAGCCCGGCCCCGAGCGCGCGTACCTGGGGGAAGGAGAAGAGCATGGCGCCGAGCGCGATCACGATGATGGCGGCGGCGGCGATCCGGCGGACCAGCGCGATCTGCGTCATGATGCGCCGCGCCCGGCGGTTGTCGTCGCCCTTGATCAGCACCAGCCGGTCGAGGACGACGTCCGTCAGCGCGTACGTGGCCTGCACGATCAGCCAGGTGACGGCGGCGATCGTGACCAGGCCGAGGACCCGCTCGATCGTGGCGGCCAGGGCCCGGTCGCCGGGCGAGTCGCCCAGCATCCCCGGCCCGAAGACCAGGTTGGCCGCCACGACGGCGGCCACCCAGTACGCCGACCACGTGCAGTGCTCCACCAGATGCCGGGCGAGCGCCCAGTTGCGCCCCACCCTGTTCAGCACCCGCCTGGCCAGCTCCACCAGGAGGATCGCCCCGACCACGGAGATCGCCAGGATCGGCCAGTCTGCCGGAGACTGCACGTTTATGCCCCCAATGTCCTAGAAAGTCTCATCAAAGGTGACATTGCCCTCCACCGCAACCTGGTAGGCGGAGACCCGCCGTTCAAAGAAGTTGGCCAGCTCTTGGACGTCCTGCAACTCCATGAAGGCGAACGGGTTGGCCGAAGCGTACCTTCTGGGCAGGCCCAGGCGGACCAGCCGCTGGTCGGCGACGTACTCCAGGTACTCGCGCATCTGCGCGACCCCCATGCCCGGCAGGCCGTCGCCGCACAGGTCCTCGGCGAAGGCCAGCTCGGCGGCGACGGCCTCCTCGATCATGAGCGTGACCTGCTTGCCGAGTTCGTCGTCGAACAACGACGGCTCCTCGGCCCGCACGGTGTCGACCACGCTGAACGCGAACTCCATGTGCATGGACTCGTCCCTGAACACCCAGTTCGTCCCGGTGGCCAGGCCGCCGAGCAGGCCCCGGGAGCGGAACCAGTACACGTACGCGAACGCGCCGTAGAAGAACAGGCCCTCGATGCAGGCCGCGAAGCAGATGAGGTTGAGCAGGAACCGCCGGCGCTCGTCGGCGGTCTCCAGCCGGTCCAGCCCGTTGATCGAGTCGATCCACCTGAAGCAGAACTCCGCCTTGTCGCGGATCGACGGGATGTGCTCGATCGCGGCGAACGCCTTGACCCGCTCGTCCGGATCGGGCAGGTACGTGTCGAGCAGCGTCAGGTAGAACTGCACGTGCACGGCCTCCTCGAAGAGCTGCCTGCTCAGGTACAGGCGGGCCTCGGGGGCGTTGACGTGCTGGTAGAGGTTGAGCACGAGGTTGTTGGCCACGATGGAGTCGCCGGTGGCGAAGAAGGCGACCAGCCGGTTGATCAGGTGGCGCTCCTGCGGGGTCATCCTGGCCAGGTCGGCGAGGTCGGAGTGCAGCTCCACCTCCTCGACGGTCCACGTGTTGCGGATGGCCGCACGGAACCGTTCGTAGAAGCCGGAGTAGCGCATCGGCCGGAGGGTGAGGTCCATTCCGGGGTCGAGCAGCATGGGCGGGTCTCCTTATTACTGGCAGGCTTCGCAGGTTTCCGGGTTCTCGAGGGAGCAGGCGATCGCCGCCGCAGTGTCCGACGCGGGCGCCGCCACCGTGGTCTGGGCGATCCTGGTGGCGGGGCGCGAGCGCAGGTAGTACGTCGTCTTCAGCCCCTGCTTCCAGGCGTAGGCGTACATCGAGGAGAGCTTGCCGATGGTCGGGCTGGCCATGAAGAGGTTGAGCGACTGCGACTGGTCGATGTACGGCTGCCGCGCCGCGGCCAGGTCGATGAGCGCCTTCTGCGGCAACTCCCAGGCCGTCCGGTAGAGCACCTTGAGGTCGTCGGGGATGCCGGGCACCTGCTGCACGGAGCCGTCGGCGCGCTTGAGGTCGTCGCGCAGGTGCCGCGTCCACAGCCCGCGCGCCTGCAGGTCGGCCACCAGATACCGGTTGACCTGCAAGAACTCGCCCGACAGGGTCTCCCGCTTGAACACGTTGGACACCTGCGGCTCGATGCACTCGTAGCAGCCCGCGATCGAGGCGATGGTGGCGGTGGGCGCGATGGCGACCATGAGCGAGTTCCGCAGGCCGGTGGCCGCGATCTTGTCGCGGAGCGCGTCCCAGCGCGGCGTGCCGCCGGCGCCGTAGTGGTCGGGGTGCAGCACTCCCCCGGCCGCCCGCGTGTCGGCGTACGAGGGGTGCCGGCCGCGCTCGACCGCGAGGTCGGCCGAGGTGTCGTACGCGGCCAGCGCGATCTCCTCGGCGATCCGGGTGGACAGCTCCAGCGCCCGCGGCGAGTCGAACGGCAGCCGCAGCGTGAAGAACACGTCGGCCAGCCCCATCACGCCGAGCCCGATGGGCCGCCAGCGCCTGTTGGCCGCCTCGGCCTCGGGCGTCGGGTAGAAGCCCAGGTCGATGGTGCGGTCGAGGAACCGGACGGCCGTGCGCACGGTGCGGCCCAGCCGCTCCCAGTCGACGTCGTCCCCGGCCAGGTGCGCGGCCAGGTTGATCGAGCCGAGATTGCACACGGCGGTCTCACCGTCGCTGGTGACCTCGAGGATCTCGGTGCACAGGTTGGACAGGTGGATGACGTTCTCGGGGCGGGCGGTCTGGTTGGAGGTGCGGTTGGCGGCGTCCTTGAACGTCATCCAGCCGTTGCCGGTCTGCGCGAGCGTGCGCATCATGCGGCCGTACAGGGTCCTGGCGGGGATCTGGCGGGTGAAGCGACCGGCCGCCTCGTAGGCCCGGTAGGCGGCGGTGAACGCCTCGCCGTACAGGTCGGTGAGGTCGGGCGTCTCCTTCGGGTCGAACAGCGACCACGGCTCGTCGGCCTCCACCCGGCGCATGAACTCGTCCGGCACCCAGTTGGCCAGGTTGAGGTTGTGGGTGCGGCGGGCGTCCTCGCCGGTGTTGTCGCGCAGTTCGAGGAACTCCTCGATGTCGGCGTGCCAGGTCTCCAGATAGACGCAGGCCGCCCCCTTGCGCCGCCCTCCCTGGTTGACCGCGGCCACCGAGGAGTCGAGCGTACGCAGCCACGGCACGATGCCGTTGGAGTGGCCGTTGGTGCCCCTGATCAGCGAGCCGCGCGAGCGCACCCTGGTCCACGAGATGCCGATGCCTCCGGCGTACTTCGACAGCCGGGCCACCTGGCCGTACCTGTCGTAGATGCCCTCCAGCTCGTCGCGCGGCGAGTCGAGCAGGAAGCAGGACGAGAGCTGCGGGCGGCGGGCCCCGGAGTTGAACAGCGTGGGCGAGCTGGGCAGGTACGCCAGCGTGGACATCAGCCCGTACAGCTCGGCCGCCTCGGCCACGGTCTGCGACAGCCCGCAGGCCACGCGCAGGAAGAAGTGCTGGGGCCGCTCCAGCACCGCCCGCGTCTCGGGGTCACGCAGCAGGTAGCGGTCGTAGACCGTGCGCAGCCCGAAATACTCGAACCGGTCGTCCGCCTCGGCCGAGACCAGCGCGTCCAGCTCGGCGGCGTGCGCGGCGACGAACTCCGCGAGCCCGTCCTGGACCAGCCCGGCCGCGTGGGTGGCGGCGACGGACTCGGAGAACGAGCGCACGCCGTGCCCGGCGGCCTCGTCGGCGATCTCCTCGGCCAGCAGCCGGGCGGCGACGCGCGAGTTGGCCGGGTCGGTGATCACCCGGGCGGCGGCCTCCTCGATGGCCAGCCGGCGGTCAACCTCAACGATCTGCGTCACGTGCTCTCTCTCCTCGCGAGCTCATCCCCGTGAGGGCACGCGAGAGCACGGCGGCGCGCGTGTGTACGGCCGCGTCGTGCCCTGGCCCGCCCTCGAGACCCTGAACACTTCCCGCCGGGCACACGCCCGGCACGCCACTGGCAGGTCTTCGGGCTCGCGGGCACGCGCAAAGGCGCCTACTGGCCGTCGCTTCCCGGATCTCTCCAGTGCGTCAATGACGGCGGTCGTTCCCGCTCACCGCTGCGGGGCAGCCCCGGAATCTCACCGGGTTCCCTTTTGCTCCGCCTCCGCAGAGGCGAACCAGCGACGACCAGGATCCTACATCTAGTGGCCGTTCCCGCAACTACCCCAGCATGTTGTGGCTTTGGTGGTGTCGAGCAGGCCGAGATCGTGCAGGACGGCCCGCGTTCTGGCGATCTCGGTGCCGAGCCAGCGGCTGAAGTCGTCTCCGGTCAGCGGGATCGTCAGCCACCCCGCGCCGTGGCAGGCCGCCTCCCAGACGCCGGATCGCAGCACCTGGTCGCACATGCGCACGGCCCGGTCGCGGCTCCCCTGGGACATGTGCTCGGGACCGAACGCGGCCGCCCAGTCCGCGAAGTCCACCCGCACCCCGCACTCCAGCAGGGTCGGCACGTCGAGGTCCGGCACGCGCTGGGCCGAGGAGACCGCGAGCGCCCTGACCCGGCCGCGGCCGATGGCGGTGCGCCAGTCCGACAGCGGGCCCGCCGCGGCGATCGCCTGGCCGGACAGCAGCGCGGCGGCGGCCTCG
This sequence comes from Nonomuraea sp. NPDC051298, assembly GCF_055586305.1. Classification (NCBI taxonomy): domain Bacteria; kingdom Bacillati; phylum Actinomycetota; class Actinomycetes; order Streptosporangiales; family Streptosporangiaceae; genus Nonomuraea; species Nonomuraea sp. NPDC051298. The sequence continues at coordinate 415,252 of NZ_JBVJIM010000001.1, forward strand.
CCCCTGCTGGGGTAGCCGGTGTAGTAGACCTGCCTGGTGTCCGCGCCGAGCGCCCTGGCGATCAGGCCGAAGAGCAGGTGGTCGGGCTCGCCCTGCGGCCCGCCCACCAACTGCGTCTGGCCGGGGCGGGAGAGGAGCCGCGCGCCGAGTTCGCCAAAGTCCTGCACCGGGGAGCGGCCGGGCACGACCACGACCTCGGCCTCGCCGGTGAGCCTGGCCAGCGGGGTGGCGGTGTCGAGCACACTCCGGCCGTTGTTCAGCTCGTCGGCGGCCAGCGCGGGCAGGCCGCTCACCGTGATCCTGGAACCCGGCCCCAGCTCGAACCCGGCCGCCCGGACCGCGTCGGTGAACACCTGCCCCGCCCTGGCCCAGCGGTCGCCGCCGGACACGATGGAGAACCGGGTGTGCGGCAGCTCTCCGCCGACGTACTGCGTGCCGCAGCCGGTCACGCAGGCGGCCAGGCCCGCCCCCCAGGCGAAGAATCGCCGACGCCGCATGGTGCCTCTCCCCCGAATTTCCCCCTTACCTCAGGTTATTGACACATTACGCGGCGTTACACATTTCGATCGCGGCCAGCCACGGTCTTTTCCCGTGTTTTGCTGGATTTAATAGGCCAATAGGGTTTTTGGGCGTTTTATCGTCTGTCGAGAGTTCCCGGCGGCTTCCGTCCGACTCCGGCCATGAGCGACGACGGCAGGGACCAGTCGCCCACCAGCTTGGGACGGTCGGGACGCCAGTCGGTGGCCTGGACGAGCCCCGGGGGCTCCAGCGGGAAGTCACCGAAGAACGACCTGATCCGGGACGGGGTGCGATCGGCCCCGCCGCCGGGCGAGCCGCCTCCTGGCGGCTCGTCGCCGTCCACGTGCGCCAGGGTCGTGGCGTGCGAGACCACCAGGAAACCGCCGGGCGCCATGCGCTCGCGCAGCACGGCCACCGCCCGCTGCGGATCGGCCGAGTCGGGCAGGAAGTGCAGGATCGAGACCAGCAGCACGCCGATCGGCCGGTCGAGATCGAGGAACTCACCCGCCCTGGCCAGCACGTCCTCCGGGTCGAGCAGGTCGCCCTGAACGAAGAAGGCCCTGCCCGGCGAGCGCCGGAGCAGGACCTTGGCGTGCGCACCGACCACCGGATCGTGGTCGACGTAGACGACCCGCGCCTCTGGGGCGATCTCGTGGGCGCAGCCCTGGGTGGGCAGCCCGCTGCCGAGATCGAGGAACTGGCCGACCCCGGCGCGGGCCACGTAGCGCACGGCACGCTGAAGGAAGGCCCGGTTCGCGTGGGCCAGCGGGACCGCCTCCGGGATCAGCTCGGTGAGCTGGTCGAGGGCCAGGCGATCGACCGCGAAGTTGTCCTTCCCGCCGAGCATGTAGTCATACATGCGTGCGGGATTGGGCCTCTGATGGTCGAACTGCCGCACAGTATTGAATTTATGTCGTCAGCACCGAGATAACGATACTTTGCGACGAATTTGGCACAGCTACTCGACTGTAACGCTCTTGGCAAGGTTGCGAGGCTTGTCGACATCCCGGCCGAGCGCCACCGCCGCGTAGTACGCCAGGAGCTGAAGCGGGATCGTCAGCAGGATCGGGTCCAGCTCGATCTCGTTCTTCGGGATCACGATGACGTCGTCGGCCAGCTTCACGCCGGGCTCGCGGTGGCCCACCATGAGCACCTGGCCGCCCCTGGCCCGGATCTCGCCGAGCGTGGTGAGGTTCTTGTCGAGCAGCTCGTCGTCGGGCACGACCGCGACCGTCGGCATGTCGGGGCCGATCAGCGCGAGCGGGCCGTGCTTCAGCTCGCTGGCCGGATACGCCTCGGCGTGGACGTAGGAGATCTCCTTGAGCTTCTGCGCGCCCTCGCGGGCCACCGGGTAGCCGCGCACCCGGCCGACGAACATCATGCTCGGGTGGTGGGCGTACTTCTTGGCCAGCTCGGCGATCTTGTCGCCCTGCTGGAGGATCTGCTCGATCTGCCCCGGCAGCCGGCGCAGGCCCTCCACGACGCGCCGCCCGTCGGCGGGCGACAGGTCGCGCACCCGGCCCAGGTGCAGCGCGAGCAGCGCGAACGCCAGCGAGGTCGAGGTGAACGCCTTGGTCGAGGCGACCGACACCTCTGGCCCCGCGTGCAGGTAGATGCCGCCGTCGACCTCGCGGGCGATGGCGCTGCCGACGGCGTTGACGATGCCGATGACCCGGCCGCCCTTGCGCTTCAGCTCCTGCACGGCGGCGAGCGTGTCGTACGTCTCGCCCGACTGGCTGATCGCGACGTAGAGCGTGTCGGGGTCGACGACGGGGTTGCGGTAGCGGAACTCGCTGGCCGGCTCGGCGTCGGACGGGATGCGCGCCAGCTCCTCGATGAGCTGCGCCCCGATCTGCCCCGAGTAGTACGCCGAGCCACACCCGATGATCTTCACCCGGCGGAACGAGCGCGTCTCGCGGGCGTCCATGTTGAGACCGCCGAGATGGGCGACGTGGAACCGCTCGTCGAGCCGCCCGCTCATCGTCCTGGTGATCGTCTCGGGCTGCTCGGAGATCTCCTTGAGCAGGTAGTGCTCATAGCCGCCGGTGTCGTAGTGGCCGGCGTCCCAGTCGACGGTCAACGGCTCCTTGGCCGTCTCGCGGGCGTCGCTGGCGAAGGTGTGGAAACCGTCGGCCTTGAGCACGGCCAGCTCGCCGTCCTCCAGGTGCACGACCTGGCGCGTGTAGCGGACCAACGCGGCCACGTCGGAGGCGGCGAACATCTCCTTCTCGCCGATGCCCAGCACGATCGGGCTGCCGTTGCGGGCCACGACCACCTCGCCCTGCCGCTCGGAGTCGATCACGGCGATGCCGTACGTGCCCACGACGGCCTTGAGCGTCTTCCTGACGGCCTCCTCCAGCGAGTCGTTCTCGTCGACCGCGTGGGCGATCAGGTGCGCGAGCACCTCGGTGTCGGTCTCCGAGGCGAACACCACCCCGTCGGCCTCCAGCTTGGCGCGCAACTCCCCGGCGTTCTCGATGATGCCGTTGTGCACGACCGCGACGCGCCCGTCGGCGGACAGATGCGGATGGGCGTTGGCGTCGCTCGGCACGCCGTGCGTGGCCCACCTGGTGTGCCCGATGCCGAGGTTGCCCTTGAACCTGCCCGGCACGACCTTGGCCAGATCGGCCACCCGGCCCTTGACCTTGCGTACCTTGAGGCCCTTGTTGGACACCACGACCCCGGCCGAGTCATAGCCCCGGTATTCCAGCCGCTGCAGGCCCTCCAGCAGGATGGGGGCGGCGTCCTTGGGGCCGACGTAGGCCACGATTCCACACATCGAGGTCTCCTCTTATCCGTAAACGATCCTGCGTAGCTGCCTCAGAGACAGCTCGGGGGCCGCCACGCGGCGGCCCCGTAATTCGCCGGCGATCCGGGGGAAGATCTCGTCGTTGGTGAAGCCGCGCGTCTTCAGCTCGCCGTGACGGCGGCGGACGAACTCCTCGACGGACTCGGAGAAGTACGCCAGCACGTCGGCGACCACGCGGGCCGCTTCGCCGGGACCGAGGGGGCTCGTCCTGGTGAGGTGGGTGATGAGATCTTCGTACGGATGCCGCGCCGTGGACACAGACGAGGACCCTACGACTCTGGAACGAGGCACGCCAACATCCTGCCCGAAATCGGGCAGGATTTAACGCTTCGGGGAGAGGGTGGGGCGTGGCGGCAGGCGAGGGCGGGGCTTCCGGGCTGACGGGCCGAATTCGCCGGGGATCTGTTGGATCTCATCTGTAACATCCGACCCGTCTGACACATCCCTTTCTGGGAATGGTTACGGTGAGTAGTCGCATCGTGACGTTCCTGGGGAGATGTTCATGCAGCTCTGGCTCGCCGCCGTCCTGGCCGCCGGCGCCCTCGCCGTACCCGCCGACGTCCTGCCCGCAGCCTTCACCCTTCCGGCGACCGCGACGGTCTCGGCGGTCCCCTCGGCCTCCGGGCGGCAGGGTGACTTCGCCGCCGCCGCCCGCGAGTACGGGGTGCCGGAGAGCGTGCTGCTGGCGGTCTCGTACCTGGAGTCGCGGTGGGACGCGAACGGGGGACGGCCCAGCACGGCGGGCGGGTACGGCCCGATGCACCTGGTGGACGCCTTCCCCGCCGACGCGCTCGGGCACGACCACGCCCTCATCGGGGACGCCCTGGGGGATCCTCGGGGCGACGACTCCCGTCCGATGTCCCAGGCGCGCGTCGAGGAGGTGACCCACTCGGCGGCGCACGCGTCCGGGTCGGCGCCTCGGACGACCCTGCCCGAGGCCGGTCGCCTGACCGGGCTGGCGGCCGCCCGGCTACGGCACGACCCGGCCGCGAACATCCGGGCCGGAGCCGCCCTCCTCGCCTCCTACCAGGAGAGCCCCAGCGCCGACCCCGCCGCCTGGCGCGAGGCCGTCGCGCGGTACGCGGGGGCGGACGACCCGGCGGCGTCCCGGGCGTTCGCGGACGAGGTGTTCTCGGTGATGCGGGAGGGGGCGCAGCGGCGTACCGACGACGGCCACCTGGTACGGCTCGCCCCCGTCCCCGGCCTGCGCGAGCTGCGCGACGAGGACGCCGAGGCGGTCACGCGGCACGACCCGGACGCCGCGCCCGTCCAGAACGAGCAGGCCGTGGACGACGACAACCCGTCCGCCGGCGACGAATCGGCCGACACCGGCACCGACCTCGACCCCCTGGCGGACGAGGAGGCCGAACCCGTCACGTGGACCGGCTCCCCCGGGCCGAAGGGGCACTCGGGGGGCCGGCAGGCGGAGTGCCCCTCCTCCCTCACCTGCGAATGGATGCCCGCCGCCCACAAGCAGTTCGGCAAGAAGAAGAGCCGCGACTACGGCAACCACGACCGCCTGTCACGCGCCCGTGCCGTCGACTACATCGTCGTTCACGACACCGAGGGCACCTACCAGGGCATCCCGTCCATGATCCGCAACCCGAAGTACGTGAGCTGGCACTACACGATCCGCTCCCGCGACGGACATGTCGCCCAGCACGTGGCGACGAACGACATCGCCTGGCATGCGGGGAACTGGGATGTCAACACCCGTTCGATCGGCATCGAGCACGAGGGCTACCTGGCCAAGGGCGGCGCCTGGTACACGGAGGCGATGTACCGGTCGTCGGCGCGGCTGGTCAAGTACCTGGCCGGGAAGTACGACATCCCGCTCAACCGGGCCCACATCCTGGGCCACGACAACGTGCCGGGGACGACCCCGCAGACGGTCGCGGGGATGCACGAGGACCCGGGGCCGTACTGGGACTGGGCGCACTACTTCGAGCTGATGAACAAGCCGTTCAAGGCGGCCAAGGACGGCGACTCCGTCATCATCCGCCCGTCGTACGCCACCCACCGGCCACGCTTCACCGGCTGCGAGTCCACCAAGCCCAGCAAGGCGTGTCCCGCGCACGGGGCCTCCACGGTGTGGCTGCACAAGTCGCCGAGCGACACCGCTCCCCTCGTCACCGACCTGGGCAAACACCCGGGCAAGCCGAGCACGCACAGCGTGTACGACCACAGCGCCCGCGCCTCGACCGGCCAGCGCTTCGCGGTCGCGGAGCGGCAGGGGGACTGGACGGCGATCTGGTACCTGGGCCAGAAGGCGTGGTTCCGCAACCCGGCCTCGAACCCGACCGCCGTCCCGGCCAAGGGGCCCATCGCGACGCCGGTGTCGGCCGACGTGAAAGTGTACGGGCGGGCCTATCCGGAGAAGTCCGCCTACAAGGGGGCGGCGTACCAGGCGTTGACGCCGCTCAAGTACAAGATCGAGCCGGGGCAGACGTACGCGGTGGGTGACACGATCACCGGGTCGTACTACGCGGCGAACGCGCACAGCGCCGCCAGGCACGTGACCACCACGGGCGAGACGCGTTACTACCAGATCCAGTTCGGTCACCGTGTGATGTTCGTGATGACCAAGGACATGCGCCTGGTGCACCCGTCCGCGTGACGCGCCGATTTCGCCCCTTGGGCGTCGCGGTGCGCACGGGCACTCTCCGGAGACGATATGGTTTTCCCGTAGCCCGGTGTGCACAGCCGGGCCTTCACGCGGAAGTGGCTCAGTGGTAGAGCATCACCTTGCCAAGGTGAGGGTCGCGGGTTCGAATCCCGTCTTCCGCTCGGAGTGAGGCTCCTGGTGGAGTGGCCGAGAGGCGAGGCAGCGGCCTGCAAAGCCGTCTACACGGGTTCAAATCCCGTCTCCACCTCGATGATCGGCGGCCCTCCCGGATCCGCTAAGGTAAGTGCACCGCCACGCGGAAGTGGCTCAGTGGTAGAGCATCACCTTGCCAAGGTGAGGGTCGCGGGTTCGAATCCCGTCTTCCGCTCTGGTTTCCAGCTCGACAAGGACGATTAGCTCAGCGGGAGAGCGCTTCCCTGACACGGAAGAGGTCACTGGTTCAATCCCAGTATCGTCCACCAGACCAGATCTGATCTGGTCATGTGCACGACAAAGCCCCAGCTCATGGCCTATGCCGGGAGTCTGGGGCTTTCTGTTGTCCCGGGCTGTTCGCCGTTCTCGTCAGCACGAGCACTGACGTTGTGCCAGCCCTCGTGATACTTCCCTTGCGCTCCCAATCCCTGAACTGCTCGCGTCCTGTACCGCGTCGCAACGTCGGGCAGTCCCACCCATACAAGTTCACCACGACTATCGATCAACCGGGCCAGACAGACTCGGCGGGATCAACCAGATTGAGGATGTCGTGGCTGACGTAGTATGAGCCGCTGTCCGACCTGAGCACGAATGTCTGAGCGAAATTCAAAAGCGCCGGTGAATCGTCCACCTTGAGCGCTCCTGTCACCATGACGATTATGGCGCCGTCCGCCAAGGGCTGCGCGTCCCTGGTCGCGACCTGGTGCTCGACCTTTTTGAAGGGAAGACTGGCCAGCCTCTCTACGATGTCGCTCCCGCCTTCGGTCTGGCTGGAGTCGAAAGTCAGGATCGAGCTGTCACGGTAAAAGCTCCCAAGGCCCTGGCGATCTGTATCGAACGTCGAGTAGTAGTACCTGATGACCTCTTCGGCAACGATTGCATAGTTTTCACACACAGGCTTTCCTTTCAATTGCGCATGCTCGACGGGCTGGAGAATTCTGACAACACAGCCTCGGCGGGAGGCTACTCCGCCTCCATCAATGTTAACGATCATCCTCCGGCACTCCAGTCGCCCGCAAGCTCAGTCCCCGCCGCGCCGACGACCGCAAGACCGCTGATCGCTGATCGCTGATCGCTGACCGCTGAGCCCGCCTGGGGCCGTCTGGGGCCGCTGCGGACACTCCGGCTCACGGTCCGCTTCGTGAGCCTGCGGCTTTCGTTGTTGGTCTCCGCCCGGTGACCCTGGTTATTATGCAAACGCATCCGTTTGCGTTTACCAAATCGGGGTGAGCCTGGTGTTGAAGGTCTTGGGCAGGGTCGGGGTGGTCGTTCCCGGCCTTGCGATCGTGGCCGTCTGGCTGGTCGTGCTGCGGTTGAAGGGCGTGCCGGTGCCGGTGCTGGTGGCGTACGGGCTGGTGCTGACCGGGCTGGGATGCGTTCTGCTCTGGCCGAGGGCGCTCGGCGGGCGGGCCGGGCGGCGTCGGGCACTGGCGTTCTTCGGCGTCGCGGCCGGTCTGGGCACGCTGGGGCTCTACCTCGCGGTCGTCTACCACGTCACGGACCTGCCGGTGCTGCTCGCCCTGGCCGCCGGGGCGTGCCTGGCCGGAGCGGTGGTCGCCGTCCTGCGTGGCCGCCGGAGCGCGAACGGCCGTCCCGCGCGGCAGGCCAGGCGGGCCTTCCTGATGGGCGGCGCGGGACTGGTGCTGGGTGCGGCGAGCGGGCTGTCGGGCGGCCACGTGGACCGGCAGCGCCGCGCGTCGCTGGCCAGGGGCGAGCGGGAGCGGCAGGCGGCGGCACGCGCCCCCGGCGCACGGCGGCGGATCACGGACGGAGCCGTCCGGGTGTTCCCGATCCACACCGGCGACACGATCGTCACGTACGGCCAGTTCTACGGCGGCCTGGACGGCTGGGAAGGGCTGAACGGCTACGTGCGCACCCTGGTCGACAAGGCGCAGATCGCGGTGCCGGTCCACGCCTACCTCATCGACCACCCCCGGCACGGCCTCATGCTGGTCGACACCGGCGTCAACTGGGAGCAGGCGCACGACCACGACGGCTACTACGACCTGACCTCGCGGCTGCTGACCGAGCGCGACGAGTACCGGATGGCCGCCGGGCAGGATCTACGCGTCCGGCTGGCCCGGCTCGGCTACGCCGCCGAGGAGATCACCACGGTCTTCCTCACCCACGTCCACGACGACCACGCGGGAGGGCTGCGCCACCTGCCGCAGGCGACGGTGGTGCTGGATCGGCGTGACTGGGAGCACGGCGTGCTCTATCCGCACTCCTTCGGCCTGGTCGAGGAGAACCTGTCGTTCCCCGCCTTCGACTCCGGCGCGTTCGGGCCCTTTCCCGGCAGTCAGGACCACTTCGGCGACGGCAGCGTTATCCTGCTGCCCACGCCGGGCCACTCCCCCGGCCACATGTGCGTGCTGCTGCGCCTGGACTCCGGAGGCGTGCTGTTCATGGGCGACACCCTCTACACGCTGCCCCACCTGGCCACGGACCAGGTCCGGCAGATGACCATCGGCGGCCAGGACACCGTCCGCCAGATCGAGGCCGCCCGGCGCGTCCAGCGGCTGCTGGCCTCGGATCCCGGAGTGGTACCGCTGTTCGCGCACGACAACACCCGCTACCAGTTCGATCTGGTCGCCTCCGCGTTCGCCGACGGGGCACCCGGCGAGGCGGGGCTGCGGGAGCTGCGCCGGGGCATGGAGACCGTACTCACCGCTGATTGGCGGCTGCGCCCCGGGCACGCACCTCGCTTCGTCGCGCCCGCCTCGGGGGCGGGCTTGGGAAAGGTGGCGTTCGGATGACCTCTGTACGGCGCACGCGGGGCAGGCCGCGCGACCCCGAGGCGGATGAGGCGATCATGCGGGCGGCGCTGGAGTTGTTCGTGGAGCGCGGCCTGGAGGGCGCGAACTTCGAGCAGATCGCCAAGCGCGCGAGGGTGGCCAAGGTGACGGTCTACCGGCGCTGGTCGTCGAAGGAGGAACTGCTCACCCAGGCCATCGAGCAGGCCCGCACCCTCGTCCCCGAGGAGGAGATCTGGGCCACGGCCGACGTCGCGGCCCGGCCGGCCGACGAGCGGCTCATGGACTCCTGGGTACGCACGCTCGGTGACACCCGCTTCCGTACGGTCCTCGCCCAGCTCATCGGCTCCAGCACCAGCCACCCCGCGCTGCTGGCCACCTACCGCGAGCAGTACATCCAGCCCCGCCGCCGGGTGATCCGCGCCGCGCTGGAGCGCGCCCGCGGCGAAGGGCTGCTGGCCGAGGACGCCGACCTCGACATCGACACCGTGATCGACATGGTCGTGGGCGCGGCGATGTACCGCATGCTCCTCGACCCGGCCGACCCGGCCGACCCGGCCGATCCCGCCGCCACCCGCCAGTACCTGACGGCCGTCCTCCGCCAGGCCGACCGGCTGCTGCGGAATCCCGGCAGCCACGACGGGCAACAGGAGCCGGATATATAGCTTTCTGCGAAGTTTTGGATGCACTGCGTGTATATACGGTTTCTGTCCGGGTAGCGCCGAGGCATTGGCTCCTCGGAGGAGGGAACCGTGGACATCAACATTGGCCAAGGCATATCGGATGCCTGGCGGGGGATAGCGACGTTCGTTCCGAAGCTGGTCGCGTTCCTGGTGATTCTCTTCATCGGGTGGCTCGTGGCCAAGGCGCTCGAGAAGATCGTCGACAAGGTGCTCGAACGGGTCGGCTTCGACCGGGCGGTGGAGCGCAGCGGCGTACGGAACTGGCTGGCACGCAGCAGGTACGACGCCAGCAGCCTGCTCGCCAGGATCGTCTTCTACGCGATCCTGCTGGTCACCCTGCAGATAGCCTTCAACGTCTTCGGGCCCAACCCGGTCTCCGGCCTGCTGGCCTCGGTGGTGGGCTGGCTGCCCAAGGCCATCGTGGCCATCGTGATCATCGTGGTGGCCGGTGCCGTGGCCAGGGCGGTCAAGGACATCCTGAGCGGCATGCTCGGCGGTCTGTCGTACGGACGCTGGGTGGCCATCGTGGCGGCGGTGTTCATCTGGGCGCTGGGCATCATCGCGGCGCTCAACCAGATCGGCGTGGCCACGTCCGTCACGATGCCGGTGCTGATCACGGTGCTCGCCACCCTCGGGGCGATCGCGGCCATCGGCATCGGGGGCGGGCTCATCCGGCCCATGCAGCAGCGCTGGGAACGGTGGCTGGGGCGCATCGAGCAGGAGGCTCCGCAGGCCAGGGCGCACGCGGAGGCGTACCAGCGGGGGCGGGAGGACGCCCGGTCGATGACCGAGGAGGAGGCTGCCCGGATCCACACGATGCCCGGCGGCGGCACGACGACGACCGGCGGCGGCACGACGACGGGCTCGGACCAGCCGCCGAGCTGACATCCGCCCGAGCCCCGAGCCCGGCACCCTACCCGGGCGGCTCCGCGCGACGCGCAGGACCCGGGTGGCCTCTCCCCGCGACGGGGAGGCCCGCCCGGGACGCCGCCGCCCCGCGCGGAAAGCAGGCAGACGTCCGAGACGCCGCCGTCACGCGCGGGCAGAGGTCCGGGACGACGCTGCCACGCGCGGAAAGCGGGCAGATGCCCGGGACGACGTCGTTCAGGCCGGGTGGCCGTCTTCCAGGAGGCCGAGTTCGCGAGTCAGCCAGCAGACCGCCGTCAGCCGCAGGGACGGCGGGTCGGGCTCGCCGGTGAAGGCCCAGCCCCGGTGCCGCAACTCGTCGAGGAAGCCCAGCAGGTAGTCGCCCAGCGTCTCGCGGTCGAGCGGGATCGCGTCGCGCAGCACCGCCGCGTGCTGGTCGACCGCGGCCACCAGCCCCGGATCCCCGCCCATCCTGGCGAGTTGGGTGTCACCCAGGGCGTCCATCAGCCAGCGCAGGGGCGAAACCGCCCAACCATCCTCAAACACCACCCACCAACCTTAAAGCATTTCCCAAGGTCAACGGCTGTTTTCTCATGACAGACCCATACGGTTCCCTGCCGACGCCCTGGCCGCCGCCTCCTTCTCCGGCATCGCCCCTCCGGCGACCCAAGCCGACTCCTGGGCGCTCGGCTCGCCGGCACCGAAATGAGATTCATTGGCATTTCTCGGGATTGACGGGTAGGAGAGGTGACATGCGCATTCTGGTCACGGGGGCCACCGGCACGCTGGGCGGTGCGGTGATTCCAGCCCTGCTCAAAGCGGGTCACGAGGTACGCGCGCTCAGCCGTACCAAGCGGAACGGCCGCGGCAACGTCGAGTGGATGTGGGGCGACCTCGTCTCGGGCAACGGCGTCAGGGAGGCCGTTGACGGGGTGGACGCGATCGCCCACCTGGCCACGAGCGGCCGCAAGGGACGCGGCGCCGTGGACGTACCCGGCACCAGGACCCTGCTCACGCTGGCCCGCGCGGCCGGGGTGCCGCATGTGCTGTTCACCTCGATGGTCGGGGCCGATCGGGCCGCCCACGGCCACCTCAGGCACAAGCTGGCGGCCGAGCGGCTGGTCACCGAGAGCGGTCTGGGCTGGACGATTCTCCGCGCCACCCCGTTCCACCAGTGGCTGCACGCGCGGCTGGGCGAGTTCGCGGCGCTGCCGGTGCTGCCGGTGGACCGTTCGCTGCCGTGGCAGCCGGTGCACACGGGCGAGGTGGCCACGCGGGCGGCCGCGCTGCTGAGCGCCGGTCCGGCGGGCAGGGAGATCGAGTTCGGCGGGCCGCACGTGATCAACACCGAGGAGCTGGTGCGGACCTGGCTGCGGGCCGCCGGGCTGCGCCGCGCGTGCGTGTTCGTCCGCTATCCGGGCCGTCTGTACGCGGCGCAGCGGGCGGGCGACCTGACCACGGACGCCGTACCGAGGGGCGAGATCACCTGGCACGACTACCTGCTCCCGCCGCCGGCCCTGTCGGACGAGTCGGACGACTTCGCCTCCGAGCACACCGCCTCGCCCACCAGCCCGGCCACCCAGCCGGAGTGCGATCCTGACCTGCACGTATACGGGGGCGACGAGGGTTACGAACGTCCGACACGAAGCTAGCCGAGCGCCCGGTCCCCTTACACTTCGCCGACTTGGCGGGCACCTGTCCGCTACTAGACAATGTGTTCGGTGAGCAACGGCATCCCGCTGACCAAAGACTTCGCCAACGGCGACGTCTCCTTCTGGTACCGGCAGATCGGCCTGCCCGGCCCCCGACCGGCGCTGCCCGGCCCGCGTGACTACGACGTCGCCATCGTGGGCGGCGGCTACACCGGCCTGTGGACCGCCTACTACCTCAAGCGGGCCGAGCCGGGGCTGCGGATCGCGATCCTGGAGAGGGAGTTCGCCGGGTTCGGCGCGTCGGGGCGCAACGGCGGGTGGCTGTCGGCCGAGTTCGCCGGGTCGCGCAAGCGGTACGCCAAGGCGCGCGGCCGGCAGGCCATGATCGATCTGCAGCACGCGATGTTCCGGTCCGTGGACGAGGTCATCGACGTGGCGCGGGCCGAGGGCATCGACGCCGACGTGCACAAGGGCGGGCTGATCCACGTCGCGACGAACCCGGCCCAGCGGCGCCGCCTGCGCGCCGGGGTCGCCGACCTGCGCGGGTGGGGCTACGGCGAGGACGACGTACGCCTCCTGGAACGTGCCGAGCAGCGCGAGCGGGTGCAGGTGGCGGGTGCCCTGGAGGCGTCGTACTCGCCGCACTGCGCCCGCATCCAGCCCGCCAAGCTGGCCGTCGGGCTGGCCGCAGCGGTGGTCCGGCTGGGCGTCGACCTCTTCGAGGACACGACGGTGACCGAGATCCTGCCCCGGCGGAACGGCAGGGCCGCCGCGGTCACGACGCGGGGTGCGGTCACGGCCGAGTACGTCATCCGCGCCACCGAGGGCTTCACCGCGAGCCTGTCCGGGCAGCACCGGCAGTGGCTGCCGATGAACAGCTCCATGATCGTCACCGAGCCGCTGCCCCCCGACGTGTGGCGGCACATCGGCTGGCAGGGCAGCGAACTGCTGGAGGATCACGCGCACGCCTACGTCTACGCGCAGCGCACGGCCGACGACCGGATCGCGATCGGCGGACGGGGGGTGCCGTACCGGTACGGGTCGCGTACCGACCGGCGGGGTGCCACGCAGCGCCGGACGGTCGCGCTGCTGTGGCGGATGCTGGTCAAGCTGTTCCCCGCGACGATCGACGCGCGCGTGGCGCACGCCTGGTGCGGGGTGCTCGCGGTGCCGCGCGACTGGTGCTCGACGGTGCACCTCGACCACGCCAGCGGCCTGGGCTGGGCGGGCGGCTATGTCGGCAGCGGGGTCACGACGACGAACCTGGCCGGGCGTACGCTGCGCGACCTGGTGCTGCGCCGGGAGACCGCGCTGACGGGGCTGCCCTGGGTGGGGCGGCAGGTGCGCCAGTGGGAGCCGGAGCCGCTGCGCTGGGCCGGGGTGCAGCTCATCTACGCGCTCTTCCGGGCCGCCGACCGGCACGAGAACGAGCGCGGGACGTCGACCTCGGCCTACGCCCGCCTGGCGAACCTCATCTCGGGCCGCTGAGCCGTCACCCGCCCCGCCACCCCCCTCACCCGCTCGGCCGCCGCCATCGCCTGCCTCGCTGTCGCTGTCAGCCGCTTCGCTGCCAGGGGTCGTAGTCGACCTCCAGCGGCTCCTGTGCGGGCCGCTCGGCCTCCGGGACGTGCTGGAGGTTGACCCGGATGCGATACCACACGCTGCTGCGCCCGCGCATCCCGTCGACCAGCACGTCGGCGGGCTCCAGCCGGGCGGCGACGCCGGGGTGGCGGGCCTTCCAGCGATCGAGGCCCGCCATCGCCTCGTCTTTGTGCTCGGCCCTGGCGATCTCGATGACCGGCACGGTCTGCTGCCTGCGCCCGCTGCCCTTGGGCGGCTTGGGCGCGGGGCCCAGCTCCTCCGCCAGTGCGAGCAGGCCGTCGAGCGAACCCGCGTGCAGGTCGATGTCCTCCCACGGGTCGCCCCGCTCGGCCAGCCGCTCGGGCACGGTGTCGATCGTGTAGGAATCGGGGCGGCAGCCGGGCACCTCGTCCCAGCTCAGCGGGGTGGACACGCGGGCGTCCTGCACCGCGCGGACGGAGTAGGCGCTGGCCACCGTGCGGTCGTAGGCGTTCTGGTTGAAGTCGACGAACACGCCGTGCCGCTCTTCCTTCCACCACCGGCTGGTGGCCAGGTCGGGGGCGCGCCGCTCGACCTCGCGCGCCACCGTCTCGGCGGCCCTGCGCACCTTCGCGAACGGCCAGCGGCGCTCGATGCGGGCGTAGACATGGAAGCCGCGCGAGCCGGACGTCTTGGGCCAGGCCACCAGCCCGTGATCGGCCAGCACCTCGCGGGCGACCTCGGCGGTGCGCAGCACGTCGGCCCACTCCACACCGGGCACCGGGTCGAGGTCGATGCGCAGCTCGTCGGGCCTGGACAGGTCGTCGGAGCGGACGGGGTGGGGGTTGAGGTCGACGCAGCCCAGGTTGACCACCCACAGGAGCTGCGCCAGATCGGTGCAGACCACCTCTTCCGCGCTGAGGCCAGAACGGTATTTCAGCTCGGCCACCTCGATCCAGTCGGGCCGCTTGGCCGGGGCCCGCTTCTGGAAGAACGCCTCCTGCTCGATGCCGTGCACGAACCGCTTGAGCACCATCGGCCGCCCGTGGACGCCCCGCAGCGCCGCCTCGCCCACCCGCTGGTAGAACCTGACCAGGTCGAGCTTGGTGTGGCCGGACCGCGGGAAGACCACCTTGTCGGGGCTGGTGATGCGGACCTCGCGCCCGGCGACCTCGATGTCTGGCATAGGGCCCACCATACGTGGACCGACCGACAACCCCCCGGGACCGCCTGCACGTCCAGGAGGGCCCCTCGCGGTCAGATGTCCTCGAAGGTTCCGTGGCGGCCGGCTCCGGCGGCGAAGCGGGCCGCGCCCTCCGCCGCGCCGGGCAGCGAGACCAGGCCGTGGCGCAGTTCGTTTCGCATCGCCTCCGCCTCCCCCAGCCCGCTCTGCTCCAGCGCCGACAGCCGGTCGCCGCGCAGGCACGCCTGCGGGAAGGCGGCCAGCTCACGGGCGAGCGCCTCGGCGTGCCGGCGGGCGGTGCCGGTGGGGACGAGGCGGTTGGCCAGCCCCCACGCGTACGCCTCCGGCCCCTCGACCGGCCGGCCCGTGAGGATCATGTCCATGGCCCGGGACTCGCCGATGAGCCGCTGCAGCCGTACGGTGCCGCCGTCGATCAGCGGCACCCCCCACCTGCGGCAGAACACCCCGAACACGGCGTCCTCCTCGGCCACCCGAAGGTCGCACCAGAGGGCCAGCTCCAGCCCGCCCGCCACCGCGTGCCCGGCGACAGCGGCCACCACCGGCTTGGTCAGGCGTATCCGGGTCGGGCCCATCGGCCCGTCGCCCTCCTCGCAGACGCGGTTGTCGAGCGCCTTGAGGTCGGCTCCGGAGCAGAACGTGCCGCCCTCGCCCCACAGCACGGCCACGTCTGCGTCGGAGTCCTCGAAGTCACGGAACGCCCCGGCCAGCGCGTCGGCGGTCTCGCGGTCGACGGCGTTGCGCGCCTCCGGCCTGCTGATCACCACGGTGACGACGGGGCCTTGGCGCTCCACGCGTACGGTCATGCGACCCTCCTCGGGAAGCGTGCGAATCTCCGGGCTCTCCTCGTGGACCGTGCCCGAGCCTACGCTCCCGTCCCGGCCTGGGCCGGGAAGCGCGCGTCAGGAAAGCGTGACGGCCCCCGACAGGAGCGTGTCGAAGTCGGACGGCTCCCCGGCCGGGCGGTCGATGCCGCGCAGCGGCCCCTGGTCGGCGAGGTGCGACTCGGCGTACCGGCGGGCCACGAGCGACTTGCGGCCGTCGTCGAGACCCCACGTGGCCTGGTCCTCCAGCAGGGCGGCGGCGTAGACGTCGGCCATGAACTGCGCCAGCGGGTACAGCCGTGCCTCGGCCACCGAGTGCTCCAGCGCGGACCACGCCTCGATGGCCTTGGCCAGGTCCTCGACGCGGGTGCGTACCAGGTCGGAGGTGGCCAGGGCGCGCAGGCGGTCGAGGAAGGGCAGGTGGGCCCGCTCCCTGACCATGGCGCGGCGCACGTCGAGGCAGAGGATGTTGTCGCCGCCCTCCCAGATCGGGTTGACCTGCGCGTCGCGCAGCAGCCGGGCCACCGGCCACTGCTCGATGTAGCCGTTGCCGCCGTGCACCTCGATCGCGTCGCTGGCCGCGGTCACGCCGAGCCGGGCGGCGCGCAGCTTGACCAGGGCGGGCGCGAGGCGCAGCCGGGGACCGGCGTACCAGTCGAACACCAGCGCCTGCGCGGCCTCGACCTCGACGACCAGCTCGGCCAGCTTGCGCCGCATCAGCGGCTGCTCGGCGAGCGGCCGGCCGAACGCCTCGCGCGCCCCCGCGTAGCAGACGGCCTCGACCAGCGCCCGCCTGGCCACGCCCAGGCCCATCATGGCCACGCCGAGCCGGGAGGCGTTGGTGAGCCGCATCATCGTGCCGAGCCCCGAGCCGGAACCCGTTCCGGCCAGGAGGAACGCCTCCGCCCCTGTCAGCTCCACCTCGGCGGCGGCGACGGACCTGGTGCCGAGCTTGTCCTTCAGCCGGCGGATGCGCACGCCGTTGCGGCTCCCGTCGCGCCGCTCCCACAGCACCAGGAACGGCGCCACCGCCCCCTCCGGCAGCCGGGCCAGCACCACGAACGCCGAGCCGTTGGCGTTGGAGGCGAACCACTTGAACCCGGACAGCAGCCACGCGTCACCGGCGGGCACGGCCTCGGTCTCGAGCGCGGCCAGGTCGGAGCCGCCGGACCGCTCGGTGAACATCTGGGCGGCCTCGCCGGAGTAGAAGCCGTGGGCGAAGATCTCGCGTACCCGGTCGCGTACGTCCGGCGGCGCGTGCTTCTCGGCGAGCGAGACCACCATGTCCCCGCCCGTGCCGAGCGCACAGCCCATCCCGATGTCGGCCTGGTCGAGCAGGTACGTCCACGCGGCACCGAGCACGGCCGGATCCGCCCCGTTCGCACGGGCCTGTTCGGCGAAGTCAGGAGAGGTGAAGTTGTCGGCCATCAGCGCCTCGCGGGCGGCGTGGAACGACGGCGGCATGACGACCTGGCTGACGTCCCTGCCCCACTTGTCGTACTTCTCCAGTCGCGGCGGGTTGCGGTCGCTCTCCTCGGCGCACTCGGCGACGAGGCCGCCCGTCAGCTCGCCCAGCCGGTCGAGGCGCGGCTGCGCCCAGGCGAAGCCGTCGCCCAGGTGCCGCCGCATGAGCAGGCGGAGCGTCGGATCGCAGCGCCACCAGTTCCGCCCGGCCGCCCCCTGGTAACGCTCGGTGGCGTAGCGGTCACCGCGGTCGCCGTGATCGAAAGGTTCGATGAGATACCGGCCCATACTCCCGAGTGTTACATATACTCGACACGCGATGGAAGAGCGTAATAACACGTTGAGCGCCCGATCGGCCGTGCTGAGCGCGCTGCTCGGCAGCCACCCGCCCCGCCTCTCCGCCCGCCATCTGGTGCGCATCGGGGCGTTGTTCGGCATCGCGGAGGGCACGGTGCGGGTGGCGCTGTCACGGATGGTCGCGACCGGCGACCTGCTGCAGTCAGGCGGGCGGTACACGCTGTCGGAGCGGCTCGTCGAACGCCAGGCCAGGCAGGACGAGAGCCGCGACCCCCACACCAGGCCCTGGGACGGCACGTGGGAGGTGGCCGTGGTCACCGCCGAGCGCCGCGCCCCCGCCGACCGGGCCGCGCTGCGGCACACGATGACCGCGCTGCGCCTGGCCGAGCTGCGCGAGGGCACCTGGATGCGGCCGGCCAACCTGGTGCGGGCCTGGCCGGAGATCGTCACCGCGCAGTGCACGCTGATCGACGGCCGCCCGCACGACGATCCCACTCCCCTGCTGTGGGATCTGGACGGCTGGGCCGCCGAGGCGCGGCGGCTGGAGGACGCGCTCGGCCGCGCGGCGGGCCTGGCGGAGGGGTTCCTGGTCTCGGCGGCGGTGCTGCGCCACCTGCTGGCCGACCCGCTGCTACCCGCGGAGCTGCTGCCGGAGGACTGGCCGGGCGCGGAGCTGCGGGCCCTTTACGACGACTTCGACCGCCGCTACCGCGACGTGCTCAGTAAGCACCTCCGCGGCTGAGCCGAGCAGGACGGCCGAGGCTGGGGTGGCGCGTCAGAGGCCGACGCCGAAGATCGTCCGCTTGTTCCTGAACTCGGTGACGCTCCACAGCCTGCCGCCCTGCACGGTCAGGTCCTCGGGCCCGATCGGGAACGGCCTGGTCTCCAGCTTCTCCCCATCGAGCACCAGCAGACTGCCGTTGGCGGTGGACCCGGCGCCCTGGCTCAGATACCACCTGTCCCCCTGCGACACCGCGCCCTGGATGTCGGCGTGCCCCATGACGAACGCGTCGGCGGGCTCGCCGCCCGCCAGCTCCAGATCCCAGCGCCCGACCCACCCGCCGGGGTCGTTGTCGCGGTATTCGCCCGTGACGAGCCGGGGTGTGGCTCCGCTGCGGTCGATCGACACGAACGAGAAGCGCGGGCCCGCCTGCGCCACCTTCCAGAAGTCGGTCTGGGGGACGAGGTAGCGGTAGCCGAAGGCGTTCAGCCGGCCGCCGTGCCGGCCGATGCGGTTGCCGTCGCCCAGGTCGGGCTGCGCGGTGCGCAGGTCGAGCAGGTTGTTCAGGTCGAAGACGCGCAGGCCGCGGGCGGTGTCGGCGACGTAGAGCAGGTCGCCGTGGCAGGCGATGCCGCCCGCGTGGATGTCGATCGGCCCGTACGAGCCGTCGGGCCTGGCCACGACCAGCAGCGCGTGCTGGTAGCGCAGCGACGTGGGGCTGAGGAACGACACCCGGATCCCCCGTTCGCCCGCCCGCGGCTTGAAGTACCAGCTCACCAGGAACGCCGGCACCCCGAGGTTGCCCGAGTCGTCGCTGCCGGTCAGGCCCTGCGGGTACCAGTCGGTGGTGTCCTGGTCTTTGGCGTCGAAGGCGTACCACTCGGCCGGCCTGGGGCGCATGGAGCCCATCGCCGCGCCGGCCCCCTTGCTCCTGGCGGTCCTGTTGGCCTGCGCGAGGAGCGCCTCGACCGCCGTGCTCCCGACCTCGCCCGCCAGTTTGGCCGCGCCCTCCGCCAGGTCCCCCGTCTCCCGCTTCAGGACAAATGCCGACTTATCCGCAGGAACCATCCCCGTTGCCGCCATACCTACCTCACCTTTTCCGTCTCTTGACCAGTTTGACGGACGGACAGGGCTTGAGGTTGTCGATTCATCCCACAAAATGCTCCCTGGGAGAATTGTCCGGCGAAAATCACCCAGCGAGATCCGGGGCACAAGATTCTCCCGACCGGAATCACCGCGCAGGAATCACCCGGCAAAAGGCTGAGTGGCTACGTCCACAAATGGACGGGCATGCCCGACAGCGCCAGCTCCCGATAACGGCGCACCATCCGCCGCCGGTCACCGCCGAAGCGCGCCAGCGCCTCGCGCTGCCAGACCGAGCCGGTACGCCGCCGCCGGGTGCGCTCCGCGATCACGCCCAGCGCCCGGTCGGCGTCCGACGGCGTCACCCCCGCCTCGATCAGCCCCTCCCGCGCCTCGGGCAGCAGGTAGAGCACCAGCTCCGCGGCCTCGTGGTCGCCCTCCCTGCCGGGCCACGACAAGGTGGCGTCCAGCCCGTCCATGGCCGCGCGGTAGAAGTTCTGGTACGCCTGCCCGAACCGGTACCCGGTCAGGTCCCGCTCGGCCTGCGACAACGTCAGCCCGAGCAGGAAGGCCGTGTTCGCCGCCATGTCCGCGCACGAGGGCCCGGCGGGCAGCGCGCGCATCTCGACCCGCAGGTGGCCGCCGTCGGCCGGATCGTAGACGGGGCGGTTCCACTGCCAGATCGTGCTCTGGTGCAGCCGCAGCTCCGGCACCTCGTACGGCCGCGCCTCCTCGGCGAGGTCGGGCACGATCGGGTCGTAGTCGCGCACGTACCGCTCGAACAGCTCGTGCGCGCCCTCGCGCACCCAGTCCGAGCCGAACGTCACCCGCCCGTCCCTGCGCTCGCGCCGCTGCACGTCCCGGTCGTCCACGGCCTCCTCCATCAGCGCGATGCGGGTCTCCTCCCACAGCTCACGCCCCAGGAAGCACGGGGAGTTGCCGCACGCCGCCAGCACCGGCCCGATGGCGAGCTGGGCGGCGTTGAAGAGCCGCGCGAAGCGCTCCGGCGGCGTGCGGATGTGCACCTGCCACGAGGTGTTGGCGCTTTCGAGGATCACGTCCTCGACCGAGAGCTCCAGCTCCCCGATCCTCACCAGGAACGGCTCCAGCCGCAGCCTCCTGAAGCCCCTGCTCAAGGCGCGGAAACGGTTCTGGTCGCTCATCGCGCCCAGCGTGAAGTCCCCGGCGTCGAGCGTGGGCAGGATGCCGATCGGCAGCGCGCCGCCGCCCTCCACCGCCCGGTCCACCTTGGTGATCGTCTCCTGCACCTCCGCGGCCAGCGCCTCGAAGGGCCTGCCCGCAAGGAGCGTCGGGGTCAGGTTGACCTCGATGTTGTAGCGGCCCAGCTCCAGCACCACGCGGGGGTCGTCCAGGCTGTCGCGCACCTCGCTGTTGCGCGGCAGCGGCCGTCCTTCCTCGTCGATCAGGAACAGTTCCAGCTCGGCCCCGATCGTCACGGGGCCCTGGCCGAAGCCGGGGATGTCGAGCAGCTTGCGCAGCACGCCGAGCTGCTCCTGGATGCGCTCTCCGAAGCGCACGTACTCCGCTTCGGTGAAACGTTCCTTCTCCAGATCTCTGCCCATCACCCCCCTATGTCCGATCTGTCAGCTTTGACACCTCACCAGCGGACGACGCCGTCATCGTCCATGTAGGCCCCGGTAGGGCCGTCCGCGTCCAGGGTCGCCAGCCGCACCGCGATCGCCGCGCCCTGCTCGGCCGTACGGGGCCCGGTGTGCCCGTTGAGGTCGGTGGCGCAGTAGCCAGGGGCGGCCGCGTTCACCTTGATCGGGGTGTCCTTCAGCTCCTTGGCGTAACAGACGGTGACCATGTTGAGCGCGGACTTGGAGGAGTTGTACGCCAGGCCGTTGAACGCGAGGAAGGGACTCTCCGGGTCCGCCGCCATGGCCAGCGAGCCCAGCTCGCTCGACATGTTGACGATCCGGCCCGCCTCCGACCTGCGCAGCAGCGGCAGCATGGCGTTGGTCACCGTGACCACGCCGAACACGTTGGTCTCGTAGACCTCCCTGACCTGCTCGGCGGTGGTGGCGCTGGGCTGGTGGGCGGCCGAGCCGCCGAGGACCCCGGCGTTGTTGACCAGGATGTCGAGCCTGCCGTACTCGGTCTCGATCCACTTGGCCGCCGCCGCGACGCTCGCCTCGTCGGTCACGTCGATCCGCACGTACGGCTGCCCGAGCCGCTCCCCCGCGGCCCGGCCGCGCTCCTCGTCCCGCGCCCCCACGATCGCGGTGACGCCCTGCCCGGCCAGCAGCCGGACGGTCTCGTGGCCGATTCCCTTGTTGGCACCCGTGATAAGGGCGATCTTCGTCATGGCTCCACGTTCGCGCAGGTCAACGAGGGTGCGGGAGAGACCTGGGGAGGCTGGTATCAGGGGTGCCACCCAGGCGGCGGCGCCCGTCCGCGAGGATGAAGGCATGCACCGCGACGAACTCGCCGAATTCCTCCGTGCCAGGCGCGCCCGCGTCACCCCCGCCGAGGTCGGGCTGCCGAGCGGCGAGCGCCGCCGTACGCCGGGCCTGCGCAGGCAGGAGATCGCGCAGCTCGCGGGCATGTCGATCGACTACTACATCCGGCTGGAGCAGGGCCGGGGCCCGCACCCGTCCAGGCAGGTGCTCAACGCGCTGGCCCGGGCGCTCATCCTCGACCAGGACGAGCGCACCCACCTGTTCCACCTGGCCGGGCAGCCGCTCGATCCGCCGCGCATCCGCGAGGACGTGCCGGACAGCCTGCTGCACCTGATCTCGTTCCTGGAGGAGGTTCCCGCCTTCGTCCTGGACGCCCGCTACGACATCCGCGCCTGGAACCCGCTGGCGAACCTGCTCATGGGAAACCTCGACGCCATGCCGCCCGACCAGCGCAACGTCATCCGCTGGATCTTCATGGAGCCCGACCTCGCCGAGCACCTGAGCGACGAGGAGAAGGGCCGCTTCGCCCGCGCCTCGGTCGCCGACCTGCGCGCCGCCGCCGGCCGCTACCCCGACGACCGGCCCCTTCAGGCGCTGGTGGCCGAGATGCTCGGGCTCAGCCCCGAGTTCGCCGAGCTGTGGGCCAGGCACGAGGTCCAGGTGCGCAGGGAGCAGCGCAAACGCGTCACCCACCCGATCGTCGGCGTCATCGACGCGATCTGCCAGGTCATGCCGGTGCCCGACCGCGAGGACCTGCGTCTGGTGCTCTACACGACCGAACCCGGTTCACCCTCCCACCGGGCCTTGCGCGACCTGCGGCAACAGACCCTAAGCTCATGAGATGCGAGCGGTTGCCTTTGACATCTTCGGTGGAGAGCTCGACGTGCGCGAGCTGCCCGACCCGTCCCCCGCCCCGCACGGTGCGGTGATCCGCGTCGAGGCGACGGGGCTGTGCCGGTCCGACTGGCACGGCTGGAAGGGGCACGACCCCGACATCAAGGCGCTGCCCCACGTGCCCGGCCACGAGCTGGCGGGCGTGGTCGAGGCGGTCGGCCCCGACGTGCGGGGCTGGCGGCCGGGGGCGCGCGTGACGGTGCCGTTCATCTGCGCGTGCGGCACCTGCGCCGCCTGCGCGACCGGTGACCAGCAGGTCTGCGAACGGCAGACGCAGCCGGGGTTCACGCACTGGGGCTCGTTCGCCGAGTACGTCGCCATCGACCACGCCGACGTCAACCTGGTCGCCATCCCCGAGGACATGGCCTACGCCACGGCGGCCGGGCTCGGCTGCCGCTTCGCCACCGCCTTCCGCGCCGTCGCCCAGGTGGGCGAGGTACGTCCAGGCGAATGGGTGGCCGTGCACGGGTGCGGCGGCGTGGGCCTGTCGGCCGTGATGATCGCCACCGCGGCCGGGGCCCGGGTCGTGGCCGTCGACATCAGCACCGACGCCCTGCACCTGGCGGAGCTGGCGGGCGCCACGCACTTCGTCAACGGCTCGGCCGGCGACGCGGCGGCCCAGGTCAGAGAGCTGACCAGGGGCGGCGCGCACGTGTCGATCGACGCGCTGGGCAGCCCCCGCACCTGCGCCGCCTCCGTCGAGAGCCTGCGCCGCCGGGGCCGGCACGTGCAGGTGGGGCTGCTGCCCGGCGGCGCCACGCCGGTGCCGATGGACCGGGTGATCGGCCACGAGCTGCGGCTGCTGGGCAGCCACGGCATGGCCGCGCACGCGTACCCGCCGATGCTGGAGCTGATCAGGGCAGGAGTGCTCCACCCCGACCAGCTCGTCACCCGCACGATCGGCCTGGCGGACGCCGGCAAGGCGCTGGCCTCGATCGGCTCGGTGCCGGGCGTCACGATGATCACCCCCAGGCAGGGGACGTGATCACTACTCGATCTGCACCCGCAGCGTCCTGAGCACCAGCGCCAGCATGCTGTGGTGGGCCACGAGCATGACCAGCTCGATCCTGCTGACCTCGTCGTAGCGGTCGCACAGCGCCGCCCAGGTCGCGTCGGTCAGGTCGCCCGCGTAGTGCAGGTCGTCGGCCACCTGGAGCACGAGTTGGTCCTCGACCGGCCAGAGGGCGTGCGGCTGGCGCACCGACTCGATCTCCTGGTCGGTGAGGCCGGCCGCACGGGCCGGCATGGTGTGCTGGGCCCACTCGTACGCGCTGCCGCAGTGGTAGGCCGTGCGCAGGATCGCCAGCTCGCGATCGCGGGCGGGCAGGACGCCGTCGAGCAGCGCGCCTTCGAAACGCCGATACGCCGGATACAGACCGGGATGGCGGGCCAGGGTGGCGAACACGTGGTACGGATTGGCCTTGGTGAAGGCGTCCCATTCCTCAGGGGGAAGGGGCTGCACGCGGGGTCTCATGGTCGTTACATTCCCAAATCACCGCGCGTTCGGCGGGTTTTCTGTCATCCGTAACACGCGCGGATCGAAAAGTGCTTGACCCCAAAACAAAGGGACTATTCACCATGAGGTCAATACGGCAGGATTGGGGGGCCCGCAGACGTTGCCAGCCTGGTCGACCGCAAGGACGCATTGGTGATTCGAACGTTGCTCGCTGAGGACATGCACCTGGTACGAGGGGCACTCATCGCACTGCTGGCCTACGAAGAGGACATCGAGATCGTGGCCGAGGTCGAACGAGGCGACCGGATCCTGGCCGCGGCCAGCGCCTGCCGCCCCGACGTCGCGGTGCTCGACATCTCACTCCCCGGTAAGGACGGGCTCACCGCCGCGGGCGAGCTGCACCGCGAACTGCCCGAGTGCGGGGTGCTCATCCTGACCGGGGTCGGCACGCCGGGGCTGCTCAAGAAGGCGCTCGAGGTGCACGTACGCGGCTTCATGGCCAAGGACGCGCCACCGGGGAGGCTGGCCGACGGCATCAGGAGGGTGGCCGCGGGCGAGCGGGTCATCGACTCGGAGCTGGCCATCGCGGCCATGCGCCCGGCGGAGGCCCCGCTCACGCCGCGCGAGCTGGACGTGATCGGGGCCGCCGCCGACGGCGCCTCGATCGGCGAGATCGCGGCCTCGCTGTACCTGGCCGAGGGCACGGTACGGAACTACCTGGCCAAGACCACGGCCAAGCTGGGGGCGCGCAGCCGGATCGACGCCATCCGCATCGCCAGGGAGTCGGGCTGGATCTGACGGCCTGGGCCCCTCAGGCAAACCCCGAGCTGCACAGGCAGGCTCCGGCCCTCAGGCAGGCTCCGGGTCGTCGGCCGGGCAGCCGGTGTGGGCGGCGAGGAAGGCGAGCACGTCGGCGGCCAGCGCCACCGAACGGCTGACCGCCCGCGCCCCGTGGCCCACGTCCGGCTCGTGCCGGAGCAGGATCGGCCGGTCAGCGCCGCTCGCCCACTGCAGCGCGGCGCACATCTTGCGGGCGTGCATCGGGTCCACGCGCGTGTCAGCCGCCGACACCGTGAACAGCGTCGCGGGGTAGCCGGTTCCCTTGGCGACCCGGTGGTAGGGCGAGTAGCCGAGCAGCCAGCCCAGGTGCTCGGCGTCGTCGGGGTCGCCGTACTCGCCGGTCCAGGAGGGGCCGAGGCCGCTCAGGTGGTAGCGGGCCATGTCGAGCAGCCCGGCCGAGCACACCGCGGCGGCGAACAGGTCCGGCCGCTGCGTGACGACCGCGCCGACGAGCAGGCCGCCGTTCGACTCGCCCCAGATGCCCAGTTGCTCCGGAGTCGTCCAGCCGTCGGCGACGAGTTTCTCGGCGGCGGCCACGAAGTCGTCGAACACGTTCTGCTTGCGGTCCAGCATGCCGTCCCGGTGCCACGCCTCGCCCTCCTCGCCGCCGCCGCGCAGGTTGGCGATGGCCAGCACGCCGCCCGCCTCCACCCAGGCCAGGGAGTCGGCGGCGTAGCCGGGCATCAGGGGGATGCCGAAGCCGCCGTACCCGCTGAGGATCGCCGGGCGCGGGCCGCCGTCCCACGGGCGGGCGACGACGACCATGCGGATGGGGGTGCCGTCGGCGGAGGCGTACTCGATGTGGTGGCTGCTCACCGAGGGCAGCGTGACGCGGCCGGGCGCGACCGCCCACGGCGTCGTGGCGGCGGTGCGGGCGTCGTAGCGCCAGATCTCGGCGGGGGTGACGGCGTCGGTGTAGGTGAACCACGCCTCGGAGCCGCCCTCCGGACGCGAGGTGAGCGTGGCGATCGAGCCGCTGCCGGGGAGCGGCACCGTGCCCAGCCGCTCCCCCGTACGGGCGTGGTGCACGGCGATCTCCCCCACCGCGTGCCGCGTCCTGGACACCAGCAGCCGGTCACCGTCGAGCACGGTGAACGTCCCCAGCACCGCCTCCCGGTCCTCCGGCACCAGCTCGCGCCAGACCTCCGGCTCGCCGGGGTCGGCCACGCACAGCCTGCGCCTGGGCGCGTCGCGGTCGGTCAGCAGGTAGAGGCGGCCGTCACAGGCCACCGCACCCGCCGTACGGGCGTGCGCCCCCTCTTGTACGGCGCGGGGCCGCGGGTTCGCCGGATCCCCGAGTGACAGGTCGGCCAGCCAGAGCCCGTTGCCCGACGCGGTGCCGGCGGAGATCGTCAGCCAGCGGCCGTCGGCGCTGATCTGCACGCCGTACGCGATCGGGCCCCTGGTGAAGACCGGGACGTCCGCGCCCGGGTCGCCGATCCGGTGCAGGAACACGCCCCGGCGGAAACGGACGTAGTAGAACGCCGCGCCGCCGGGCAGCCAGGCCACCGCCGAGTAGCGGCAGCCCCCGATCGGGCCGTCGGCGAGGGCTCCCGTTTCGAGGTCCAGGACGAACAGCTCGGCCTTCTCGTCGCCGCTGCGCGAGATCTGGTACGCCAGGCGGCGTCCCTCCAGATCGGGCTGCCAGTCGTCGAGCGTCGTGAGCCCGGAGGGGTCGAGCGCCATGGGATCCAGCACCACGCGGTCGTCGCAGCAGAGCACCGGGTGCTCCTGGTCGGTGGACTGGCGCAGGTGGAAGCGGCGCGGGCCGCGCCACACGGGCGCGGTCACCAGCCCGGTCTCCGTGAGTTCGGTCAGCCGCCGGGTGAACCGCTCCCGCCACGGCAGCCGGGCGGCGCTGTCGCGCCACAGCCGGTCCTGGGCCGAGAGCCAGGCTCGGGTGCGGGAGTCGAGGGGGTCCTCCAGCCAGCGGTACGGGTCGTCGATCGGGTGGCCGTGGCGGTGCTCGGTGAGGGGGAGACGGTCGGCGGAGGGGTAATCATCGGGAAATCTCATGAAACGGGCTCCGGATGCCAGTGGCCGGCCAGGTCGGCGTACAAGGGAGAGGTCCTGACCAGCTCGTCGTGGGTGCCGATCGAGACGTGAGCGCCGTCCATGAGCAGGATGCGGCGGGCACGCAGGGCGGAGGTGAGGCGGTGGGCGATCACGATGAGCGTGCCGCCGCGGCTCGCGAACGCGCTCTCGGCGCGCGCCTCGGCGGCGGGGTCGAGGTGACAGGTGGCCTCGTCGAGGATGACGAGGGGCGCGGGGGCGAGATAGGCGCGGACGAGGGCGACGAGCTGGCGCTGCCCGGCCGAGAGCGCGCCCGGCTCGACCCGCGCCCCGTAGCCGCCCAGCCCGGCCACCAGCTCGGCGGCTCCGACGGCCTCCACGGCGTCCTCCACGGCGTCCTCCACGGCGGCCGCCACCTCGTCGCCGGTGGCACCGCCGTAGTAGGCCAGGTTCTCCATCAGCGTGCCGCGGAAGACGTACGCCTCCTGCGGGATGAGCACCCGCACGGCCGGGTCGAGCCGCCCGGCGGGGACGCCGCCGACCGTCACCTCTCCCTCGCCCGGCCGCAACAGGCCGCTGACCAGCGCGGCGAGCGTGGACTTGCCCGCCCCGCTGGGCCCCACGACCGCCAGGTGGTCGCCCTCGGGGATGACGAGGTCGAGGCGGTCCACGACGGGCGCGGAGCGGGGGCCGTAGGCGAAGGTGACGGCGTCGAGCCTGACCTCCGAGGCGAAGGGGCGGATCAGCGGCACGGCGGGCGGCGCGGGCGGGGCCATGGCGCGGATGCGGGCGAGCGAGGCCGAGAGCCGGACGCCGCTGACGCCCAGACCCTGCACCAGGCCGCCGAGCGCGGGGGCCAGCGACTGGGTGACGTACGCGAGCGTCCCCACGATCACGCCCGGCCCCGCCCCGCCGTCCAGCAGCCACGGGGCACCGGCCAGGACGAGCACCACGGGCAGCCAGCCCCCGGCCGCCAGCGCGGCGGTGCGCACGGCGGTGACCCCGGCCAGCGAACGCGCGGCGGCGGCCTGCGCCCCCACCCGGCCGTCCAGCCGCCTGGCCACCCGGTCCCGCAGGCCGCACGCCTCGATGTCGCGCAACCCGGCCGCCGTCTCGGTCATCGCCTCGGCCAACTGCTCGTCCGCCACCAGGAACGCGCGCTGCCGCCGGGCCAGGGCGGGCAGCGACGCCAGGAACAGCCCCAGTCCCAGCAGGAACGGCGGCAGCACCAGCACGAGCGTCCCCGGGGCCAGCGTCAGCAGCCCGAGCACGACGCCGGCGACCGTGAACACGAACCCGCGCACGGTCGTGACCACGGCCGCGAAGGCGTCCCTGGCCAGCTCCACCTGGAGCCCGGCGCGGGCCACGGCGGCGCTGTCCCGGCCCGTGGCGGGCTCGCGGCGCAGGGCGCCCTCGACCACGTACGTCATGAGGTCGTCCCTGAACGGCTCCGCCACCGCCGCCACGGCCAGCACGACCTGCCGCGCGGCGACCGCCCCCGCCGCCCAGGCCAGGCCCAGCGCCGCCAGCCAGGCGAGCCCGACCAGCGGCTCGGCCGGGGCGAAGCCGTCCTCGACGGCGCGCGCGACGGCGTGCCCGATGAGGAACGCGGGCGCCGCCTCCACCAGCGACCAGAGCCCGATCGTGACGAGGCGGCGCGGCTCGCGCCGCAGCGCCTGCCGCAAGCCCGGCCGCCGCGCGTCCTGCCGGGAGCCGCTCATGAGGCCGCTCCCCGGGCTCCCCGGGCTTCCTGAGCGTCCTGGACTCCTTGTGCGTCCTGGACTCCTGGGGCTTCCTGGAAGACCGCCCGGTAGGCCGGATCCCGCCAGAGTTCGTGGTGGGGCCCGTACCCGCGGACGGCCCCGTCGTCGAGCCAGACGACCCGGTCGGCGCGGGCGGCCGTGGCGACCCGATGGGCCGCGATCAGCCGGGTACGGCCCAGGGGGTCGGTGGTGAGGGCGTTCCCTACCTGGCGTTCGGTCACCGTGTCGAGGCTCGAGGTGGCGTCGTCGAGCACCAGCAGCCGCTCCCCCTGGGCGAAGGCCCTGGCCAGGCCGAGGCGCTGGCGTTCGCCGCCGGACATGGGCGCGTCGCTCAGCGGGGTGGCGTAGCCGAGCGGCAGCCGCCGTACGAACCCGTCCGCGCACGCCCCCCTCACCGCCTCCCGCACCCGCTCCGGCACCTCGCCGCCACCCGCGAGCGCGCCACCGCGCGCCGCTCCAAGCGCGGGCGCAGGCGGCTCAAGCTCAGGGGTGGCGGGTTCGGGGGTGAGGGCGTCGGCGAGGGTGTGGCCGATCAGGGTCGGGCGTTCGAAGGCGTACCCGATGGCCCGCCGCAGTTCCTCCGCCCGCAGTTCCTCCAGCGGGACCCCGTCGAGCAGCACGCTCCCGCGTCCCGGCGCGGCCAGTCGCCCCGCCAGCGCCGCCAGCAGGGACTTCCCCGCCCCCGACCGGCCCACCACGGCGGTCACCGACCCGCCGGGGAGCGTGAGGTCGCCGACCGTGAGGCCGTGCGCGGCGACGTCGCGGAACTCGACCGTCCCCGGTCCTGGCGGCAGCGTACGCGTGCCGTGCGCGACAGGCGTCAGGTCGAGCACCTCCGCCACCCGCCCGGCGGCGGCCCGCGCCCTGGCCAGGCCGCCCACGTGCCCGAGCGCCGTGCTGAGCGCGGCCCCGAGCACGGCGTAGCGGGCGGCGGCGTACAGCTCCCCGACCGTGAGGTCACCGGCGGCGAGCATGAAGCCGCCCACGGCCAGCACGGCGACCTCCAGCAGCGGTACGACCAGCCCTGATCGGACGGCGGCCGAGGCGCCCGCGCGCCACAGCTCCATCCCGTGCGCGCGCAGCCGGGGCAGCGGCGCCAGCACCCGCCGCGCCTCCTGGGCGGCGGTGCCCGCGGCGGCGATCGTGCGCGCGCCCTCCATGGCGTCCACGAGCCGGGCGGCGATCTCGCCCTGCACCTCCTGGTAGCCGCCCGCGATGGCCGTCGTCGTCCGCAGGAACGCCCGCAGCACGAGGACGATGACGACGATGCCCGCGCCGAGCGTCAGCGTCAGGACGGGGGCGATGAGGGTGAGCACGACCAGGGCGCCGACGGTGGGCACGAGCAGGGCGAGCGCGCTGGTCACCGTCTCGGGTGCGCGGCCGACCTCCTCGGCGTTCAGGCCCGCCCGGGTGACGAGTTCGCCCTCGGGGAAGCGGCGGGTGGCGGCGGGCCCGGCGCCGAGCATGTGGCGCAGCAGGCCGGTGCGGAGGGCGGCGGCGGCGTACGCGCCGCTCGCGCCGCGGGCCCACACGCCGAGGCTCTCGCAGAGCATGACGACGGCCACCGCGCCCACGCAGAGCGCGAGCCAGGGGGCGTCGTCCGGCTGGGGCGTGACGAAGGCGTCGACGGTACGGCCGATCAGGTACGGGACCGCCAGCTCACCGGCCGCGCCCGCGACGGCGGTGGCGGCCAGCACGGCGGGCCAGGGTCCGCCGCGTCGTACCGCGCCGAGCACCAGCCGGTCTCCTGCCCGCACGCCGTGCCTCCCCTGGGTCGTTGATGTGGAGTCCCCGCGCCGAGACAGACGGCGCGGGGACCCGGGTATCGCGAATCAGTGGCAGAGAGCGACACTGAGGTTGCTGGGCTTGCCGGAGTGGCAGGACAGCACGGTGAGAGTGCTGCCGCCGCTGGCCACGTCGCTGGCCGCGGGAGCCTCCAGACCCTGAAGGTCGAGAAGTACCATGTCTTACACCTCCTTCCGCGGTGTCGTGGGGTCAGCAGGCCGCTCGGGCGCGGCCTCCAGGAACGGCAGATGGCAGGCCCGCTCGCCCGAGACCGCACCAAGGGCGAGGAGCACGCCGGCCGTTCCGGTCGCGAAATCCATGGACAGGCGCAGGAGCTGGTCACCGGGGAAGGCCAGGCCCCCCGCGTACGGCAGCGCGTGCCACCGCAGCCCCTCCACCAGTTCGGGCACCGGCCCCGGGTCCCCCGCGGCCGCCCCGGCGATGATCCCGGCGCGGCCGGTGAACAGGCCCGCCTGCACGAAGAAGCCCGCGCGCCCGGCCAGCCGCAGCTCGGCCAGCGCCGTGGCGAACGCCTCGTCCTGCCGGTGCCGCAGGTAGCGCTCCAGCACGAGCGCGATGCCGGCGGACCCCTCGTCCAGGTACGGCAGCAGCCGCCAGCCCTGGTTCACCTGGAGCGAGCCGTCCTCCGCGTGGCGGCAGCGCCGCAGGTCCTGCCGGAGCGCGGTGGCCGCCAGGTCGAGCAGGGCGGGGTCCGCGGTGTGCTCGTAGGCGTGCAGGAACAGCAGCGCGGGCCCGGACGAGCCGTGCATGAGCCCGGCGCGCGGCCCGGCCCCGCCGCTGATCTCCGGTACGGGGGCGTCGAGCCGCCCGGCGCAGATGTCCGCCGCGCGCAGGGCGAGGCCGGTGTGCCCGAAGTGGAGGAGGTTCAGCCCGATGCCGGACAGGCCGGAGACGAGCGCGGACTCCAGGCCGTCCCACTTCTCGCGCAGGCAGACGTCGACCAGGTCGCGGGCGTCGTCGTGGTGGCCGAGCAGGTCCAGCACGTACGCGATGCCGTGCAGCCCGTCGTACAGGCCGAGGCCGGAGCCCTGGACCGGGCGGCGGGCGCGCTCGCGTAACCAGCGCTCGTACTCGGGGTAGGGCCCCAGCCCGGCGCCGGCCAGGGCGAACAGCACGCCGGCCGCGCCGTGGGCGAGGTCGAGCCCGCCGCCGGGCCGGAACTGGGCGACGTCGCCGGGGAACAGCCGGTCGTCGCGGCCCGGCGTGGCGCTGGCCACGATGGCCGTGGCCATGGCGTCGCGCAGTTCGGGCCATCCTGCGGTGCCGGGAACGGGCGTCCCCGCCATCCCGGCCGGTGACGACGCCGGGCCGCGCCCACCGCCAGGCCGGGCGCTCTTCCCCGCAGGGCCGCTTTCCCGCGCGTCGCCCGAGAGGGCCGCTCCACCGGCGTCACCGCGGAGGGCCGCTCGCCCCGCGTCGCCCAGGATGGTCGCGACCGCCTCGTCGATCAGCCCCGCGGGCACCGGGAACGTCTCCTTGACGATCTCCCCCAGGTGCGCGACCTTGGCCCGGTGCAACGGCAGCATGATCGTGCACTGGGGCGCGAACAGGCCGAGGCGCAGGCACGCCAGCGCGTACCGGTCCACGTCCGGCCCCTGCCGGTCCGCGGGCGCGACGAAGGCCGGGTGGGCGAGGGCGGCGCGGCCCCGGTCCCCGGCGAGCGTGGCGACCTCGTAGTCGATCAGCGCGACCCGGCCGTCCTCGGTCAGCAGGATGTTGTCGGGGTGCAGGTCGCCGAAGACGACGCCGCGCCCGTGCAGCGAGGCGACGGCCCTGTCCACGGCGTCCAGGGTCGCGACGGCCCAGGCGGTGTAGTCGGCGAGGTCGTGCTCGGTGCAGGTGGCGCGCGTCAGCGGATAGCGCTGCACGAGCCGCCGCTGGAGCGGGGTGCCGTCCACGAACTCCTGCACGAGGAAGTGGTGCTCGCCGAGCGTGAAGTAGCCGCGCGGCGCGGGGGCGGCGGGCAGCCCGGCCAGGCGTTCGAGGATGTCGCGCTCGTGCTCGATCCTGGCGACGGCGTCGCGTCCCGCGGCGTCGAGCCCCGCGTGCGGCCTGGCCTCCTTGAGCACCACCCGCTCCCCCGAACGTGTGTCGCGGCCCAGGTAGACGCCGCCGCCGTTGGAGAAGTGCAGGACGCTCTCGATCTCGTACGGCAGCCCGGCCGTGGTCACGGCGTTGCGCGCGGCGAGCTGAGGCTCCAGGAACGCGGGCAGCGTCGTCCACGGCGGCACCGAGAACGTGGCGCCGCGTACGTCGGGCACGAGCCGGCCGTCCCCGTCCTCGACGGCGAGCACCCGCTCGCCGGAGGGCGACAGGCAGTGGCGCTCGGCGAACCCGCCGTACCTGACGAACAGCGGGCCGGTGCCGTAGCGCAGGTCGCTGAGGATGTACGGCCCGCGCACGTCGCACAGCAGCCCGTCCAGCTCCTTGAGCACGAGTTCGAGCTGCGCCTCGTCCCTGGGGTAGACGGTGACGAGCTTGCCGCTGGAGGCGCGGGAGGCGGCCTTGGAGTTGACCATGACGAGCACGGGCAGCCCGCGCAGGAACTTGAACGCGATGCCGCGCGGGAGACAGTAGTCCCGTACGGCCTCGATGGCCTTCTCGGCGTCCTCCACGCGGGCGGAGACGTGGATTTTCCAGCCTTGCGGGGGAAGGGGCGGGTCGATGGTGTCGGGGGCGTAGTAACACCAGGTGTCGGTCAGGGCGGTGGACCAGCCGGGCGGAAGGGGCCTGCGCAGAAGGGAGAAGTCGGCGTCCTCGGCCGTGCTGTGTTCGAGCGTGTCGTAGAAACACGGGTCAACAAGGCAGTACAGCTCGTGCTTGTCCATCTGGCGGGGACCTCCGGGGCGGTGTGCTTAGAGCCTCCCGCCGGGGCCGCCTTTCGACTAGTCACATACCGCATTGCCCATGCATGCCTATTGAATTGCCATTTGTGAATTCTTCACGATAAATCGGGTCAAGGCTATTTCTTTCGTGGGACGTACACCGTGAAGGAGAACTGCCCGCTGCTGGAGTCGGCGGCCTCCAGCCAGCCGCCGAGCATCGCGACCCGCTCGGCCAGGTTCAGCAGGCCGTGACCTCCCTCGCCAGGGCGGCGGGGCGGGCGCACGCCGTCGTTCGTGATCGTCAGGCGCACCATCCGGTCACGTTCCAAAAGATGCACCGAGCACTCCCGGGCGTCGGCGTGCCTGAGCACGTTCGTCACCCCCTCGCGCAGGGCGTGCGTGAGCGCCTCCTCCACCTCGCCCGGCAGGTCGTGGCAGGACACCCTGATCTGGCAGCGCACCCGCGCCGACTCCAGCAGCGCCCGCGCCGAGCCCAGCTCTCCCGCCAGCGACGAGTTGCGCAGCCCGTGCGCCACGGCACGGACGTCGGCGGACAGGACGCGCAGCAGCTCCAGCGTCTCGCCCACCTCGGCCCTGGCCTTCTCCCGCGCGGTGTCGTCCGGCTCGGCCACCAGCCGGTCCAGGAGCTGCATCTTCAGCACCAGCACCGTGAGCCGGTGGCCGACCAGGTCGTGCAGGTCGCGGGTGAAGCGGCGGCGCTCCAGCGCCACCGCCCTGCGCATGACCTCGGTACGCGCCTCGCCCAGGTGCCGCGCCCGCCTGGCCAGCGACACGACCGCGTACTCGGCCAGGCCCACCAGCGGCGCGACGACCACCCAGAGCGGATGGATCACGGACGGGTCGGGCGCCAGCAGCACCACCGGCCCGCACGCCGGCGCCAGCACCGCCAGCACGGTCGAGCGGATCC
The DNA here is from genome assembly GCF_055586305.1 of Nonomuraea sp. NPDC051298. Taxonomy (NCBI): domain Bacteria; kingdom Bacillati; phylum Actinomycetota; class Actinomycetes; order Streptosporangiales; family Streptosporangiaceae; genus Nonomuraea; species Nonomuraea sp. NPDC051298. Next base: position 449,451 of record NZ_JBVJIM010000001.1, read on the forward strand.
GGCGGGCCACCTCCAGCAGCGCGCCCGTCAGCAACCCGCACACCGGCGTCCACGCCGCCCCGAACACCGTCAGCGGCAGGTACGTCAGCCACGCCTGGACCGCCACCAGCCACCACGAGCCCGCGCACCGCGCCGGGGTCTCGGTCATGAACTTCAGGTGCAGCCCCAGCAGGACGAGCAGCGTCGCCGTCCCCGCCGCCAGCCTGTCCGCCGCCACCGCCCCCGGCGCGGCCAGAGCGCCCATGACCGGCAGCGTCAGCGCGATGATCCCCGCTCCCAGACCGAGCCCGCCCACCCAGTACGGGGACGACAGCTCCCCGAACCACTCCCGCGCCCGAGACGCGCGTCCCCAGCCTGTGTCGTCCACCCCACCCCCGATGTGCGCCGACTCCGGGGCCATGCGGTTCGCCAAGCCGCTGGAGAGCCCCGTTTGCAACGTTCCTCCAATCGACCCGATGGGCCTCGCCCCTGTAAAGCGCGTTTCCGCTTTTGGACAGGAATGACTGCCCGTCCGCCCGCCCGGTTAACCATGGCATCAGGGCCCTATGGTGAGCGGTATGGACTACACACGACTTGGTGACTCGGGTTTGAAGGTGTCGCGGGTGTGCCTCGGCATGATGAGCTACGGCGACCCCGACCGGCAGAAGTGGGCGCTGCCGCAGGACGCGGCCGAACCCCTCGTCCGCAGGGCCGCGGACGCCGGGGTGACGTTCTTCGACACCGCGAACGTCTACAGCAGGGGCGAGAGCGAGGTCGTGACCGGCAACGTGCTGCGCGGCGTCTTCCCCCGGCGGGAGGACTACGTGCTGGCCACCAAGGTCTATTTCCCGATGGGCAAGGGGGTCAACGACCGCGGGCTGTCGCGCAAGCACATCCTCGACTCCGTCGACGCCTCGCTCAGGCGGCTCGGCACCGACTACGTGGACCTCTTCCAGATCCACCGCTGGGACGACGAGACGCCCATCGAGGAGACCATGGAGGCGCTGCACGACGTGGTCCGGGCGGGCAAGGCCCGCTATCTGGGGGCGTCGAGCATGTGGGCCTGGCAGTTCGCCAAGGCGCAGCACGTGGCCGAGACCCACGGGTGGACGAAGTTCGTCTCGATGCAGAACCACTACAACCTCCTCTACCGGGAGGAGGAGCGCGAGATGCTCCCGCTCTGCGCCGACCAGGGCGTGGGCGTGATCCCGTGGAGCCCGCTGGCCCGCGGCGTGCTGGCCAGGGCCGGCTCCGCCGCCACCACCGTCAGGACGGGCTCCGACGAGCGCATCGACTACCTGTACGACCCCGAGAACGACAAGCTGGTCGTCGACCGGGTGGCGCAGGTGGCCAGGCAGCGGGACCTGCCGGCCGCGCAGATCGCGCTGGCCTGGCTGCTGCACCGGCCGGGCGTCACCGCGCCGATCGTGGGGGCCACCAAGGAGCGGCACGTGGACGACGCGGTGGCGGCCGTGTCGGTGTCGCTGTCGGCGGAGGAGTCGGCGTTCCTGGAGGAGCCGTACCGGGCGCGCGAGGTGCGCTTCTGACCGCGTGACCCGTGGCTCGTCCCAGGTCGCCGGGCGGGATTGTCGGCGCAGGACCCTAAGGTATGGGACATGCGGGCAAATGAGGAGGCTGCGGCCGCGCTGCAGGAATACGCGGAGCTGTTCGCGCTCACCGGCGGCGACGCCTTCCGGGTGCGGAGCTATCAGAAGGCGGCCAAGGCGATCGCCGGGTTCCCCGAGGACATCTCGGTCGTCGACGTGCGCTCCGTCCCCGGGGTGGGCGAGGCGATCGCCAAGAAGATGGAGGAGTTCCTCCAGCGCGGCAGCTTCCGGCAGCTCGACGACCTGCGGGGCCGTGTGCCCGAGGGCGTGCGCCGGCTGACCAGGGTGCCCACGCTGGGGCCGAAGACCGCGATCATGCTGTTCGACGACTTCGGCATCGACTCCACGGCGGCGCTGAGCGAGGCGATCGCGTCCGGTCGCCTCGACGGCGTCAAGGGCCTCGGCCCGAAGACGCTGGCAAACCTGCTCAAGGGCATCGAGCAGCTCGACCAGGCGGGCCGCCGGGTGCACATCGGCATCGCGATGTCCCTGGCCGAGCAGGTGATGGGATCGCTGAAGGCCGAGCGCCTCGCCTACGCGGGCTCGCTGCGCCGGATGAAGGACACGATCGGCGACATCGACATCCTCGCCGTCGCGCCCGAGGCTGTCATGGACGACTTCCGCGCCCAGCCCTACGTCGCCGAGGTGATCGCGGCGGGCGACAAGAAGACCTCGATCCGCACCACGTCCGGCATCCAGGTCGACCTGCGCGTGGTCCCGGCCGGGTCGTGGGGCGCGGCCATGCAGTATTTCACCGGCTCCAAGGAGCACAACGTCGCCATCAGGGAGATGGCGGTGAAGAAGGGCTGGAAGCTGTCCGAGTACGGGCTGTTCGAGGGCGACCGGGTGATCGCCGCCGAGTCCGAGGAAGACATCTACCACGCGCTCGGCATGCAGTACGTGCCGCCGCCGATGCGGGAGGACGGCGGGGAGGTGAAGGCGGCGCTGAAGGGTGAGCTGCCCGTCCTCGTCGAGCTGGGCGACCTCAAGGGCGACCTGCACACCCACACCGACCTGACCGACGGCATCGCCTCGCTCGACGACATGGTCGCGGCCGGGCACGCCCGCGGCTACGCCTACTACGCGGTCACCGACCACGCGCCCGACCTGGCGATGCAGCGCATGACGCTGGACAAGGCGCTGGCGCAGCGGGGCCGGGTGGCCGAGTTGCAGGCGAGATATCCGGACATGCGGCTGCTGCACGGCACCGAGCTGAACATCGCGCCCGACGGGTCGGTCGACTGGCCGGAGGACATCCTGCGGGAGTTCGACGTGTGCGTGGCGTCGGTGCACTCGCACTTCGGCATGTCCCGCGACGAGATGACCCGCCGGTTCATCGCGGCCTGCGAAAACCCGTACGTCGACATCATCGGCCATCCCACCACCCGCAAGATCGGCAAGCGTGAGCCCGTGGACGCCGACTGGGACGCCGTCTTCCGCGCCGCCGCCCGCACGGGCACCGCGATGGAGATCGACTCCTTCCCCGACCGCTCCGACCTGCCCGCCGACCTGGTGCGGCTGGCCAGGCACCACGGGGTGAAGTTCTCGATCGACAGCGACTCGCACGCGATCCCGCACCTGGCGAACCAGCGGTTCGGGGTGGGCATCGCCCAGCGGGCCTGGCTGACGACCGACGACGTGATCAACACCTGGCCCCTCGACCGTCTCCTGGCCTTCCTGGGCCGGTGAAGTCGACGCCCGCGCCTGTCAAACCTGGGACAAGCGCGGCGGTTGGGCGGGGTATGGGGGCGGGTAAGGGGTTTGAGGGGCCTCAGTTGGATCGTTCCCGTGCCGATCGCACAGATTTTTGGCAATGAAAGGGGTCCCATGAGACAGGGCCAGGAGATTAAATGGTTTCCAGGTAGGAAATAGGTGCTAAGAGGTGATGCGTATGGAGCAAGTCACGGCGGCGATCGTCAAGCCGCTGCCCGACCACCTGTTCCGCGTCCACGGCAACAGTGCCGAGATGCGGTGGGAGGCCATGGCGGGGTTGGGGTACCACACCCCCAACGACCGGTTCTTCGTGCGCAACCACACCTTCACCCCTCTCATCGACGCCGCCACCTGGCGGCTGCGGATCCATGGGGCGGGAGTGCGATGTCCGAGCGAGTTCCGGTACGAAGACCTGCGGGCCATGCCGTCGCGCACGTACGACGTCGCGATCGAGTGCGCCGGCAACGGGCGGCGGTTCTACCGGACCCAGCAGCACGACGGCGCTCCCGGCACGCAGTGGGGCCTCGGGGCGATCGGAGTGGCGCGGTGGCGCGGGGTGCCGCTGAAATACCTGCTCAAGCAGGCCGGCGTGCTCCCCGACGCGGTGGACGTGCTGGCGACCGGGCTCGACGCGCCGTTCGAGGACCACGGGCACGTGCGCCGGCCGGTGCCGATCCGCAAGGCCATGGACGACGTGCTCGTCGCCTACGAGATGAACGGCGTCCCGCTGCCGCCCGACCATGGATTTCCCGCGCGGCTGGTGGTGCCGGGGTGGGTGGGCATAGCGTCCATCAAATGGCTGGGCGACCTGGAGGTCTCCACGACGCGGCTCTACACGCCGTGGAACACGGTCTTCTACCCGGACATGACGACGCTGCCGGTGAAGAGCGCGTTCGAGCTCGAGTGGAACGCGCGCCTGCCGATCCCGGGCACCCACATCCTGCGCGGGCGGTCCTGGTCGGGGCGAGGGAGAATCGTCCGGGTGGAGGTCAGCTTCGACGGCGGGCTGACCTGGCGCCGGGCCGAGCACCACGGCCAGCGGCTGGTCAGGGCCTGGCTGCCGTGGCACATCGAATGGGCTCCGCAGCACACGGGCACGCGGCTGCTCATGGCCCGGGCCACCGACGAGACCGGCGCCACGCAGCCCCTCACCCGGCCGCGCGACCCGTACGGCTACAACTTCGACGCCGTGGTGCAACATCCGATTCACGTGGTCAACGGATAGGAAGCCGTCAACGGATAGGAAAATGTCACTGACCCAGGCTGAGCTGGACCTTCTCCATACGTACGGACAATGCACCTGAAGCCATCTGTAAGACTCGCGCGGAAACCTCCCGGAAATCCCCTCATGTAATGCTGACTACCTAGGGAAAGAGGAGAGCCGATGCGCCAGCTCACCGCACTCGACGCGCAGTTTCTCAATGTCGAGACTGCGACCACGGCCGCGCACGTGGCCGGAGTGGCGCTGGTCGACTCGGCCGACGGATCGGTCAACCGCGACGCGCTGGCGGCGCTCCTGCTCGACCGCCTCCACCTCTCCCCCGCGCTCGGCCTGCGGCTGGCGGAGGTGCCGCTCGGGCTCGACCACCCCTACTGGATCCCCGACCCCGACTTCGACATCGACAACCACCTGTTCGAGCTGACGCTGCCGCAGCCGGGGGACGACTGGCAGCTCGCCAGGGCCGTCGCGGAGCTGCACGCCCGCAGGCTGGACCGCGCGCACCCGCTGTGGGAGATGCACCTGATCGACGGGCTCGTGGACGGGCGGCTGGCCGTCTACACGAAAGTGCACCATGCGGCCATCGACGGCATCTCGGGCGCCGAGACCCTCGCCACCCTGCTCGACCTGACCCCCAACGGGCACCTGACGCGCAAGGGCCGGCTGGCGAGCGCCCTGGACGCCCGGCAGCACGACGTGTCCGCGGCCTGCGCCACCCCGTCCAGGGCCACCCCGCCGCGATCCGCACCGGCACCGGCCGGGGACGTGCCGGGGCAGGCGGCCCCTGAGGGCGTGGCGGCGACCGGCCCTGGTACGGGGCCCGACGAGGCCGGGCTGGTCGACATGCTGGCCAGTGCCGTCATCCGCACCGCGACCCACCCGCTCCGCGCCGCCCAGTCCGTGGTCAAGGCCGCGGGCGATCTGGACGTCATCCCCCTGGCCGCCGGGCTCCCCGGCGCGAAGCTGATCGCCAAGGCCGCCAGGGTGGTCACCCGCGACCGGCACCAGCGTCCCGAGCTGCCGAGCCTCACCGTCCCCCGCACCCCGTTCAACGGCCCCATCAGCGCCCGCAGGCACCTCTCCTTCGGCTCCCTGTCGCTCAAGGACGTCAAGAAGGTCGCCAAGGCGCACAACATGAGCGTCAACGACATCGTCATGGCCCTGTGCACGTCGGCCCTTCGCTCCTGGCTGCGCGAGCGCGCCGCCCTGCCGGAGGAGCCGCTGGTCGTGGGCGTGCCGGTGGCGGTTCGCCGGTCGAGGACCAAGGATCTGGTCGGCAACCAGCTCTCGGCCATGGTCGCCCCCATGCCCACGAACGTCCCCGACCCGTGGGAGCGCCTGCGGGCCGTCGGCGCCGTGATGGACGCGGCCAAGCGGCGTTTCGCGCTGGCCCCGGCGACCTGGCTGAACGAGCTGTGCTCGGTGCTGCCCGCCCCGCTGACGAGCCTGGCGACACCGGCGATCTTCCGGCTGGCCGGGCTGGCGTTCCCGCCGATCAACCTCATCATCAGCAACGTCCCGGGGCCGCAGGTCCCCCTGTATCTGTGCGGCGGGCGACTCCTGTCGTACTACCCGCTGTCCGTGCTGACCGACATGAGCGGCGGGCTCAACATCACCTGCTTCTCCTACGACGGGATGCTCGACTTCGGCATCGTCGCCTGCCCCGAGCGGATGGACGACGTGTGGGGCCTGCTCGACCACCTGCGTACCGCGCTCGACGAGTTGCTGGACGAGCGCGTGGGCGATGAGTTCCGAGACGGCGTCGGGGTCGATCTGGCGGCCGGTTAGCCGGCAGAGGCTCTCCTGGTAGAGCGGCACGGCCGCGGGCCGGCCGCGACAGCGTACCGACCAGGTCGCCGGGCACCGCGTCGACCTCGCGCCCCTCCTCGACGAGCGTGCGCTCGTCGACCAGGGCCACCAGTACGTCGATCTTGCGCGGGAAGTAGTCGGAGATCAGCCCGTTGGGCACCTTCGCCAGCTTGGCGATGACCGCGGTCGGGGTAGCCGCGTAGCCACCGCCCGCGAACCACCGCTCCGCCGCGTCCAGGATGCGCGGACCCGGGCGGGGAGCAACCACGCGAGTCGGTGCTGTAGCATCTGAGACAAGATTGTCTCAAACGATACGCAGGTGTTCACATGGCAGTGACCCGCGACCAGCTCATGACGGCCGCGATCCACCATCTCAACGAGTACCCGTCCGCCTCCATGGCCCAGCTCGCCGAGGCCGTGGGCATCAGCAGGGCCACCCTCCACCGCCACTTCACCAGCCGTGACGAGCTGATGCTCGCCCTCGGCCACCGCGCCCACGAGCAGTGGGAGCAGGCACAGGCGAGCAGCGGCATGGCCGAGGCGACCGCCTCCGACGACCCCGAGGTGGTCGGCAGGGCGCTGCACACCCTGCTCGACCGCCTGACCGAGGTGGCCGACGCGTACGGCTTCGGCCTGACCGACTACGCCATGGTGGTCCACCCGGAGCTGAAGCGCCGTTCCGACGAGCTGGAGGAGCGTGAGATCGCGTTCTACGCCGCCGCCCAGCGCGTGGGCGTGCTCCGCGCCGACCTGTCCGCCCGCTGGGTGAGCTGCATGGTGTACGGCCTGCTCGTGGCCGTACGCGAAAGCCTGCGCAGGGGCGACGTGGCCCGCCGCGAGGCCCCCCGGCTGGTCCTCGCCGCGTTCCTGCACGGCGCCGCCCCCAGGAGGGATGACGCATGACGATCACCACGTCGCCCGTCTCGTCGAGGCGGCGCTGGGCGTCCCTGGCGGTCCTGTCGGCCAGCGTGCTGCTCGTGGTCATGGACATGACCATCCTCAACGTGGCCCTGCCCGCCATCTCCGAGGACCTGCGGCCCGACTCGATCGAGCTGCTGTGGATGGTGGACGCGTACGCGCTGGCGCTGTCCGGGCTGCTGGTCACGGTGAGCGCCCTGGGTGACCGGTGGGGCCGCAAGCGCATGCTGATGACCGGGTTCGCGGTCTTCGGGGCGGCCTCGATGGCGATCCTGGCGACCGGCAGCCCGCTCGAGGTGATCGCCGTGCGGGCGCTGCTCGGCGTCGGCGGCGCGATGATCATGCCGTCCACGCTGTCGATGATCCGGAACCTGTTCACCGACCCCGGCGAACGCGCCAAGGCGCTCGGGGTCTGGGCGGCGATGGCCGCGGTCGGGGCCGCCCTGGGGCCGATCGTGGCCGGGTTACTGCTGGAGCACTTCACCTGGCACGCGGCCTTCCTGGTGAACGTGCCCGTCATGGTGATCGCGATCGCCGCCGGGCTGTTCCTGCTGCCGGAGTCCCGCAACCCCGGGCCAGGCCGCTGGGACGCGCCGGCCACACTGCTGTCGATGGCCGGCATGGTGGCGCTGGTCTACGCGGTCAAGTCGTTCGGCAAGTACGGTCTCGCCCATCCCGGCGCCCTGCTGTCGGCCGCGGTGGCGGCGGTGGCGCTGAGCTGGTTCGTGGTGCGGTGCCTGCGCCGGCCGGACCCGCTCCTGGAGGTCAGGCTGTTCCGCAGCAAGCCCTTCTCGGCCGGGGTGGTGACCGCGCTGACCACGTCGATCGCGATGGCCGCGATGTTGCTGCTGCTCGCGCAGTGGATGCAGCTCGTGATGGGGTACGGGCCGCTGGAGACCGGCGTACGGCTGCTGCCCGCCGCGCTGGCCGCCATCGTCGTCTCACCGCTGGCCCCGGCGCTGGCGGCGCGCGTCGGCGCCCGTACGGTGCTGACGGGCGGGCTGGCCGTGACCGGGCTGGCGTTCCTCCTGCTGTACGCGGCCCCGAGCCCGCTGGGCTACTGGCCGGTCGCGGTCGCGCTGGCGTTGATCGGCCTCGGGAACGGGTCGCTGGCGATCGCCTCGGCCACGATCATGTCGGGCTCGCCGCCCGCGAAGTCGGGCAGCGCGGCGGCCATCGAGGAGACCAGCTACGAAGTGGGCGGGGCGCTCGGCGTGGCCGTCCTGGGCAGCGTCGCGGCGGCCGTCTACCGGGGGGAGGTGGAGTACGCGGGCCCGGACGCGGACGTCGCACGGGAGTCGCTGGGCGGGGCGCTGGACGTGGCCGGGGAGCTGGGCGCGGCGGGCGACCTCCTCGCCGCGCAGGCGCAGGCGGCGTTCACCGAGTCGCTTCTCGTGGCGAGCGCGGCGGGGGCGGTGCTGATGCTGGTGGGGACGCTGGCGGTGTGGCTGCTCACGCCACGCGACCTCGACGTGTCGTCGCCCGAACACCAGCACTAGACCGAAGCCGGAGAGACAAGCCGAAGCCGAGAAACGGACCGGAGCGCCGGGACCGCGGAGTCCCGGTGAGGTCCAGGACCGCGAGCCATTCGGCCACGCGCCAGAGGCGAAGGCCGTGACCTGTATGGCCATGCGTCAGAGGCCAGGGCTCGCGACCTGCACCGCAACATGCCAGAGGCCAGGGCCCGCACCCCGCACGGCCACGCGCCAGAGGCGAGGGCCGCGACCTGTATGGCCACGCGTCAGAGGTCGGGGCCCGCGACCTGTTCGGCGACGCGGCCGATTCGGGCGAGGCGGGCCAGGGCGGGACGGGCGAGCACCTGTCCGATGTCGTGCAGGGCCACGATCAGCTCCTCGACCCCGTCGAGCGGCATGTCGGGCTCCCGGCTCAGCAGGATCCCCCGGTATTCCTCGGGCGAGACGGCCCCGCCGGGCAGCTCGATGCGGTCGTCCTCGGCCCGGAAGAGCACCGGGACGGCGGTGTCGAGCACCAGGGCCAGGGCGGTCAGCTCGGCGGCCGTGAACGCCCGCTGCCCGCGCTCGGCCTGGTGGACGGCCTGGCGGCTCCACGGCCTGTCCAGGTATCGGCCCAGCGCCTCACCCAGCTCGGTCAGCGACATGCGGCGCTCGGCACGCAGGCGCGCGATCTGCCGCCCGATCGCCTCTTCCACCCGCAATCCCATCACCCTTTCAATCGTCTGTCATTCTGCACGATGACACCGACAGTCGAGGATTGACGGGAGGGCGCTCGCGGCAGTAGTGTCAATCTACAGAGTTCCCCGTCAAGGTGGCCAATGACATGGCCGATGGTGAGGCGCGAAATGCAGGACATCCGCATAGAGGTGGTCGGACCGGTCGGCGACTGCGCAGTGCTCAGGATCGCCGGCGAGGTCGACGTGTTCACCGCTCCCAAGGTGCGCGAACAGATCGTGGACCTCGCGGCCAAGGGCGTCGTGCACGTCGTGGCCGACCTGAGCGCGGTGGAGTTCCTCGACTCGACCGGCCTCGGCGTCCTGGTCGGCGGGCTCAAGCGGCTGCGTACGCAGGACGGGTCGCTGGCGCTGGTGATGACCACGGATCGCATCTCCCGCATCTTCAAGATCACTGGACTCACGGCGGTGTTCGCCTCCCACTCCTCCGTGCCGGAGGCGATCGCAGCCGACCCGCACTGGACGGGGGCCGTCGAGGCGGAGGCGGGAAGCGTCGAGGAGTGGTGCCGCGAGCACGGCCTGACCTCCTGACCTCCCGGCCCGGCACCGGGCCGGCCCCAAAGGCTCGACCGGCCCGGCCCGCAGGTGCACGTCCTCCCGCCCCGGCCTCACGTGGCGCGCGAAACACGGGCACTCAGACACACAGACGCTCAGGCACACGGGCGTCCGGAGCACGGGCGTCCGGGGTCAGGGGCGGGAGGCCCGGTCCAGGAGGGCGAGTTCCGCGTCGCTCAGCGTCAACGTGGCCGCCTCCATCAGCGGCCGCAGTTGCTCCACGTTGCGCGCGCTGGCGAGCGGCGCCGCCACCGTGGGCTGGGCGGCGAGCCAGGCCAGCGCCACCGAGGCGGGAGCCGACCCGTGCTCCGCCGCCACCTTCGCCAGCGCCTGCAGCGTCCTGGGGCCGCGCTCGGTCTCCAGGTACTCGGCCGCCTTCCCCGCCCGCGGGCTGTCCACGTCCACCCCCGGCCGGTACTTGCCGGTCAGGAAGCCGCGCGCGAGCCCCGAGTACGGCGTGCTCACCAGCCCCTCTCCGGCCACCACGTCCCGCAACTCCCCCTCGTAGTCGCGCTCGACCAGGTTGTACGGCTGCTGCAACGCCACGTACCTGACCAGCCCCTCCTCGTCGGAGGTCTCGAGCGCCTCGGCCAGCCGGCCGGCCCCGTAGTTGGACGCCCCCACGTAACGGACCTTGCCCTCCTTGACGAGGGCGTCGAACGCGGCCAGCGTCTCCGCCAGCGGCGTGTCGGGGTCGTCGACGTGCGCCCAGTAGAGGTCGATGTAGTCCGTACGGAGCCGCCGCAGCGAGTCCTCCACGGCCGTCCTGATCGTGGCCGGGGCCAGCCCTCTGAGCCCCTCCAGCATGCCGACCTTGGTGGCCAGCACGAGCGAGTCACGGTCGCCGCGCCCGGCCAGCCACTCGCCGATGATCGTCTCGGAGGTGGGCTCCCCGGTCGCCCAGTACGGGTAGACGTCGGCGGTGTCGATGAAGTTGCCACCCCCCTCGACGTAGGCGTCCAGGACGGCGAACGAGGTCTCCTTGTCGGCGGTCCAGCCGAAGACGTTGGTGCCGAGCGATATCGGAAATACGGACAGGTCCGTGGTGCCTATTTGCCTCATCCCGCCATTATCCGCACGCCCCGCCGCGCCACCGCGACGCGGCCCCGGTTACCCCGGGATGCCTGGTCGGCGCGCCCCTTCCCGGCCCGGCCCCAGCGGGGTCGGGCAGGGAGGAACACCCGGGCCGGAAGGGCGGCGACAGGACCGAAACCCCGGGCGTCAGTTGACCCGGTCGACCATGGAGTCGCACAGGGCGCGCAGGTCCGCGGCATCCGGGAGGCACTCGTCGATCACACCGAGCGCCGAGGACGCGTACTGGTCGGCGAGCTTCCTGGCCCGCTCCCGGCCGCCGGCCGCCTCCACGAGGTGGGCGGCGTGCCGTGCGGACTCCTCGTCCACGACCCCGGAGTCCAGGACGGCGGACAGTTCGCGGGCGGCGGCGCCTTCCGCGGCGAGGGCGGCGAGCACGGGAATCGTTTTCTTCTCGCGCAGGAGATCGCTGTGGACGGGTTTGCCGGTGACCTGGGGGTCCCCCCAGATGCCGAGCACGTCGTCCACGATCTGGAAGGCCACCCCGAGGTCGCGCCCCATGGCCCACATGCGGTCGCCCAGCTCCGGCGCGCCGCCCAGGGCCACGCCAGCCGCCGCGGCGACGCCCAGCAGGCCGCCGGTCTTGCCCGCGGCCATCTCGATGTACTCGTCGAGGGTGACCTCGCCCGGCCCGTGCCAGGGGCGGCTCTCGAAGGCCATGTCGGCGGCCTGGCCCTGGACCAGTTCGACGAGGGCCGTCGACAGGTAGAGCATCGCCTCCGGCCGTCCGGCGAGCTGCTTGACGGCCAACGCCAGCAGCGCGTCGCCGGTCAGCAGCGCGGGCCCGACCCCGTACGCCTTCCAGAGGGCGGCGCGGTGCCTGCGCAGCTCGTCGTTGTCGATGATGTCGTCGTGCGCCAGCGAGAAGGCGTGCACCAGCTCCACCGCCACGGCAGCGGGCAGCGCGTCCTGGGCGCTGCCGCCGACGGCCTCGGCGCTCAGCATGGCGATCGCCGGCCGCACCTTCTTGCCGCCGTCTCCGTTCTGCTCCCCGCCGTTCACATCCGACCAGCCCAACGCGAACGCCGCCATCCCGGCGCTCCCCGGATGCAGCACCGAGACCGCCTCACGCAGAGCAGGTTCAAGCAGGCGTCGACAGCGAGCGATCACGCCGCTGTCTCGCGACTGGCTGAGATTCAATGGGTGCTCCTACCCGATACGATCTTGAATCTACATGCACAAACATGTGATACTCCACTCAACTGCTGACATTTGTCGGGAATGTCCGCGATGTGAGACGCGTACTGTACGCGATGGAGGAATCACAAGTGGCAGTCGAGGTTCCTGCCGACACGCCGACCGCCCGGGCTGGAGCCGGGGCGACGGCCGCCACGCGAGGCACCCGCGTGCGCCGAGGGCGAGCCGCAGGCACATCTCCAAGAGGACACCAGGCGGGCCAACACCTCAGATTCCCACCAATCTAATCAAACTTCGACATCCATCCAATACTTGCGCGACTCACCACAGATGTCTGTGCAGTCGACCCTCGGCTGCGCATCGCATCCGGGTCAGGGATTGCCACATGCCGCACCTCAAGGGAAACTCGTGAACACTCCTCATGTCGTTCCCTCCTACCGGGCCATACCTCGGCTCGTGAGTGATCCGGTCACAGCGCTGGCCAGGATGGGCACCGACGCCGCAGGACAGGTCGTCCGGCTCCACCTCGGGCCCTTCCGTCCTTACCTCATCTCCCACCCCGACCACGTCCAGCAGGTGCTCAAGACGGACTGGGCCAACTTCGTCCGCGAGGGCATGTTCTGGCAGCCGTTGCAGCGGCTGATCGGCCATAGCATCCTTGGCGAGGGCGAGGCCTGGGCGTCCGCCAGAAAGATCCTCCAGCCGCTCTTCACCGCGCGCTACACGGACTCTCTGGCCGAAGACATGGCCGACGTCATCGCCGAGCGCGTTCTCGAGTTCGACGACTTCGCGCGGGCGGACCGCCCGATCGACGTGGAGCACGAGATGACCTCGATCGTCAACCAGGGCGTCATCAAGCTACTGTTCGGCGGCCGGATCTCTCGTGACACCGCCGAGCGGTTGGCGCCCGAGTTCGCCACCTGCGCCACCTCGATCGGCTTCCGGTTGCTCCTGCCCTTCGCGCCGTACTCGATCAGAGTGCCGGGCGACCGTGCCTTCCTTCGATCCGCGAAGAAGATCGACGAGATCGTCTACCCCCTCATCGAACAGGCGCGGCACGACGACACCCGCAGCAAGGAGGTGGTCTCGGCGCTGCTCACGGCCCGGCTCGAGAAGGAGGGCAGGGCCGACTTGCATCAGGTGCGCGATGACCTGGTGAACATTTACGGCGCCGCCTCGGAGACGACGGCGATGTCGCTGGTCTGGTTCTGGTCGGTGCTGCACGACCACCCGGACGTGAACGCCCGGCTGCTGGAGGAGATCGACCGCGTGGTGGGTGACGGTCCGGTGCGGCCGTCGCACGTCACCGAAATGCACTACCTCCGCATGGTCCTGCAGGAGCTCCTTCGGGTCTACCCGAACGCGTGGGTCGTCCCGCGCCAGAGCGTGGCGGACACGGAGATCGGCGGCGTCCGGATCAAGGCCGGCTCGCAAGTGCTGATCAGCCCGTACACCACGCACCGGCTGGAGGAGTTCTGGCCCCGTCCGACGGAGTTCGACCCCGAGCGCTGGGCCGACGGCACGGCCGAGCGCCGGCACCGCTACGCGTTCATCCCCTTCGGCGCGGGCCCGCACGTCTGCCTCGGGCAGAGGCTGTTCTACATCGAGGCGTCCCTCGTGCTCGCCAACATCCTGAGCAGGTACCGGGCGGTTCTCACCAATCCGCAGAAGCTGACGCCCGTACCGGGAGGAGCCACCCTGAGGCCCAAGCAGAAGCTCTTCCTGCGGCTCGACCCGATCGAACGGAAACGTGCGGCGTGAGCATCGGCGAAGCCGTGGACATCACCACGGAAGCGGGCGACCTGGTCACCAGCCTCATGCTCCGCCCATGGGGGCAGGTTTCGACCTCCGTCTACGAGACCGGCCGGCTGGTCTCGCTCTCGCCCTGGCTGACCGGCCATACGGAGCGCATCGACTACCTGATCCGTACGCAGCGGCAGGACGGCGCCTGGGGTGGACCCGACGGGTACGGCGTGGTGCCGACCCTGAGCGCCACCGAGGGCATCCTCTCCGAGCTGACGCGCGGAGGTGATCGGGGGGCGGAACACGCGCGCCTCTCGGACGCCGCCCAGCGTGGCCTGAGGATGCTCACCACCTGGCTGAGCAACCCCCTCGACCTCCCCGACATGCCGGCGATCGAGCACATCATCCCCTCGCTCGTCGCCCGCATCAACCAGCATGTCCAGGGATTACCTGGCCACGCGCCGATACCTTTGCCCGATGCCATGAGCTATGACACGCTCCACGTCGTGACGTCGCGGGTCAGGTCCGGGATGGAGGTGCCGGAGAAACTGCTCCACGCCCTGGAGATCGTTGCCGAGGAGGCTGCCGGGGCGCCCGGCATCCGTCCCACGCCCATCGGCAGCGTCGGCGCCTCCCCTGCCGCGACCGCCGCCTGGCTGGGAGAGCACGGGGGGCAGGACGCGTACGAGCCTGCCCGCCGGCATCTGGAGGCGGTGGTTCGGCTGTACGGCGGCCCCGTACCCGTCGGGCTGCCCATCACGGTGTTCGAGCGAGGCTGGGTGCTGAGCTGGCTGCTCCGGGCGGGCCTGCCCATCGAGGTGCCGCCGGAGATGGTGGCCGACATCAGAACGGCCATTGGACCCGTCGGCACCCCCGCGGGGCCCGGGCTGCCCGCCGACGCCGACACGACATCCGTGGCGCTCTACGCTCTGGCCCTGCTCGGCGCTCCGCACGAACCGGACAGCCTGTGGGGGTTCCGCTCCGGAGCCCACTTCTCCACCTGGCTCAACGAGCAGGGCGTCTCGGTCAGCGTCAACGCGCACGTGCTGGACGCCTTCGGCGAGTACATCCGCCGCAAGCCGGCCGCCTCAGCGCGGTACGGCGAGACCGTCGCCGAGCTGGCCGTCTGGATCCGCGATCGTCAGCGATCGGACGGAAGCTGGACGGATCGATGGCACGCGTCCCCCTACTACGCCACGGTGAGCTGTGCGCTGGCGCTCGACGCCTTCGGCGGCGACGCCTCGGCGGAGGCGGTACGCGCGGCGGCGGAGTGGACGCTGGAGACGCAGCGGCCGGACGGCTCGTGGGGCCGCTGGGAGGGCACAGCCGAGGAGACCGCGTACGCGATCCAGATTCTGCTGCTGACTCGGGGACGCACGGATCCACGGCGCCTGCGCGCGGCGAATCGAGCTGACGCGTACCTGTCGAGTACGGCCGGCGGCGATCACCCTCCGCTCTGGCACGACAAGGACCTGTACGTTCCCCGTGCCGTGACCCGCGCCGCGGTCATCGCGTCGTCGCACCTCATCCGGCAGGCGCGGGCGGAGGCGGACTAGCTCCCATGAGCGTCCACGTCGGCAGCCAGCTCTCGAACGGTGTACGCGTGCGTGTCCCTGGCCCTGTACCAGCCACCGCTGAAGGTGATGCACCTGTGCTGAGCTTCCCCGACCCACCGCAGTTCGGCGGGCAGGCGCGCGATCGCCGTCGCGAATTCCGCGTTGAGCTCGACGATGTGCGCCGACACCTGTTCGACCGCCGCCTCGACGCTCATACCGGCGCGCTCGAGAATGAGAACCGAGTTCGGTTTGCCCTCGCTCCTCTCACGCTCGAACGTCCTGACGTCATTGGCCAGCCGCAGGCAGGCCGCGCCGAGATCGGTGACCGGCCCGACGGATCGCCAATTGGCGGCGGCATCGCCGGGGCGCGGGCCGCAGATCCCCAGGGCTGCCGCCCACCACGTGTGATAAAGGACCGTGAGGGCGGCGTTGCCCAGATACTCCTCATACGACGGCCAGGGCTCGGCGCCCCTCGCCCAGACGCGCTCGCGAGACATCCCCCCGGCAGTGCGTTCCAACTGTTCCATCAGGATCGGCGCATACGCGTCAGCTCCGTCGTATGCCCGGAAGCGGGCGCGCCATGCCTGCCAGGCATGGACGGCCTGTGCCATGGGGTGCGGGCCGACGTCGGTCACGAGCAGCGTGCCGGAGAGGACGGAGGACAGTCGCCGGAACAACGCGTTGACGTCACGGTCGGCCCAGTCCTCCGCGACGTTGTCGGCGATGTCGTCGACGCCGAAGAGGATCACGCTCAGAGTTCCGAGATCGGCGATCTGCTCCCGCCGCGCGTGCGGGAACGTGGCCGCGGCCGACAGGCAACTGAAGGCCACCCGACTGGCGGTGTTGTTACCATCGGCGAACAGGGCGGGGTAGGCGCCCAGAAGCCCCATCGCCTCGGGGACGGACTCAAGTGCGGCCTTCAGGACATCGGCGCGGTCCTGCTGGGGCACGCCGACCAGTTGGTCTGACCGCTCAAGGAGACGGTCGGCGAGGTCATTGTGGATGCTGAAATAGGGGAGGGTGGGGTCCGCCATTTTGTGAAGTATACCGATTTTTGACCCACATTGGTACAAATTGACTAATTTGGTCAAGGTCGGGCATGCGTGATTACTGTTGCTTGTGGGGCACTTTGCGCGTGCGCTAGAGTTCCTTGATCGATACTATGTCCAGCGTCACCGCGCGCCAGGTGACTGGCGCACAACGTGTGACTTTCACAGGGTGGGTGTAATGCGCTTCCGCAAGACGCGGCTGCGAACCAAGATCACGGCGATGCTGCTCTCCCTGGCGGCCCTGTGGGCCTTCGCTGCGTGGGTCACCCTTCGAGAGGGAGTCAACCTCTTGTGGGTCTCCCAACTCGATGCCTCCGTGTCAGCTCCCAGTGATCCGCTGCTCGTCTCGCTACAGGACGAGCGCAGGTTTTCGATGGTGACGTTAGCCGAGAAGTCGGCCAAATCCCGCAAAGAGCTCGAAGCTCAGCGCAAGGAGACCGACCGCCTTCTCGCCATTTTCCGCGAATCAGCGAGCTCAGGAACGGCCAGCCTGGCGTTGGACGACCAGGGTGACCGGCAGCTCGCCGAGATGCTCACGAAGCTGGACTCACTCGACACGATCCGCCAGGGCATCGACGCGAGCCGGATCAACCGAGTCCAGACGTCGACCGCGTACAACGACGTCATCGACCCTATTTACGGCCTCTACGGCTCACTGGCCACTCTCGACGACAAGGGCCTCTCCAAAGACGTCCGCTCCCTCCTCGCGCTGAGCCGGGCAAGAGAGCTCCTCACCCGCGAAGACGCTCTCCTCACCAGCGCCCTGGCTGAGGGGCGGTTGAGTTTCGCCACGCAGGCGCAATTCGCTCAGGACGTGGGCGCCTGGCGGATCACCGCCGAACAAGCCGCGGCCGACCTTCCTGACTCCGAGAAGGCCGTCTACGACAAACTGGCCGATGGACAGTCGGCCCTCCGGCTCCAGAACCTGGAGCGACAGGTGATGGAGCATGACCCGAACTCCCTGACCATGCCGTTCACCGCCGGCGAGTGGAAGTCGGCGACCGAACGCTTCCTGGCCGACTTCAACGCCATGGTGCTCGGTGCGGGCGACCGCGTCGTGGACCGGACCGTACCGGTGGCCGTCGGCGTCGTCGTCCGGCTGATCCTGGCCGGCGGTCTCGGCCTGCTCGCGGTCATCGCCTCGGTCCTCCTGTCCATCACCACGGCCCGAAACCTGTTCGCGCAGCTCCAGAAGCTGCGTGACGCCGCGCACGAGCTGTCCGACGACCGGCTGCCCGGCATCGTCGACCGCATCGGCCACGGTGAGGAGGTCGACGTCGCCAAGGAGGCGCCCGCGCTGGACTTCGGTGACGACGAGATCGGCCAGGTGGGCCAGGCGTTCAACACGGTGCAGCACACCGCCATCTCCGTCGCCGCCGAGCAGGCCGAGCTGCGCCGCAGTATCCGTGACATCCTGCTCAGCCTGGCGCGCAGAACGCAGGGCCTGGTGCACCGCCAGCTCACCGTCCTCGACGTGATGGAGCGGCGTGAGACCGACCCCGAGGAGCTGAAGGAGCTCTTCCGGCTCGACCACCTCGCCATCCGCATGCGCCGCAACGCGGAGAACCTCATCGTCCTGTCCGGCTCGGCCCCCGCCCGTACGTGGCGGCGCGCGGTCCCCATGGTCGACGTGGTCCGCGGCGCCCTGGCCGAGGTCGAGGACTACACCCGGGTCTCGCTCATGCCGATGGGCGAAGTGGTGCTCGTCGGCCGGGCCGTCGGTGACGTCATCCACCTGCTCGCCGAGCTGATCGAGAACGCCGTGTCGTTCTCGCCGCCGTACACGAACGTGCAGGTCAGCGGCCAGCTCGTGGCCAACGGGTACGTGATCGAGATCGAGGACCGCGGCCTGGGCATGAAGCCCGAGGACCTCGACGCGGCCAACGAGCGCATCTCCGACCCGCCCGAGTTCCGTATCTCGGGCACCGCCCGCCTGGGGCTCTACGTGGTCAGCCAGCTCGCCAGACGCCACGAGATCCAGGTGGTGCTCAAGTCGTCGCCGTACGGCGGCACGACGGTCGTGGTGCTGCTGCCGCAGGAGCTCGTCCAGCTCGACCCGTCCCCGGACCCGCAGGACGGCGACGAGCGGGAGCGGCTGCCGCGCCGTCAGCCCGCCGTGGCGACGGCCGCGCGGCTGCCCGTGGCGGAGAACGTGCGCACGCTCAAGCCCACGCGCTCCGGCCAGGTCCCGGCCCAGACGCCCGCGCCTGAGCGGACCCAGGGTCCGCGCCCCGCGCCCAGAAGCGCCCGGGGAGCGAACCCCAGGACCGCCCCTGGGACCAGCGCACCCGCCCCGATGCCGATCAGGAAGCCGACCTCGGTGCCGCCCCCCGCGCCCGAGCCCGTGTCGAAGCCCGCCAACGAACCAGCACCAACCGCAATACAGGCCGAACCGGAGCAGCCTGTGGCCGAGTTCACTCCGTCGGGGCTGCCGCTGCGCGTGCCCCAGGCGAACCTGGCGCCAGCACTGCGTGACGACATGCCCACGCAGCCCGATCTCGAGGAGGACGATGACGAGCGCTCGCCCGAGGAGATCCGCGCGATGATGGGATCCCTGCAGTCAGGCACCCGTCTCGGCCGTTCGCGAGCCGCCGAGATGATGGACGAGCAGCCGGACGGTGAGGCATGACCCCCACCGCAGGCACCGATCTCAACTGGCTGCTCGACGACCTCGTCGGTCGTATCAAGGAAGCCGACCACGCCATCGTGCTGTCGTCCGACGGCCTGCTGATGGCCTCGTCCGCCGATCTGCAGCGGACCGACGGCGAACACCTGTCCGCCGTCGCCTCCGGGCTGCAGAGCCTGGCCAAGGGCGTCTCCGAGCACATCTCGGGTGGGCCGGTGCGCCAGACCGTCGTGGAGTGGAAGAACCAGTTCCTCATCGTGACCACGGCGGGCGAGCGCGCCTGCCTGGCCGTACTGTGCGCTCAGCAGGTCGACATCGGGCTGGTGGCGTACGAGATGGCGATGCTGGTCGCACGGGTGGGCCAGTACCTCACCTCGGGCGCCCGCACCGCCGAGGCCATCGCCAGGAGCGACCGGTGAGAGGCGCGGACGAGCCCACGGACGAGCATTGGGTGGACCCGGAGATCATCCGGCCCTATGTCGTCACGCGTGGCCGTACCCAGCCTGCCCACGGCAGGTTCGACCTGATCTCCATGGCCCTGGCGGTGGGTCCGCCGCCGGGGCCGGACGCGGGGCTGGACCCCGAGCATCTGAGGATCCTCCAGCTCTGCCGCGAACCCAAGTCCGTCGCCGAGATAGCCGCCTACCTGGATCTGCCGGCGGGCACGATCCGGGTGCTGCTCGGCGATCTGTTCGACCGCGAACTCGTCTCTGCGCAGGAACCGCGATCCGAGGTGGACATGCACGACATGAAGATGTACAGGGCGGTGCTCGATGGTCTTCGCTCGCTCTGAGCGTCCGCGCCTGCCGACGGCGATCAAGATCCTCGTCGCCGGCGGGTTCGGCGCGGGCAAGACGACGATGGTGGGCGCGGTCTCCGAGACCCGGCCGCTGCGTACGGAGGAGGTGCTGACCGACAGAGGCATCGGCGTCGACGACCTGACCTCGGTGGAGGCCAAACGGACCACCACCGTGGCGATGGACTTCGGCCGCATCACGCTCGGCACCGACTACGTTCTGTACCTGTTCGGGACACCCGGCCAGGAGCGCTTCTGGTTCGTGTGGGACGAACTGGCGGAGGGTTCCCTGGGTGCCGTCATCCTGGCCGACACCCGGCGGCTGGCCGACTGCTTCCCGTCGGTCGACTACTTCGAGCGGCGGGGCACGCCGTTCGTGGTGGCGGTCAACTGCTTCGAGGGAGCGCCCACGTTCGAGATGGACGAGGTGCGGCTGGCGCTCCAGCTCAACCCGTCGATCCCGATCATCCTGTGCGACGCCCGCAAGCGCGAGTCGAGCCGCGAGGTGCTGATCAGCCTGGTCAAGCACTCGGCCCGGCTCCGCGCCGAGCCCGTCGGCAGCTAAGCCCTCCGGTGTCCGAGGCATAGGGTCCGCCCTCTTCCGGGGCTCGCGGCTACGGCCGTCGAGCCCCCTTTTCATGGACAGGGCTCATGGACGGGGCTCGTGGACCGGCTCATGAACGGGGCCGATGGCCGGGTCGGTCTCCGGGCGGGCGTGCCGCCAGGCGCGCTCGAACTCCTCCCGGCCGATCTCCTTGCCCGCCACCTCGGGATCGAAGAGGTCGACGATCGGCGGGTTCAGCACCCAGTCCGCGGGCGCGCTCCTGACCGCGGTGCCGTCAGGGGACACCTCCACCTGGCGGAGGCGGCGCCCGTCGGGCCCGACCTCCGCGAGGTAGATCGTCACACCGTGCTCGTCCTCCCATGCCTCGCGCAGGTGCACGAGGTCCCGGCCGGCCAGAGCGCCGAAGCCGGGACGCGAGCGCTGGATTTCGCGTTTGGCGCGCAGGCCGTCGAGACCGGCCGGGAGGCGGTCGGCGTCGATGTCCACCTCGTCCAGGTCCCAGGTCTCGGCCCGCGCGACGGCGTCGGGGCTGCCGACGACCTCGACCTCGGCCAGTCGTTCCACGAGCTCCCGCTCGGAACGCGCCCATATCCACCACCACAGACCGCCCATGCCGTAGTCGTGCAGCACGAGGAAGCGGTGTTTGGGCGGCATGTTCGTAGCTGTCACGCCACCACAGCCTAGATCTAGACGTCGTCCGATGTGGCCCACATGACGGACTCCCCGAACTCGTCCTCGCCGACGGCCGTTCGACGCGGCCGTTCGACGCGGCGGCCCGACAGGGTGGCCCGAACCGGCGGACGGCCGGGTTAGCCGGCGTTCGGGGAGGTCATGGTCGCCTTGATGCCCGCCACGCGACCGTACTCGTCGAACTCGACGACCGCCTCGAAGCCGGGCCCGGCCAGTCCGGCCCGCTGGACGCCGAAGTCGGCGCTGAGCCCGCGTTTGGCGGCGTAGCTGTGCAGCGCGCGCCGATGGTCGGTGAGCGGCAGGCCCGCGAGCGCCTGCTGGATGACGCGCATCACGCGAGCCGGCTCGGGCGGCGGCAGCCGGAAGTCGGGGTGCTCCACGAGGAACGCCGCCCGGGTGCCGCCACCGGCGTCTCCGCTGTAGGAGGTCCAGCGGCCGGTCACCGCCTTGGCCACCTCCGTGAGGAGCCCGGCGGCGTGGGCGGGGTCGGCCGGCGAGCCGGGCAGCGCGCTGAACGGGACCTCGGCGGAGGCCAGCTCCGCGATGCCGTGCTGGCGGCCGAAGTCGCGCAGGCTCGCGGACGCCGCCACCACGGGCTCGGGGAAGCCCGACGGGTTGGCCCAGGCCCACAACCACGAGGCCGGGCCGGGGGCCGCACTGCCGAGGAGGTGGAAGGCGGTGCAGGTGATCGTACGGGCGCCGGTGAACTCGAAGCGCTGCTGCTGCAGGTCGACGTTCCAGTTGTGGCTGCCGAGGACCTCTTCGAGGTGGAGCTGGTGTTCCAGGGAGAGCAGGGCGGCGTCGTCGAGCAGGTCGGCGAAGGTGAGGGAGGTTTGCACGCCCCGCAGAATATGGGTTTCGGCCGGGTTTTTCCGGGATTACGGAAAAGCTCCGAAGGGCGGCCCGGCCTCCCCTCGGCCGGGAAGTCCTACTGGTAGAGGGCGCCGAGCCGGGGCAGGCGGCGGGCGACCTCGGCGCCGTCGCCGAAGTCGAAGCTCCAGGCGGGGTCGAGGGCGGGGTAGCGGACGGTGAAGGAGCCGCGGGGAAGCTGCTCTCCGGTCGCCTGGAGGTGCGCCCGCCAGGCGAGGCCCAGCATCTCCTCACAGTCGAGCTCTCCGCCCTCGGCCGCCGCGGCGCGGACGACCGGCAGCTCGGCGAGCGTGTCGGGGTCGGCCACGACCCGCTCGAACACCTCGCGCCCCTGGGTGACCAGCCAGCCCCTGAAGTAGTCGAAGCCGTCGTCGGAACAGCCGCCGTTGATCAGGTAGGCGGCGCCCCACAGCGGCGCCCGGTAGGAGGCCGCCATGACGTCCCAGAACGCCTGCTGGGCCGCGACGATCTCGGCGGCCGGGCGGGCCGACAGCAGGGCGGTGGCCGTGGACGCCACGGCCTGATCGTCGTCGGCGTCGGGAACCTGGTCGCGGGCCCGCTCGATCAGCGTCCAGAACTGTGCGATGTCCATGGCGGCACAGCCTGCCAGCCGGGACCGACAGAAACGGTCACCCGCCGTCGCGGCGGCTCACGTACGCGTCCAGTTCGGCGGCGCCCCGGAGCATCGCCCGGCCGCGGGCCGACAGCCGGGTCCGCCAGTCGCGCAGGGCGCTCTCCAAGGGCTCCGGGCCTCCCGCCGCGCGCACCTGGGCGAGCAGCGGGGCGATCTGCTCCAGCAGGTAGCCGCCGCGTCTGAGCTGGTGGGCGAGCCGGGCATCCCGTACGTCGGCCGCCGTGTAGACGCGGTAGCCGGTACGCGGGTCGCGGCGCGGGCGTACCAGCCCGGCCCGTTCCCACTTGCGCAGCGTCGCGGGGCGGAGGCCGAGCCGCCGGGCCAGCGGTCCGATGAAGGTCTCCCCGCGCTCCCCCGTCTCCCCCGGCTCCCCGGGCTCCGGTGCCTGGGAGGCGGGCACCAGCGTGCGGAGCGCCTGCTCGACGGCCTGGAGGGTGCGGCGGTCGTCGAGGAGCTGGGCGTGGCCCTCGTCGATGAGTCTCAGCGCCTCGTCGGACGCGCCCTCGTTCAGCGCCCGCATGATCGCCGTGGCCGCCTGGTGGCCGAAGCCGGGCACCAGGGCGACGAACGCGCGCAGGGCCTGGGCGTGCAGGCCGGTGTAGGCGCGGTAGCCGCTGGCGGTGCGCCCGGCGGGCGGCAGGATGCCGTCCTGTTCGTAGTTGCGGACCGCCTGGGTGGACAGGCCGTGCTCGCGCGCGAGGTCCACCGGGCGGAGCCGCGCGCCGGGCATGACGTACCTCACCTGGTCGAGGGTCGGGTGGGACGACTCCGCAGAGTTTCAACGAGGGTTCCACGATATCGGGAAAGGGCGGCGGAGATGGTCACCGGTTGTCAGCTCGCCGGGGCGCCGACCAGGGACTGCAGGGCGCGGACCAGGTGCGCGGCGTCCGTGCCGGAGAGCGGGGCGAGGAACCGGCGTTCCACCTCCTGGCGGGCGGATTCGGCGTCCCGCAGGCGGTCGCGTCCCGCCGGGGTGAGCTGGACGATGTTCTTGCGCCGGTCGTGCGGGCTGCGGCGCCGCTCGACGAGTTCCTTGCCCTCCAGGGCGTCGACCAGGGCCACCATCGTGGTGCGGTCGACGCCCAGCTTGCCCGCCGCCTCCAGTTGGGACAGCTCGTCATGCGCGTCGAGGACGGCGAGCACGGCCAGCTCGCGGCCGTCGATCCCGTGTGGCGCCAAGGCCCGCGAGGACTCCTCGTTCAGCCGCAGGTACGCGTGCTTGAGCAGGTAGCCGAGGCGGGAGGTGAGGACCTCGGGCGGCGTGTCGCGCGTCATGGGCATAGCGTATCGAGGCTGATGGTCAGTCACACTGACGATCAGCTAGAGTGTCGATCGCGTCGCCGCCCATGGTGGCGCGTCGACTCGAAGGGCGTTTGGCAACCATGTCCGACCTGCACTCCCCCGCCGCGACCTCCGCGGCCCCCCTGACGTTCGGGATCAAGACCACCCCGATGCGGGTCCCCTACGAGGAGATCCTCCGCGTGTGGCAGGAGGCCGACGGCCTGCCCGAGATCGCGGACGCCTGGCTGTGGGACCACCTCATGCCGATCGCCGGCCCGAAGGACGGCCAGGTCCTCGAAGGGTGGACGCTGCTGAGCGCCCTGGCCGCCAGGACGCGGCGGCTGCGCCTGGGCCTGCTCGTGACGAGCAACCGCATCCGGCCGCCCGCCGTCCTCGGCAAGATCGCCACGACGGTCGACGTGATCTCCGGTGGCCGCCTGATCATGGGCCTCGGCGTGGGCGGCACCGTGCAACCGCCGGAGGCCGGTGACAATCCGGCCGCCGCCGAGTACGCGGCGTACGGCCTCACGCTCGTGCCGCCCGCCGAAGGCATCGCGCGTCTGGAGGAGACCATCGCCATCCTGCGCGGCATGTGGACGCGGGACGTCTTCGACTTCCACGGCCGCCACCACACCCTGACCGGCAACCGCAACGAGCCGAAGCCCGTCCAGCGGCCGGGCCCGCCCCTGCTGATCGGCGGCTGGGGCAACCGGATGCTCCGCGTGGTCGCCGAGCACGCCGACATCTGGAACGTCCCCGGGCCGCCGCACAACACGCTGGACTACGTCATCGAGCGCAGCGCCGTTCTGGACGACCACTGCGCGGCCATCGGCCGGGACCCGCGGACGATCACCCGCTCCGTGCAGTACATCGTCTCCTACGACGACCCCGCCGCCGACCGCGAGGCCGTCACCGAACTGGTCGCCGCGGGCATGACGCACATCGTGCTGAGCCTCCGGGGCCCCTATCCCCCGCGGGTCGCGCGGTGGCTGGTCGACGAGATCATCGACCCCGTGCGCGGCACGGTCTGATGGCTCCGGCGCCCCCTGGCCGCGCCGGGGAGGGCCCGGCCGTTCCGGCGGCCGGGCCCTCGTCCGGCAGGCGCCCCGTGGCAGGGAGCGGGCGCCCTCCTCGGAAAGGAGCCTGGAAAGGAGCCTCGAAGGGGGTGGATCGTCAGTGCTCCGTGGCCTTCTCCGCGCCCACCCCGGTCAGGGAGCGGACCTCGATCTCGGCGTACTTGGCGGCGTTGTGCTCCTTGCTGAGGATCGTGCCGAGCCAGCCGCACAGGAAGCCCAGCGGGATCGAGACGATGCCGGGGTTGCTCAGCGGGAACAGCGCGAAGTCGGCCGTCTTGAACAGCGCCGTCGGGCTGCCCGAGACCACCGGCGAGAAGATCACCAGCACCAGGGCGGAGATCAGGCCGCCGTAGATGGCCGACACGGCCCCCGCGGTGTTGAACCGCTTCCAGAACAGGCTGTAGAGGATCGCGGGCAGGTTGCCGGAGGCCGCCACCGCGAAGGCCAGGGCCACCAGGAACGCCACGTTCTGGCCCTGCGCGAGGATGCCGAGCCCGATGGCGACGGCCCCGATGACCAGGGCGGAGACGCGGGCCACCACGACCTCCTGGCGTTCGCTGGCCTGGCCGCGCTTGAAGACGTGCGCGTACAGGTCGTGGGCGAAGCTGGAGGAGGAGGCGAGGGTGAGACCGGCGACCACGGCCAGGATGGTGGCGAAGGCCACGGCGCCGATCAGCGCCAGCAGGATCGTGCCTCCGAACGGGCCGAAGATCTCCTCGCCGACCCGCTGGGCCAGCAACGGCGCGGCGGTGTTGCCCGCCGCGTCGCCCTTGGTGATCGTCTCCTTGCCGACCAGGGCCGCCGCGCCGAAGCCGAGGACCAGGGTCAGCAGGTAGAAGACGCCGATGATGCCGATGCCCCAGAGCACCGACTTGCGGGCGTCCTTGGCCGTGGGGACGGTGTAGAAGCGGATGAGGATGTGCGGCAGGCCCGCCGTGCCCAGCACCAGGGCCAGGCCCAGGCTGATGAGGTCGATCTTGCCCGCGATGCCCTGCGCCTCGGTGCCGTACTTGAGGCCGGGGATGAGGAAGCTCCCCGGGTCGGCCTTGGGGCCGCTGACCGCGGCCGCCTGGCCGAGCAGGGCCGACAGGTTGAAGCCGAACTGCGCCAGCACCAGCAGCGTCACCAGCGCGGCGCCGCCCATCAGCAGCACGGCCTTGACGATCTGCACCCAGGTGGTGCCCTTCATCCCGCCGAACACCACGTAGATGACCATCAGCGCGCCCACGCCGATGATCGTCCACGCCTTGCCCGCCTCGCCGGTGATGCCGAGCAGCAGGCCGACCAGCGCGCCCGCGCCGACCATCTGGGCCAGCAGGTAGAAGATGCTGACCACGATCGTGGACACGCCGGCCGCCGTACGGACCGGGCGCGGGCTCATCCTGAACGCCAGCACGTCGGCCATGGTGAACTTGCCGGAGTTCCGCATCAGCTCGGCCACCAGCAGCAGCGCCACCAGCCAGGCGACCAGGAAGCCGATCGAGTACAGGAACCCGTCATAGCCCGACAGCGCGATGATGCCCGCGATGCCGAGGAAGGAGGCGGCCGACATGTAGTCGCCGCCGATGGCCAGGCCGTTCTGCACGCCGGTGAACGACCGTCCGCCCGCGTAGTAGTCGGCGGCCGTCTTGGTCTGGCGGCTGGCCCAGAAGGTGATCGCCAGGGTGGCGGCCACGAAGGTGAGGAAGAGGATCATCCCCAGGGTCGTCGAGCTCACTGGGTCTTCTCCTCCACCTCGTGGCGCAGCTTGTCGGCGATCGGGTCGAGCTTCCTCTCGGCGTGCCTGGCGTACGCCCACGCGATGAGGAAGGTCGACACGAACTGCAGCAGACCGAACACCAGACCGACGTTGATGTCACCGAGCAGCTTGATGCCCATGAAGCCGCGCGCCCATCCGGACAGCACCACGTAGAGCAGGTACCACACGAGGAACGCCACGGTCATGGGGAACGTCCAGCGCCGGAAGCGCCGTTTCAGGTCCTGGAACTCACTGCTCTCCTGCACCTGTTCATAGACCGATGCGTCATGTTCTCTGGTCGTCACGAGACCTCCACTGTGATGCGGATCACGCCCAACGTAAGAGCGCAACCTACCCGTCGTGGAGATCCGGAGGCGGGTTGTTCGGCGAGCCGCTGAGGTCCGGCGATTAGTTGGGGAGGGCCTGCGGTGAAAGGTCTGTATAGCGCGACGAGCGGTCGGTCATCCCTTTCACCCCCTTACCGGCCCTCCGCCGGACAGCGCTGTCAGTAACGGGTGGCGGACAGCGCCTCCAACGCCAGCTCAAGATCCTTGATCAACGTGTCGGCGGGCTCCAGCCCGACGGAGAGCCGGACGAGGCCGACCGGGATGCCCATGGTGGCCCGTACGCTCTCCTCGGTGGACAGGGCGGGCGCGTTCACCAGGCTCTCGAACCCGCCCCACGACACCCCGATCCGGAAATGCCGCAACCTGTCGATGAAGGCGGCGACCTCCTCCCGCGACTCCGTGTCCAGCACCAGGCTGAACAGGCTGGAGAACCCCGTCATCTGCCGCACCGCCAGCGCGTGCCCCGGATGCGAAGGCAACCCCGGATGGCGCACCGCCCGCACGGCCGGATGGCCGTCGAGGAAGGCGGCCACCGCCAGCCCCCGCTCCTGGTGCGCGGCCATCCGCACCGGCAACGTCCGCAGGCCCCTGATCACCTTGGCCGCGTCGTGCGGCGACATGGCGGCGCCGTAGAGCTGGTACTCCGTGCGCGCCAGCGGCCTGATCAGCCGCTCCGGGCCCACGACCACCCCGCCCACCAGGTCGCTGTGCCCGCCGACGTACTTGGACAGCGAGTGCACCACGAGATCCACCCCCATCGTCAGCGGCTTCTGGAACAGCGGCGTGGACCACGTGTTGTCCATCACCGTCACCAGCCCGCGCTCCCGCGCCCACCCCGTCACCTCGGCGAGGTCGACCACCTGGAAGGCCATGTAGGAAGGCGACTCGAAGTAAAGTAGGCGAGTGCTCGCCCTGATTGCGCTGTCACCCCCCGCGAGGTCATCGACATGCGTATGCGTGACCCCGAACTTCTCCAGGTAGCGCAGGAACTGGGTGGTGGGCCCGTAAACCGCGCCCAGCACCAGCACGTGGTCCCCGGCCGACACGAGCGAGGAGACGGTCGCCGAGATGGCGCCCATGCCCGACCCGAAGCACTTGGCCCGCTCCCCCCGCTCCAGCGCGGCGAGCTTGCGCTGGGCGAGATCGACCGTCGGGTTGGTGCCCCGCCAGTAGACGTAACGCTCGTCCTCGTCCTTGAGCGCCTCGCCCAACTCCTCCGCCGTCGCGAACGTGAACAACGAGTTCTCGAACACCGGCGGGTTGACCGCGCCCAGCATCCAGGGCTCGTCCTCGCCCAGCCGGCCACAGATCCATTCATCATCCATGGGGGCAGAGTATGACAACACGGAAGCCGACCATGGCGGACGTGGCCCGGCAGGCGGGCGTGAGCCTCAAGACCGTCTCCCGGGTGGTCAACCAGGAGCCGCACGTCAGGGCCTCGCTGCAGCAGCGGGTGCAGGAGGCGATCAGCACGCTCGGCTACCGGCGCAACGAGGCCGCCGCCCGGCTGGCCAGGGGCGCGACCATGCTGACCCTGGGCCTGGTGATGGAGAACATCTCCAACGAGTTCTCCTCCCGCCTGGCCGCCGCGGTCGAGGCCGCCGCGGCGCGGCACGAGGCGCTCGTCGTGTTCGGCTCGTACGAGGAGAGCGCCGACACCGAACGCATGCTCATCGAGTCCATGTACGCGCGCGGCGTCGACTGCCTGATCGTCGTCCCGTCGGCGGCCGACCACGGCTGGCTGGCCGAGCACCCGGGCCTCACCACGGTCTTCGTCGACCGGGTGCCGCGCGGCCTCGCCGCGGCCGACGTCGTGCTGCTCGACGACGAGTGGGGCGGCCGGGCCGCGACCGGGCACCTGCTCGCCCGCGGGCACCGCAGGATCGCGCTGATCTCCGACGACGACGGGCTCAGCTCGGTGCACGACCGGGCGACCGGCTACCGTACGGCCCTGGCCGAGGCGGGGGTGCCGGCCGACGAGGCGCTGGTGGTGCGGGGGGAGTTCGAGCCGTGGCGGGTCGCGCGCGAGGTCACCCGGCTGCTCGACCTGCCCGCGCCGCCCACGGCGTTCTTCGCCACCAACAACCGGGCGGCGATCGGGATCCTGCAGGCGTTGCGGGAGCGGCCGGAGCGGCCGGCGTACGTGGGGTTCGACGACTTCGCGCTGGCGGACGTGTTCAACCCGGGGGTGACGGTGGTCCGCTACGACATCTCCCGCCTGGCCGGCGGCGCGGTGGACCTGCTGCTGAACCCGGCGCGGGAGGCGCGGCGGCTCAGGGTGCCGGTGGAGCTGGTGCCCCGCGGCTCCGGTGAGCTGCCGCCCCCTGAACGCCCCCGCCCGTGCCCCCGCCTCAGCCGGTGCGTTGCGCCACGTAGGCGTCGTGCAGGACCGTCACCAGTTCGTCGGCCAGGTCCGGGGTGGCGGCCACGACGCCGCTCCAGCGCTTGGTCAGGTCGGTGTCCAGGGCGATCGGGCGGCCGAACACGTCCCTGACCGCCCCGCCGCCCGCCTCCGCCAGCACCACCGAGGCGGCCAGGTCCACCAGCCGGTGCGTGTCGGTGGCGGCGTCGGCGAAGGCGTCGGTCGAGCCCTGGGCCACCAGGGCGCCCTCCAGGCAGCTCGTGGACAGGATGCGGATGCGGGCCGCCGTCCTGGCCACCTCCCACCAGGCCGCCGCGGCCCCGGGGTTGGCCGGGTGCGGGCGCAGGAGGGAGACGGCGGCGCCGGCCAGCCCGGTACGACCGCTCGTCCGCAGCGGGGACGGCTCCCCCGCCCGCGCCCACCAGCTCCGGCCCGTGTCCAGCCAGACGGTCAGTGCCTCGGTGAAGACGCCGTCCTCGGCCACGACCGCCGAGAACGCCGCCAGCGGGACCCCGGCGGCGGCGTTGGCCGAGCCGTCCACCGGGTCCATGACCAGGGTCAGCGCGGAGCCGCGGTCCACCCACCCGGTCTCCTCGCTCAGGACGTTGACCGGGTGCCGGGACAGCGCGGCCAGGATGGCCTGCTCGACGAGCACGTCGATGCGCATGGTGGGGGTGCCGTCCGCACCGTCCGCGACGACGGCGGCCAGGGTGGCGCGGTCGTGCCCGGCGGTGGCCACGGTGTACGCCTCCAGCGCCGCCGACGCGGCGGCGGCCAGCGCCGGGTGCGCCTCCAACGGCGGAGTCGTCATCGTCCCACCCCTTCGAGCAGCGGCGCGTCGTTCGCCGCGACGGTCATGCGGACGGTCGGCCAGCCCCGCTCGACGGTCACCACGGCCAGGTCACCGCGCTGTCCCTCGGCCAGGGCGCCCCGGTCCGTCAGCCCCGCGACGGAGGCCGGGCCCGAGGTGACCAGCGCCACCGCCCGCGGCAGCGGCACCACGCCCCGCGCGGCCAGCAGCAGCGCCGCGGCCAGCGGGGCGGAGGGCAGGTAGTCGCTGGACAGGCCGTCCACCAGCCCCGCCGCCACCAGTTCGGCCGCGGCCACGTTGCCGGAGTGGGAGCCGCCGCGCAGGACGTTCGGCGCGCCGGCCACCACCCGCAGCCCGCGCTCCTTGGCCGCCCGCGCGGCCTCCGTCGTCGTCGGGAACTCCGCGACCGCGACGCCGTTGGCCACCGCGACGTCGATCTCGGAGGCGGTCACCGGGTCGTGCGCGAGCAGCCGGGCCCGGCCCAGCGCCGCCAGCTCCGCCAGCCGGCCGAGGGCGATCTCCCGGTGCCCGATGCGCGTGTCCCGCTCGGCCACGAGCGTCTCCACCCGGCGCTGCGCCTCCTCGGCGGAGATGCCCTCGGTGCCCTCCAGCCAGCGCCGGTACACGGCCGAGTCACGGTACTGCCCCTGTCCCGGCGTGTGGTCCTCGAAGGAGACCAGCGGCGGCGGCACCGGCGTACCGGACAGGCAGGAGTCGAGGGCCGCCAGGCCCTCGGGGTCGCGGGCGTCGAGCCGGTAGAGGACGCGGTGGTCGACCAGCGCGTGCCCGGAGGCGGCGCGCTCGCGCAGCGCGGCGTCGAGCCGCCTGGCCCGGTCGACGGTGCGGCCCTTGCGGTTGTGCGACTCGAACGCCACCCCGTGGAACACGGTGGTGACCCCCGCGGCCCGCACGCGTCCCTCGAAGCTGGACACCCCGAACTCCACGTCGAACTCCGCGCCCGGACGGGGCCGCAGCTCGGTCTCCAGCCCGTCGGAATGGGTGTCCACGATGCCGGGCAGCAGCAGCGCGCCTCTCAGGTCCACGGCCTCGGCCGGCACCGCGCCGGGCCGGGCGGGGCCGACATGGGTGATCAGCCCGCCCTCGGTGACGACGAGCGCGTCCTCGATGACGTGGCCGGGCAGTACGGCCTTGGCGTGGGCGAACGCCCTCATCGGGCAACCTCCAGGTTCAGTTCGGAATCACGGAGCACGGCGGCGGGCGGCCCGTCGGCGGCCACCCGGCCGTCCTCCAGGACCACGACCCGGGTGGCCAGCCGTTCGATGGCGTCGAGGTCGTGGAAGACCGACAGCACGGCGACGCCCGCCCCCGTCAGGTCGGCGATCATGGACAGCACGGCCTCCCTGTTGACCGGGTCGAGCGCCGAGACCGGCTCGTCGAGCAGCAGCAGCCGGGGCGGCGAGATGGTGCCGGCGGCCAGGTTCACGCGCTGCTTCTGACCGCCCGACAGGACGGTGGTGTGCATGGCCCACAGCCGCTCCTCGATGCCCAGCCTGCGCAGGGCCGCCGCGGCGGCGTCACGGGCCGCGCCGGGGTCCAGGCCGCGGGCGGCCCCGGCGCGCGCCACGACGTCCAGCACGGCCCTGCGCGGCTCGGCCCGCAGGAACTGCGAGACGTAGCCCAGCTCCCGGCCGCGCAGGTCGGCGACCTGCGCGTCGGGCAGCGCCGCCAGGTCCACGGTGCTCCCCGACGACGTACGCAGCAGGATCCGCCCGGCCGTCGGCACGTACGTGCGGTGGACGCAGCGCAGCAGCGACGACTTGCCGGCCCCGGACGAACCGGCCAGCGCGACGTGCTCGCCGGCGGCCACGTCCAGGTCCACGCCGTGCAGCGCGCCCACGGTGCGGCCGTCGATCGTGTGCAGGGTGAACGACTTGACCAGTCCCCTGATCTCCAGGACGTTCATCCGCGCGCCGCCGCCACCAGCCGCTGGCTGTAGGGGTGCTGCGGGTCCTCCAAGAGCTGGTCGGTCAGGCCCGTCTCGACGACGCGGCCGTGTTGCATCACCATCACCCTCCTGGTCAGCATCTCGATGACGCCGAAATCGTGGGAGACGACCACGGCGGCGACGCCGAGCCGTTCGAGCAGGTTGCGGAGCAGGTCGAGCACGCCGGCCGCGACCGAGGCGTCCAGTCCGGTGGTGGGCTCGTCGAGCAGCAGCACGGGCGGGCGGTTGGCCAGCGCCTTGGCGATCTGCACGCGCTGGCGCATGCCGCCGGAGAACGTCCGCACGGGGTCGTCCATGCGCGACAGCGGCACCTCGGTCAGCTCCAGCAGTTCGGCGGCCCGCTCCCGGATGCGGCCGAAGTGCCGGCCGCCCGCCGCGGTCAGGCGCTCGGCGATGTTGCCGCCCGCGCTCGTGTCCAGGTCGAGCCCGGCGGCCGGGTCCTGGTAGACGACGGAGACGCGGTCGATGCGCAGCCGCCGCCGCTCGCCGTCGCCGAGGGCCAGCACGTCGGTCCGCCCGTCGTCGTAGCCGCGCAGGTACGCGCTGCCCCGGCTGGGCCGCTCGTCACCGGCCACGCAGCGCATGACCGTGGACTTGCCCGAGCCCGACTCGCCGACGATGCCCAGCGCCTCGCCCGGCTCCACCTCGAAACCGACGTCCCAGGCCGCCACGACGGCCCCGGTCGCGGGCGAGACCGAGGTGCCGTGCTCGGGGCCGGTGCCGGGCAGCGACCGCGGCCCCGGGTCGCCGTAGACCCTGCCGAGGTCCTCCACCTTCAACGCCCAGCTCATTGGTCCCTCTCCCTGTTACGCGCGCAGAAGTCCGTGTCGCTGCACACCCAGGCCACGGAGCCGGCCACGGACGGCACCTCCACCAGGTACGACCCCTCCGAGCCGCAGTGCCGGCAGGCCGCGCCCGGCGTGTGCTCGACCTCGAACGGGATGTCCTCGAACACCAGCGGCTCCACGGCGGTGTGCGGCGGCACCGCGTAGATCCGCTTCTCCCGTCCCGCCCCGAACAGCGTCAGATGCTCGGCCCGGTCCAGCTTGGGCACGTCGAACCTGGGGATCGGGGAGGGCGAGATCAGGTAGCGGCCGTCGACCACGCAGGGGTAGCCGGCCGTCTTGGTGACGACGCCGTTGCGGACGACGTCCTCGTACAGGCCGACCCACATGCGCGAGTAGTCGGCCTCGGCGTGCATCCTGCGCTGCTCGCGTACGTCGTGCTCGACCGCGCGCAGCGGCTCAGGCACGGGCACCTGGAGCACGAGCACCTGGTCGGCGCGCAGCGGCGTCTCGGGGATTCGGTGCCTGGACTGGATCAGGTCGGCCTCGCGGGTGTCGCTCTCCTCCGCGCAGCCGACGTGGCCCACGACCAGGCGGCGCAGGTTGGAGGCGTTCACGCCGCCGTCCTCGCCCTGGTCGATGACCTTGAGCCGGTCGCCGGGGCCGACGAGGGCCAGCGTCACCTGCAACCCGCCCGAGCCCCAGCCGCGGGCGACCGGCATCTCGCGCGAGCCGAACGGCACCTGGTACCCCGGCACGGCCACGGCGGTGAGCGCGGCGCGGCGCACCTCGCGCTTGGACAGCTCGTCGAAGATGCCCCTGGGACCGCCGTCGCCGGCGAGGTCCGTGATCGTCGTCATCGGGCGGTCGCCTCCTCCATGGCGGCGCGTACCGCCCGCTTGCGGTCCAGCACCGAACGGAAGTCCACGTAGTGGGGCAGCTTGAGGTGCTCCAGGAAGCCGGACGCCTCGATGCCGTCGAGGGTCAGCAGGACCTCCTGCTCCAGCTCAGTACGGCCGCCGTCCCGGTGGACCAGCAGGTCGAGCCCGGCCATGGCGATGGCCTTGCGCTCGTTGTGGCCGAAGCACATGCCGTAGCCCAGGTCCAGGCGGCTGCGGTCCTCCTCGGCCCGGTCGAGGTCGTCGATGGTCTCGACCTCGGTCACCCGTACCTCGGTCACGGTGACCGGGGCGCCGGTGAGCGGGTGGCGGACCCTGACGGGGAGGGCGCCGTGGCGGACCTCGCCGGGGAACTCGTGGTTGTGGCGGCCGGGCCGGAACGTGTGCGAGTACCACAGGTGCACCAGGGCGCCGGTCTCGGCCCTGGCCATCGCGGTCAGGCGGGCCGAGCGCGGGATTCCGGGGCGTACGGGGGAGCGGGTGATGTCGTACGGCTCGGGGTCGGCGTCCGTCGTCCTGTCGACCAGCAGGTCCATGGAGCGCAGGAGGCGGAGCAGGCGCGGCGGGCGCCTCGGGTCGTCGCCGTTCGCGTGCCCGTGCCCGTGCCCGTGCTCGTGGTCGTGGTCGTGGTCGTGGTCGTGGTCGTGGTCGTGGTCGTGGTCGTGGTCGTGGTCGTGGTCGTGGTCGTGGTCGTGGTCCGGCTGCTGTTCCTGGAGGCGGGCCTTGGCCTGGTCCTCCGGCATGAGGTCGAGCAGGCGGCCCACGTAGTCGAGCGTGCGGCCGAGGAGCTGGCTGCCTGGCGGGTTGCGGAAGGCGGGCGAGATGCGGCGCGAGATCTTCAGCTCGTCGGCGTGCACCGGCTCGGAGTAGGCCACCCTGGGCAGCGTCGAGCGGTGTGCCCGGATGAGCTGGGCCGCCTCCTGCACGTCGCCCTCCGACTGGCGCAGGGCCCTGGCCGCCAGTCCGGGGGCCCACAGGCCGCCCTCGCCCATGATCCGGTCCACGGCCAGCCGCAGCCGCTCGGTGATCTGGTCGATCCCGAGCCAGTCGCTGGGCCCGCCGTAGCGGCGGCGTTCGACCAGCTCCTCGGCCGCCAGGATGGCCTCGTGGCCGCCGCTGGCCCCTGAGTACCCCATTCAGTGCTCTCCGTTCTCGATCTCGATGCGGGTGCTGCGCGGCAGCCCGGCGACGGTCCCGTCCCCGGCGACGAGGAAGGTGTCGATCCCGGCGGGGAAGGCCGCGTTGGCGGCGGCGAGGGCGGCGAAGACGTCGCGGTGCAGGCCCGCGACCCGCAGCCGCCGGGTGCCCGGCACCCCGGGCCCGCTGAGCGTCAGGACGGTCTCGGGCCCCTCAGCGCCCGAGAGCCGATCATCAGGGACGTCCCCGTCGGCGGCAGCGAGACCGGCCTCCGAGAGACCGGCGACGGCGAGACCGGCGACGGCGGCGATCAGGCGCGTGCCGTGCTCGGGGTGCAGGGCGTCGCCCCTGGGCAGCCCGGCGATCTCGGCACCCGTAAGCGGGCGCAGCGCGACCACCATGCGCGCCTCCCCAGGCGGGGCCACCGGCGCGGAGGTCGCCAGGTGCAGGGCCCGTTCCCAGTGCTCCTCCTCCGGCGCGGTCAGCACGGCCGTCGGCACCTCGACGTCGGCCAGCCCGGCCGCCACGGACAGCGCCGCGGGCCCGTCGCCGGCCCCGACGACGTCCAGCACGCCGGGCCTGGACAGGACGTTCAGCAGGGCGCGGAAGTCGGCCTGCGCCCGCGCCGCGGTCGGCGTCACCGCGCGGACCCGGGCGCCGATCCCCTGAACGGTGGTGACGGTCACGTCAGCTCCTCGAAGGCCACGCGGGTCCGGGAAACCTCGGCCCACTCGGCGGCGTCCTCCCTGGCCCGGCGCTCGGCGACGGCCTCGCACAGGGCGCGTACGTCTCCGGCGGCGGGCAGGCCGGCCGCCGCGGCGGCGTCCAGGAGGGCGGCGGCCAGCGCCGCCACGCGGTCGTCGCCGCCGCGCATGCACCACCCGGCCGCCCCCGCCACCTCGACGGTGCACGAGGTGACCAGCACCTCGCCCAGGTGGAAGCGCTCCTCGGCCACCGGTTCGCGCACGGTGAGCATCACCATGCCGACCTCCGGCGGGTGCAGCACGGTCGGCTCGCCCAGGTCGCCGGACCGGAGCAGGCGCTCGGCCAGTGGCAGCAGTTCGTCGGGGGTCGCGGCGGCCAGCAGCCCGGCGCGTTCCTCCCTGGTCATCAGGTCGGTCAAGGCGTTTCCTCTTCGATCTCGAAGGTGACGTCGAGCACGTCGGGCCGCAGGTACGTGCGGGCGTACTCGACGTACGGGCCGCCGGTGGCGCGGTTCACGCTCTCGGCCAGCCAGACGGGGCCGCGACTGCCGCCGGTCAGGTACTCGGCGATGCCCTGCGGGGGCACGTCGAGGCTGATCCGGTAGCGGGCGCGGACGACGTTGAGCCCGTAGCGGCGGCGCAGGACCTTGTGCAGGGAGACCTCGTCGCCCAGCTCCCTGTCCAGGTTCAGCAGGGGCCGCCGGGGCAGGACGCTGGTGGCGTACGCGGCGACCTCGCCGTTCACGCTGAACACGCGCTCGACCGA
Source organism: Nonomuraea sp. NPDC051298 (assembly GCF_055586305.1). Lineage (NCBI taxonomy): Bacteria > Bacillati > Actinomycetota > Actinomycetes > Streptosporangiales > Streptosporangiaceae > Nonomuraea > Nonomuraea sp. NPDC051298. The sequence continues at coordinate 486,090 of NZ_JBVJIM010000001.1, forward strand.
CCACACGGCCGCGCCCGCGGACAGCCCGAGCCGGGAGCGCTCCTGCTCGACCGCGCGCCGCGCGCCGCAGCTCACCAGGCGCGCGCCGGGTTCGGCGCCCGCCAGCCGCACGGTCTCGCTGAACGAGGGCGGGACGTGGGCGGAGATCACGTACTCCACGCGCCCGCGCCTGAAGGTGCCGACACCCTGGACGCGGCGCACCAGCAGCCGCCGTTCCAGCTCCTGCAGGGCCGCGCGGGCGGCGGGCCTGCTGACGTGGAACCGCTCGGCCAGCACGTGCTCGCTGGGGACCTGCGCGCCCACGGGCACGTGGGCCAGCTCCGCCTCCAGGATGTCGGCCATCTCCAGGTAGCGCTGCGAGCTTGTCATGACAAGCAGCCTTGGCGGCGTTCCTGACCGAGAGGTGAACGACAGGCGACGCCGCACAAGCGCACAGGCCATCAACGCAGGACGGATCTGAGCCGGGCCGAGATCGCCTCCACGGCCAGGACCAGCACGAACACCGGCAGCACGATCGCGGTGACCACGTCGTAGTTGAGCGCCCTGATGTGCTGGCTGAGCGCGAACCCCAGCTCCCCCGCCCCCACGATGCCGAGGATGAAGAAGGCCCGCAGGTTGACGTCGAGCGCGTACAGGGTGGTGCCGGCCAGGCGCGGGGTGAGCTGGCCGAGCACGGCCACGGTCAGCTCCTGTACGGGGCCCGCCCCGGCCGACAGCACGGCCTCGCGCGGCCCTCCGCGCAGTTCCTCGGCGTCGTCGGCGACGAGCTTGGCGACCAGGGCGGTGGTGAAGACGGCCAGCGCCAGGGTCCCGGCGACGGGGCCGTCCATGAGGCCGAAGGCGGCCACGAAGATCAGCACCAGCAGCAGGTCGGGGATGGAGCGCAGGCCGACGAGGAAGGTGCGGGCGGTCAGGCGTACCGCGTCGTTGGGGGCGACGGCGCGGGCGGCGATCAGGCCGAGCGGGATCCCGGCCAGCGTGCCGAGGAACGTGGCCCCGAGCGCGATCGCACCCGTCTCCAGTAGCCCCTCGCCGAGGAGGTCCGCGACCGGGGCGAAGTCGGGCGGGAAGAAGTCGCCGAGCGCCGCTACGGAACCGCCGGCCGCCTCGGCCAGCGCCGCGGGGCTCGCGCCGACCCGCCAGAACGCCACCGCGGCGAGCGCCAGCGCGCCCCAACCGGCCAGGTGCGCGGCCAGCCTCGAACGGGTCCACGGCACCCGCTCCCCCCGTACGGGAGGCACGGCCCCGCCGCGCCCCGCGCCCAGGAGCTGCCCGCGCAGCGCCACGGAGACCGCCTCGACGAGCAGCACGACCGCCACCGTCACCAGCGCGATCCCGGTGGCCTCCCGGTAGTCGGTGAACCCGAACGCGGTCTTCAGGTCGAGCCCGATGCCGCCCGCGCCGACGGCGCCGAGCAGCACGGAGCCGCGGAAGTTGATGTCCAGCCGGTAGAGGATGGCCGCCACCCAGGACGGCGCCACCTGCGGCAGCACCCCGGCCGACAGCCGCTGGAGCGGCCCTGCGCCGGTGCCCGCGACGGCCTCGCGCACACCGGTGTCCGCCTGCTCGACCGCCTCGGCGAACAGTTTGCCCAGCATGCCCACGGAGTGCAGGCCGAGCGCCAGCACGCCGGGCAGCGGCCCGATGCCGATCGCGGCCACGAAGAAGACGGCGAACACGATGTCGGGAACGGCCCGGCAGGCGACGATCACGCTCAGCGCGGCCGACCTGACGGCCCGCGCCGTCCTGGACGCCGCCGCGGGCCCTCCCCTGTCGGCGGCCAGCACGCCGAGGACGGCGGCCAGCACCGTGGCCAGCGCGGTGCCGGCGACGGCCATCCAGAGGGTGTCGAGCACGTGGGCGAAGGTCGTGGCGGGGTCGCTGAGCGTCGGCGGCCAGGCCCTGGCCAGGAGCCCGGCGACCTCGCCGAACCCGCTCACCAGGCCGCCGATTCCGACGCCCAGGTGATCGAGGGCGACGATCCCGAGCGTCATGGCGACGACGGGGAACGTCCAGGCCGCCACGCGCCGGGCGCTGCGCGGCGGCCGTCCGTACGGGTGCGCCCCGCCGGGGCCTCCCCCGCCGCGTCCCGGCCGGGGAGTCCCGCCTCCGGAGCCGCCGTCCGGGGCTCCCGGCCCGCCTCCCGTCGCCCGGGGTGCTCTCTTGCGGACCATCGCCGGGGCCGTCATGGGACCGTCACGGGGGCGGACGCGTACAGCCCTCGCAGGCGGACCGCGTCCAGCGCCTCGGTGGGCTCGTCCAGCCGCACCTCCCCCAGCCGCAGGCCCACCACCCGGCGGGTCCACTGCAACGCCAGCTCGATCTGGTGCAACGTGCACACCATGGTCAGCTCGTCCTCCCGGCACACCCGGACCAGCAGGTCCATCACGGACGCGGCGGTCTCCGGGTCGAGGGAGGCCACGGGCTCGTCGGCGAGTACCAGCTCCGGCCGCTGCAACAGGGCGCGGGCGATGGCCACGCGCTGCTGCTGGCCGCCCGACAGGCTCCCGGCCCGCTGGTAGGCCCGGTCCGCCAGGCCCACCCGGTCGAGGTGCTCCAGCGCCTCCGCGCGGACGGCCCGGGGCCAGGTGACGATGCCGTACCGGGGGCCTCGGACCCGGCCCAGGGCGCCGTGCAGCACGTTCTCCATCACGGTGAGCCGTCCGACGAGGTTGAACTGCTGGAAGACGACCCCGACCCGGCGCCGCAGCGCCCGCAGGGCGGCGCCCTTGGCGGCGGCCACGTCGACCCCCAGCACCTCGACCTCGCCCGAGTCCGGCCTGGCCAGCCCGTTGAGGTGGCGCAGCAGCGTCGACTTGCCCGAGCCCGAGGGGCCGAGCAGCGCGACGATCTCACCCCGCCGCACGGTCAGGTCGATCCCCGCGCACGCGCTCACCTCGCCGAACCTCTTGACCAGGCCCCTGGTCCTGACGACCGCCGTCATGCCGTGGAGCACTTCTCGTTGTGGGTGGCCGCGCACACCTCGCGTACGGGATTGAAGGTGGCGTCGGTCACCGGCTGGAAGCCCCAGATGGAGGAGTCGGCGGTCACCCGGCAGGAGTCCTCGTCCGCGCAGATGCCGAGCTGCACGAGCCGGTCCTTGGTGGCGTCCTTGGTGAAGGTCTGGACGAGCTTGGCCCTGACGTCGGCGGGCAGCGCGTCGCGCATGGCCACGGGCGACATGGGGATCGGCGCCGACTTCCACACCACCTTCACCTGGCCGGCCTTGAGCTTGCCCTTGTCGATGAGGATGTGGTCGACCATGGCGTTCTCGGAGAAGCCGGCCTCGCACTTGCCGTCGGCGACCGACAGCACGGAGTTGTCGTGGCCGCCGGCCATGACCGGCTGCACGCCCGTCTTCGGGTCGATGCCCGCGCCGAGCAGGCCCTGGCTCGGGAAGAGGTAGCCGGAGGTGGAGCCCGGGTCGACGAAGCAGACCTTGGCGCCCTTGAAGCCGTTGAGGTCGGTGATCCGGCTGCCGGCCGGCACGATGCCGTAGCTCTGGTACGTGGGCGTGCCGCCCTTCTCGACCATCGACGCGATCGGCGTGATCTTGGCGCCGTTGCTCCTGGCGAGCACGTAAGACAGCGGCCCGAACTCGGCCAGATCGATCTTGCCGGACACCATGCCCTCGATCACCGCGTTGTAGTCGGTCGAGCGGACGAACTCGACCTTCCTGCCGGTGTTCTTCTCGATGAGCGCGATGATGTCCTTGTACTCGGCCGTCGGGTCGATGTTCTGCTCGACCGGCACGGCGGCGAAGCGCAGCACCTCGTCGCCGCCGGTGCTGCCGTCGGCGGACGAGCAGCCCGCCGCCGCGAGCGCGCCGATCATGGCCAGGGCGGTCAGGATACGTTTCACAGTCAGGTCTCCGAGCTGGTCGCAGGTGGCATCCGGCTCGTCACGCTCGTCGCCGACAGTGATGAAGAGGTCGGTCGCGCCTGACGGTGCACGAACCGAGGGGTTAACTCCGGACGAACCCCCTCGCCCGTCACCTTCCGGCCGGTGCGCGGCCACCGTCCCGACGCCGTCCGGTCTCCGGATGGGACGCATGATGCCCTTACCGATCTCCACATAAGAGGACAAGTCATGCTTTCTCGGGATGAATTGCACGACCTCTTCGAGGGCCTCGCCGGTCTCCCGTACGGCGGCGAGGTCGTCGACCAGCGCACCCACGCCCTCCAGGCCGCCGCGCACGCCGTGGCCGCCGGGGCCGACGACGAACTCGTCCTGGCCGCCGCCTTCCACGACGTGGGCCGCGCCCGGCCGGTGGCCGAGCGCCACCGCGGCCTGCCCCACGAGCAGGCGGGCGCCGCCTTCGCCCGCGACCACCTGACCGAGCGCTCGGCCTGGGCGATCGAGCAGCACGTGGCCGCCAAGCGCTACCTGGTCGCCGTCGACCCCGCCTACCACGACACGCTGAGCCCGGTGTCGGTCCGCACGCTGCGGGCCCAGGGCGGCCCGATGTCGCCGGAGGAGACGGCCGCGTTCGAGGCCCACGCGTGGTCGTCCGACGCGGTGGCCCTGCGCCGCTGGGACGACACCGCCAAGGACCCCGAGGGCCCGGTGCTCCCGATGGAGGACCTGATCGCCGCGTACGAGCGGGTGATGCGCTAGGACGAGCGGGGACGCCAGTCGCCCCGGTCGAGGTCGAGGTTCTCCGGGGTGTGCAGGCGCACCATGGTCCTGGCCACCCCCGCCGGCACCCGGTGCGGGGAGAGGAACGACACCGCCACCATCACCGCGAACGCGATCGGCACCGTCCACGCCGCCGGCTGGGCCAGCAGCGCCCCCGCCAGGCCCGCCTGCGGCCCGGCCACGATCGTCACCAGCACGGCCCCGCTCGCCAGTCCGCCCCCCACGAACAGCCCGGCCAGCGCACCCGTCGTGGACAGGCGCCGCCACCAGATGCCCAGCACGAGCAGTGGGCAGAACGACGAGGCCGCCACCGCGAAGGCCAGCCCCACCACGTCCGCGACCGGCAGCGCCCGTGCCCACAGCGCCAGGGCCAGCGGCACCGCCACCGCCATCAGCGTGGCCACCCTGAACGAGCGCACCCCGCCCTTGAGCAGGTCCTGGGCGATCACCCCGGCCACCGACACGGTCAGCCCCGAGGAGGTCGACAGGAACGCGGCGAACGCGCCCGCGGTGACCAGGGCGGTCAGCAGGTCGCCCAGCGTGCCGCCGATCATGCGGGCGGGCAGCGTCAGCACGACGGTGTCGGTGCGTACGAGGTCGGGGGCGTACATGCGGCCGAGCCAGCCGTACACGGCGGGCAGCAGGTAGAAGGCGCCGAGCAGCGACAGCACCACCAGCGTGGTACGCCGCGCGGCCCGCCCGTCGGGGTTGGTGTAGAAGCGCACGAGCACGTGCGGCAGCCCCATGGTGCCCAGGAACGTGGCCAGGATCAGCGAGTACGTCGAGTAGAGCCCGTACTCCCTGCCCCCGGCCAGCGGCACCTGCCAGGTGGCCGCGTCGGCGGCGCTCACGTTCGGGGCCCCGTCCGCGTGCCAGGCCATCAGCAGGAACACCAGCGGCACCGCCAGCGCCGTCAGCTTGAGCCAGTACTGGAACGCCTGCACGAACGTGATCGACCGCATCCCGCCCGACAGCACGTTCACCGCGACGACGACCGCGACCAGCAGCCCGCCCACCCAGACGGGGGCGCCGGTGATCGTCCGCAGCACCAGGCCCGCGCTCTGGAACTGCGGCATGAGGTAGAGCCAGCCGATCAGCACGACCAGCACGCTCGCGGTGCGGCGCACGGTCATCGACTCCAGCCTGGCCTCGGCGAAGTCCGGCAGCGTGTACGCCCCCGAGCGCCGCAGCGGCGCCGACACCAGCACCAGCAGCACCAGGTACCCGCCGGTCCAGCCCACGGGCAGCCAGAGCATGTCCACGCCGAAGGACAGGATGAGCCCGGCGACGCCCAGGAACGAGGCCGCCGACAGGTACTCGCCGCCGATGGCCGAGGCGTTCCAGAGGGGGCTGACCGTGCGGGAGGCGACGTAGAAGTCGGAGGTCGTGCGCGAGACCCTGATCCCGAACGCCCCGATGAGCACGGCCGCCACCACGACCACGACCACCGCCGTCAGGCTCATCGGCGCTCGACCAGCTCGGCGAAGCTGCGCTCGTTGCGCTCGGCCTGGCGTACGTAGAGCCAGGCGCCGATGACGAAGGCGGGGTAGATGAGGCCGGCCAGCACCGCCCACGGGAGGGGCAGGCCGAGCAGGTGCACCTCGCGCAGCTCGGGGATGAGCAGGAACAGCAGCGGCAGCCCGCCGATCACGCAGGCCAGCACCGTGCAGACGAACAACGCCAGCCGGAACTGGGTGCGCAGGAGCGAGCGCATGTAGACCTCGCCGAGCCGGGTCTGCTCGTCGATCTCCCGGGTGGCGGGGTACCGGGGACGCCGGGTGGCGGCCGTGCGCGGGCTGGTCACGGTGACCCGGCGGTCACGCGGGTCGGGGCTCATTCGTGCCTGCCCTTCCTGGCCCGCCGCACCAGCAGGTCGCGCAGCTCGCGCGTGTGCCGGCGGCTGACCGGCAGCTCGGTGTCGCCGACCCGGACGGTGCACTTGCCGGAGTCGATGTGCAGCTCCTCGATGTGCTTGACGGCCACCAGGTGGCTGCGGTGCACCCGGACGAACCCGGCCGAGGCCCACCGCTCCTCCAGGGTGGCGAGCGGGATGCGGACGAGGTGGCTGCCCGAGGCCGTGTGCAGGCGAGCGTAGTCGCCCTGCGCCTCGACGTAGACGACGTCGGCGCTGGAGACGAACCGGGTCACCCCGCCCAGCTCGACCGGGATCGTGTCGCTCTCGCCGCCGCCCTCCACGGGTACGTCCGCCGAGACCGCCACCCGCCGGATCGCCTCCGCCAGCCGCTCCGGGCGTACGGGCTTGAGCAGGTAGTCCTCCGCCTTGATCTCGAACGCGTCCACCGCGTGCTCCTCGTACGCGGTCACGAACACCACCCGCGGCGGGTTGGCGAACTGCGACAGCAGCCGCCCCAGAACCACCCCGTCGAGCCCGCGCATCCGGATGTCCAGGAACACCGCGTCGATCGGCCGCCCTTCGGCGATGGCGCGGTCGAGCAGCCGTAGCGCCGCCGCGCCGTCCCTGGCGGTGGCCACCTCACCGATGCGGGGGTCGGCGCGCAGCAGGTACGACAGGTCTTCGAGGGCGGGTAGCTCGTCGTCGACCGCGAGGACCCGTAGAAGTGCCATAGACAGTGATGAAACCGACAACAAAGATCGAGGTCAACGGGCGGAGACACCTGGGTGATACTTCGGCAACCTGATGTTGACCTTCGTGCCCGCGCCGCTGGCCGTCTCGACCACGAGACCGTAGTCGTCGCCGTACACCTGGCGCAGCCGCTCGTCCACGTTCGCCAGCCCGACACCGCCCGCCGGGGTGATCTCGCCCGCGAGGATGCGGCGCAGCCGGTCGGGGTCCATGCCGAGCCCGTCGTCCTCGACGGTGATGCGGCACTCGGCGCCCGCGTCCTCGGCGATGATCGTGATGCGGCCGACGCCGTTCCTGCTCTCCAGCCCGTGCCGGACGGCGTTCTCGACCAGCGGCTGCAGGCACAGGAACGGCACCGCGACCGGCAGCACCTCCGGCGCGATGCGCAGCGTGACCTGGAGCTGGTCGCCGAACCTGGCCCGTTCGAGTATCAGGTAGCGGTCGATCGAGCGCAGTTCCTCGGCCAGCGTGGTGAACTCGCCGTGCCGCCGGAAGGAGTAGCGGGTGAAGTCGGCGAACTCCAGCAGCAGTTCCCTGGCCCGCTCCGGGTCGGTGCGGACGAAGGAGGCGATCGTGGTGAGCGAGTTGTAGATGAAGTGCGGCGAGATCTGCGCCCGCAGCGCCCGCACCTCGGCCTCCATGAGCAGCGTGCGCGAGCGGTCCAGCTCGGCCAGCTCCAGTTGCGAGTCCACCCAGCCCGCCACCTCCTGCGCGGCCCTGACCAGCCCCGCGGAGGCGGTCTGCCCGTAGGCGGCCAGCGCGCCGACCACCCGGTCGTCGGTGGTCAGCGGCACCACGACGGCGTGCCGGATCGGGCATTCGAGCAGGTCGCAGTCGATGGTCAGGACCTGCGTGCGGCCGTCGTTGAGGGTGGCCTGGGCGTGCTCGAACGCCTGGTCCGCATGGTGGTCGTCGCCCGCGCCGTCGTAGACGAGCAGCCGTTCGACGTCGGTGACGGCCAGGGCGGCCGAGCCCAGCAGGGCGCGCAGGTGGCGGGAGGCCCGCTCGGCGCCGTCGGCGGTCAGCCCGGCCCGCAGCGGCGGCCCCGCCAGCGAGGCGGTGTGCAGGGTCTCGAACGTGGCCCGCTCGGCCGGGCTCGTGCCCAGCTCGCGCCGCCCCCGCAGCACCCGCCAGAGCACGAACGCGGGCACACCGACGACCACCGCGACGACGGCCACGCCGACCAGGTACTCCACGCGCACGCCGACCAGGTAGTCCACGCGGTCAGAGCCTAGCCCCGGCCGCCGGCCGTCCGGTGTCCGGGCCGCCCTTTTCCGCCGGGTCCGCGCCTCACAGGGCCTTCGCGATGAGGTCGGCGTACGACTGGGCCTCCTCGGCGGAGGCGTACGTGGTGCGCGGCCAGAAGAAGCCGCGCAGCCCGTCTTTCCTGTTGCGCGGCACCACGTGCACGTGCAGGTGGGGCACGCTCTGGCTGACGCGGTTGTTCAGGGCCACGAACGTGCCGCCCGCCTGCAGCCCCTCCTCCACCGCCCGCGCCATGGCCCGTACACGCTCGAAGAACGGCCCCACGTCGGCGAGATCGGCGAGCGTCTCGACGTGCACGCGCGGCACGACCAGCACGTGGCCCTTGAAGACCGGCCGGATGTCGAGAATGGAGACCGCCACCTCGTCGGAGGCCACCACGGTGGCCGGGCGCTCACCGGCGATGATCTCGCAGAACAGGTCGGCGCCCGGCCCGGCGCCTTCCCCGGTGCCCGGCTCGGTGCCCTCAGTGCTCACGGCCCGACCTTACCCGCCGCCCGGTCCCTGAAGGCCGTCCAGCTCGACACGTTGGGCGCCGTCCACTCGTCGGGCGCGTGCAGGAAGCGCTCGCCCACCCGCTCGGCCAGATGCCCCGGCACCTCGGCCACCTTGGCGCCCCGGCAGTGGTAGACCAGCCCGCCCCCGCGCGACCCCATGGCCATCCACGGCAGCCAGGGCGACACCCGGCACCACGAGAACACGCACGGCACGTCGGGCACACCCGACTCCAGGTCGGCCGCCGAGGCGAAGAACTGGAACAGCTCCAGCGCCCGGTAGGTGTCGTTCGCCGAGTTGTCCGGGTAGTCGGCCACCTTGAGCGGCGAGGGGTAGGCCAGCCGGACGTCCACGTTGTAGACGACCTGTCCGCCCAGCCGCGTCTCCGGCACCGGGTAGGCGCCCAGCCGCTGGTTGACCGGGTCGTTGAAGACGTGCTGCACCTCGACCGCGCGCCCGGTGAACGGGTTGTCCCACGCGTCGAGCGCCTGCCTGGTGCGGGGGTCGAGGTAGAGGGCGGCCTCCCTGGTCAGGAGCTGCCAGCCGCCGCCGGACTCGACCGCCCTGGCCACGTTGAGCCCTTCGAACCCGAACAGGTGGTGCGGCCCGTCGTCGTCCTGCCAGCCGTAGACGTCGCCGGTCCAGTAGGAGATCGTCTCTGCCCCGTCGGACGACGCGCGCACCCGGATGAAGTCCATGATCTGCACACTAGCCCGTCACCACGCCCCCCAGGGAACCCCCTCCCGGCGGCTCACCCGACGGTGATGGCGAAGACCGCCTCCGCCGTCTGCCCGCCGCCCTCGGGGGCGGGCGTCTGCCGGCACATCCGGCAGTTGCGCAGCCTGATCTCGGTCGAGCCCGGCTGCTTGCCGTTGAAGACGAAGTACGCGGTGCCGCCCGCCCCGGGCCGGTCCGACTCCCCTTCGTGCTCCTCGCTGATGAACGAGGCCACCTTCGTGTCGGGCACCTCCACCAGCTCCCAGTCGTCGCCTGCGGAGGGGTTGTCGGGGACGGTCAGCGAGAAGCGCTGCCCCGGCCGCACCTCAGCGCGCACGGTCGCGTCCGTCGACCCCTTGATCACCTTGCCGTAGTCGCTCACCGCCGACCCGGCAGCACACCCCGTCACCAGGAGCAGACCGAGGAGGGCGGCGGCGGACGTTCGACGCGTCATCCCAGCAGCGTATCGCCGCACCCGCCCGGCCGACCGCTCACCCGCTCACCCGCTCACCCGCGCGGCCGTCGACGGCGACGCACGACGTGACGCCGCACGCGGCTCATCAGATGGCGGCTGCTCATGTGGCGGGTCTGGTGGCGCGTGTTCGTCACGTGACGCGTGTGGCGACGGCGGTGCAGGGTGCCGCGCGCCAGGGGACGCGCGTCGTGACGGCGGCGCACCGCGCGACGCGTCATGTCGCGGTGCACCACGCGGTGCACCACGAACGCGGTCACCGTGGCCGCGGTGCCCGCGACCGCGGCGAGCACGCCCGGCCGCTGCCCCGCCCTCGCCAGGGCGTCCGCGACGCGACCCCGCGCCATCTTCGCGGCGTGCCTCGCGCGGGCCTTGACGTCGGTCTTTCGGGCCAGGGCGCTGAGGGTCTCCCCCAGCTCTCGACGGGTCCTCCTGATGTCCGCACGTACGTCGTCCGCCGCCACCCCGTGCGCCCCCCTCACCGGCTCCTCTCCTTCCCACCTGCGCAGGATCGGGGCGGACCACTCCGCGGAGGCCGGGATCTCGGGGGCGTACGTCTCGTGCGCCCGTCGGTCCGCCTCGAACCTGCGCGCGTTCTCGGCGGCCCCCGGCCTGGTCGGGGGGACGTTGATGGATTCCGGCTCGGTCGGCGTGCCCACGGTCGCCCGGCGGGCTCCGACGTCACCGGCATGCCGCTCGTCGAATCCGGCTTCGGTCTCACTCATCGCCGCGCCCTCTCCTTGACCATGTCGATGTCGGCCTTGACACTCGCGATGGTCTCCGCCGGGACAGGCGGCCCGACCCGCTTGACCTCGTTCCTGCCGAACAGGCCGAGCAGGGCGGCGACGACGAAGAGCACGGCCGCCACGATCGCGGCGGCCGCCCATCCGGGCAGCACCAGGGCGAGGAGCAGCACGACCGCGGCCACGAGGACCGCACCGCCGAAGAACGCGGCCATCCCGGCCGCGCCGAACAGCCCCGCGCCGAAGCCCGCCCGCTTGCCCTTCTCCGCCAGCTCCATCCTGGCCAGGCGCAGCTCGTCCTTCACGAGCCGGGAAACCTGCTCGGAGAGATCGTTGACCAGCTTGTGGGTGTCGTTCACGACGCTCGCCTCCTCCGCTGAGGAGAGCGACTACCCAGACAAATGGTCCTTTATCCCCACAAAACGCCCATATCACCGCTCGGGCACACCACATCGCCCGGCGGCGCGGGCCGGGGACCTATCGCTTGGCGGCCCTGAGGAGAAACCCGAGCACCGACACGACCGGGTCCTTCTGGACCTCGCACCAGTTGTCGGGCTGCTTCGGCCTGCTCCACGGGGACGGCAGCTCGCACGAGGGAGCCTGCGGCTCGGGCCGCTCACACCACGATCCGGGAGGATTCATACCTTCAGCCTACTCCTTCAGCCGCGGGCGGCCCCGGGGCTTTCGTGGCCGCAGACGAGGTGGGTCAGCGCGGCCACCGCGCGGTAGGGGTCGGTCCTGCCGGCCACTTCCTCGGCCGCGAGCAGGTCGTCGAGGTCACCGGGGATGGACGCGTCGCCGGGGGCGGTGTCGGTGAACACGCGTACGCCGTACCACCGGCGTACCGCCAGCCCGTCCTCGCCCAGCCGCCGCTCCAGGTCGCCGAGCCGGTCGGCCCTGGCCTCGACGCCGATCCTGTTGAGGTAACCGGTCCGGCCGAACGCCCGCAGCGCGCCCTGCCAGTCGCCCATCAGGCCGGGCCGCATGGCCAGGGCGTCGCCGTTGCGCACCAGCAGCGACAGCAGTCCGCCGGGGGCCAGCACCCGGGCCAGACCGGCGAGGAGCGGACCGGGGTCGTCGACGTACATCAGCACGCCGTGGCAGAAGACGGCGTCGAAGCCGCCCGGCTCGAACAGCTCCCCCAGCCGCTCCGCCTCGGCCCGCACGGTACGCACGCGCATGCCCGGCTGGATCCCGGCCTCCAGGAGGCCGAGCAACTCGCGGGAGGCGTCGAGCGCGGTGACGTGGTGGCCCCTGGCCGCCATCCTGAGCGCCTGCGTGCCCTGGCCGGACCCGACGTCGAGGATGCGGCACGGGGTGGCGGGGAGATGCTCGGCGAGCTGCCGGGTGACCAACTCCTGGCGGACGACGTCCCGCAACGTGCCCAGCCCGGCCCGCCAGGCGCCCTCGGCCCCCGAAAACCTCATGCCAGGATCCTAAGCGGAAACGATCTCCGCGCCTCGGCGGCCCCCTGTCCCGGGGCCCGATCTCCCGCTGATCAGGGGTACCCTGCCGGGGTGCTGGTACACGGAGTCTGGGCGGAGGGCGGCCTCGCCTTCTGGGCGGAGACCGTCGACGCCGCCGCCGCGAGACGTCCCGGCCGTGGCACGGGCGCGCGGCCCCATCCGCACGCCGCCCCCGCGCACGAGGTCGCCGCCGTGCTCGGTCTCGGGCTCGGTCTCGGGCTCGGTCTCGGCTCTCCGCCCGGCGCTCCGGAGCCGGAGGTGCTGGAGCTGCTCCTGCCCGGCTCGGCCACCGAGCCGCTGCCCTCCCCCGAGACCGGGAGGCTGGCGGAGGTGACCCGGCCGCGGCTGCGCCTGTGGCAGGTGCCCGCCGTCGTCCCGCCCGCCGCCGACGCGCTGCGCCTGCTGACCGGCTCCACTCCGACCGCCCCTGCCCCAGCCCCGACCGCCGACGCTCTGCCCGCCCAGGTCGGCACCGCGACCCTGCGTCACTGGGCGGCCGTCGCCGCGTTCGCCCACGACCTGGTACGCCGGGGCCGCGTCGTCCCGCACCTGCTGGCGCCCGCCGCCCGCCGCGACGCCGCCGCCGCCCCGCCCGGCTCGGCGGCCATGTGGGAGGTCCCGCCGGACGACGCCCAGGCCAGGTGGCGGCCGGTGCTCACCGGGGCCGACGCCGCGTACTTCCGTGAGCTGGCCGTGGCCATGCCGCCCGCCTGCCGCACGTCCGGCGTCGAGCGCCACTCCGCCGACGTCCTGCGCGCGGCGCTGGAGACGTTCACCGACGCCCTGGTCCGCCGGACGCTCACCGCGCCGCTGATCGCCAGGCCGCCCAGAACGCTCAGGGAGCGCTGGCTGGCCGCGCTCAGCGGTGAGTCCGCCGCCTGCCCCGACGACCCCGAGCTGCGCCGGGAGCTGGACAGGTGGCACGAGGCGGTGGCCGCCGCGGAAGGGGCCACGCGCGTGTGCTTCCGCCTGCTGGAGCCCGCCGACACCGACGACTGGCGGGTGGAGCTGGCCCTGCAGGCGGCCGACGACCCCAGCCTCTACGTCCCGGCCGCCGACGTCTGGAGCGGCGGGCGCGTGACCGGGCTGCCGGGCAGGCCGGAGCGGGAGCTGCTGGCCGGGCTGGGCCGGGCGGTCAGGCTGTATCCGGAGCTAGACCGGGCCCTGCGCGTGCCCGAGCCGAGCGAGCTGGCCCTCGACACGGCCGGCGCGTTCGGATTCCTGCGGCAGGCCGCGCCGCTGCTGCAGGCGGCCGGGTTCGGCGTGCAGTTGCCGCGCTGGGCCGGCCGGACCCGGCTGGGTCTCAAGCTCACCACGCGCGCCAAGGCGCAGACGGCGGCGGTGGGCCAGGGGTTCGGCCTGCGGGAGCTGGTGGACTTCCGCGTCGACCTCGCGGTGGGCGACGCGACGATCAGCGAGGCGGAGCTGGCCGAGCTGGCCCGGCTCAAGGTGCCGCTGGTCCGGGTCCGCGGCCAGTGGGTGGAGCTGGACGACCGGCAGCTCAGGGCGGCGCTGAAGGCCGTGGCGGGCAGCCGTACGGGTGAGGCCAGTGCCGCCGAGATCCTGCGGCAGGTCGTGCGGAGCGGCGACGAGGAGCTGCCGCTGCTGGAAGTCGACGCCGACGGGGTGCTCGGCGACCTGCTGTCCGGGCAGGCTGAGCGGCGGCTGGTCCCGCTGGCCACGCCGCCGGGGCTCGACGCCACCCTGCGGCCCTACCAGGAGCGCGGGCTGGCGTGGCTGAGCTTCCTGTCGGAGCTGGGGCTGGGCGGCGTGCTCGCCGACGACATGGGGCTGGGCAAGACGATCACCACGCTGGCCCTGCTCGTACACGAGCGCGCCGACGCCCCGACGCTGCTGGTGTGCCCGATGTCGCTGGTCGGGAACTGGCAGCGGGAGGCGGCCAGGTTCGCGCCGGGGCTGCGGGTCTACGTGCACCACGGCAGCGGGCGCGACGCCGCCGAGATCGGCCGGGCCGACCTGGTGATCACCACGTACGGCACCGCCCAGCGCGACCTGGAGACGCTCAAGGACGTCCCCTGGCACCGGGTCGTGTGCGACGAGGCCCAGGCGATCAAGAACAGCGGCACGTTGCAGGCCAGGGCCGTACGGTCGATCCCCACGGGCACCAGGCTCGCCCTGACGGGCACCCCCGTGGAGAATCACCTGGCCGAGCTGTGGTCGATCATGGAGTTCGCCAATCCGAGCCTGCTGGGGCCGCGGGCCGCGTTCAGGACCCGCTTCCAGGAGCCGATCGAGGCCCGCCAGGACGAGCAGGCGGCACGGGCGCTCAAGCGGGCGACGGGCCCGTTCATCCTGCGCCGCCTCAAGACCGACCGGTCGATCATCTCGGACCTGCCGGAGAAGCTGGAGGTCAAGGAGTGGTGTCCGCTCACGACCGAGCAGGCCACGCTGTACCAGGCCGTCGTGGACGACATGCTGGCCAAGATCGACAGCAGTGAGGGCGTCGAGCGGCGCGGGCTGGTCCTGTCGGCCATGGCCAAGCTCAAGCAGGTCTGCAACCACCCCGCCCACCTGCTCAAGGACGGCTCGCGCCTGGCGGGCAGGTCCGGCAAGCTGGCCCGGCTGGAGCAGCTCTGCGAGGAGATCCTGGCGGAGGGGGAAAAGGCGCTGCTGTTCACCCAGTACGCCGAGTTCGGGACGATGCTCCAGCCCTACCTGGCCCAGCGCCTCGACCGCCCGGTCCTGTGGCTGCACGGCGGCCTGCCGAAGAAGACCCGCGACCGCCTGGTCGACAGGTTCCAGAGCGACCCCGAGCCCACGCTGTTCGTGCTCTCGCTCAGGGCCGCCGGGGTCGGGCTCAACCTGACCGCGGCCAACCACGTCGTCCACGTCGACCGCTGGTGGAACCCGGCCGTCGAGGACCAGGCCACCGACCGCGCCTTCCGCATCGGGCAGCGCAAGAACGTCCAGGTGCGCAAGCTCATCTGCGCCGGCACCCTGGAAGAGCGCGTCGACCAGATGATCGAGCGCAAGAAGGCGCTGGCCGAGCGGGTCGTCGGCACCGGGGAAGACTGGCTGACCGACCTGTCCACCGAGGAACTGCGCGAGGTGTTCAGGCTGACCGCCGAGGGGGTGGGCTGATGCCGCGCGGATGGTACGACGGCGGCGGGCCGATCAGGGTCGAGGGCGGGCTCAAGGCCCGTACGCGGCGCGGCAGCATCGGCTCCACCTGGTGGTCGCGCCGGTTCATCGACCTCCTGGAGCGCGTCTGCGACAAGGGACGCCTCTCGCGCGGCCGGGCCTACGCCCGCCAGGGCCAGGTGCTGTCCATCGATCTGACGCCGGGCGAGGTCAGGGCCGCCGTGCAGGGCTCGCGGCGCCGCCCGTACGAGGTGGTGGTCAGGATCGAGGCGTACGACGAGGCCCGGTGGAGCACCATCGAGGAGTCGATCGCGGCGCAGGCCGTCCACCGGGCCAGGCTCCTGGCGGGCGAGATGCCGCCGGAGATCGAGGAGTTGTTCGCCGCGCTGGGCGTCGACCTGTTCCCGCGCGACCTCGACATGGACTGCTCGTGCCCCGACTGGGGTTTCCCGTGCAAGCACCTGTCGGCGGTGCTCTACCTGCTGGCCGAGTCGTTCGACGACGATCCGTTCCTGGTGCTGGCCTGGCGCGGGCGCACCCGCGAGCAGTTGCTGGGGTCGCTGGCCGACGAGCCGGCGGCCGACCCGCTGGCGGTATCCGACGTGCCCTTCGCCGACCGGCTGGCCGACTTCTACGCCCCCGGCGCGACGGCGCACCGCCCGGAGGGCCGGCCTCCGGCGGCCGAGCCCGACCTGCTGCTGCGGGTCTTCCCGCCGCCGGGCGACCTGGCCGGGCCGCTCACCCCGGCCTACCGGGGGCTGGCGGAGGCGTGAGGTAAGCCCTTGTTACACGTTCGCCCTCGTGACGTACCGCGAGTGTTCGATTACCGTGGGTAGAGAGCAGCCGTACGTGAGGAAGGGCGGAACAATGGGTTTCTCCTGGGCGTGAACCGCTGACTCAGCGGTCCTCGAAATCGGCCGGCACCATGACACGCACCCCGTTCGGAACCACGCGGAGCCTGATCGGGGTGCGTAGCCGCACCTCGCCGTCGACGTCGGCGGCCATCGGCGGGTCGGTCTCCAGCAGCATCTCCCTGCCCATCACGAACGGCCCGCCCGCCAGGCTGCGCCACCGGCCGGTCGTCGCCCTGATCAGGGTCTCGCCGAGCAGGCGCAGCTTCTTGCCGGAGCCGAGCTGGTAGGCCACCAGCATGCCGTTGTCGATGCTGATGTCGCGGGCCACCTGCCAGCCGCCGTGGAAGCGGCCGTTGGCGATGTTGAGCTGGTGGGTGAGCAGCTCGTGCCGCTCTCCCTCCACCGTGATGTACGCGCGGAACGGCCGGTGGTTCGGCAGGATCGTCAGCGCCGTCATCGGGTAGGCCGGGCGGCCCACGATGCGCTTGAGCCACGGTTTGACCTTGCCCGCCACCTCGACGGACACCCCGAAGCTGGCCAGGTTGGCGAACGGCCGGTCGTCGGCCATGCCGAGGTCGATGTCGGCCACCTTGCCGGTGGCGAACACCCTGATCGCCCCCGCCAGGTCGAGCGGCAGGCCCAGGCTGCGGGCGAAGTTGTTGGTGGTGCCGAGCGGCAGGACGCCGAGCGCCACGTCGCGGTGGGCGACGTGGCGCACGGCGGAGGACAGGGTGCCGTCGCCGCCACCGACGATGAGCAGGTCGGGGTCGGTGGCGAGGGCGGTGTCGAGCAGGTCGCGCAGGCGCTTGGGGTTGTAGACCGACAGCTCCGCCAGCGGCTCGAACCCGAGGTTGTGGATCTGCTCGATCACCTCGAAGTAGTGGCGTCGGCCGCGGCGCGAGCGAGTGTTCACCACCACCGCCACCCGGCGATCCCTCCGGATCGCCTCGGTGTGCTCGCCCTTGGTGCGCAATTCGCTCATGGTCACCCATGTTAGGGGCCGCCAGGGTTCCTGGCGGCCCCTTGATTCACTTCTTCGGCGGGACCACGTGGACGACGGCGCCCAGGTTGCCCGGCAGCGGGCTCACCAGCTTGAACTGCACGCCCAGAGCCTTGCCCTCGTCACCGGGGTTGCCGGTGCCGAGCACCGAGCCGGCGGCCACCTGGCCGTACAACTCCGTGGCCGGGGTGCCGTCCTGGTGCACCACGCGGGTGGTGTAGCTCTGGTCGCCCTTCGACGGCACGACCACCGAGGCGTCGAAGTCCCGGTAGTACAGGCCGCCGTCGATCACCTCGAGGCCCGGGTACCAGGTCTTGGCGTCGGTGAACGTCGAGACGCCCTTCTGCGCGGGGAAGTCCGTGCAGTACGTGCTGTACGGCTCGTCCGCCGCCTCCAGGCACTCCTTGAACGGGTACGTCTTGCCGAACCCGAACGCGGCGTTCGAGGTCTGGACGCGGCCCTGCAGGTTCTTGTTGAGCGTCGGGTCCTTCTCCGCCGCGGTCCCGGTGCGGCGCAGCGGCTCGTAGTGGGAGTCCACGACCAGCAGGCTGCCCTTGGGCCCCACGCTCGGCGGGTTGCGGAGGGTGTCGCCGACGTTGTTGTTGATGAACGTCGAGTCGCGGTACCACACCAGCAGGCCGGGAGCGTTGTACTTCACCTTCTGCACCTTCCACGCCCCCTCACGGAGGTAGTCGGTGTCGTAGGTGTAGGCCAGGCCCTTGTCGAAGCCGTCGAAGTTGCGCCACTCCGCCAGGTAGAAGCGGGAGATCTCGCGCTCGCCGTTGTTGCGGGTCCAGCCCTCGCCGCTGGTGTTGGTGAACGTGCCGTGGACCGGCTTCCAGCCGGTGTCGCTCTCCACGTCGTCGCTCCACACGGAGGCGCCGCCGTTGGTCAGCTCGAAGTCGTCCACGTGCCAGCCGCGCATCTGGTAGGCGGCGTCGGTGTTGTACGCCAGCCGCAGCTTGATCGTCTGCCCCGCGAACGGCGTCAGGTCGACGTAGTCGTGCCGCCAGGCGCCGCCGGTGTCACCGGTGAGGCCGTACTTCTTGTTGCCGAACGTCTTCAGGTTCTTGTTCGGGTCCGGGTAGTCGTCGGGCGTGCTGACCTCGTTGCCGGCCTCGTCGTAGATCTTCTGCTGGGTCCACGACTCGCCGCCGTCGGTCGAGACCTCGACGAAGCCGAAGTCCCAGTCGGGCTCGATCTCGTAGTTGTTCCACATCCACAGCTTGAGGTCGGTGCCGGCCGGGACGGGCAGGTCGCGGCTCACCGTGAGGTTGGCCCAGTCCTGGTCGAGCCCGCTCCACCAGGCGTTCGAGCCGCTGTGGACGTCGATCATCTTGAGCGGCGAGGAGTCCAGGTTCACCCGGACGCCGTCCTGGGTGAGCTTGGGCGTTCGCGAGGACTGGCCGACCGTGACGAGCTTGGCCGCGTCGCCCGGGTTGAACACCTTCGGGTTCGCCCAGCCGAGCACCCACTTGTCCCAGAGGCCCATGTGGCTGGGCATCGACTGGAAGATGGGGCCTGAGTGGGAGCCACTGGACATCAGGTCCCAGAAGTCCACCGCGGAGCTGGCCTGGCCGGAGGTGTCGTACAGGTCGGGCAGGCCGAGGTCGTGGCCGTACTCGTGGGCGAAGACGCCGACGCCGGAGTCCTCGGGCTGCACGATGTAGTTCGAGATCTTCTTGTCGGTGCCGGGGATCTTGTAGCCGCCGGCGACCGCGCTGGAGTGGGCCCAGATCGCGTAGGTGCCCTCGGCGCCGCCGTCGGACGACTTGTCCTTGCCGGCGTGCACGAGCACGAGGTGGTCGATCACGCCGTCGGGCTCGGCGAAGTTGCCGTCGCCGTCGGCGTCGGAGATGTCCTCGACGTCGTAGTCGGCCCACGGGAAGTCGGGCTGCGACTTGGCCAGCGCCTCGACCGTGTCGATGGGAAGCTGCTGCGCGCCGAGCGGGTTGTCGGGGTGGCCCGACATGTCCTGGGGCGCGCCGCCGCAGGCCGCGGCGCCGTACCACGCCTCGGAGTGCGGGACCTTGATCCAGCCGACCGCGGAGCCGGTGACCGAGTAGGCGCCCTTCGACATCTCCTCGTACATCTTCTTCATCGTGAAGCCGGAGATGTCGATGCCGGCCTTGCCGTCGCGCGGGTCCTTCAGGTCGGGACGCACGCGCTCGGTGATGCCCGTGTCGGTGTAGAGCATCTTGTTGAAGTGCTCGGTGCTGAAGTCCTTGACCCAGAAGGAGTTGTTGTCCTTCTGCGGCAGCGTGGCCGGGTCGGGGATGTTGTTGTGCAGCGGGCCGTTCTTGAGCGTGCCCGCCGGCTCGACCGCGCAGTCGTTGGGGCCGCTGTTGACGGTACGCAGCCGGTTGAAGCCGGAGAAGTCGTCGTTGGCCTGCTCGTCGAACTCGACCAGGACGGTCAGGAGCTTGGCCGTACGCGTCTGCTTGGACTTTTTGAAGATCCATTCAGCCGGGTTGCGGCCGGTTCTGATGGCCTCGTTCTCGCGTTCGGCGAGGACGCGACCGGCCGCCGGGTTGCCGCTGCTGAACTTCCGGTCGTACTTCTGGGCCGGAGTGAGCGAGCGGGCCTTCTGGCTGTCGTTGAGCGTGGGCTCCTTCACGTCCTTCTCGACCTGTGGAGGAGCGTAGTTGATGTAGTAATCCGAGGCGGCGGGCTCGTAGCGGGCGACGGAGGTCGCCTGAGCCGGGGGCACCGTCAGGGCGGCACCGAGGACGGCGACCGCCGGGACCGTTGCTAACAGGCGCTTTCTGCTGGGCACCAGAAACCCTCTCTGCCCGGGATCGCCGGGCGCGATGGCCAAAAGGGTGGCAATGCCGGACGCTAGAGGGTGGGTCAAGGCATCGTAAAGTACGTTGTTGAAACGTGATCAAAATACGACATTCGTCGCATGAACTCATCGCGGCCCGAACATGAACACCGCCGCGACGACCCCGCCCGCCACGGCCGCCCCGTAACAGAGCAGCGCGATCGGCAGGTCGAATCGGGCGATGCCGAACAGTTCCTCGCTGGTGAAGCGGATCCGGTGCGCCGCGTGGAAGAGGCAGAGCACGACGACCACGACCAGCGCGAGGCGTACGAGGACGTGGCCGAGGAGCCCGCGCAGGTGCTCGGCCGTCGGCCAGTCCACCACGCCCAGCGGCATGAGCACCCCGAACAGCAGCACCAGCACCGGCAGCACCAGCGCCGCCACCACTCCGCCGCCGCTGAACAGCAGCCACAGGTACGGCTCCGGCGTGCGCCTCATCGAAATCCCCTCAGCACGAAGAAGGCGATGACCAGGGAGACCACCAGCCAGAGCGTGTGATTGCCGCCCTGGATCAGCCACGCGGGCAGCCGGTAGCCGTCCAGCCGGACGACGGTGGCCTTGGGCGCCAGGTTCAGGAACGTGACCGCGTGGAAGACGGTCGCGGCCAGCGCCACCAGGTTGATCGCGATCATCCACGGCCGGGCGGCCAGCGCCGCGAACTCCGGCAGGCTCCCGCCCAGCACCGCGTCGGCGAGCATCAGCAGGAACACGATCGTCCAGGCCACGAGCACGCTGGTCAGCTCGCGCAGCACGAACACCGCGTACGTGCGCCTGCGGGCGAACCAGAGCCAGTCGCGCCCCGGCCGGTAGTCACCCGAGCGGTCGATCTCCCTTCCCGCCCGCGCGTTCACCGCCTGCTCCACGGGAGCACCGAGCGCAGGGCGGCGGTCAGCTTGTAGCGCTGGATGGCCTCGGCCGGGTCCACGTGCTTGGGGCAGACCCTGGTGCACTCGCCGACGAACGTGCACCCCCACACGGCGTCGTCCGTGTTGAGCACGTCGAAGCGGTCGCCCATGTCCCGCGAGTCCAGGTTGTAGCGCTGGGCCAGCGCGATCGAGGCCGGGCCGAGGAAGTCGGGGTCGAGCACGTAGACCGGGCAGGCCGAGTAGCACAGCAGGCAGTTGATGCACATGCTGTACTGCTTGTACGCCTCCAGTTGCTCGGGCGTCTGGGCGTACTCGGTGGTCAGCGGCGGCTCCTCGCCCTCCCTGATCAGCCAGGGCCGCACCGACGACAGCTTGGCCAGGAAGTCGTCGATGTCCACCACCAGGTCCCTGATGACTGGGAATCCCTGCAGCGGCTCGATCCTGACCGGCCCGTCGCCGTACTCGCTGAGGAAGGCGCCGCACGTCAGCCGGGGCTCGCCGTTGACGGTCATGCCGCACGAGCCGCACACGCCCATGCGGCACGACCAACGGTACGACAGGCTGCCGTCGAGCTGGTCCTTGATGTGGTTGAGCGCGTCGAGCACCGCCCAGTCGGGCAGCAGGGGCACGTCGTAGCCCTGGAGGACCGGCTCGGCGTCCTCCCCCGGGCGGTACCTGGCCACCTCCAGGCGGATGGTCCGCGTGCCCGCCGCCTGCCCTACCGCTTCCGTCGTGTCAGTCACGGCCATAGACCCTTTCTCCAGGAGGCCAGCGGGTGATCGTCACGGGCAGCAGCCCGACGGACGGCGTGCCGTCGGGTGCGCGGTGCACGAGGGAGTGCGCCAGGTAGGTCTCGTCGTCCCTCGCGGTGAAGTCGGTGCGCTGGTGGGCGCCGCGCGACTCCTGCCTGTTCAGCGCGCAGGCCACGATGGTCTGCGCAAGCTCCAGCATGCCGTGCAGCTCCTGCAGGTTGATCAGCTCGGTGTTGAACGCCGTGCTGGTGTCGTCCACGCGGGCCTCCTTGGCGCGCTCGCGCAGGTCCGCGAGCGTGTCGACGGCCTTGGTCAGCGCGTCGCCCGTGCGGTAGATGCCGGCGGCCCCTTCGAGCGTGTGCTGCATCTGCTCGCGCAGGTCCGCGATCCGCTCACCGTGGCTGCTGCCCCCGCGGACGCCTTCCAACCGCCGCCGCTCGTCCCGCTCCTGACTCCGTACGGCCGCCGCCCCCGCGTCCTCGCCGCGATGTGACCTGGCGAACTCGGCGGCGGCCAGCCCGGCCCTGCGGCCGAAGACGAGGATCTCGGCCAGCGAGTTGGAGCCCAGCCGGTTGGCGCCGTTGATGCTCACACAGGCGGTCTCCCCGGCCGCGAACAGCCCGGCGATCGTGGTGGCCCCGTACAGGTCGGTGTGGACGCCGCCCATCATGTAGTGCACGACCGGGCGCACGGGGATCAGGTCGGTGGCCGGGTCGAGGTTCTGGTAGCTGCGGCACAACTCGCGCACGAACGGGATGCGGGAGTCGATCTTCGCCGCGCCGAGGTGGCGCAGGTCCAGGTAGACGACCGGGCCGTACGGCGTGTCCGCGGTGCGGCCCCTGCTCTGCTCGTGCACGAACGCCTGTGAGAGCCGGTCGCGCGGGCCCAGCTCCATGCTGCGCAGCTTCGGCGTGGGCGTGGGGCTGCCGAGGTCGTAGTCCTGCAGGTAGCGGTAGCCGTCCTTGTTGATCAGCCAGCCGCCCTCCGCCCTGGCCGCCTCGGTGATGAGGATCCCGGTGAACGGCAGGCCGGTGGGGTGGTACTGGACGAACTCCATGTCCTTGAGCGGGGCGCCCTCCCGGTAGGCCAGGGCCATGCCGTCGCCGGTCTTGATGGCGGCGTTCGTGGTGAAGGGGAAGACCTTGCCGCAGCCGCCGGTGGCCAGGATGACGGTCCTGGCGGGGATGGCCTCGATGCGGCCGGTCCGCAGCTCGACGGCGACGACCCCGTGGACGCGGCCGTCGTCCACGACGAGCTTGGTGACGTGCCACTCGTCGTACCTGATGATCTCCTGGTGTTTCAGCGTCGTCTGGAAAAGCGTGTGCAGGAGGTGGAAGCCGGTCTTGTCGGCGGCGTACCAGGTGCGCATCTTCTTCATGCCGCCGAACGGGCGCACCGAGACCCGGCCGTCGCTCTCCCGGCTCCAGGGGCAGCCCCAGTGTTCGAGCTGGATCAGCTCCGCGGGCGCGTCCCGTACGAACGCCTCCACCGCGTCCTGGTCGCAGAGCCAGTCGCCGCCCGAGATCGTGTCGTAGCAGTGCTCGTCGAGCGTGTCGTCGATGCCGATCACCGCGGCGGCCCCGCCCTCCGCCGAGACGGTGTGGCTGCGCATCGGGTAGACCTTCGACACGACCGCCACCTTGAGAGTGGGGTCCGTCTCGGCGACCGCGATGGCCGCTCTCAAGCCCGCTCCGCCGCCCCCGACGATGAGCACATCGATCATTTGGGTCACTTCCCGTGGTCGGGTTCTATCGGGTCCTTGACCCGTTTGCCGTCGTGGCGGACCGCCGACAGGTGGATGCTGCCGTCGTGGTAGTCGTGCCGGATCCGGCGGCAGCCGCAGTCGAACAACTGGTCGCGGATCACCAGGCCGTGGCCGTCGTCGTCGACGAAACGTTCACCGCCGGACGGCTTGCCGCAGGGCGCCTGCTCGGGATCGAAGGGGTGCTTCATGCCTGTCATCGCCGATCTCCTCGGACGGGCGAAACGTCAGGGGGTCAGCCGGGTGCGTCGTCGCGCGGCGGCACCTCGGGGGGCTCACGCCCGTCGGCCGCGAGCTTCTCGCGGTCGCCGGCCCCGGGGGCCTCGCCCTGCGGCACACGGGGATAGTGCAGGTCGAAGGCGGGCCGCTCGGAGCGGATGGGCGGCATGCTGGTGAAGTTGTGGCGCGGCGGCGGGCAGCTCGTGGCCCACTCCAGCGAGTTCCCGAAGCCCCAGGGGTCGTCGACCGTGACCTTGGGCGCGCGCCTGGCGGTCTTCCAGACGTTGTAGAGGAACGGCAGCGTCGAGGCGCCCAGCAGGAACGCGCCCACGGACGAGATCTGGTTGAACGCGGTGAAGCCGTCGGCCTCGCCGTAGTCGGCGTAGCGGCGGGGCATGCCGAGCTGGCCGAGCACGTGCTGGACGAGGAAGGTGGTGTGGAAGCCGATGAACAGGGTCCAGAAGTGGGCCTTGCCGAGCTTGTCGTCGAGCATCCGGCCGGTCATCTTCGGCCACCAGAAGTAGAACCCGGCGAACATCGCGAACACGACGGTGCCGAAGACCACGTAGTGGAAGTGCGCCACGACGAAGTAACTGTCGCTGAGTGGGAAGTCGAGCGGCGGCGAGGCCAGGATGACGCCCGTCAGACCGCCGAGGAGGAAGGTGATGAGGAAGCCGACCGAGAAGAGCATCGGCGACTCGAAGCTCAGATGGCCGCGCCACATCGTGCCGATCCAGTTGAAGAACTTCACGCCGGTCGGCACCGCGATGAGGAACGTCATGAACGAGAAGAACGGCAGCAGCACCTGGCCGGTCGGGAACATGTGGTGCGCCCAGACCGTGATGGACAGGCCCGCGATCGAGATCGTCGCCGCCACCAGGCTGATGTAACCGAAGATCGGCTTGCGGCTGAACACCGGGATGACCTCGGTGATGATGCCGAAGAACGGCAGCGCGATGATGTAGACCTCGGGATGGCCGAAGAACCAGAACAGGTGCTGCCACAGCATCGGCCCGCCGTTGTCGGCCACGAAGACCTGGGTGCCGAGCTTGCGGTCCGACTCCAGCACGAGCAGCGCGGCGGCCAGCACGGGGAACGCCATCAGCACGAGCATGCTGGTCAGCAGCACGTTCCAGGTGAAGAGCGGCAGCCGGAACATGGTCATGCCCGGCGCCCGCATGCCGATGATCGTGGTGACGAAGTTGACCGCCCCGAGGATCGTGCCGAGGCCGGACAGCGCCAGCCCCATGATCCACAGGTCGGCCCCGATCTGCGGCGTGTGCACCGCCGACGACAGCGGCGTGTACGCGAACCACCCGAAGTCGGCCGCGCCCCCGGCGTGACGAACCCGGCCACCACCATCAGCCCGCCGAACAGGAACAACCAGTACGCCACCGCGTTCAGCCGGGGAAAGGCCACGTCGGGGGCGCCGATCTGGAGGGGCATGACCACGTTCGCGAACCCGGCGAACAGCGGTGTGGCGAACAGCAGCAGCATCACCGTGCCGTGGACGGTGAAGAGCTGGTTGTACTGATGCTGGTTGACGAGCTGCATGCCCGGGAGCGCCAGCTCGGCGCGGATGACCATGGCCATCACGCCCGCGATCAGGAAGAACCCGAACGAGGTGATCAGATAGAGATACCCGATGACCTTGTGATCGGTCGTCGACAGCCAGGAGGCGATGACGGTCCCGGTGCGACGGCGCCTGACCTGCTCGATCGAGGTCTCTCGAACGGTCGTCACGGCTGCTCCCCTCCGACGCGGAGTTTTGCCTGCCCCGATCTACCCATTTCACGCCAACGATCGCCGCTCGTGAAGTCGTTCTTTGTTGTCGGCGGCGGAAAGCTTTGACGAAATTCCGGACTGGATGACCGAGCCGGATCTCCCGACCCCCCGTGTCCACATGGCGGATGGTTACCGGTCCACCTGGTGACATCTTCTATCCTTCGTGTGCCGGACCGACACGAAGGAGATGATCGTGACCGCTCAGCGTGACTACGCCGACCTCGTCCAGCGAGGGCTCTCGCTCGACCTCACCAGGGGCAAGCCGTCACCGCGCCAGCTCGATCTCTCCAACGACCTGATCAAACTGCCCACGTCGTATCGGGCGGCCGACGGCACCGACGGCCGCAACTACGGCAACCTCCAGGGCCTGGCGGAGCTGCGGGAGCTGTTCGCGCCGCTGGTCCAGGTGCCCGCCGGGCAGCTCGTGGTCGGGGGCAACTCCAGCCTGGCGATGATGCACGACACCGTGGTGCACGCGCTGCTGACCCCGGTGCCGGGGGCCGCGCGGCGGTGGGTCGAGGAGCCGAAGATCACGTTCCTTTGCCCCGTGCCGGGCTATGACCGGCATTTCACGATCTGCGAGCGGTTCGGGATCACGATGGTGCCCGTCCCGATGAACGCCGGCGGGCCCGACATGGACGTGGTCGAGCGCCTGGTCGCACAGGACGCGAGCGTCAAGGGCATGTGGTGCGTGCCGAAGTACAGCAACCCGTCCGGCGTCACCTACAGCGACGAGACCGTGCGCAGGCTGGCCGCCATGACCACGGCCGCGCCCGACTTCCGGATCTTCTGGGACAACGCGTACGCGGTGCACCACCTCACCGACACCCCGGACGAACTGGCCGACCTGCTCGCGCTCAGCGCCGAGCGAGGCAACGCCGACCGGGTGTTCGTCTACGCCTCCACCTCCAAGGTGACGCTGGCCGGCTCCGGCGTGTCGTTCTTCGGGTCCTCGCCCGCGAACGTGGCGTGGTTCCTGCACAACACCTCCAAGCAGTCCATCGGCCCCGACAAGATCAACCAGCTCCGCCACGTCGAGTTCCTGCGCGACGCCGCGGGCGTGGGCGCGCACATGCGGCGGCACGCCGAGCTGATCGGGCCGAAGTTCGAGCTGGTCGACAAGGTGCTGACCGAGCGGCTCGGCGGGCTGGCCACCTGGACGGCCCCGAAGGGCGGCTACTTCGTCAGCCTGGAGGTGCCGCACGCCGCCGAGGTGGTGGCCAAGGCCAAGGAAGCCGGGATCGCGCTGACTCCGGCCGGGGCCACGCACCCGTACGGGCAGGACCCCGACGACCGCACGATCAGGATCGCGCCGACCTACCCCGACCTGGACGAGGTGGAGCAGGCCATCAGCGGCCTGGCCGTCTGCGCCCGCCTGGTGGCCGCGGAGCACGCCTGAGCCCGGGGCCCCCGCCGCGGGTCAGCGGGGGCCGCCGGTCCTGAACCCGAAGATGTACTCGCGGGTCTCGCTCGGGTGGAACGTGACGTCGACGCCCGGCTCGAAGACGGCGTTGTCGCGGGCGCAGTAGTAGAGGCCCTCCCAGACGGCCAGCGCCTTCTCCCTGGCGGGGCCCTCGCGCGCGTCGCGCTTGCGGGCGCCGTGCGCGCCGAGCACGTTCAGCAGCCCGAGTCCCCAGAACAGGCCCGTCAGGCAGAACGGCGCCAGCAGCACCTCGCCCCACCGCGGGTCCTGCCCCATCGCGATCACCAGCGACACGACCAGGTGCACCAGAGCCGCGACGAGCAGCAGCACGTAGCCCTGGTTCCTGGCCCACGGGGTGTAGTGGCGGCTGGGGAACGACAGCCAGACCGCGAGCTGCGTGCGGCTCATGACGTGTTTCGACGCGCCCAGGGCCGCCGCGGTGGGCAGGTCGGCGATCTCACGCGCGCCCGGTAACCTGACCCGCCCGATCTTGTACGTGGTCCCGGCGGCCACCGCTCCGGGCACCGCGACAACCTGGTCAGTCTCCAAACACACCGGGCACCCGACTTTCACCCGGGCAGTCTGGCCGTAAGCCACGCACAGCGCAAACCGCCCCCGCACCGCGTTCACGGGCCGCTGCGGCGGCGGTTTCCCGCACCTAGAGTGCTCTTTGTGAGACCGATTGATGCCTTGGTGAACTCCCTGTCCGAAGCGCGCGTCGTGACCGACCCCGACGTGATCGACTCCTACGCCCGCGACCGTACGTTCCTGGAGCCCGGCAAACCGCTCGGCGTCGTGCTGGCCGCCTCCCGCGACGACGTGGTGACCACCATGAAGTGGGCGACCGAGCACCGGGTGCCGGTGGTGCCGCGCGGCGGGGGCACCGGGCTGGCGGGCGCGGCCGTGGGCACCGACGGCTCGGTCATCCTGTCGCTGGCCAGGATGACCGCGATCAGGGAGCTGTCGCCCGCCGACGAGATCGCGGTCGTGGAGCCCGGGGTCATCACCGCCGACCTGGACCGGGCCGCCCGCGAGCACGGGCTGATGTACGCGCCCGACCCGTCCTCGTACGAGATCTCCACCATCGGCGGCAACCTGGCCACCAACGCCGGCGGGCTGCGCTGCGTCAAGTACGGCGTGACCAGGGACTCGGCGCTCGGCCTCGAGGTCGTGCTGGCCGACGGCCGGATACTGAACACCGGACGGCGCACGATGAAGGGCGTCACCGGCTACGACCTGACCGGCCTCTTCGTCGGCTCGGAGGGCACGCTCGGCGTGATCACCTCCGCCACGGTGCGGCTGCGCCGCGCGCCGGCCGCGCCGCCGGCGACGTTCGCCGCCGAGTTCGGCTCGCTGCGGGACGCGGGGGCCGCCGTGTCGGCGATCATGGCGGCCGGCTGCCAGCCGTCGCTCATGGAGCTGCTGGACCGGGCCACGCTGGAGGCCATCGACGACTGGCGCAACATCGGCCTCGAAGCCACGACGCAGGCCATGCTGATCGGGCAGTCCGACGCGCCCGACGGGCAGGCCGCGGTCGAGCGCATGGAGCGGATCTGCACCGGCAACGGGGCCTCGTTCGTGGCCGTCTCCTCCAGCCCGGAGGAGGCCGAGGAACTGGTCGGGCTGCGGCGGCTGGCGTACGGGGCCAAGGAGCGGCAGGGGGCGTGCCTGGTCGAGGACGTGTGCGTGCCGCGATCCGTACTGCCCGAGATGATCACGGCGATCGAGGCGGCGGCGGCGCGGCACGGCGTGCGCATCGCCACGGTGGCGCACGCGGGCGACGGCAACCTGCACCCGGTCTTCATCTTCGAGCACGGCACCCTCGAACCGCCGGCCGAGGTGTGGGCGGCGGCGGACGAGGTGTTCACGCGGGCGCTGGAGTTCGGCGGCACGCTCACCGGGGAGCACGGGGTGGGGCTGCTGAAGCGGCGCTGGCTGGCGCTGGAGTCGGGGCCGGTGGCGAGCGAGGTGCAGCACGGGATCAAGGCCGTCTTCGACCCGCTCGGCCTGCTCAACCCCGGCAAGGCGATCTGACCGCGCCGATCTTGACGTCACCAAGCCGTGACCTAGCGTTGCAAACGCACACGACCTGCGATGAAACCTGACTTTGCTCGTAAAACATGAAACTTCTGACAGGTCCGGCAGACGACCCAAGGGTCACGCTGGTAGCGTTTTGCCTCATCTATTCGTTGTGATGGGGGTCCGACGTGAATCAGTTCCAGCCGTTGGCGGCGGACGATCCGCGGCGGCTGGGGGCGTATGACATCGTCGCCCGGCTCGGCGAGGGCGGCCAGGGCGTGGTGTATCTGGGCAAGAGCGACTCGGGGGAACAGGTCGCCGTCAAGCTGCTGCACCACGCGCTCGTGGCCGACGCCGACGCCAGGACGAGGTTCCTGCGCGAGGTGGCGGTGGCGCAGCGGGTGGCCCGGTTCTGCACCGCGCCCGTGCTGCACGCCGACCTCGACGGGAGCCGGCCGTACATCGTGAGCGAGTACGTCCCCGGCCCCTCCCTGCGCGAGCTGGTCATCAACGAGGGGCCGCGGCGGGGTGCGGCGCTCGAACGCCTGGCCATCAGTACGGCCACCGCCCTCGCCGCCATCCACCGGGCCGGGATCCTGCACCGCGACTTCAAGCCCGCCAACGTGCTGATGGGCCCCGAGGGTCCCGTCGTGATCGACTTCGGCATCGCCCGCGCCCTCGACTCCCCCGGCGCGACGGCCACCGGGATGGCCATGGGGACGCCCTCGTACCTGGCGCCCGAGCAGCTCAGCGGGGCTGCCGTGTCGGAGGCGGCCGACGTGTTCGCGTGGGGCGTCACGATGGTCTTCGCGGCGACGGGCAAGCCCGCCTTCGGCGCCGACTCCATTCCCGTGGTGATGAACCGGATCCTGAACGAGGAGCCGGAGCTGGGGAAGATGGAGGGGCTGCTCGGCGACCTGGTCGCGGCCTGCCTGTCCAAGGACCCGGCGCAGCGGCCCAGCGCCGACGAGCTGATCGTCCGGCTGACGGGCCAGCCCGCGCCCAACGCGGCCGTCGAGCCGGTCACCGGGCGGTCGATGACGATCCCCGCCGCGGGCGCTGCCGCGGCGGCAGCGGCGGCGGCGCAGATGGGTTCCGGCGGCGCGGGTTCCTCCGCGCCCGGCCGGGACGACTACCCGGGCCCGTGGACCCAGCCGACCGGGCCCGTCGCGGTGGGCGGCCCGCTCCAGGGCGGCCCGCAGTCCGCGGCCCCACCCCAGACCGGTGACTACGGCCACGCCGTCAGCCACGCTGTCGGCGGCGCGGGCGGCCCCGGCGGCGCACCCCATGGCGGCCCCCAGCCGGGCATGCCCCAGGGCGGGCCAGGACAGGGTGGGCTTGGGCCGGGCGGCCCCGGTCAAGGTGGCCCCGGACCCAGCGGACACGGACCCAGTGGACACGGTCAGAGCGGACACGGTCAGAGCGGGCAAGGCGGCCAGGGACAGGGCGCACCCGGAATGGGCACGCCGGGACAGAGCGGGCCCGGCTTGGGCGGCCCCGCTCAGGGCGTTCCCGGGCAGCCCGGACCAGGACAGAGCGGGCCGGGACAGAGCGGACCAGGACAGAGCGGGCCGGGACAGAGTGGCGGGCCGCAGGGCGGGGCCCCGTTCGGGGCGCCCGCGTCGCACCCCGCGGGCAACGGCCCCATGGGCGCGCCAGGCACGCCCCAGGGCCGCCCCTTCCAGGCGGGAGGCCCTGGCACCCGGCCAGGCGGGACGGCGGGCCCTGGAGGCACGCCACCGTCCAAGCAGCGCCGTACGCTGACCCTGGCCCTTTCCGGTGCCGCCGCCGCGGCCCTGCTCGTCGTCGTGGGCGCCGTGGTCGTGCAGGCCAACAGCCAGAAGGTCCCGGTCGTGGCCGTGGGCAGCGCCACCGACAACACCGGCGGCAACGGCTCTGGCGGCGGCCAGCCGCCCGCGTCGGTCGAGCAGTCGCCGCCCGTAACAGCCCCCACGGAGACCTCCGCCCCGGTCCCCACCCTGGACATCGAGCCGGAGAAGACCACCAAGAGCGAGCCCGCCAAGGAGCCGATCGCCCAGGTGCCCGACCCGGTCACGCAGGCTCCCAGGCCCGAGACCACCACGAGCAGCCCCGACCCCAAGCCGACGAAGAAGAAGCAGAGCAACCTCGTCGACCCGGACCCGGAGCCGACCGCCGCGCCGACCTCCGGCGCCACGAGGCCCACGACGACCCTGCCCCCCACCAAGAAGCCCACGGCCAAGCCGACCGCGGTACCGCCGAAGCCCAACACGACCAAGCCCACCACGGTGTGCGGCGCGGGCTACAAGGTCATCGACTCGCACGCCCTGGGCTCCAGCGCGACGATCTACCTGCTGTACCACAGCGGCGCGGCCAAGAACTGCGTGGTGACCATCTCGCGCATGCTGTGGCCCGGCAAGATGTCCATGAGCGCGACCCTCCAGGTCAAGGGCGGCTCCACGGGGAGCAACCCGGGCAAGTTCACCTCGTACGCCGGCCCGATCCGCCTGTCGGCCGCCAAGAAGTGCGTGATCTGGGGCGGCTCATGGGGGACGTCGAGCTGGAAGTCGGGCTGGAGTCACTGTGGTTGAGCCCTGCGCCCCTGTGTGACATTCGAGCCGCCGCCCACCACCGGGCGGCGGCTCGCTCTGTGCCGGAGCCCGCGGCTGCGCTAGCGTGCTTGGCATGATCATCGGCACTGCCGCGGGAGGGCGCGTGATCACGAGCGGACTCGACACCGGGAGCGACGACTACCGGGCGCGCCGCGAGGCGATGCTGGCCAAACTGGCCGAGCTGGACGCCGAGCACGCCAAGGCGGTGGCCGGCGGTGGCGAGAGGTACGTCGAACGCCACCGTGCCCGCGGCAAGCTGCTCGCCAGGGAACGCGTCGAGCTGCTGGTCGACCCCGACTCCCCCTTCCTGGAGCTGTCGCCGCTGGCGGCGTGGGGCAGCGACTTCCCCGTCGGGGCGAGCATGGTGTCGGGGATCGGGGTGATCGAGGGCGTCGAGTGCGTGATCACGGCGAACGACCCCACGGTCCGCGGCGGCGCCTCCAACCCGTGGACGCTGAAGAAGTCCCTGCGCGCGGCCGACATCGCGCTGCGCAACCGCCTCCCGTACGTGAACCTGGTCGAGAGCGGCGGCGCGGACCTGCCGACGCAGAAGGAGATCTTCATCCCCGGCGGCCAGATCTTCCGCGACCTGACCAGGTTGTCGGCGGCGGGCGTGCCGACCGTGGCGCTGGTGTTCGGCAACTCCACGGCGGGCGGCGCGTACGTGCCGGGGATGAGCGACCACGTGGTGATGGTCCGGGAGCGGGCCAAGGTGTTCCTGGGCGGTCCGCCGCTGGTCAAGATGGCCACCGGGGAGGAGTCCGACGACGAGTCGCTCGGCGGCGCCGAGATGCACGCCCGGATCAGCGGGCTCGCCGACCACCTGGCCCGCGACGAGTACGACGCGCTGCGCATCGGCCGGCGGATCATCGCCTCGCTCGCCTGGCGCAAGCTGGGCCGGCCGCCGGAGGAGGGCGCGCGGGATCCGGTGTATCCGGCCGACGAGCTGCTCGGGATCGTGCCGGAGGATCTCAGGGTGCCGTTCGACCCGCGGGAGGTGATCGCGCGGGTGGCGGACGGGAGCGAGTTCGAGGAGTTCAAACCGCTGTACGGGGCCTCGCTGGTGACGGGGTGGGCGCGGATCCACGGCTACCCGGTGGGGGTGCTGGCCAACGCGCGCGGCGTGCTGTTCAGCGCGGAGTCGCAGAAGGCCACCCAGTTCATCCAGCTCGCGAACCAATCGCGCACCCCGCTGCTGTTCCTGCAGAACACGACCGGCTACATGGTCGGCAAGGAGTACGAGCAGGGCGGCATCATCAAGCACGGCGCCATGATGATCAACGCGGTGTCCAACTCGACCGTGCCGCATCTGACCGTCGTCATGGGCGCCTCGTACGGGGCGGGGAACTACGGCATGTGCGGGCGCGCGTACGATCCTCGCTTCCTGTTCGCCTGGCCGAGCGCCAAGTCGGCGGTGATGGGGCCCGCGCAGCTCGCCGGGGTGCTGTCCCTCGTGGGCCGGGCCTCGGCGCGGGCGAAGGGGCAGGCGTACGACGAGGAGGCCGACGCGGCCATGCGCGCGATGGTGGAGGCGCAGGTCGAGGCCGAGTCGCTGGCGTTCTTCCTGTCGGGCCGGCTCTACGACGACGGGGTCATCGATCCGCGCGACACGCGTACCGTGCTGGGCCTGTGCCTGTCGGCGATCAACAGCGCGCCGGTGCCCGAGGCGGCGGGTTACGGGGTGTTCCGGCCGTGATCGACCGTCTGCTCGTCGCGAACCGGGGCGAGATCGCCCGTCGCGTCTTCCGTACGTGCCGTTCGCTCGGCATCTCCACGGTCGCCGTCTACTCCGACCCCGACGCGGGCGCGCCGCACGTGGCCGAGGCCGACCTCGCGGTACGCCTGCCCGGCGCCCGGCCCGCCGACACGTACCTGGACGTGGAACGCGTCCTGGCGGCCTGCCGGGCGACCGGCGCGGACGCCGTGCACCCCGGCTACGGCTTCCTGTCGGAGAACGCTGACTTCGCGCGGGCCGTGCTGGCGGCCGGGCTGGTGTGGGTGGGGCCGCCGCCGGAGGCCATCGCCGCCATGGGCTCCAAGGTCACCGCGAAGCGGCTGATGGCCGAGGCCGGGGTGCCCGTCCTGCCCTCGCTCGACCTGGCGGCGCCCGGGGAGTTCCCGCTGCTGGTGAAGGCGTCCGCCGGTGGGGGCGGGCGCGGGATGCGCGTGGTGCGTGGACTTGAGGAGCTGGCCGAGGCGGTGGAGTCGGCGCGGCGGGAGGCGTCGGCGGCCTTCGGCGACGGCACGGTGTTCGCCGAGCCGCTGCTGGAGCGGGCCAGGCACGTGGAGGTCCAGGTGCTGGCCGACGGCCACGGGACCGTGTGGGCGCTGGGCGAGCGCGAGTGCAGCGTGCAGCGGCGGCATCAGAAGGTGGTCGAGGAGTGCCCTTCGCCGGGCATCTCGGGCCCGGTGCGCGAGCTGCTGCACGCGGCCGCCGTCAGGGCCGCCAGGAAGATCGGCTACGTGGGCGCGGGCACGGTGGAGTTCCTGGTCAAGGGCGACCGGGTGGCGTTCCTGGAGATGAACACCCGGCTCCAGGTCGAGCACCCGGTGACCGAGCTGGTGTACGGCGTCGACCTCGTACGGTCGCAGCTCGAGGTGGCCGAGGGCGCGACGCTGCCGCCGGAGCCGCCCGCCCCCGCCGGGTGGGCGGTCGAGGCGCGGCTGTACGCCGAGGACGACGACCACGTGCCGCAGAGCGGGGTGCTGCGCCGGTTCGAGGTGCCGAGCGACGCGGCGGGCGGCGTCGCGGGCGGGGTGGCGGGCGGCGTCGCGGGCGGGGTGGCGGGCGGGGTGCGGGTGGACTCGGGCGTGGAGTCGGGGTCCGTGGTGTCGCCGCACTATGACGCGCTGCTGGCCAAGGTGGTCGCGCACGGCGAGACGCGGGCGCAGGCGGTGCGCAGGCTGGTGGCCGCACTGCGGCGGGCCAGGCTGCACGGCCTCACCACCAACCGCGATTTGCTGCTGAGAGTCCTGACAAATCGGGATTTTGTGGCTGGCGACACGCACACCGGCTTCCTCGACCCCGGCGGGCCCGTCCGCGGGGACACGAGCACGCCCGCGGGCCCCGGCGCGCTGACCGCCTCGGCCGCACCGACCGCCTCTGCCGCGCCGACCGCTTTGGCCGCTCTGGCCGCCGCCCTGGCCGTCGCCGCCGACAACCGCGGCCGGGCCCGGGTGCTGGCCGGTCTGCCGTCCGGCTGGCGCAACGTCCGCTCGCAGCCGCGCCGCGCCCACTTCGAGGAGTGCCCGCCGGTCGTCTACGACCCCCTCCCAGAAGGCGTCACGGTCATCAGCGCGGGGCCGCACGAGGTGGTCCTGGAGAGCGACGGCGTCCGGCGCGCGTTCGAGGTGGCCAGGTACGACGACGACCCCAGGGTGTACGTCGACCACGCCGAGGGCCGCGCCGCGCTGACCCCCGTCCCCGTCCTGCCCGAACCCGCCGACGACGTCGCGCCCGGATCCCTGCTGGCCCCGATGCCGGGTAGCGTGCTGCGGGTCGAGGTGGCACCCGGCGACCGGGTGGTCAGGGGCCAGGCGGTCGTGGTCATCGAGGCGATGAAGATGGAGCACCGGATCATCGCTCCGGCCGACGGCGTGGTGTCCGGCGTACACGTGGAGAAGGGCCGCCAGGTCGACGCGGGAGCGGTGCTGGCGGTCATCGAGGAGGGGAAGTCATGACGGGTCTGGTGCACAGGGACCTCGCGGCGGGGATCGCGACGATCACGCTCGACTCGCCGCCCAACCGCAACGCGCTGTCCGTACGCCTGCTCGCCGACCTGTCGGACCGGCTGGCCTGGGCGCTGGCCGAGCCGGCGGCCAGGGTGATCGTGCTGACCGCCACGGGCAAGGTGTTCTGCTCGGGGGCCGACCTCAAGGAGCAGCGCGCCGCGGAGGATCGGCCGGGCGCTCCCGTGACGGCGTCGTTCCCGCAGGTCCTGGAGCTGCTCTGGGAGAGCCCCAAGCCGGTGATCTGCCGGCTCAACGGCACCGCGCGGGCGGGCGGCCTGGGGCTGGTCGCGGCGTGCGACTTCGCGATCGCGCCGCTGACGGCGTCGTTCGCGTTCACCGAGGTACGCCTCGGGGTCGTGCCCGCCATGATCTCGGTGCCGGTGCTCAGGAGGCTCGGCCCGCGCGCGGCGGCCGACTACTTCCTGACCGGCGAGGTGTTCGACGCCGCGCGGGCCGTGGAGATCGGCCTGCTGTCGAAGGCCGTGCCGGAGGAGGAGCTCGACGCGGCCGTCGCCCACTACGCCGAGATGCTGACGAAGGGCGGGCCCGAGGCGCTGGCGATCACGAAGCGGATGGTCAGG
The DNA here is from genome assembly GCF_055586305.1 of Nonomuraea sp. NPDC051298. Lineage (NCBI taxonomy): Bacteria > Bacillati > Actinomycetota > Actinomycetes > Streptosporangiales > Streptosporangiaceae > Nonomuraea > Nonomuraea sp. NPDC051298. Next base: position 521,999 of record NZ_JBVJIM010000001.1, read on the forward strand.
GAGGTGCCCGAGATGTCGTTCGGCGAGGGGCTGCGGCGGATGACCGAGCTGTCGGCCGAGCGGTTCACCTCGGAGGAGGGCCAGGAGGGCATCGCCGCGTTCATGGCCAAGCGCCCGCCCGCGTGGGTCCCGCCCCAGGTCTGATCATGGTCTTGCGGATCGCGAACTGCAGCGGCTTCTACGGCGACCGGCTCTCCGCCGCCAGGGAGATGGTCGAGGGCGGGCCGATCGACGTGCTGACCGGCGACTGGCTGGCCGAGCTGACGATGTTCATCCTGGCGGGCAACCGGCTCAAGGGCCGTCCCGGCTTCGCGACGACGTTCCTGCGCCAGGTGGAGGACGTCCTCGGGCCCTGCCTCGACCGGGGCATCAAGATCGTGGCGAACGCGGGCGGGCTCGATCCGGCCGGGTGCGCGGCCGCCGTTCACGAGCTGGCCTCGCGGCTGGGCTTGTCGCCCGCCGTCGCGTACGTGACCGGCGACGACCTCACCGGCCACCCGCTCGACCTGGTCAACGCCGACACGGGCGAGCGCCTCGACGCCGCGCCCCTGACCGCCAACGCCTACCTCGGCGGCCGGCCCATCGCGGCGGCGCTGTCCGCGGGCGCGGACGTCGTGGTGACCGGCCGCGTGACGGACGCGGCGCTGGTGACGGGCCCCGGCATCTGGCGGTACGGATGGGGGCCAGGCGACCTCGACCCGCTCGCGGGCTCGGTGGTGGCGGGGCACGTCATCGAGTGCGGCTGTCAGGCGACCGGCGGCAACTACGCGTTCTTCCAGGACGTGCCCGACCTCGCGCACTGCGGCTTCCCGCTCGCCGAGCTGCGCGCGGACGGCTCGGCCGTGATCACCAAGCACCCCGGCACGGGCGGGCTCGTCTCGATCGGCACGGTCACCGCGCAGCTCGTCTACGAACTGGGCGGCCCCCGCTACCTCGGCCCCGACGTGGTCGCCCGCTTCGACACGATCACGCTGACCGACGACGGGCCCGACCGGGTGCTGGTCTCGGGCGTGCGCGGCGAGCCGCCGCCCGGCACGCTCAAGGTCGCGGTCAACCACCTGGGCGGATACCGCAACACGATGACGCTCGTGCTGACCGGTCTCGACGTGGCGGAGAAGGCGCAAGTGGCGGAGGAGGCGATCTGGGCGCGGGTCCCGCGGGAGTCGTTCGACGAGGTGGACGTGACGCTCACCGGCTCGGGGCTGCTGCGGATCACGGTCATGTCCGCGGACGAGCGGCTGGCGGGGCGCGCGTTCTCCGCGGCCGTGACCGAGACGGGGCTGGCGAGCTACCCGGGCCTCCACGGTCTCACCCCGCCCGGCAACGCCTCGCCGTACGGGGTGTACTGGCCGGTCCTGGTGCCGCGCTCGGAGGTCCGGCCCAGGGTGTTCCTGGACGGGCAGGAGATCCCGTACGCCGAACCCGACGTGCCCGACGCGGTCCCCGTGCCCTCCGGTTCGGCGGCGCGATCGGCGGCGGGCTCGTGGGGCGGGGAGGCGGCCGTCTCCGTGCCGCTCGGGCGGATCGCCGGGGCGCGGTCGGGCGACAAGGGCGGCAACGCCAACCTGGGCGTCTGGACGGACACCCGCGACCGGTACGACTGGCTGGCCGCCCACCTCACCACCGGCGCTCTCAAGCGGCTGCTCCCCGGCCTGGCCCCGTACCGGGTGGACCGCCACGACCTCCCCAACCTCAAGGCGCTCAACTTCGTCGTCCACGGCCTCCTTGGCCGTGGGGTGTCGGCCAGCCCGCGCATGGACCCGCAGGCGAAGGCCCTGGGCGAGGAGCTGCGCGCCTGCCCGGTGGAGATCCCCCGGTCCCTGACCCCCTGAGTGCCCGCGGACCGCCCGCCCGCCCCTCAACAAACACTTTGAGCGCGACCTCCCCCATGGAGAAGGATGTCCCCCATGACCGTACGCCGCCTCTCGACCGACGACCTCGACGACTGCGTCCGCCTGGCCGAAGACCGCAACTGGCCGCCCGAGCGGCGCAAGTGGGGGCTGCTGTTCGACCTCGGAGAGGCGTACGGCATCGACGCCCCCGACGGCGACGGCCTGGCCTCGACCGCCGTCCTGACCCGCTACGGCGACGACCACGCGGCGATCAGCATGGTCCTGACCGCCTCCAGGTTCGGCAGGCAGGGCCTGGCCCGCAGGGTCATGGAGCACCTGCTGGCGCAGGCCGGCGGGCGCACGGTCTCCCTCTACGCCACCGAGATGGGCCGCCCCCTCTACGAACGGCTCGGCTTCCGCGTCATCTGCCGCGCGGCCATGCACACGGGCGTCTTCCAGGGCGAGCCCTCCGGGCGGACCCGCCCGGCCACGGAGGCCGACCTGGACCGCGTCCTGGAGCTGGACGCCGAGGTGTTCGGCACGGACCGGTCGGCGGCGCTGCGGCGGATGTTCGACTTCGGCGTGCGCGTACGCGTGGCCGACGGCGGCTTCGGACACTGCTGGCGCAACGACGGCAACACCGTGATCGGGCCGGTCGTGGCCGGCGACGAGGAGACCGCCCGCGCGCTGATCGGTGACCTGGCGCTGGACGCGGGCGGCAAGGTGCGCATGGACTTCGACCTGGCCAAGGAGAAGATGATCAGGTGGGCGGGCGAGCACGGCGTCGGCGAGCCGTGGACGGTCTCGGTCATGTCGCGCGGCGGTGAGCCGCCCGGTGACCGCTCCCGGCAGTTCCTGCCGTTCATGCAGGCCCTGGGTTGACCGGGCGCGCGGCGCTCTCCAGGGTCGCCCGCTAGAATATCGTTCTACAGAAGGGCGGTCCATGAGTTCCACCCACATCGACGTCGGGGCCATCGACCTCGACGAGCTGGGCGCGTGGATGGACGCCCAAGGGCTGCCCGGCGGCCCGATCACGGACCCGGCGCCGGTCCTGGGCGGCACCCAGAACGTCATGGTCCGCTTCGAGCGCGGCGGCCGCCCCTACGTGCTGCGCCGCCCGCCCGTGCACGCCCGCCGCAGGAGCAACGAGGTGCTGCGGCGCGAGGCGCGGGTGCTGGCGGCGCTGCGCGACACCCCCGTGCCCGCGCCCCGGGTGGTGGCCGCCCAGACCGAGCGCGAGCCGGTGTTCTATCTGACGGAGCCGGTCGACGGGTTCAACCCCTCGACGGGGCTGCCCGAGCCGCACGCGTCCGACGCGGCGATCAGGCACCGCATGGGGCTGGAGGCCGCGGCGGCGCTGGCCGAGCTGGGGCGGGTCGATCCCGGCGTGCTGCCGGGGTTCGGGCGGCCGGAGGGCTTCCTGGAGCGGCAGGTGCCGCGCTGGCTCAAGGAGCTCGACTCGTACGGTGAGCTCGACGGCTATCCGGGGCCCGACATCCCCGGCCTGCGCGAGACCGCCGACTGGCTGACCCGCCACCTGCCCCGTACGTTCGCGCCGGGCGTCATGCACGGCGACTACCACTTCGCGAACCTCATGTTCGCCTGCGACGGCCCCCGCGTGGCCGCGATCGTGGACTGGGAGATGTGCACGATCGGCGACCCACTCTTGGACCTCGGCTGGCTGCTGGCCACCTGGCCCGCCGGCAACGGCCACGTTCCGGGGCTGCCGCCGCCGAGGGAGATCGTCGCGCACTACGCGGCGCTGTCGGAGCGTGACCTGTCGGCCGTCGGCTGGTACGCGGTCATGGCCTGCTTCAAGCTCGGCATCGTGCTCGAAGGCAGCCACGCGCGGGCGTTCGCCGGCAAGGCGCCCAAGGACATCGGCGACCTGTTGCACGCGACGACGCTGGGGTTGTTCGAGCGGGCGCGGGCGTTCATGGAGGGCGAGCTGGATTAGGCCGCCGGCCACAATGACCGGCGTTCACGGACAGCCTTTTATCACGATTTATGGAAGTACGAACGTGGATTGATCCATAGTCATACAATTGCGCGCAATTGCACCGATTTACGGGGAAGGATTGTCATGCGCATGCGGTTCCTCGGCTCCACCTCGGAGGCGGGCGCCTGCCCCACCCTGTACGAGACCGACCGCGGCACCATCGTGGTGCAGGGTCTGCAGGTGACCGACGCGGAAGCTCTCGCCGACCTCCGCGACGTGCTCGACGGCGAGACCGCGGTCGAGGTGCCCCGCGAGCTGATCACCGAGATCGCCCGCCGGGTCCTGCCCGACACCCGCGACGCCGCCGGCACGACGGCGGCAATCGCTTTCCCCACCAGCGGAGGAACACCCTCGGCCACCACCTGATCACAATCGGCGCGGGCCCTGGCATGATCGGCCGTCACAGGGCTAGCCTCTTGCTGCGTGACGTCCTTTCAGCAGGCGCGCATCGACCTCGGCAGCCAGTTGCGCCAACTGCGCGAGTCCGCCCATCTGTCGGGCAAGGAGCTGGCCGAGCGGCTGCGCTGGCAGCCGTCCAAGGTCTCCCGGCTGGAGAACGCCCGGCAGACGGCCACCGAGGACGACGTGGTCGTGTGGGCGCAGGCCGTCAACGCCCTGCCCGACACCACCGACGAGCTGATCAGGCAGTCGATCGCGCTGCTCGAACGGCACGACGACTGGAAGCAGCGCCACCGCAGCGGCCTGGCCGCGCTCCAGGAGGACATCCGCGACCTGGAGGCGCGCACGAAGCTCTTCCGCGTCTTCGAGCCGGGCATCGTCGTGGGCCTGCTGCAGACCTCCGAGTACGCCCGGCACGTGTTCCGCAAGGTCAAGCGGCTCTACAGCGCCGCCGACCAGATCGACGCGGCGGTCCGGGTACGCATGCAGCGCCAGGAGATCCTCTACGACCGGACCCGCACGTTCCGGTTCGTGGTGACCGAGGCGGCGCTGCGCACGGCGCTGGCCCCGCCCGACGTGATGCGCGGCCAGCTCGACCGCCTGCTCGCCGTCAGCACGCTGCCGAACGTGGAGTTCGGCGTGATCCCGTTCAGCACCGAACTGCCCGCCAACCCGATCAACGGCTTCTGGATCTACAACGAGGCCATGGTCGCGGTCGCCACGATGACGAAGGACTTCATCCTGCGCGACCCCGATGACATCGCCTTCTACGTGCGGGCCTTCGAGGACTACGCGAAAGCGGCCGAGTTCGAGGAGACGGGGAGAGAAGTCATCATCGCGATTCTTCGCGAATACCGGCAACAAACTGCACATTAACCGCAGCAATTGCTTGCCTCCCGGCCCAAGATCGTGCAATTCTGTCGCGAGACGTTGCGGAGGTGACGCATGATGCTGGATACCGCGCTCTGCCTCGAGCGGCTCGCGTGGCACGCGAGTCGGCACGCCGATCTGGCGGTCCACCGCCTCTCGTTGTCGAGCGAACCGGCCTACGTGTCGGTCCGCAACCGCTTCTCGGCCACCCTCGCGGAGACGGTGACCTGTTCCGAGGAGGGCGCCTTCATCACGTCGTGGGGCTACCGCCTGGGCACCGCCGACGACGTGGAGTCCGCCGCCGCCCGCCTCGCCTTCCTCCTGGCCGCGCTGCCCGCCTGACGCCCTCCCCCACCGGGTGCCGCGGGCGCCTGGGGTACGGGCGCCTGGGGTGCGGTGCCCCACCTCGTGGGGCACCTCGCGTGCCGTGGCCGTCAAGGCTCCGCCCCTGCGTCGGGAGGAGCCTCCGGCCCGGCTGTCCGGCGCGCCCGGCTATCCTGCGCAGTCGTACAGGCCGCTCTGGCCCTCGACCGCCGTGCAGTTCTCCTGCACCCAGGTCGTCGCCTCGCTGCCGCCCCGGCCGCCGCCGCCTGACATGACATAGCGGAGCTGCCCCGACGAGACCAGGGACCGCAGGCGTTCCACGGTCATGGCGGGGTCGCTGCCGGTGAAGCCGCCCATGGCGATCACGGGCTTGCCCGTGGACAGGATCAGGGCCGACGCCTCCCTGGCGCTGCCCACCGCCACCAGCCAGGTGGCGTCGCCCTGGTTGGCCACCAGGTAGTCGGCCATCGCGTCGTTGCCGCCGCCCTCGAATCCGCCGCCGGATCCGCCCCGGCCCGCGAAGCCGCCCCGGCCGCCGCCCGGTTGCCCCGTGGCGCCGGGCTGCGTGCTCTGGCCGGGCTGCGTGCTCTGACCGTCCTGGCCGGGCTGCCCGCCCTGCGCGTCCTGCCCGGTCTGACCGGTCTGACCGGTCTGATCGTCGTTCTGGCCGTTGGGCCGGGCCGGGCGGTCGGCCTGGGACGTCCCGGCCGGCTGGTCGTCGCCGCCCTGCTGGTCGCGCCAGCCACGGGGGGACTGGCCGCCTCCGGGCATCCCTCCTTGCCCCCCGAAGCGCATCCCGCCGCCCGTCGCGGGTCCTGCGGTCGGGTTCGTGCCGTTGATCGGCGACTGCAACGGCGTCACCGCGTACGCCGCGGGCCCGGCCAGCCCGCCGATCACCGCGGCCGCCAGCGCGACCGCCGTGACGCGTACGGTCACCAGCGCCCGCACCCTGGCCAGCGCGAGCACCCCCACGGCCACCAAGGTCGCCCCGAGCACGACCCAGGCCAGCCACGGCGCCCAGTCGGGCGTACGGCGCAGCACCACGAACGACCACGCGCCGGTCACGGCGACCGCCGTCGGCAGTACCCAGGCCCACGAACGCGACGCCCGGTACGCCTGCCACATCGCCACCACGCCCATCCCGCACAGCGCCGCCACCGCCGGAGCCATGGCGGTCGTGTAGTACGGGTGGAAGGTGCCGCTGGAGAAGCTGAACACCACGGCGTGCACGACCAGCCAGCCGCCCCACACCAGCCAGGCCGCCCCCGGCGGACCGTCACCGGACGTGAACCCCCGCCGCCTGGCCAGGGCCGCGAACACCAGCGCCACCACGCAGAACGGCAACAGCCACGAGATCTGCCCGGCGAGGATGTCGTTGAACAGCCGCCCGGCGCCCGACTCGCCACCGAAGCCACGGCCGCCCCCACCGCCGAAGCCCCCTCCGGCACCACCCTCCCCGAAGATCCGGCCCAGTCCGTTGTAGCCGACGACCAGGTCCCAGACGGTGTTGTCGGTCGAGCCGCCGATGTAGGGCCTGGAGTCCTCGGGCCACAGGTCGGCGACGACCATCCACCAGCCGCTCGACACGACCAGCACGCCCCCGGCCGCCAGCAGGTGCCCGATCCGCCGGGGCCACGTGACCCGCGCGCACACCAGGTACGCCAGCGCGAACGCCGGAACCACCAGGTACGCCTGCAACATCTTGGCGTTGAACCCCAGCCCCACGAAGAAGGCCGCCAGCAGCAGCGGGCGCAGCTTCCCCGTGCGCAGTGACTCCAGGCAGAACCACGCCGCCGCGACCAGCAGCAGCACCAGGACGGTGTCGGGGTTGTTGTCGCGGTTGATCGCCACGGTGATCGGGGTCACGGTCATGACGACGGCCGCGACCAGGGCCGCCACGTGCCCGGCGGCTCGCCCCGCACCACCGGCCGCGCCACCGGCCGCACCACCGGCCGCGCCGAAGGCCCGGCGGACGGCCGAGTACACCAGCCCGACGGCGGCCACCCCGGCCAGCGCCTGCGGGAGCAGCATGCTCCATGTGGAGTACCCGAAGATCCGCGCCGACAGGCCCATCACCCACAGCGCCAGCGGCGGCTTGTCCACGGTGATGAAGGAGCCCGCGTCGAGCGCCCCGAAGAAGAACGCCTTCCAGCTCTGCGTGCCGGACAGGACGGTGGCGGCGTAGTACTCGTTGGCGTTGCCGCTCAGCCCCCAGGCGTACAGGACGAACGCGACGGCCAGCACCGCCCAGAGCGCGGGCCGCGCCCAGCGGGGATCGTCCGCTGCGCCGAGGAACACGCGGGCGAGAAGGGGGCGGCTCCTGGGCGCCCGGTGCCCGGCCGCCCGCAGAGCGGTGACGGTCATCGGGTGTTCCCCTGCCGCTTGGGGTTGAAGACCCACACGCGCAGCAGCATGAACCGGACGAGGGTGGCGGCCGCGTTCGCGATCACGACGGCGACCAGCTCCACGCCGTGCGAGACCCCGTCGGGCAGCAGCGCCAGGCTGCCGGAGGTCAGGGCCAGCCCGACCAGGAACGCGATCAGCCCCTCGAACTGGTGCCGCAGCGCCCCGCCCGACCCCTTGACGCCGAAGGTGAAGCGGCGGTTGGCGGCGGTGTTGGCCACGGCGGTGACCAGCAGCGCGATCGCGTTGGCCGTCAGCGGCGGCACGATCTGACGCAGCAGGGAGTACAGCAGCAGGTACGACAGCGTGCTGATCGCGCCGACGATCGCGAAGCGCGGGAGCTGCCTGGCCATGCCCTTGGGCAGCTCGGCCCGCTCGACCCGGGCGGGCACCGGGATGCGCGCCGCGCCGGACAACGTCTTGCGCCCCACCCGCGCCAGGCCGCGCAGGTCGTCGAGCGCGGTCTGCACGATGTCCACCCGGCTGTCGGGGTCGTCCACCCAGTCCACGGGCACCTCGTGGATGCGCAGTCCGTGGCTCTCGGCCAGGAGCAGCAGCTCGGTGTCGAAGAACCACTGCTCGTCCTCTACGGCGGGCAGCAGGGCCTGGGCGATCTCCGTACGGACGGCCTTGAATCCGCACTGCGCGTCGGAGAAGCCCGCTCCCATGCCGAAGCGCAGCAGCAGGTTGTACGAGCGGGAGATGAACTCCCGCTTGGGCCCCCGCTCGACCCGCGACGCCTTGGCCAGGCGGGTGCCGATGGCCAGGTCGCTGTGGCCCGACAGCAGCGGCGCCACCAGCGGCAGGAACGCGTCCAGGTCGGTGGACAGGTCCACGTCCATGTAGCTGACGACGTCGGCCTCGCTCTGCGACCAGACCCGGCGCAGCGCCCGCCCGCGCCCCTTCTCTTCGAGGTGCACCGCTCGTACGCAGGTCAGCTCCCTGGCCAGTTCGACCGCGAGCTGCCAGGTGTTGTCGGTGCTGGCGTTGTCGGCGATCGTGATGCGGAAGCCGTAGGGAAAGTTCCTGGTGAGGTAGGTATGCAGCCGGGTGACGCTGTCCCGTAGCGCCCGCTGCTCGTTGTAGACGGGGACGACCACCTCGACCAGGCGTGTCCTTACTGCTGTTGTCTCCATGCAGCAAGCTCACGATTCAGGTCTTTAACGTGCCTTATCCATTTCTGAGTTGCGGATGAGAGTTCCCGGCAGCTCCAGGGTCGCGATGGCGCCGCCGCCCGGCGCGTTGGCCAGACTGACCGTCCCCCCGGCCTCGGCGACGGCCTGCGCCACGATCGCCAGCCCGAGCCCGGAGCCGGGCAGGCTGCGGGCCGACGGGGAGCGCCAGAAGCGTTCGAAGACGTGCGGCAGCTCCTCCTCCGACAGCCCGGGGCCGTGGTCGCGCACGGTCAGGCGGCCGTCGCGCAGCTTCACCTCGACCCGGCCGCCGGGGCTGAACTTGGCGGCGTTGTCGACCAGGTTGAGCACGGCGCGTTCGAGCGAGGGGGCGCTGCCCACGACGTACCAGGGGCGCAGGTCGGTGGAGACCTCCGCGCCGCGCAGCCTGGCGCGCTCGACGGCGGCGGTGACCACCCCGTGGAAGCCCAGCTCGACGTGCGGCTCGTGGTCGGTGTCGCCCCTGGCGAGCTGGAGCAGGTCGGCGACGAGCGTGGACAGCTCGGCGAACTGCGCCTTCACGTTGACCAGCAGGCGTTCCTTGGCGCCGGGGTCGAGGCTGCGGCCGGTCTGCTCGCTGCGCAGCAGCAGGTCGATGTTGGTGCGCAGGGTGGTGAGCGGGGTGCGCAGCTCGTGCCCGGCGTCGGCGACGAGCTGCTTCTGCCGCTCTCGTGACCCGGCCAGCGCGGCCGTCATGGCGTTGAAGGACGACGACAGCCGCGCGATCTCGTCGTTGCCCCTGACGGGGATGCGGGTGTCGAGGTCCTCGGTGTGCGCGATGTGCTCGACCGCCTGGGTCAGGTCACCCACGGGGCGCAGGGCGGCCCGCGAGATCGCCAGCCCGGCCCAGGCCGCGCCCACGACCCCGAGCGCGGTGATGCCGCCCAGCGTGATCGCCGCGATCCGCATCATGTTCTGGACGTCGTGGGTCGGCCGCGCCTCCAGGACCGCCACGCCGGGCCTGAAGTTGACCGCGACCACGCGGACCGGCTTGCCGTCACGGGTCTCGCCGGTGCGGAACTGCGGCTCGCACGGCTTCAGAGCCGTCAGGTCCTTCTTCAGGTCAGGCACGATGGGCGGGCCGAGCGAACACGTGGTGCCGTCGGCGTACAGCAGCGTCGCCATGCCGTCGTACAGGATGTACGAGCCGTCGGGCGTGCAGTTGCGCTCGAGGTAGCGCTTGTCGCCCTGCTTCGCCGACTCCAGGTTGCTCCGGTCGAGATTGCTCATGAGCTGGCTCTGCGTGATGTACCACGACACGCCCGCGCACATCGCGATGGCCAGCGCCACGGCCACCGTGACCAGCAGCGTCAGACGGGTGTGCAGGCTGCCGCGCATGAGCAGGCGGCTCACGCGCGCCCGTGGACCCTCCCTGCTCACGGCGCGGCCCGGAGCACATAACCCACCCCGCGGACCGTGTGGATCACTCTCGGCTCTCCGGCGGCCTCGGTCTTGCGCCGCAGGTACATCACGTAGACGTCGAGCGAGTTGGACGTCGGCTCGAAGTCGAAGCCCCACACCTCGCTGAGGATCTGGTCGCGGGTCAGCACCTGGCGCGGGTGCGCGAGGAACAGCTCCATCAGCAGGTATTCGGTGCGGGTGAGGTCGAGCGTGCGCGCGCCGCGGGTGACCTCTCTGGTCGCCGGGTCCATGCTCAGGTCGCCGTACGAGAGTGTGTCGCCCTCGGGGGTGCCCGCGCTCAGCGCGCCCCGGCGCAGCAGCGCCCGCACCCGGGCCAGCAACTCGTCCAGCTCGAACGGTTTGACCAGATAGTCGTCGGCCCCCGCGTCGAGCCCCGACACCCGGTCGCCCACCGCGTCGCGGGCGGTGAGCATGAGGACCGGGACGTGGTTGCCCGAGGCCCGGAGCCTGCGGCACGCGGTGAGCCCGTCGAGGCGCGGCATCATGACGTCGAGCAGCACCGCGTCGTAGGTCTCCGCCGCCAGCGCGTCGAGTGCCTGGTGCCCGTCGTCGGCGGTGGTGATCTTGTAGCCCTCGAACTCCAGGCTCGACTGCAGCGCCTCGCGCAACGCGGGCTCGTCGTCCACTACCAGCAACCGTGCGGGCTCACTCATGTTCACAAACGCTAGGGGTTGATCATGAAAACGCGATGAACGATTTCACGGAGATTTTATGAGGATCACATTCAGGAGGATCGCCACGTGACGGACACGGCTTTGAACCTCAAGACGGCTCCATCGTACTTCGCGGGCGGCTTCTCGTCGGCAACGGTGTCCGGCTGCGGCATTGCCGAGATCGAGCACCGGAGCGTCCCGTGAGTAATGCGCTCCGCGTTGCCAGCCGGTCAGGTGGTCGGGCGCAGTAGGGCCATCGCCGCGTTGTGACCGCCGATTCCGCTGACGCCGCCGCCCCTGCGCGCTCCTGCGCCGCACATCAGGAGGCGTTCGTGCTCGGTCTCCACGCCCCATCCGCCCTCCTCCGCGTACGGCCAGCTCAGGTCGGTGTGGAAGATGTGGCCGCCGGGGAGCGAGGCGTCCCGTTCGAGGTCGACGGGGGTTTTGACCTCCACGCACGGGCTGCCGTCGGGGGCGGTGAGCAGGCAGTCCTCGATGGGTTCGGCCAGCGCGGAGTTGATGGAGGCAAAGGTGGCGGCCAACGCCGCCTTTCGCGCTTTTTCTGGATCTTGCCGGAAAAGTCGGGCGGGCATGTGGAGGCCGAACAGCGTCATCGTCTCGGCCCTGCCTCTCAGCTCGGGCCCGAGGATGGAGGAATCGGTCAGGGAATGGCAGTAGACCTCGGCGGGCGGCAGCTCCGGGATCTCTCCCCGTGCCGCCTGCGCGTAGGCCGTCGCGAGCTGGGCGCGTCCCTCGTTGATGTGGAACGTACCGCTGAAGGCCGCCCGCGGATCCACGGACGGGTCCGCCAGCCTCGGCAGCCGCGTCAGCACCATGTTGACCTTGAGCTGCGCGCCCTCGGGCACCGCCGGACGCCCGCCCGTGAGCCGGTCGAGCACGGCCGGCGGCAGGTTGACCAGCACGTGGCCGCCGTTCACGGTGTGCTCGCCGTCCTCCGCCACGAACGTCACCTCGCCCGAGGACGGTGAGATGCCGATGATCTCCGCCCCGGTCCTGATCTCGGCGCCCGCCCGCCGCGCCGCCGCCTCCAGCGCGCCGGAGACCGCGCCCATGCCGCCGACGGGGACGTTCCACTCACCGGTGCCGTCGCCGATCACGTGGTAGAGGAAGCACCGGTTGGCCAGCAGGTCGGTGGCGGGGTCGGCGAACGTGCCGATCAGCGCGTCGGTCAGCACGACGCCGCGTACGGTGTCGTCGGCGAAGCGCTCGTCCACGGTCGCGCCGATCGGCCGCGCGAACAGGTCGCGCCACGCCTCCTGGCCGACCAGCCGCTCGACCTCGGCCTGGGGGCGCAGGGGTTCGAGAAGGGTGGGGGCGAGCACCCGCGCCACCTCGGCGGTCATGCCGTAGAACCGCCGCCACGCCCCGTGGTCGGCCTCACCGCCGGTCACCTCTCTGAACGAGGCCGCCGTACGCAGGTCGTCCTCGTTGTCGACGAGCAGGCCGGTGCCGCCCTTCGGGGTGTAGGAGGCGTACCGGCGGCGGCGCAGCTCCAGATCGAGCCCCAGATCGCGGACGATCCGCGACGGAAGCAGGCTGACCAGGTACGAATAGCGCGACAGCCGCACGTCCACGCCGGGAAACGCCTGGGCGGAGACCGCCAGGCCGCCCACCTGCCCGTAACGCTCCAGCACGAGCACCCGCCGCCCGGCCTTGGCGAGGTACGCCGCCGCGACCAGCCCGTTGTGCCCGCCACCTGCCACGATCACGTCATACGCGCCCATCCCCGCACCTTACGACCCACCCCGCACCCCGCGTCAACGCCCACCCGCCCCTCCCAGAAACCCCCAGAAAGCCACCGACAACGGTCAGGGGCGGCTGGCGATGGTGAGGAGGGTCGCGGCCGGGCCGGTCAGGGCGCGACCGCGACGCCACACCGCGCGCAGGCTCCGTACCAGGTTGATCCCCGACAGGGGCACCTCCACCAGCCGTCCCGTGGCCACGTCGGACTCCACCGCGTACCCGCTCAGCACCGCCGGGGCGGCCCCCGCCTGCGCCGCGCCCTTGACCGCCGAGTTGGACCCCAGCTCCAGCCGCGGGCTGGCCCGGTGCAGGCGGCCGAAGGCGACGTCGAGGGTCTCGCGCGTGCCCGAGCCCGGCTCCCGCACCACGAGCGGCGTGGCGGCCAGCTCCGGCCCCCTCAGCGCCGTACGCCGACGGGCCCACGGATGCCCCGGCGCCACCACGACGACGAGCCGGTCGGTCCCCACGACGCGCCCGGCCAGCCCGTCGGGCACCGTGGGCCCCTCGACGAAGCCCAGCTCCACCTCCTCGGCCAGCACCCGGGCCGCGACGTCGGCGGAGTTGACCACGTCGAGCCCCACCTGCACCTCGGGCTCCCGGTTCTGCAGCTCCCCGAGCCAGCGCGGCACCAGGTACTCGGCCACGGTCATGCTCGACGCCACCCGCAGATGGGCGGCCTCGGTGTGGCGTACGGCCTGGGCGGCGCGCATCAGCTCGTCCGCCGCGGCGAGCACCTGCGCGGCCCAGCCCGCCACCATCCTGCCCTCGGAGGTGAGCCTGGAGCCGCGCGGGGTGCGTTCGATCAGAGGCAGGCCGAGGCGGCGTTCGAGCTGGGCGATCCGCTTGCTCGCCGACGGCTGCGCGATGCCCGCGGCCCTGGCTGCCCGGCCGAGGCTGCCCAGCTCGCCGACGTCGACGAGGAGCTTGAGTGAGCCGAGGTCGGGGAGCGCAGTCATAGCCACAGGCTATGACCTCCCAGGCAATCACCGGCTACCGGTGAGGTCGGCCGCTCAAAAGACTGAGATCATGACCGTCGGCACCCGCGGACCCAACGCCGCCGCCCCGCCCCCCACCTCCCCCGGCAAACGCACGTCGGCCGGAAACTCCGCGCCCACCGCAGGGGCCGCATCCCCCGGCGACCCCGCGCCCACCGCTGCAGCCGCGCCTCCCGGTGACCCCGCGCCCACCGCAGAGGCCCCTTCCACCAGCCACTCCGCGCCCACCGTAGGGGCCGCGTCCACCAGCCGCTCCGCACCCACAGTCCGTCTCCCCGCCCCCGTCGCCGCTCTCCGAAGGGTGCGGCTGCTCTGGCCCGGGGTCGGGGCCACGGTGGTGGCGGTGCTGTTCTCGGTGCTCGTCAGCCGGTACGTCCCCGCGCTCAGCCCCGCCGTCGTCGCCGTGGTCACCGGGGCGGCCCTGGCCAACGTGGTACGGCTCGCCGAGCGGTCCAGGACCACGGCGTACCTGCCGACGTTCGAGCCAGGGCTGGCGTTCGTGTCCCGCCGGGTGCTGCGTACGGCGGTCGCGCTGCTCGGCCTGCAGATCGCCCTCCCGCAGGTGCTCGCGCTCGGCTGGCGGACGCTGGCCGTCGTGGTCGTCGCCACGGGGCTCACGTTCGCCGTCACGCCGCTGATCGGCCGCCGGCTCGGGCTGAGCCAGGGAACGTCGCTGCTCATCGCGACGGGCGTGTCCATCTGCGGCGCCTCCGCGATCGCCGCCATGCGTGAGAGCACCGACCTCCCCGACGGTGACGACGCCGCGGCAGGAGCCCTGAGCGTCGTGGTCCTGTACGGCACCGCGGCCATCGCCGTCATCCCCCTGCTGGCGTCCCTCGTGGACCTGTCGCCCGAGCAGCTCGGCGTGTGGACGGGCGCCGCCGTGCACGAGGTGGCGCAGGTGGCCGCGATCGGCGCGGCGTCGGGCGTGCTGGCCGGGGCCGTGACGGTCAAGCTGGCCCGCGTCGTCCTGCTGGCCCCGCTGGTCGCCCTGACGTCCTACCGGCACCACCGCGCCACCGCCACCGCCACCGTCCACCCGGCCCGGTCCCCCGCCGGACACCCCGGCACACGCCCGACCGAACCCCAGCCCGAACCTCAGACCCAACCCCCGGCCCAACCCCAGACCGAACGCGTCGCCCGACGCGTCTCGCGCCCGCCCGTCCTGCCGCTGTTCGTGGCCGTCTTCCTGGCGATGGTGGCCCTGCGCAGCACCGGCTGGGTGCCCGCGCCCGTCGTCCAGGCGGTGCCCACGGTCACGAACGTGCTCATGGCCGCCGCCCTCTTCGGCCTCGGCACCGGCATCGACCTTCGGAAACTGGTCAAGGGCGGCCGGGCTGCACTGCTCGGCGGCATCGCCACGGCGATCATCGCGGCCACGTCGCTGGCGGGGGTCGTCCTCGTCGTGTGATCCTCGAGTGGACGTCCGAGCCAGGCGGCCCGTACGCTGTTCCATTTGGAACAAAATTCGCGAAAGCGACCGTTCCCCGCTTGCTTGGCCAGGGACCACTCAAGGAGCACGAAACTCACGATGCGCACCGCCACCGACTCCGTTCTCCAACCGACCGACGAGGTCGCCGAGGCCCTGGCAACCGGCGCACCGGTGGTGGCGCTGGAGTCCACGATCATCTCCCACGGGCTGCCGCAGCCCCGCAACCTGGAGGTGGCGCGGGAGCTGGAGGGCATCGTACGGGCGGCGGGGGCCGTGCCCGCCACCATCGCCGTGCTGGACGGAGTGCCCCGCATCGGCCTGAACGAGGTGGAGCTGGAGCGCATCGCGACCGAGTCGGGCCTGCGCAAACTCGGCCAGCGCGACCTGCCCGTGGCCGCGGCGCTGAAGGCGAGCGGCGCGACCACCGTGTCGGCCACGTCGTTCCTGGCCGCCCGCGCCGGGATCCGCGTCTTCGCGACCGGCGGGCTGGGCGGCGTGCACCGCGACTGGACCGAGGACCAGGACGAGTCCGCCGACCTCGACACGCTCGCCCGTACGCGGATCACCGTGGTGTGCGCGGGCGTCAAGTCGATCCTCGACGTGCCCGCCACGCTCCAGCGGCTGGAGACGCGGGGCGTGAGCGTGGTGGGCTTCCGTACGGACACCTTCCCCGGCTTCTACCTGCACTCCTCCGGCCAGCCGATCGACTGGCGCGTCGAGTCGCCCGACGAGGCCGCGGACATCATGCGCGGCCAGGACGCGCTCGGCGGCCCGCGGACGGCGCTGATCGTGGCCAACCCGGTCCCCGAGGACCAGCAGCTCGACCCGGAGCTGCACGACCGCGTGCTGGGTGAGGCGCTGGCGGCGGCGGAGCGCGAGGGCGTCAAGGGTCAGGCGATCACTCCGTTCCTGCTCGGCTACCTGGTGAACGGCACCTCCGGCGCCTCGCTCGAAGCCAACCTGGCCGCCGTGCGCGGCAACACCGCGCTCGCCGCTCGGATCGCCCAGTCCTGGTCGCGGTCGTGACGGGCAACGCCCTCCTGGTCATCGGGGACGTCGTCACCGATGTGGTGGCGTTGCACGGCTCTCCGGTCATGTCCGGCACCGACACGGCCGCCGACATCGTCCTGCGTCCTGGCGGCTCCGGCGCGAACACCGCCGCCTGGGCCGCCTGCCTGGGCGCCGAGGTCCGCCTGCTCGCCAAGCTCGGCTACGACAGCAGCGAGTGGCACACCACCGAACTGATCAAGACGGGCGTGCACCCTCACATGGCCGTGGACCCCCACCACCCCACGGCCGTCGTGATCGCCATGGTCGACAAGAGCGGCGAACGCTCGATGCTCACCAACCGCGGCGCCGGGGGCCTGATCTCGGCGGCCGACTGGGACCCGGCCCTCCTCGACGGCGTGGTCTGGTTGCACCTGTCCGGGTACGTCCTGTTCGCCGAGGCGGGGCTCGGGCTGGCCAGGCGTGCCATGGCCGACGCGGGGGCCGCGGGCGTCACCGTCAGCATCGACCCGGCCTCCACGGGGCCGCTGCGCGACTTCGGCGTCGAACGTTTCACCCGCGAGACGGCCCCCGCCGGTCTGATCATCCCCAACCTCGACGAGGCCCTCCTTCTCACCGGGGCCACGACGGCGCAGGCGGCGGCCGTACAGTTGAGTGAGACGTACGGCACAGCGGTCGTGAAGCTCGGCGCGGAGGGCGCGCTGGCCGCCGTGGGCGGCGCGGTGGTGGCGACGACGCGGGGGGTGTCCACCGAGGTCGTGGACTCGACGGGAGCGGGCGACGCGTTCGCCGCCGGGTTCCTCTCCGCGACTCTGCGGGGCTCCGGCGAACAGGCGGCGCTGGAGGTAGGTTGCCGTGCTGGTGCCGAATGTGTGGCCCAGGTGGGGGGCCGTCCACGGTACGGTTTGGATCTGAACCGTCTTTACCCTATTCACACTGATTGATAGCTTGCCGCGTAGGCTGCACCATTAGCCACAAGCGTAACGAGCAGCACACGCGGCTCACTGGGGAGGATAAGGTCCGCCGATGGAAGTCGAGTCATCGATCTGCCTGAGCGACCTAGTCCCTGCGCTCCGCTGGAGCCGCCCGCAGCAGGTGGCCGAGGTGCTGGGCGATCCGCGCCTGCCTGCGGGGTGGTGGTCCTCCCTCGCGCTGTCGAAGGCCCTCGGCACGGCGGGGCTCGACTGGATCTGCGAACGCCTGGCCCGGCTGGCCTCCTCCCGCTGGGACCACCTGCCGCTGACCGACCTGCTGCCCGCACTGACGGTTCACCACATCGATCCCGCGCTGCCGGGCTGGCCCGAGCCCACCCGTACGGCGGTCACCGGCCTCGGCGGCTGGCAGCGGCTGCGCCGCCTCTCCCCCAGCGACCTGACCACCCCGTCGGCCACGCCCGAAGTCGTGATGGGCGCGGTCTTCCGCGAGATCCTCGGCCGCATCCCGGCCCAGCGCGAGGCGCCCGGGGCCGGTCACCCCGAGGTCACCCGGCCGCTCCAGCGCGGACAGGCGCCCGGTCGGCCCGCCTCCCCGCCCAGCACGGGGTCGTTCCCCGCACAGCCGGAAGGCGTGCCCCAGCCGCAGTCGGGCGCGTTCGCCGCCCAGGGCGGCGAGGCCGCGGCGGCCCAGGGCCCGGCCACGGGGGCGTTCGGCGGCCTTCCGCAGGGGCAGGGCGGCCCTTTCGCGGCGGCGGAGGGCGCGGCGGGCCCGCGTCAGCCGGGGTCGTTCCCCGCCCAGGCGGCGGCCCCCGACGAGGCGGCCGGCGCCCGTCAGACTGGGTCCTCCCCGCAACAGCCCTCGGGCGACGTCCCCGGAGTGCGGCAGACGGGGTCCTTCCCGGCCGTGTCCGAAGGCGGCCCAGGAACGCGTCAGACCGGGTCGTTCCCGGCACTGGGCGAAGGGGCCGCCGGAGGGCGCCAGACGGGGTCGTTCCCGGCACAGGCGGGTCCCCCGTCCGGACAGAGCGCCCCATTCCCGACACAAGCCGGTCCACCGCCCGGACAGAGCGCCCCATTCCCGGCACAAGCCGGTTCACCACCCGGACAAACCGGCCCATTTCCAACACAAGCCGGTTCGCCTTCAGGACAGAGCGGCTCTCTCCCGGCACAAGCCGGTTCACCGCCCGAGCAGGGCGGCTCGTTCGCTGAGCAACCGCAGGGCGGCGGGCCGCACCAGGGCTTCGAGGTCCTCCCACCGCGCCCCGCCCCGGGCGAGGGCCTGCCGCAACGCCCGGGCGAAGCGGCCCCGCCCCGCCCGGCCTCCGCCGAGCCCGGCCTGGCCGGACAGTCGGCCCGCCTCAGCCAACCCGGCCAGCCCGCCCAGTCGGAACGCCTCCCGCAGCGCCCCACGGGCTCCCAGCCCGTCCCTCAGCCCGGCTCTCCATCGGGCGGCGCGCAACCCGGCGGCCCTCAGCCCGGCGCTCAACCCGGCGGACCCCAGTCCGGCCCCCCATCCGGACGCCAGGACCTCGGCTCCCTCTCCACGGGCGCCCCGGCCCCCGGCAGCATGTTCACCAGCGGCGGCCCGCACACCGGCTCGATGCCCGCCGTCCCCGGCCCGCACACCGGCTCCATGCCCGCCGTCCCCGGCCCGCACACCGGCTCCATGCCCGCCGTCCCCGGCGCGGACGCCGCCAAGGGCACCCCCGGCGGCCCGTCCGCGCCCGGCTACCCGCCCTCCGGCCAGGCCGCCCCGTCCGACACCGACCACGCGATGGTCCGGGTCGTGGACAGCCTCTTCCGCAGTCTGGACAAGCTGGAGCTGGCGGTGGCCGTGCACCGGCTCTTCGCCGAGGACCCGGTCAGCCTGCGCACCCTCGCCCACAAGATGCTCGTGGACCGGGACGCGCTCTCCCAGGCCCAGCGCACGGCCGAGGAACGCGTGCTGCACTGGCTGCGCTCCTCCGAGTCGGCCCCGGTCACGGGTCACATGTTCCGGCTGACCGAGTGGCTGGGCGCGGCGGCCACCGAGGACCAGCTCGTCGGCGCCGACCCGGCCCACCCCGTGATGGTGCCGTCGCTGCGTACGCCGCTCTGGCGCGTGCTGGTGACGCTCATGCCGGACCGCCGCCTCCAGGACGACTGGCTGGTGGTGGGCGACATCCACGGCCTGCAGGCACGTACGCGGCAGCTCCTGGCCACCAGCCCGCCCGACGCCGACCCGGTGGCGCTCATGGGCGAGCTGGGCATCCGGACCCACTCGGCCAAGGCGTGGCTCGACGCCCTCCCCCCTGAGACGGCGGCCCCCGACCCGGCGGCCTCGGCCCCGGTCCCCGCGCAGCCCCTCCCCCGCCGTACCCCGGGGGCGAACGGTCACCACCACCGCGGCGGCCAGCCCATCCCGGCCGCGACCTCCGGCTCGATCGACCCGTCCGCCGCGCTCGCCACGCTGTCCGCCCTGTCGGGGGGCCGCTCGCCGATGCTGCCCGGCGGCCTCGCGGGCGCTCCCGCGACGCCTCCCCCGCCGCTGCCGAGCCCGTCGTCCGACCCTCGCCGCTGGCAGCGCATCGAGGTCACGCCGGAACACCTCAGGGGCGGCCCCGTGCCGGTCCCGGAGGGGTACGCGGCCCAGCTCGGCATGCGCCCCGGCACCCTCCTCTCGGTCACGGGCCCGGGAGACAACGCCATCGTCCTGGTCTGGCAGGGCCACCAGCCGGTCTTCGACTCACTCCAGCCGGTGCTCATGCGCCTGAACGCCCGCCCCGGCGACCAGGTCTACGTAACGGTGGACGGCTACCGCCTGGAAGCCCAGCTCACCGCCTGACCCCCACCCGCGAACCTCCCCCACCACGACCCCCGGCAGGCCGCCGGACACGACGGCCCGTAGTGGCTCACTCCCTGTGGCTCACTCTCCGTCGAACAGCCGCAGGCGGTGGGCGGTGGCGGCGGCCTCACCACGCGTGGCCACCCCCAGCTTGGCCAGAATGTTGGACACGTGAACGCTCACCGTCTTGGCCGAGATGAACAGCGACTGCGCGATCTCCCGGTTGCTGCGCCCGCCGGTCACCTCTCTCAGCACCTCCAGCTCCCGCGCGGTCAGCCCCAGCGGCTGCCCGTCGGAGCCCTGCTCGGAGCCGCCGACCCGGGACCGCCGACCGGGCACGTCGAGCTGCTCCAGCAGCGGCGCGGCGTCGAGCGCGCGGGCCAGGTCGCGCGCCCGTTCCAGCCGGTCCGCCGCCTCCTGCCGATCACCGCACGCGAGCGCCGCCTGCGCCGCCGCCGCCAGGCACTGAGCCTCCGCGTACGGCTGCCCCAACGCCGCCCAGGCCCCCACCGCCAGATCCCACGCCTTGAACCGCCACGCGGCCACCTCAGCAGCGTCGGCAGAGACCCCGGGAACAGCAGCGGCGAGAGAAGGAGCGGCCTCGGCGGGCTGAGCACCAGCGGAAGCACCGGCAGAAGCGGCGGCGGTCTCGGCGGCGGTCTCGTCGACCGATGGAAGGTCGGGGCCGGTCAAGGCGGTGAACGTGAGCCGGTGCGCCTCCTGCAGCTCACCCTCGACCTCGAGCCGCCCCGCGAGCTGCCGAAGCCGGGCCAGCAGCGACAACGCGAGCCGTTCGAGCGC
The DNA here is from genome assembly GCF_055586305.1 of Nonomuraea sp. NPDC051298. Taxonomy (NCBI): domain Bacteria; kingdom Bacillati; phylum Actinomycetota; class Actinomycetes; order Streptosporangiales; family Streptosporangiaceae; genus Nonomuraea; species Nonomuraea sp. NPDC051298. The sequence continues at coordinate 542,832 of NZ_JBVJIM010000001.1, forward strand.
ACCCGCGCCATCGTCGGACGCGACATCTGCAGTCCCGACGCCTGCGGACGCCACGGCCACAGACACCCCCGTCCCCACGCCCACGCCCGCGACGGGCCGCTCGGACGGCACCGCGCTCCCGGTGGGCCGGCCGCCCGGCAGCACGGCCCCGACGAGACGGGCGGGCGGCACCACGGTCCAGACGAGTTGCGCGAACGCCACCAGCACCGGCCAGGCGTAGCGGGCGCTGTCGGCCAGGTCGCGCTCGTCCAGCGCCCGCGCCGCCATCTCCACGGCCGCGTCGAGCCGCCCCCGCCCCCGCAGAAACAGGACCTCCCTGCGCAGGTGGGGCAGCAGCGTCTGGTCGCGGAAGGTGCCGCGCGACAGCACCGTACGGGCCCACGCCAGCGACTTCTCCGCCCGGTCGTAGTGCCCCCGCGCGAGCGCGATGTCGGTCGCGAACCCCTGGAGGCTGGCCCGGTAGGGGGCGGGCGGCGCGAGGTCGAGCGCGCCCTCGATGACCTGGAGCGCCTCGTCCCAGCGCCCGAGCGACACCAGGGGCTCGGCCAGGTTGATCGACAGGAACGTGCCGGAGGTGCGGGCCAGGCCGTATTGCCCGGCCTCCTCGACCCCGTCGCGGGCAACCTGAGCGGCCCGCTCGTGCCGGCCCGCGCCTTCGAGCGCGTCGGACTCGGAGATCGCGCAGCGCATCAGCGCGCTGTAGGCGTCGCTGCGGTGGGCGATGCGGCGGGCCTCCGCGAACGCCCCGAGCTGGGACTCCATCTCGGAGTAGCGGGCCCGTGCCCAGGTGAGGCTGATGAGCGCGTGGGCCTCGACGTTGGCGTCGCCCACCGCGTGCCCGATCTCCATGGCGAGCTGGGCGGCGGCGAGCTTTTCCGGCCAGTCCTGCGGCCGGTGGAGCATGCGCGACAGCGTCTCCAGCACCTGGCCGCGCAGCCGGGGCTGGTCGTCGGGCACGAGCGCGGCGGCCTGGCGCAGGTCGTCGAGGTAGCCGGTGCGGCCGAGGTCGTAGCGGGTCAGGCCGCGCTGGCGGAGCATGGTGACCGACCTGATCGGGTCGGCGTCGTAGTCGAGGTCGGCGAGGACGGCTCCGGCCAGGGCGATGCTGCGTTCGTACTCGCCGGCCAGGTGGGCGACCGTGGCGGTCTGCCTGAACACGTCGAGCCGGTCGGCGTCGATGCGCTGGGCCGCGTCGGGCACCTGGTCCCACAGCTCCAGGACCCGGGAGAGCATCCGGAGCTGCTCGTCGTAGGCGGTGGACTTGCGGGCGGCGGCGGCCGCGTGCCAGGCGCTGACCAGCGCCCAGGTGGAGTCGTGGGCGGCGTGCCAGTGGTGGGCCAGCTCGATCGCGCCGCGCGGGGCGGGCAGGATCGACAGGTCGCGTTCGAGGGCCTCGGCGTAGCGGGTGTGCAGGCGGGTGTGCTCGCCGGGCAGCAGGTCGTCGTGGAGCGCCTCGCGGATGAGCGCATGCCGGAAGCCGTAGCCCTCGCCGTCGACCACGAGGACGTTGCCCGCGACGGCGGGCCGCAGCGCGCGTGACAGCGCGCTCTCGCCGAGCCCGGCGACGGCGCTGAGCAGGTCGTGCTCGATGCGCTGGCCGCCGGCGCTGGCCACCCGCAGCAGCTCCTGGGTCTCCTCGGGCAGCCGCTCGACGGCGGCCAGCAGCAGGTCGCGCAGCGACTCGGGCAGGGCCTCTCCCCCGCCGGACTCGCTGAGCAGGGCCTCGACGAACAGCGGGTTGCCCTCGCTGCGGGCGTAGATCAGGTCCATCGCGGCGGCGGACGGCTCGCGCTCCAGGATGCCGGCCGCCAGCGCCACGGCCTCCCTGCGGGTGAGCCTGCGCAGCTCGGCTCTGGTCACGCCCTCGACCCGGCCCAGCTCGGCGAGCAGCGGCCGCAGCGGGTGGGTGCGGTGCAGCTCGTCGGTGCGGTAGGTCACCACGATGAGCAGGCGGGTCGCGGCCCGCTGGTAGCGGACCAGGAACGTCAGCAGGTCGCGGGTGGAGCGGTCGGCCCAGTGGGCGTCCTCCACCACCAACACCACGGGACGCTCCTCGGCCAGCCGCTCCAGCAGCCCGAGCACCTGCTCGAACATCCGCGCCCTGGCCTCCGCGCCGTCCTTGCCCGGCTCGCCGAACTCGGGCAGCAGCCGCGCCAGCCCCCGCGCGTTGCCGCCCGGCACGAGCGCGGCCACCCCGTCGCTGCCCAGCTCGCGCACGAGCCCGCGCAGCACGGCGGTGAACGGCGCGAACGGCAGGCCCTCCGTGCCCAGCTCGAGACAGCCGCCGACGAGCACCCTGGCGTCGCCGGCCCGGCGGCCGGTGAACTCCTTGATCAGCCGGGTCTTGCCGACCCCCGCCTCACCGCCGACGAGCACCGTGGACGACGCCCCGGCACGCGCTCTGGCCAGCGCGTCACCGAGCGCGGTCAGCTCTCGGGCGCGCCCGACGAACAGCGGGCTCACGGCGTGGACTCTCACGCCCCCAAGGATGCCATCCGTCACCGACAGGAACGCCCCGGGTGGGTGGCGTCAGCCCGGACTCAGCGCAGGACCTTGCGGAAGAATGTGGCCGACGCCTCATATCCCAGCGCGTGGTAGAACTCCGGCGCGCGCCGCGTCGCCATGGCCACGTAGCCGGCCTCGCGCGACCTGGCCCACCGCTCGAACTCCTCCAGCAGCGCCCGCCCGGCGCCCTGCCTGCGCGACCCCGACTGGACCATGGCCTCCTCCACCCAGGCGACCGGCCCGTTGGCGAACAGCGTCAGGTGCACGAATCCCAGCAGGTAGCCGCGTACGCGCCCGCCTATGACGGCCGTGAGCAGCAGAGCGTCGTCGTTGGCCAGCAGCGCGGGCAGCGCGGCGTCGAAGGCGTCGCGCTCGGGCCTGAACGTCAGGCCGAACTCGCGGGCCAGCGCGAACACCTCGTCCGCGTCCGCCTTCTCCGCCTTCCTGATGAGAAGATCGTCAGCCGTCATGAGCAACGACACTAGATCGTCACACGGGCCGCGCGCAAACATGCCTCACAGGTCGCCGAGGCCGAGCTGCCGGGCGATGAGCATGCGCTGGACCTCGCTGGTGCCCTCGCCGATCTCCAGCACCTTGGCGTCGCGGTAGAAGCGCGCGACGGGGAACTCGTTCATGAAGCCGTATCCGCCGAACACCTGCGTCGCCTCCCGGGCGTTGTCCATCGCCGCGTTGGAGGCGACCAGCTTGGCGATCGCCGCCTCCTTCTTGAACGGCAGCCCGGCCAGCATCTTCTCCGCCGCGTGGTAGTAGGCCAGGCGCGCGGTGTGGGCGCGGGCCTCCATGTCAGCGATCTTGAACTGGATGGCCTGGTAGTGGCCGATCGGGTGACCGAACGCCGTGCGCTCCCTGACGTACTTCAGGCACTCGTCCACGCAGCCCTGCGCGAGCCCCACGCTGAGCGCCGCGAGCGCGACGCGGCCCTCGTCGAGGGTCTGCAGGAACTGGGCGTAGCCCCGGCCGCGCTCGCCCAGCAGGTTGGCGGCGGGGACGCGGCAGTCGGTGAAGGCCAGCTCGCGGGTGTCGGAGGCGTTCCAGCCCACCTTGGAGTACTTCTTCGACACCACGAAACCGGGGGTGCCGCTGGGCACGAGGATGGTGGAGATCTCCCGCTCGCCGGTGAGCGCGGCCACGCCGACGACGCCGGTGATGTCGGTGCCGGAGTTCGTGATGAAGGACTTCGTCCCGTTGATCACCCATTCGCCGCCGTCCAGCACGGCCGTGGTACGCATCCCGCCCGGCACGTCGGACCCGCCGCCCGGCTCGGTCAGCCCGAACGCGCCCAGCACCTCGCCGGAGGCCATCCTGGGCAGCCAGGCGGCGCGCTGCTCGCCGGTGCCGAACCGGAAGATCGGCATCGCGCCGAGCGACACCGCCGCCTCCAGCGTGATCGCCACGCTGGAGTCGACCCTGGCCAGCTCCTCCAGGGCCAGGCACAGGGCGAAGTAGTCGCCGCCCATCCCGCCGTACTCCTCCGGGAACGGCAGCCCGAACAGCCCCATCGCGCCCATCTGCCGCACGATGTCGTACGGGAACTCCTCCCGCTCGTAGAAGTCCCCGATCACGGGGGCGACCACCTCGCGGGCGAACGCCTCGACCGTCTTGCGCAGCTCTTCGTACTCGTCAGTGAGCATCTCTCAGCCTTTCGACAGCGCCTGTACGACGCGGGACGGGCTGGGCCGCCCGAGCAGCCCCGCCAGCCAGGTGCTGGTGGCGACGAGTTTGCCCAGGTCGAGCCCAGTGTCGATGCCGAGTCCGCGCAACATCCACACGAGGTCTTCTGTGGCGAGGTTGCCGGTCGCGGACTCGGCGTACGGGCAGCCGCCGATGCCTCCGGTAGAGGCGTCGACGGTGGTCACACCCGCTGTCAGGGCGGCCAGCGTGTTGCCGAGCGCCTGACCGTAGGTGTCGTGGAAGTGCACGGCGAGCCGTTCCGGGCTGCGGAAGGCCCGGATCAGGGCGGTCACGTGCCCCGGTGTGCCGACGCCGATGGTGTCGCCGAGCGACAGCTCGTAACAGCCGAGCCCGAGCAGCCGCTCCCCGACCGCGACCACCTGCGGGATCGGCGTGGGCCCCTCCCAGGGGTCGCCGAAGCACATCGACACGTACGCCCGCACCCTGACCCCGTGGTCCAGCGCCCTGGCCACGACCGGCTCGAACATCTCGAACTGGCTCTCCAGGCTGCGGTTCAGGTTCTTCGCGGCGAAGGTCTCGGTCGCGCTGGCGAAGATCGCGATCTCGTCCACGTCCCGGGCGAGCGCGCGGGCGAGTCCGCGCGGGTTCGGCACGAGGACGGGGTAGCGCACGCCCGGCCTGCGCCGCAGCCCGGACATCAGCTCGTCGGCGTCGGCGAGCTGCGGCACCCACCCGGGGTGCACGAAGCTGGTCGCCTCGATGACCTTGTGCCCGGCGTCGGCGAGCCGGTCGATGAACTCGGTCTTCACCTCGACGGGCACGACCGCGGACTCGTTCTGCAGGCCGTCGCGCGGGCCGACCTCGTAGATCGTGACCTGCTGCGGAAGACCCTCCAGCGGGTACGGCATCACGCCTCCTCAGCGGTGACCACGGCCAGGACGGCGTCCATGTCGACCGGCCGGCCCGCCTGTGCGGGCAGCTCGGAGAGCACGCCGTCGCACGGGGCGGTGACCGTGTGCTCCATCTTCATGGCCTCCACGATCACCAGCGGCTGCCCTTCGCTCACCCGGTCACCGACCTGGGCCTTGACCAGCAGGACCGTGCCGGGCATGGGGCTCCTGACGACGCCGTCGCCGGCCGTGGCGGCGCCTGGGCGGTCGCCGGGGTCGCCGATGAGGTGGCGGGTGAACGTCCAGGACGCGCCGTCCCTGCCCAGCCAGAGGGTGTCGCCGTGGCGTACGCACAGGTAGCGCTCGCCGCGCCCGCCGAGCGTGACGGTCAGGTCGGCGCCGTCGCGGCGGATCCGGGCCGGCACCGTCTCGTCAACCGTCCCGTCACCGGTACGGACCTCGGCCGACTCCTCGGGCAGCCCGCGGACCTGGATCGCGTGCACGCCGTCGCGCGACTGCAGCCGCCACGTCGTCCACGCCCGCTCCCCCAGCCGCCAGCCGTCGGTGACCTGCCACGGGTCGTCGCCCTGGGGCATGGCGTGGAAGACGAGCGCCGCCGCGGCGAGCACCTCCTGCGGCGCCTGCGCGGCCGGCAGGAGGCCGGGCAGCACCCGCTCGACCAGGCCCGTGTCCAGCTCGCCCGCCCGGACGGCCGGGTGGGCGGCCAGGGCGCGCAGGAAGGGGATGTTGGTGACCACGCCGAGGACCGCCGTACGGGCCAGCGCGCGGTCCAGCGCCCTGAGGGCGGCGGCCCGGTCGGGCGCCCGGACGACGACCTTCGACAGCATGGGGTCGAACTCGCTGCCGACGACCCCGCCCTCGACCAGCCCCGAGTCCACCCTGACGACCGTCTGCCCGGTGGCGGCCGGGCCCCGGTCTCCTGGTCCGCCTGGTTCGCCTGGTTCGCGCAGGAGGAGCACCCGGCCGCCGGTCGGGAGGAAGCCGCGCGCGGGGTCCTCGGCGTAGACGCGGGCCTCCACCGCGTGCCCGTCGAGCCGTACGTCGGGCTGCCCGAACGGCAGCGGCTCGCCCGCCGCCACCCGGAGCTGGAGCGCCACCAGGTCGAGGCCGGTGACCAGTTCGGTGACCGGGTGCTCGACCTGCAGCCGGGTGTTCATCTCCATGAAGTGGTGTGCGCCGGTGGTTCCGTCCACGATGAACTCGACGGTGCCCGCGCCGACGTAGCCGACCGCGCGGGCGGCCTCCACGGCCGCCGCGCCCATGCGGGCGCGCGTCTCGGGGGTCACGAAGGGCGACGGCGCCTCCTCGATGATCTTCTGGTGCCTGCGCTGCAGGCTGCACTCGCGCTCGCCGAGGTGCACGACGTCGCCGTGGGCGTCGGCGAGGACCTGGATCTCGATGTGGCGCGGGTTCTCGACGTAGCGCTCGATCAGCAGGGTGCCGTCGCCGAACGCGGCCCGTGCCGTCCGCCGGGCCGATTCGAGGGCGTCGGGCAGCTCGGCGGCCGAGCGTACCAGGACCATGCCCTTGCCGCCGCCGCCCGCGGACGGCTTGATCAGCGCGGGGAAGTCGCGCCACTCCGCCAGGACGTCGCCCGGCTCGGCCCCGCCCGGCACCACGGGCACCCCGGCGGCCGACACCGTGGCCTTGGCGCGGATCTTGTCGCCCATCGCCTCGATGGCCTCGGCCGGCGGCCCGACGAACACCAGCCCGGCCGCCGCGCACCGCCGCGCGAACCCGGCGTTCTCGGCCAGGAAGCCGTACCCGGGGTGCACGGCCTGGGCGCCCGACTCCAGCGCGGCTCCCACGATCGCCTCTCCGTCCAGGTAGCTCGGCACCTGGACGGCGACGTCGGCCTCGCGCACGTGCCTGGCCGCCGCGTCGGACGGCGTGTGCACGGCCACGGACGCGATGCCGAGCCCGCGCAGCGTACGCGCGATCCGTACGGCGATCTCGCCCCTGTTGGCGATGAGAACACGGTCGAACAACATGCGTCACATCCTGAAGACGCCATAACCGGCGGGCTCGAGCGGCGCGTTGGCCGCCGCGGACAGCGCCAGGCCCAGGACGGTGCGGGTGTCGAGCGGGTCGATCACGCCGTCGTCCCAGAGCCTGGCCGTGGAGTAGTACGGGTTGCCCTGGTGCTCGTACTGGGCCCTGATCGCGTCGGGGTCGGCGTCGCCGACGGTGGTGAGCACGTTCGCGGCCTGTTCGCCGCCCATGACCGAGATGCGGGCGTTCGGCCACATCCACAGGAACCTGGGCGAGTACGCCCGCCCCGCCATCGCGTAGTTCCCCGCCCCGAACGACCCCCCGATCACCACCGTGAACTTGGGCACCCGCGCGCACGACACGGCCGTCACCATCTTGGCCCCGTGCTTGGCGATGCCGCCCGCCTCGTACGCCTTGCCGACCATGAAGCCGCTGATGTTCTGCAGGAAGACCAGGGGGATGCGGCGCTGGTCGCACAGCTCGATGAAGTGGGCGCCCTTCATGGCCGACTCGCTGAACAGGATGCCGTTGTTGGCCAGGATGCCCACCGGGTGCCCGTGCACGTGGGCGAAGCCGGTGACCAGGGTCGAGCCGTACTCGGCCTTGAACTCCAGGAAGCGCGAGCCGTCGGCGATCCTGGCGATCACCTCGCGCACGTCGTACGGGCGGCGGGTGTCGGCGGGCACGATCCCGTACAGGTCGCGGGGGTCGTGGGCGGGCGGCTCCGGCGCGGCCGTCTCCCAGGGCCGGGGGGCGCGCGGGGCGAGGGTGGAGACGATGTCGCGGACGATGGCCAGCGCGTGGGCGTCGTCGTCGGCCAGGTGGTCGGTGACGCCGCTGACGCGCGCGTGCAGGTCGCCGCCGCCCAGCTCCTCGGCCGTGACCTCCTCGCCGGTGGCCGCCTTCACCAGCGGCGGGCCGCCCAGGAAGATCGTGCCCTGACCGCGCACGATGACCGCCTCGTCGCTCATCGCGGGCACGTACGCGCCGCCGGCGGTGCACGAGCCGAGCACGGCGGCGATCTGCGGGATGCCACGCGCCGACATCGTGGCCTGGTTGTAGAAGATGCGGCCAAAGTGCTCGCGGTCGGGGAACACCTCGTCCTGCCTGGGCAGGAACGCCCCGCCCGAGTCGACGAGGTAGACGCACGGCAGGTGGTTGTGCAGGGCCACCTCCTGCGCGCGCAGGTGCTTCTTGACCGTGACCGGGTAGTAGGTGCCGCCCTTGACCGTGGCGTCGTTGGCCACGATCACGCATTCGCGGCCCGAGACGCGGCCGACCCCGGTGATGATGCCCGCGGCCGGCGCCTGGTCGTCGTACAGGCCGTTGGCGGCCAGCGGCGACAGCTCCAGGAAACGCGAGCCGGGGTCGAGCAGGCCGTCGACGCGCTCGCGCGGCAGCAGCTTGCCGCGCTCGACGTGCCGCCGCCGCGACCTCTCCGGCCCGCCCAGCGCCGCGGTCGCCAGCCGGTCGAGCAACTCGGCGGCGAGCCGCTCGTTCAGCTCGGCATTCTGCTTGTACGCCGCGCTCCCCGGGTCGGCCGCGGATCTCAGCACGGGCCAGTCGCCGCTCATGACTCCCCTCTCATGGTTCGGATGTTAGCCATCATTAACGAAGTCGTCTAGCATGTGAGACGTGACCACCGTCTCCTCCTCTACCCGCAGCCGCGGCAACAGGCGTGCGGAGATCCTGGACGCGGCCGCCCGGCTGTTCGCGGCACGCGGCTTCCACGGCGTCTCGATCGAGGACATCGGCGGCGCGGTCGGCGTCTCGGGCCCCGCGCTCTACCGGCACTTCGACGGCAAGGACGCGCTGCTGTCGGAGATGCTGCTCGACGTCAGCTCGCGCCTGCGCGAGTCGGCCGGCGCGGTCGTCACCTCCGCCCCGGGCCCGGACGAGACCCTGGACGCGCTGCTCCACGTGCAGATCACGTTCGCGATCGAGCAGCCCGCGCTGATCACCGTCCACGACAGGGAACTGGGCAACGTGCCCGAGCCGCAGCGCAGGCAGATCAGGCGGCTGCAGCGGCTCTACGTCGAGGAGTGGGTGACGGTGCTGGCCGAACTGCACCCGGAGTGCCCGGCGGCCCGCCTGCGCGCCGCCACGCACGCGGCATTCGGGCTGCTCAACTCGACGCCGCACAGCGCGGGAGAACTGCCCGCCCGCGAGATGCGCCCGCTCCTGCACGCGATGGCCCGCGCGGCGATCAACGCCGCCGTTAAGGATCACTAACTTATTTGCAGCTCCCAGGAGAGGCTGGACGGGTCTCCTATCGAGATGACGCCCGAGCCAAGACACCAAGCTGCGGATGACGCGGGCAGGTGAGCCTCATGGGTTGAGGGGTCGATGGTGGTCACGGTGCTCTGTGACTGCCTCGGTGTAGTCCATGGTCGACAGATCGTCTTCGGTGATCCCGAGGTCGTACATCTGCAATCTCACCGCTTCAAGCGCGGCCGGAAGCTCGTCTCCTCCCCCATACCGCCACGCGGGTTCACTATTGGCCCACACCATTGGCCGTGCGGCCATGGCCGTCATCAATGGCTTCCTCAATGACATCGGCATGGCGCCCTGTGTGTGTCTGCTCTGGTCATGTAGCGCGCCGAATGAACACATGAAGAGGGGTGACATCGCGTGTCCCTCGTGTCCGTGAGGACGGACAGGCGTGTCCGCGTGTGTCAGTCATTGTCCTCCTGACAACGCTCTGCCGGAGCCCGTGTACTGAGAGTCATCCAAGACTTGCTGGCCGAGCCACCGCAGACGGCTCGGCCTCCTGCCTCGAAAGGAGCGCAGGCCACCATGCCTTCGACTATCTCTGTCGCCGACGCGATCACGATTCGCTCTGGCGAGCCACTGATCGGCGCCGTCCGAGTGGACGGATCGAAGAACGCCGCACTTCCGCTGATCGCGGCAGCCGCAGCCGTGCAGCGGCTGGCCCATCTGCGCAACGTGCCTCGATGTCAGGACGTGCGGACGATGCTCGACCTGCTCCAGCAGGCCGGCTACAGCGTGGCCCGCTCGACCACCAACCCGGAGGAAGTCGTCATCCTGCCCGTCTGCGGCGCGACCCCGCCCGCCGGACTCGTCGACGCGGCGGTCATCCGTGCCTCGTACTACCTGGTGCCGCCCCTCCTGGCCGCCTTCGGACAGGCACGGCTGCCGTGGCCGGGCGGCTGTCCCGTCGGGGAGCGTGGCATGGGCTTGCACTTCCGCGTCTATGAAGCGTTCGGCGACCGGGTCCTGCTGGACGGTGAGGGGTATCAGGTGGTCAAGGTCGGCGAGCGGGTCCGGCACGCGCGTGTCGCACTGCCGTACCGGTCACGCGGTGCCACGGTGGCTGCCGTCCTTCGGGCTGTGATCGACCGCTGCGAGCTGGTGGTGGCCCAGCCGAACCTGTCACCCGAGGTAGCCGAGGTCCTGGCCTTCTTGTGCGCGGCCGGGTGGGAGACGAACCGGAACGAGAACGCACTGTACATCGCACCCCCTCAGGTCGACAGCGACGCGACCCTGTCCTGGGAGGTGCCGGGTGACAAGGTCGAGGCCGTCACACTGGCCTGTGCCGTCGCGGTCACCCAGGGCTCCGCGCATATCAAGGGCGTACGAGCAGCCGACGTGCTCCTGGCCATGGAGACGTTCGCCTGGCTCGGGATACCGGCCCACGCGAGCGCGGACACGGTAACGGTGCAGGGTCAGGACACGCAGTTGACGGGGCAGCCATTGCGGGCGATCGCGTCCCTGGCACCAGGCGGGCTGGACGCCGACTTCGAGCCATCGCTGATGGCGCTCTCGCTCGGCATGCCCGGCGTGCATCTATTCGCCGACGCCATCAACCCCGGACGGCACGGCAACCTCATCCCGCAGTTGGCCCGCCTCGGCGCGGACATCGAGCAACTCTCCGCGACCCACTGCCGCATCACAGGGCCGCAGCGGCTGGTCGGAGCCGCAGTCAAGGCCAACGACATCCGCAGCGGCTCCACACTCATCGTCGCCGCACTGGCCGCCGACGGCGTCACCACCGTGAGCGGCCTGACCCAACTGCGGCGCGGCCATGCAGACCTGCCCGGCAAGCTGCGCCATCTCGGCGCGGACATCACCGAGGAAGCGGTATGAGCAGCCGACGGGCGCTGGAGGGCATCGTGGCCACCACGGACGTGCACTCCACCTTCGACCGCGCCGTGCCCATGCTCGCCTACCTGCATGCGGCCCGCCGACGAGGGCTGGTGGTCGATTGCGGCGACTTCTTCGAAGGCAGCGGTTACTACCGGCTGGGCGGCGGAGACATCGAACGCCGCATCCTGATCCTGCTGTACGACGTACTCGCACCCGGCAACCACGGCTGGCAGCACTACCTCGAGCCGGACCTGCGCGCCATGACAGTCTGCGCCAACGCCATCCACACCGCCACCGGCGAGCCACTGTTTCGGACGGCACGCATAGAACGGATCGGTGGCAGGCGAGTGGGCATCACCGCAGTGATCAGCGAGGATGCCTTCACTTCCATCCCCTTCACTCAGCGGACCGGCCATGACGTCGTCGAACCGGCTCTTGCGCTGCACGAGCTGCAACACCGCCACCAAGAGATGGTCGACGACTGGATCGTGCTCAGCCACTCAGGCTTCGACCACGACCTCACCCTCGCCGCCGCCTGCCCCTTCATCTCCCTGATCTTCTCCGGACACTGCCACAGCCCTCAAGACAGACCTGTCCGCGTAGGCAACACCGTGGTGCTCAAAGGACCGGAACTAGGCGCGGGCTACGCGCAAGCGGTACGAAGCCAACACGGCTGGACCGCACACACCGGCACGTTCCCGGACACGACCACTGCCACAGAGCCGGTGGCCGGACTGATGACACAGCTCACCACCCTGCACGAACGCCTGGCGCAACCGATCGGGACGGTCGCCGAGCCCTTCCACAACACGATTCTGGACCGCCACCACGTCCTGACGCTGATCACACGACATCTCCGCAGCCACCTGGACGCAAAGGCCGTCCTGCTCAACGAGACCAGCCTGCGTCCCGTCCAGTTGGGCACCGTCCTGCGCAAGGGTGACCTGCTGGCGATCGAGCCCTTCGACAACCAGCTCGTCCGTGCGCACGTCGCCGCCGAGGCGCCGGAAGACCTCCTCAACCGTCTCACCGCTCAGGTAGGTCCGCTGATCACGCACCGCGACCCCCGCACGCCGCAGCTCCGCTGCGCCATGACCACCCGCTACCTGGCCGACACCTTCCTCGGCGGCCGATGGAACGGCCCGCCCATCTCTCTCGCCCAGGTCGTACACGACGTCCTGACCGGACAGACGGGAGTCCAGCCATGATCCTCACCGGCCCGGAAATCTACGCCGCGGCCCACGACGGCCGCATCCGCATCTCCCCCTTCACCTCAGGCCAGGTCAACCCCAACAGCTACAACGTCCGCCTGGGCCAGACCCTGCTGACGTACACCGAGCCGGTGATCGACGCCCACCACCCCAACCCCACCCGCCCGATCACCCTCGGCCACGAGGGCTACGTCCTACGCCCCGACGAGCTCTACCTCGGCCACACCCTCGAAGCGGTCGGCTCCGACACCTTCGTACCGCTGCTGTTCGGCCGCTCCTCCGTTGGCCGGCTCGGCCTGTTCGTCGAGATCACCGCACCCATCGGCGACATCGGCTTCCACGGGCAGTGGACCCTGATGCTCTCCCCGGTCCGGCCGTTGCGCATCTACCCGGGCATGAAGATCGGCCAGATCATGTTCTTCGTCTCCATCGGCGCCGTCGCGCCCTACCACGGCAAATACCAGGACGCCATCGGCCCGCAGCCGTCCCAGTACTGGCGCGACCCGCTCGGGGCAGGTGCGTCGTGATCCTCACCGGGCCCGCCATCGCCGCCGCCATCAGCCGCGGCGACATCGCCATCGATCCCTACGATCCCCACCGGATCTCCTCCAACGCCTACGACTGGCGGCTGAGCGACCGCATCTGGACCTGCCACGGCCCGCTGGACGCCGCGCGCCCCACCCACTGCACCGAATCACTCATCCCCGGCACCGGCACGCTGCTCAAGCCCGGAGCCCTGTACCTCGGCCTCACCCACGAACGCACCTGGTCGGAACGCTACGCCCAACTCCTCAACGGCAACCGGACCACCGGCGCCCTCGGAATCTGGGTCCACGTCTCCGCGCCCCTCGGCCACACCGGCTACTCCATCGCCTGGACCCTGGAGATCCGGGTCGCCCGCCCGGTCCGGGTGTATCCCGGCATGACCTTCGGCAAGCTCGTCTTCCTGCAGCCCTTCGGCGCCACGACCAGCTACCAACAGCACGGCCACAAGTACGCCATCAGCACCGGCATCGACATCTCACGCCTCTACCACGAGCTCACCACCCTCGAGGAGGCATCATGACAGCGATCGTCACCGCCCTGGACCTGCCCGCAGGCAGCCCCGGCGGCAGCGTGGAACTGCTCCACGATCTCTACGCGGGCCCCACTCCTCTGATCCCGGCCAGAACCTTCATGCTCCAAAGCAACCAGCCACCGCCCCCGCCCATCGAAACCCTGCAGGTCAACGGCAAAACGCTGACCGGACGCAGCTTCCATACCTACACCGACAACCTCACCGCACAACTGACCGCCCTGCTCAACCCCGACGACATCGCCCTCACCCACCTTCAACACCTCACCTTCGGCGCCACACCAGCGCTGCTCCGCGCCCTCCCCAACGTCCCGAGCATCGCCCTGGTCCACGGCACAGACCTGCTCCACGCCGCCGGCTACGGAACCCAACACCGCGTCCTTCAACACACCACCGACACAGCCACGACCATCGTCGTCCCCACCCCCGCCATGGCCGACCGCCTACGACTGCTGGCACCCCACCTCAACCCCGCCAAACTCCAGCACATCCCCTGGGGCATACCAGACCACCTGCTCAAACAACCCCCACCACGAACCCGCCCAGACGGCTCCACACCGTTCCTGCTGCTCTACGCCGGCCGCCTCACCCCAGAAAAAGGTCTGCGAACACTCGCCGACGCATGCGCCACGAACCCCGACACCACACTGAGCATCGCCGCCCCCATCGACCAATACGCGACCCTTATCCCACACCTCCAGAAACTACGGTGCCCACACCGCTACCTCGGCTGGCTCACCCGACGCCAACTCTGGCAGTGCTTCGCCGAACACGACGCGCTCGCCGTCCCCTCCACCACCCTGGAAGCCTTCGGCCTCGTCGCCATCGAAGCCCAAGCATGCGGCCTACCCGTCATCTACCAGCCCGTCCCCGGCCTCGTCGACACCCTGGCCGACACAGCCCTGCCCCTCGACTTCACCGACCCGGCCGCTGTCACCACCACCCTGAACCAACTACGCCACAACCCCTCCCTGTCGGCCGATCTACGGTCCGCCGGACACACCAACGCCCGCCGCTACCCCATCAGCACCACCGCCACCGCACTCACCGACCTGGGCAACCAGATCATCTGACCCTGCACACCGCGCCGCTCACCATCCACAACCATCGTCCTCACTACGCTGACCATCGCAGCACACCGGCAGAAAGGCATCCCATGACGCCCGAGCGGGACCGCATCGAACACCTCCTCCGCGAAGGCGTCCGCAACAGGGTCTACCCCGGCGCCGTCTGGGCCGTCGGCGACGCCGACGGCACCCACATCAGCGGAACCTGCGGCCTGCTCGACCCCACCGATCCCGACCACCCGATGCGGCCGGACACCGTTTTCGACGTAGCCAGCCTCACCAAGATCCTCGCGGTCTGGACGGTCATCGGCACCCTCTGGGAAGAACGCCGCCTGAACCTCCACGACCGCCTCGCCGCCCACATCCCCCACCTGGACGGCCACCAAGTCGGCGACGTGACCGTACACCACCTCCTCACCCACACCGCCGGCCTCCCACCACGCGCCAACCTGAAGAACCTGTACGGAACCGACCCCCAGCAGATCCGCGACGGAGTCCTGCGCGAACCCCTCCACCGCCCACCCGGCCAAGCCGTCGAATACACCGACCGCGCCGCCCTCATCCTCGGCTACCTCGCCGAACACCTCACCGGCACCCCACTCGACCAACTCGCCCAAACCCGCATCTGGCAACCCCTCGGCATGACCACCACCAGCTTCGGGCCACTACCCGCCGACCTCGCCGCACGCTGCGCCCCCACCGAACACGACGAGGAAACCGGACACCACCTCAAGGGCACCGTGCACGACTTCTCCGCACGCCTGCTCAACGGCGTCTGCGGCATCGCAGGAGCCTTCTCCACCCTGGACGACCTCGCGACCTTTCTCCGGCACCTGCTCAAACCCAGCCCGGCCGCCGACCAACCCGGATTCAGCAGCGCCTGGACACAAGAATCCCTCCAGATCCACACCGGCAACCTGCAACCCGCCCGCGGCCTGTTCTGGCACCCCGCCCCGAACAACAACCCCATGAACAGCGTCTACGCACACTACGGCTTCACCGGCACAGCCATCTGGATAGACCCGAAGCAAGACTGCTGGGCAGTTCTCCTCACCAACAAGCTCTACTACGGCCGCGATCGTCAACCACACACCGAAATTCGCCGCGCCTTCAGCAAACTCGCCTTCGGCGAGGGCGCAGAGTGATCAGTAAATAGTCCGCCGCCGTCCTTCCAGACCGAACTGGGGACATCTAATACGTTTCGTTCCGGCTTCGAGCCTCGGACGCCCCATCGCCCCGCATCTCATCTGATCCCGGCTTCCTGCCAGAGCCGGCCAATAGCCGGAGTACGTCCCAACGACAAGGTCATGAGAACGAGTGGACGAAGGTTCAGGGAGTGGCGTTGTGTTGGATGGAACGGCTGGGCGCGAGGGCAACGTCGCAACGGTAGACGCCTGGCAGGCTGCCACCGCCATCGGCACGAGCAGGAGAGCACCAGCACGACCGCGAATCACCACAAACTCCCCATATCCACTCTCTGCATCCGACTGATCGCGAAGAGTAGCGTAGGTTTTGGCACGGCCTTATCAAGGCAGCGTGCAGTACATTCTCGCGAGGTGATGAACCATGGGCTGGTCGGCACGTATCCGGAGCGAACGCGAGGCGCGTGACTGGGATGTGCACAGCATGGCCCGCCACCTGAGAAACGCCGCGGGCAAGGACGCCCTCCCCGACCACGACTCGCTGGTGCGCTACATCCGACGCTGGGAGTCCGGCAAGGTCGCCACCATGACCGAGCGGTATCGGCTGCTATACGGTCGCGTGTTCTCCCGCGAGGCGCGAATGCTGTTCGCCGACAGCGGTGACAATCAGAACAACGGCGAACAAGAAGAGGACGATCTCACGAACCGGCGCGACGCACTCAAACTGGGCCTGGCCGCCACGGTGAGCCAGGTCCTGGGCGAGGCCGCGTACGAGGCGATGGAATTCACCCGGCGGGCCAGCACCTCGGCAGTCGGCCGCGCGACTCTGGACAACCTTCACAACGCCGTCAACGACATCACGGGCAGTTACTCGCGGCGTGCCCCGGCGGAGTTGTTCACTGTGGCCCGCCTCTACCGTCGCAAGGTCGACCAGCTCATCGCGGGCTCGCACACCCTCAAAGAAGAGCGGGAACTGTTCGTCTGCGCCGGATGGCTGTCGGAGATCCTCGCCTGGTTGGCCCACGACCTTGGTGACCCGCTGGCCGGGCAGGCTTACGCGCTCGACTGCTACGAGCATGCCGACCAGGCCGGTCACGACGAGTTGTGCGCCTGGGCGGCCGACGCGATGGCCTCGATCGCCCTGCACGCAGGCCAAGCCGAGCGCGCCATCGAAGCAGCCCAGCGGGGTCTGCACCGCGTCCCCGCCGGGCATCCGCTGGAGGTACGGCTGCACGCTCAGGCCTCGCGCGCTCATGCCCGGCTGGGCTCCCGCAACGCCTTCGACGCCAGCTACCGGCAGGGCGACCGGCTGTGGAACGCATTGCCTGCCGGTACGCCTCGTCGACCGGACGGCACCGACACCGGACCTCTGGCGGCCTACGCCATGACGACCTACACCGCCTCCTCCTACCTGTGGCTTGGGGATTACGAGCTGGCTCGCCAGCACGCCGAACGTGCCGTCGAGGCCCACACGGCGATCCCAGCCGCCCGGCGATCGATGAGCCGCGAGGCGATCGCACACCTCGACCTGGCCACGGCGATGGCGTTCCTCGGTTCGGCTAGGGATGCGGTGAAGCAGGGGCTACACGCGCTGGCCACGCCGAGGATGGTCGCCTCGGTCCACGCTCGGGCGACCGCACTCAACAACGTCCTGAATTCCAGGTACCCCGGAACGAGCCACGCTGTCGAGTATCACGCCGCCCTGACCGCCACCCGCCGAGCTGGAGCGACACCATGAGCGAGCCGCAAGACGTCCCGCCCCGCCGCGAGCTGAACATCCGCAAGCCGTACTTCGACCTCATCGCCTCAGGCGTCAAGACGGTCGAGGTGCGGGTGGGGTACCCGAGCATGCGCAAGATCCGTGCCGGCCAGCAGTTGGACTTCGTCTCAGGCGATCATCGGCTGCGAACCCACGTCCTGCGGGTGTCAGAATATGGCTCATTTGAAGAAATGCTCAAACACGAGGACCCGATCGCCATCGGCGGGGACCTCGGCGAAGACATCATTGATCTACTCGCAGTGATCAGGAGCATTTACCCACCGGAGAAGGAACGCCTGGGCGCCCTTGCCATCCAAGTCGAAATGATTGCCCAACCACCCTGCCCGAGAATTTGACCACGATCAGCGAGGCAAAGCGTCGCCCTGCCATTCGAAACCCCTGTGCACGATCCAGCCACGTGCGCCATTCCATCGTCAAATTCAGACCGAAAACGCATCTCGAACTGGCATGGCGTGGAGTTCTCGATTTCAATATGTGGACGCTTGCGATTGTAGTAGATTTCGATGTACTTGAATACCTCGCGCCGAACCTTTTCCAGTGTCAGCCAGATATGCAATCGGGAGCACTCCAGTCCAGCTCCCTCAAGCGGGCATCAGCAAGCTGGATACCGGCGGAGGCAGGCCGAAGGGTGCCGGGCATGGGCAGGGCCCGGGAGTGTCCCGGGCCCTGGCCGCGCCGTGCCGCCCTGCGGCGGTCAGCGCTTCACATCGGCGTGTCAGCGCGTCAGCGCTTGACGCGGACGTAGTCCGTGCCGCTGTGGTCGCCGTAGGTGTCGCCGTCACCGGCGAACACGAACTTCCAGGTTCCCGACTTGGCGGCCTTGGTCTTGGTGTAGAGCCGGCCGCTCGTGTTCGACCAGGTCGACTTCACGTACTTCCACTTCTTCGAGCCCAGCGGCTTGAAGTAGAGCGCCACCTTGGCCTTGTAGCCGTCCCACGAGCCCTCGTCATCGACCTGCAGCACGCCCCTGAACTTCAGGTACTTGCCGCGCTTGACCGGCTCCGGGGTGGCGTTGAACTTGGTCAGCCGCGTGTCCGCCTTCTCCGGCTCGGGCGCCGGGGCGGGCTGGTTGACGTGCACCCAGTCGGCGCCGCTGACCGAGCCGTCGACGCCGCGGACGCCGTCGAACTCCGCTCGCCACCAGCCGGAGTCATAGGCCACGGCGGAGGCCCAGAAGCGGCCGTGGCGGTCGGTCACGTCGCTGGTGACGTACTCCCAGCGGGACGTGCCCTCCTCCTTGAAGTAGACGGCCACGCGCCGGCCCGACGCGCTGCCGCCGTCCTCGACCTTCAGGGTGCCGGACAGGGAGAGCCTGTCGCCCCTGTCCACCGGCTCGGGCCGGGCATCGAATCCGGTGATGCGGCTGCCGAGGTCGCCGCGCCTGACGTCGACCCGGTCGGCGTCGCTGGTGGTGCCCAGCGCCACGGAGGTGGCCGCGAACTCGGCCCGCCACCAGCCGGTGGCCTCGGCCCGCACCCGGGCGCCGAACCAGCCGCCGCGGCCGGTCGTCACCTTGGCGACGTGCCGGTAGGCGTCGGTGCCGCGCTCGCGGAAGGTGATGGTGACGCTCTGGCCGTCGTACCCCTTGCCGTCGGCGAGGAGGCGGCCGGAGACCTTGACGGTGTCGCCCTTGTCGACCAGGTCGGGGCCGGCGTCGAAGTCGGCGATCTTGGTGGTGAGCGCCTTGACGACGTCGAACGAGCCCGACTTGGCGATGTCGCCGTCACCGCGGGCGGTGGCGGTGTAGCTCCACTTGCCGGCGGCGCCGGGGCCGAACGACTTGGTGCCCGTCCACTTCAGGCCGCCGGTGACCGGCGCGGAGGTGACGGCGACCGGGTCTCCGTTGAGCTTGAGGTCGGCCGTGGTCGCGTTCGTGGTGGTGAAGCTGAACGTGACGTTGACGTCGCCGCCGGAGACGACGATCGGCGCGGCCGGGCTGAGATCCACCGCGGAGATGGTGGGGGCGGCTGCCGCGGTCGCGGCGGACGGGGCCAGGACGAGTGTCCCGGCGCCGACCACGAGAGCGAGGGCGGCCGCATGGATGCGCTGTAACATGCGGGTTCCTTTCCTTCCGGAGACCCCAGGGGTTTCAACGCGGCATTGAGGGTGCCACGTGTGTTCTCTCAATAGACGTACGCGCCCCCAGAAAAGTTGAGAATTCTGACAAAGAGTTATAAGTCCGGGCCAATCGGACCGCTCCACGACATGGTCGGCGCCGTCCGTGAGACGTCGGGGCCGATCGAACGACATAATCGGAGGTGTGGCGCGCGACACAGTTGAGACTCATTTCGCCCAGACGGTTGTGACGCTGGAGGCGGGGCCCCAAGCTCCGCGAGATCCGGGGCTCCCGATCCGCGAGGGCACGACCCTGACCGGCGAGCAGTGCAGGGCCCTGTTCCGGCGGCAGTTGGACAGCCGCCTGCTCGACATCGCGGCCCGTTGGCTGCGCGAGCAGGACGAGGGCCACTACACGATCGGCTCCTCCGGCCATGAGGGCAACGCGGCCGTGGCCGCCGCCCTGCGGCCCACCGACCCGGCCTTGCTCCACTACCGCTCCGGCGCCTTCTACCTGACCAGGTCCGAGCAGGCCGGGCGGCTGCCCGAGCAGGGCATCCGCGACGTGCTCATGGGCCTGACCGCGGCGGCCGCCGAGCCGATCGCGGGCGGCCGGCACAAGGTGTTCGGCCATCCGGAGCTGGCCGTCATCCCTCAGACCTCCACGATCGCCAGTCACCTGCCCAGGGCCGTGGGCGTGGCGTTCGCCATCGAACGGGCGGGGGCGCTCGGGGTCCGCTCCGCCTGGCCCGACGACGCGATCGCGGTGTGCAGCTTCGGCGACGCCTCGATCAACCACGCCAGCGCCCTGTCCGGCTTCAACACCGCCTCCTACGTCACCTACCAGGGCATGGGGCTGCCGCTGCTGTTCGTGTGCGAGGACAACGGCATCGGCATCAGCGTGCGCACGGCCAAGGGCTGGGTGGAGGCGGCGGCGCGGCGGCCCGGGATCGAATACTTCGCCGCCGACGGCTGCGACCTGGTGGCCGCCTACGACGCCGCCGTCCGCGCCGTCGAGCACGTACGCGAGCGGCGCTCCCCCGCGTTCCTGCACCTGTCCACCGTGCGGCTCATGGGGCACGCCGGGTCCGACGTCGAGTCGGCCTACCGCACCCAGCGCGAGATCAGGGCCGACCTCGACCGCGACCCGCTGGTCCGTACGGCGGCGCTGCTGGTGGAGGCCGGGCTGGAGACGCCGGAGGGGCTGCTCAAGACGTACGAGTCCGTCCGCGAGCACGTGCTGCTGCTGGCCCGCGAGACCACGCGCAGCCCGCGGCTCGGCTCGGCCAAGGAGGTCATGGAGCCGATCGCGCCGCGCAAGCCCGACCTGATCGCCAAGATCGCCCCGACGGCGGCCCCTCCGGCGGTGCGGGAGAAGGCGTTCGCCGGTGCGCTGCCCGAGAACGACAAGCCCATGACGCTCTCCCAGTCGATCAACCGCACGCTCGCCGACGCGCTCGCCGTCCACCCCGAGATGACGGTGTTCGGCGAGGACGTCGCCAAGAAGGGCGGCGTCTACGGCGTGACCAGGGGGCTGCAGAAGCGGTTCGGGGCGGCGCGGGTGTTCGACACGCTCCTCGACGAGCAGGCCATCCTGGGGCTGGCCCTCGGCTCGGGGGTCTCCCACCTGCTGCCGGTGCCGGAGATCCAGTACCTCGCCTACCTGCACAACGCGCTCGACCAGATCCGCGGCGAGGCGGCCACGCTGTCGTTCTTCTCGCGCGGCGCCTTCACCAACCCGATGGTGGTGCGGGTGGCCGCCTACGCCTACCAGAAGGGGTTCGGCGGCCACTTCCACAACGACAACGCGGTGGCCGCGCTGCGCGACATCCCCGGGCTGGTCATCGCCTCGCCCGCGCGTCCCGACGACGCCTCCGCCATGCTGCGCACGTGCCTGGCCGCGGCCCGCGCCTCCGGCTCCGTGTGCGTGTTCCTGGAGCCGATCGCGCTCTACCACACGCGCGACCTGTTCGACGAGGGCGACGGCGGGTGGATGGCGCCGTACGCGCCGCCCTCTCGCTGGCCGGAGACGCACGTGCCGATCGGCCGGGCGCGCTCCTACGGCGACGGGCGAGACCTGACGATCGTCACGTTCGGCAACGGGCTGCGGATGAGCCTGCGCGCCGCGGTGCGGCTCACCCAGGAGGGGTACGGCTGCCGCGTCCTCGACCTGCGCTGGCTCGCGCCACTGCCGATGGACGACCTGGTACGCGCGGCGGAGCTGACCGGAAACGTGCTGATCGCCGACGAGACCCGGCGCTCCGGGGGCGTCTCCGAGGGCATCGTGACCGAGTTGCTCGACGCCGGCTACACCGGGAGGATCGCGCGGGTGACCTCGTCCGACAGCTTCATCCCGCTCGGGCGGGCGGCCGATCACGTGCTGCTGTCGGAGGAGGAGATCGAGCAGGCGGCCCGCAAGCTACTGGGCTGACCTGGCCACCGCGCCTCTGATGCGGTGCGGCTTCGACCAGGCGACCGGGGCCGTGGTGGCGCCCTGGCCGAGAGCGGTGATGGGCTGCTCGTCGATGGGGACGGGGTCCTTGTTCGCGGGGTCCTCGTTCCGTGGGTTCCGTGGCTGCCCGGTGGCGGTGGTCCGCGTGAGCCGCTGGGACGCGCGGAGCTTAGAGCGGGTTCATGAGGTAGGCGCCGAACACCACGGACGCCAGCGCCACCGCCATGAAGAGGAACACGTAGAACCCGCCGGGCAGGACCGTCAGCCGGGCGAGCTGGTCGGCGTCGGAGTCTCTGGCCTGGCGCCTGCGCCGCTTGCGCTGCAGCTCGATGATCGGCCGGACGCCGCCGAACAGCAGGAACCACACCGCGACCATGGCCACGGCCTGCTGCACCTCGGCGGGGGCGTACATGATCAGGGCGAACACCGCGCCGCCGGTGACCAGGAGGATGAGCGCGCCGTACAGGTTGCGGATCAGCAGCAGCATGCAGACCAGGAACAGCAGCACCCCCCAGATCAGCAGGGAGATGCGGCCCGCCTCGGTCAGCCACGCGGCGCCCAGGCCCAGCAGCGAGGGCGCGACGTAGCCCGCGAGCGCGGTCAGCACCATGCCGGGGCCGGTGGGCCTGCCCCGGGTCAGCGTGACGCCCGAGGTGTCGGAGTGCAGGCGGATGCCTTCGAGCTTGCGCCGCGTGAGCAGCGCCATGACCGCGTGCCCGCCCTCGTGGGCGATGGTGATCAGCCCTCTTGACAGGTGCCAGGGCATGCGGAAACCGACGAGCGCGAGCGCGACCACAGCCGAGATCACCACGACCAGGGGGTCGGGGTCAGGCTGAACCTTGATCAGGTGGGCCCAGAACTTGTCCATCGAGGACAAACCCTAATCGCTCCGCAACGCCTCTGCTGCCGAGAGTTTCCTATGAGAGCGCCCAACCACCCGCCCGAGGGCGTCCCAAGGTCCCGCCTGGGGGCCGTCCCGGTCCCTCCGGCGACGCCCGGCTGTGGGCCGTGTGGTGGGACAACGGCGTGGCCGTGGTCTGATGGAGGGGTGAAAAATCGCTATATGTCGCTGCCGTCCGAATAACGCAGAGGAGGGGACATGGCCAGGGTGAAGGGGTTCAGGCGCAGCGGACAGGTCCGCGAGGAAGCGCCCGAACACTCGATGGACCCGCGCGCCACGGAGGAGCCGCCCTACCGGCCGACGGTCATCGACAACGCGATCTACCAGGACGGCGAGCGGATCGACAACCCCGGCTCGCTCGCCGACGCCTTCGAGCGGCTCAAGCGGATGCCCGACGCCATGGCCTGGATCGGGCTCTACCGTCCGAAGGAGTGGGAGCTGGTCAAGCTCGGCGAGGAGTTCGAGCTGCACGAGCTGGCGCTGGAGGACGCGATCGTCGGCTCCCAGCGGCCCAAGGCCGACCGGTACGGCCACACGCTGTTCGTGGTGCTGCGCGCCGCCCGCTACCTGGACGACGTCGAGGAGGTGGCCTTCGGGGAGGTGCACGTCTTCGTCGGCCCCAACTTCGTGATCACCGTACGCCATGCCGAGGCTCCCGACCTGCAGTCCGTGCGCAAGCGCATGGAGTCCGACCCCGACCTGCTGCGGCAGGGCCCGCAGGCCGTCCTGTACGCCATCCTCGACGCCGTGGTGGACGGCTACGCGCCGGTGGTCGCCGGGCTGCAGAAGGACATCGAGGAGATCGAGGCCCAGGTCTTCGGCGGCGACCCGTCGGTGTCGCGGCGCGTCTACGACCTGTCGGGCGAGGTGATCGAGTTCCAGCGGGCCACGGCGCCGCTCGTCGGCATGGTGCACGGCTTCATCGCGGGGGCGCGCAAGTACGGCGTGACCGAAGAGCTGCAGAGCTACCTGCGCGACGTGGCCGACCACGCGATCACCGTGACCGAGCGCATCTCGTCGTTCCGCCAGATGCTGCAGAACATCCTCATCGTCAACTCCACGCTGGTGACCCAGGCGCAGAACGCGGAGATGGCCCGGATGACGGAGGCCAGCATCCGGCAGGGCGAGGAGGTCAAGAAGATCTCCGCCTGGGCCGCCATCCTCTTCGCGCCCACCCTCGTCGGCACCATCTACGGGATGAACTTCGACTTCATGCCGGAGACGCACTGGGCGTTCGGCTATCCGTTCGCCATCGTGCTCATGGGCGTGGTCTGCCTGCTGCTCTACACGGTCTTCAAGCGCCGCGACTGGCTCTGACGGACGCTCGCCCCGGCGGGGGGGCTCACGGGCGGGTCAGGAAGCGGCGGACGTCGGCGATCTCGTCGTCCAGCAGCCCCTCGGGCAGCTCGTCGAACGGCCGCACGCCCACCCGCGTCCCCTCCCGTCCCCACACTCCCCTGATCACGCCGTCCACCAGCACGAACGGCCGCAGGACGCCCCCGCCGGGGAACACCTTCCTCGTGTGCTCGGCGGCCAGCACCTGGTCTCGGCCGCGCCAGCCCATCAGGTACTCGTCGAAGGCGGGCGCGAGGCGGACCACCGGTTCCTCATGGGGCGGCGGCGGGTGCGCGGCGCTCAGGCGCCAGGCGGTTGGCCGCGTGCCCGGCCCGCCAGGCGTTCCGCCAGCTCGGCCTTGGTGAGCGGCCCTTGACCTGCCAGGGCGCGGCCGATCAGCGGGAGCAGGTCGCCGCCGGTGACGCCCTCCTCGGCCAGGCGGCGCAGGGTGTTCGTGGCGCGGCTGGTCAGGGCGTGGATCCAGGGCAGGTCGTCGGCGTGCACGAAGTGGAGAGTGCCGCGCGGGCCCCACGTGCGGACGATCTCGCGGGCCCGCCACGCGGCCTCGACGTCGGCCGCGGCGAGGGTGGCCGAACGGGCGCGGAAGGCGAGCAGGGCGGCGGGCACGTCCTGGGCCTGCACGGCCGTCAGGCGCCGGACGATCTCGCCCGCCTCCAGGCCGGGCGGGCGGTGCAGGAGCTGGGCCTCGACGCTTCTCACCCGGGCATCATCGCAGCAGGTCGCGGGCGGCATGGACCGGGTGCCGCGCCTCACGCCGCCTGCGGCACCGGCGTCCCTGCGAGGATCTCACCGAGCACGGCGGAGGCGGTGACCTCGCGCAGCTCCGCCTCGGGCGTCAGGATGAGCCGGTGGCCCAGCACCGGCAGGGCCAGCGCCTTGACGTCCTCGGGCACCACGTAGTGCCGTCCGGCCGCGGCGGCCTTGACGCGCGCCGCGCGCAGCAGCGCCAGGCTGCCCCGGGGGCTGGCGCCGAGGCGCAGGTACGGGCTCGTACGGGTGGCCCCGCACAGCGCCACGATGTAGTCGTAGACCGGGTCGGCCACGTGGATGCGCGAGGCGAAGTCGATCATCCCGGCGACGTCGGAGGCGCGGGCCACCACGGGCAGCCGTTCGACCTGCGGGCCCGTCGGCATGCCCTTGAGCACCTCGACCTCGGACACGTGGTCCGGGTACCCGACGGAGATCTTCATCAGGAACCGGTCGAGCTGGGCCTCGGGCAGCGGGTACGTGCCGTCCATGTCCACCGGGTTCTGCGTGGCCACCACCAGGAAGGGCCGGGGCACCGGGTGCGGCTCGGCGTCCACCGTGACCGTGCGCTCCTCCATCACCTCCAGCAGCGCGGCCTGCGTCTTCGGGGAGGCCCGGTTGATCTCGTCGGCGAGCACGATGTTGGCGAAGACCGGCCCCTGGTGGAACTCGAACTTCTGGTGCGCCTGGTTGAAGATCGACACCCCGGTGATGTCGCTGGGCAGCAGGTCGGGCGTGAACTGGACGCGCCGGCACTCGGCGTCCACGCTGGCCGCCACGGAACGGGCGAGCGTGGTCTTGCCGGTGCCCGGCACGTCCTCGACCAGCAGGTGGCCCTCGGCGAACAGGCAGATCAGGGCCCGTTCGACGGCCTCGTGCTTGCCGCGGATGACGCGCTCGATGTTCGTGGCCAGCAACTGGAAGCGCTGGGCGAACTGGCCGGCGAGCTGCGCGGGCGGCTGCGGTTGCGGCGGCTGCGGTTGGGGCGGTTGCTGCTGGGCGTAGGGCTGCTGCTCGAAGTGGTCCTGGTAGTTGTACTGGGTCAACTGAGTCCCCCTTCTCAGTCGGTGCGCTCGAAGAGCGGGCCCTCGGGGAGCCCGTCCGCCGGAGTCGCCACCAGAGTGTCGGTTCAGGTGGCCGGGCCCGCCCAGCGTTACTCATGCCGACATATACGACTACTTACCGCGATTTATCGATTTCCCCCGTAGTATCGGGCATCACCCTAGCGCTCGGCCATCCCTTGCGGAGGCGTACCGGGTGGAAGTCATGGGAGTCGGGGGGCGAGTGTGCCAAGAGTGTCGGTGTGACGCCGTACCTTAGTGCCGTGTCCGAACAGCCCCTGACCCTCGACTCCGTCCTCACCGACGAGGCGGTCCTGTCCACCTACCGCCGCATGTTCGCCGCGCTGGCCCGCGACAGCGGGGCGGTGGTCGACGATCCGGCCCTGGTCGACATCGCCGAGACGCTGTTCGCGGCGTTCGCGGAGGCGGGCGAGGAGTGGCTGACCCACGAGCAGATGCGCTTCGCCTGCCGCGCCTACCCCACCGACCAGTTCGACAACCGGCTGCGCGTGCTCAAGGGGCTCGGCGCGATCCGCGAGGTGTTCCCCAAGCCCAACCAGCTCCGCTACCGCGCCTCGTTCACCAGCGTGGTGGGGCTGATGTTCATCCGCCGGATGATGGACGACGGCGGCCAGTCGGAGATGCACCGGCTGCTCGCCCTCGAAGACCTCAACGTCGCCGACCCGCGCACCACGATGGACGAGGCCAGGCAGAGCGCGCTCAACCTGGCACGGGCCTTCCGGCTCTGGGCGCTCGAGCTGATCACCCTCACCACGGGCACGATCGAGGAGCTGCGCGAGCAGGCGCCCAAGCTGTGGGGCACCGAGGAGATCGCGCGGCGGGCGCAGGGCCTGCACGGCACCATCCTGACCCGCTGGCCCGAGCTCGACCGGGTCTGCACCGACCTGCGCGCGGCCATCTACGCCTACAGCGACGCCTCCCGCCGCGCGGCCGGCCGCCTGGCCGACTCGGCCGGCACCACCCGCAACCTGACGCTGCTGCCGACCGAGACGTGGCGCACGTTCGCGCAGACGGCGCCCAAGGAGCGGCTGGCGGCGGTCCTCGACGGGTTCGTGTTCGACGCGCCAGCGCCGTGGCACGATCCGGCCGCCATCGCCCGCGCCGTCGACGAGGCCCCGCGTCCCGCCCCCGCCCAGCCCACTCCCCCGCGCTCCAACCTGCCCGACGCCGGGCCCGAGTCCTCCCTCGACACCTCGCCCAGCGCGGCGCTGGAGCGGCTGACGCGGATGGCGGAGTCGCTGCTGGGCGGCGCCTCGCGGGTGGCGCTGTGCGACGTGCTGGGCTCCGACTGGCCCGCGGCGCGGCGGGTGCTGGCCGACCTGACGACCGTCGACCTGCGGCCCGAGCTGCCCTATCGGCTGGTCTGGTCCGACGGGCTGGCGATCGATCCGGCGCGGGAGCCCGCGTGGCTCTCCGACGGGCATCTGGAGCGCAGGTGATGACGGCGGGATCGCAGGTGACGAGGGCGGGATCCCAAGCTGTGACGGCGGGAGCGCGGGCGATGGGGGCGGGAGCGCAGGTGATGGGGGCGGCTGCTCGCGCGCACGCGCTGGCGCGGGCTCACGGGCCCGTACGGCTGGCGGCCGGGGAGGCGGCGGCGCCGGGGATGGTCCGGCTGACGCGGGGCGACTCCACCGGCGAGGCGCTGCCGGTGTGGCCCGACGGGGTGACGCCGTCCCTGCTCGACGAGCACCAGGTGGCGGCCGTTCCCGTGGAGCGGTCCGGGGAGACGCGGCGGGTGCTGGCGGCGGTGCTCAAGTGCTGCTGGAGCGACCTGTCCGTCGACCCGTGGCCCGGCGACCCCGCGCCCGTGGAGCTGGTGCTCGACACCTACCGCGAGCTGATCGGCCGCACCGACGACCTGATGCGCAACTGGGCGGTCGGCGCGCTGCGGCGGCTGCACGACTCCGCCTGGGTCGTGATGGACGACGGCGTGGTGTCGCTCGGCCCGCGCTGCGCGCTGTGGCCGGTGGAGTCGCACGCGCAGTTGCAGGAGCTCGTGCGCCGCCTGCCCGAGCCCCAGCGCCCCGAGCTGACCGTGGTGGGCGACGCCGACATCATCGCCGCCACCCGCCCCGCAGCGCCCGGCGAGCCCGTAGCAGCCAGCGAACCCGTGGCGCCCGGTGAGCCCGTGGGGGCCGGTGAGCCCGCCGTGGTCGCCGACCCCGACGCGGGCGGGGCGGGCGCGGGTGGGGTGGCGGTCTCTGGTGAGGTCGTGGGTGGGGCCGGGGGGCGGGTCGAGGGCGGCGGCGCCGAGTTCGACGACCTGCTGGGCGGCTACGACGAGCGGCGGCGGGCCGAGCTGGTGGCCGCGTTCATGGTGGTCGAGCACGCGGCAGAGCCCGTGCAGGAGGTGCGTTTCGCCGCCCTGCGCGACCCGGCGCTGCGTCGTACGCTGGGCGAGATGCTGGCCAGGCGGGGCCGCACGCTGATCCAGCACCGCGACCGCTGGACCTCCGGCTATGACGACGCCGTGGCGGCCGAGCCCGGCCCGCCCGATCCGGCGCGCGCCCGGCTGGGGGTGAGCGAGCGGGCGGTGCTCACGCTCGTGCTGGTGCACTCGGTGGCCATTCCGAGGGCTGAGGGCCTGCTGCCGGAAGACTCGTGGTTGTCGCCGCACCCCACGCCGGTCGACGAGCTGCGCAGGCACACCCAGCTCCCGATCGGCGAGCTGGAGGCGGCACTGCGCGTGTTGCGGCACGCGGGGCTGCTCGGCCAGGTGAAGGCGGGCGGGGAAACGGGTGGGGAGGCGGGCGGCTACGTGCCGGGGTCGCAGTTCCACCGGCTCACGCCGGCGGCGCGGCGGCGGTTGCAGGAGGAGCTGATCCTGGCGGCCGGGCCGAGCACGCCGCTGGCCGCCGCCGTGCTCTCGCGGAGATCGGCCAAGTGACGCCCACGTCGGCGTCTGTCATGGATGGAAGGGTTACGGGGGTTCGAGGTGTCACAGGTGGAGAACGTCGTCGGAGACCGGGTGCTGATCGCCGTGCAGGCGGTCAACATCTCACGGCTGTCGACCCATCCGGTGCCCACCGTCCCCGGCACGCTGATCGTCGTGGCGGGCGCGGGGCCGAAAGACTCCAACGGGGCGGGCAAGTCCTCGTTCATCGCGTCGATCACGGCGCTGCTCGGCGACGAGCAGTGGCGATTCGCCTCGGGCGCCAAGGCGGTGTCGGAGCTGCTGTTCAACGCGGAGCTGGCCAGCGGCGCGGGGGCCAGGCAGTGGGCGAGCGCCGACCACGGCTACATCGTGGGCGTGTTCGGCCCACCCGGGATGGACGGGTTCGCCCCCGCTCCTGAGGACCCCGGGCTCGACGCCGGTGCGCGAGAGGTGCCCGGCGGCCCTGTCTCGGACGAGCCGGGTCTCCTGCTCGACGAGGCCGAGGGGGCGGGCGGGGAGTTGTTCGAGGTGCCCGACGGCTCGGGCGGCGCCCTGACCGTGTGGCTGAAGGTCAACCAGGAGGCGCCGCACCTCGAGATCCGCTGGCGTGACGGGGTGCACCTGGCGGCGTCCCCGTCGGAGGCCGAGCGGGTGGCGCGGGCCGACGAGATCTGGGCGTCGCTGCCGAAGTCGGCCGGGCGGCGTGACGTCGTGGCGCGCGACCTGACCAAGGTCCTCTACGGTGACCGGGTCAGGTGCGTGTCGTTCCTGTCCACGTCCGTACGCAGCAAGGTCGCCACCAACCTGCTCTCCCAGCCGCTCAACGAGATCTCGCCCGAGCGGGTCTTCGAGGCCATCGCCGCGCTCACCGGCCTCGACGCCGAGTTGGAGCAGGAGCGCGAGGCCCGCCGCGACGAGCACGCCAAGCGGGTGCGCGCGGCGCAGGCGGCCGACCGGCTGGCCGAGTTCGAGACGGAGTCGAAGGCGCTGCTGACCACGTTCGACCGGCGCGACCAGGCCCGCGTCCGGCTGGCCGACGCGCTGCGCTGCTGGCGCGGGCGGCAGGCGCGCAAGCTGGCCGACGCGGCGGGCAAGGACGAGGCGCTGGCCGCCGACCTCGAGCGGCACCAGGCGGCCGGTGAGTCCGCCGCCGAGGCGATCGCCATGGTCAAGGCGGAGATCGCCACCCTGCGGGAAGACACGCTCGACCGGCAGGTCTCGCAGGCCCGCAAGGAGCTGGCGGCGTTGCACGCGCGCGCGGCCAAGCTCGACGCCGATCGGGCCGTGGCGGAAAACTCCGCCGACGAGTTGCGCGGGGCGATCCCGGCGCTGGAGGAGACGCGGCGGTTCGCCGACGGGCGCGACGTGCCGACGGCCGAGCGGGAGCTGGGCGAGGCCCGGCTGCGGCTCAACGAGGCGCTCAAGGCGCTCGGGGTGGCCGACCAGGAGGTGGCCTCGGCCCAGGCGGCGCTCGACGACGCCGAGGGCGGGCCTGCGGCGGCCCAGCTCAACGCGCTGGCGGCGGCGGGCATCGGCGCGACCGGCCTGCTGGACGCCCTCGACGTGGCCGAGCAGGCCCGCGACGCCGCCCACACGCCACCGCACGCCGGGCGGCCGGCCCACGGGCGGATGGACCACGGACTGCCCGACGACGGACGGACGGACCACGGGCTGTCAGACGACGAGCGGGCGGAGGCCGAGCGGGCGGGCGACGGGGGCGACGGGGCGGGGCTGGCGCTGGGCGAGGCGCTCAAGGCGCGCTACGGCAAGACGCGGGCCGCCGCCGGGGGTTCGCCGGACGGGCTCGCGATCGGGGAGCTGCGCGGCTGGCCCGACGAGCACGCCGTGATCGTCGACGCCGCCCAGCTCGGCGCGGCCGTCTCCGCCCTGGCCGACCTGCCCGGGTCCGTGCTGGTCAGCGCGGCGGGGGTGAGCGTCGTCGGGGCGTTCGACGGGGTGGCGACCGGCCGGGAGGCCCGGATCAAGGCGGCCGAGCAGCGGCTCAACCGGGCCAAAGACGTCCAGGAGAACGCGGCCCAGGCCGTGGGCGACGGGGAGGAGGCCGTCGCGCAGGCGCAGCGGCGGGTGGAAGGGGCCAGGGCCGGGGTGCGGCTGGCCGAGCTGGAGGCCAAGCTGGCCGACCGGCGTACCCGGCTGGGTGAGCTGAACTCGGCCGTCGACGAGCTGACCCCGAAGGTCGCCGAGGCCGAACGTCAGACGGCGACGCTCGACTTCCGTGCCCGTACGAGGGACATGGAGATCGAGCGCCTGGAGGGCCGCCGGCAGCGGCACGAGTCCGAGCGGGCACAGGCACGCGAGCAGGAGGCGAAGGTCGGCGCCGAACGCGCGGCGCTCAAGCTCGACGCGCTGGCCGCCGACTGGGGCGGCACGATCGAGACCGCCCGCGAATGGCTCCAGGCCCAGCCCGACGACGAACGCCCCCGCGCGGCCGACGAATGGTGGCGGGTCGCCGAACGCCATCTCGACCAGGCGCTGCGCGACTCGTTCCCCGAGGAGGAGGCCGAGCTGCCGGAGGAGCTGCGGTTCCTGATGAGCGAGCGGGAGGGCAGTACGGCGCGCGAGCAGGCGACGTTCGCGGCGGTGTGCGGGTCGCTGGCGTCCTACCTGCGCGGCCAGGAAGAGTACGAACGCCACCAGCGCCGCCAGATCGAGGCCCAGATCGTCACCCGGCAG
The DNA here is from genome assembly GCF_055586305.1 of Nonomuraea sp. NPDC051298. Lineage (NCBI taxonomy): Bacteria > Bacillati > Actinomycetota > Actinomycetes > Streptosporangiales > Streptosporangiaceae > Nonomuraea > Nonomuraea sp. NPDC051298. The sequence goes on from NZ_JBVJIM010000001.1 coordinate 574,440, forward strand.
CGCGACCTGGCGGCGGCGGCCCGTGGCGCGGACGAGGCGGCCCAGTCGACCGCCGTGCACCGGGCCGCGCTGACGGCGGCGATCAAGGCCCGGTTGACGCGGGTGGCCGAGGAGTTCGACAAGCTCGACACCTCGTACGGAGGCTACGGCGCGACGCTGGAGTTCCCGGTGCCGCCCGCGCCCGCCGATCCCGAGCAGCGCTGGCAGTGGCGGGTGACGCCGAAGTGGCGGCGGGGCGAGGGGCAGGGGTACGTGCCGTACAACCGGCGGGCCAACACGGCGCTCATGGACGAGAAGGCCGTCAAGCTGGTGTGCGCGGCGGCCATCGCCTCCTCCGGGGGCGGGCACCTGTGCCTGGTGCTCGACGAGCTGGGGCGCAACCTGGGCAAGGAGCACCGCAGGGAGGCGGTGGCGCTGTTCCGGCGGATCGGGGAGACGTACGGGATCACGGTGATCGGGGCGTTGCAGGACGACATGGAGCCGTACGCGATCGACGCCTGCGGGCAATACATCAAGCTGCGGCGGTCGTCGGACGCGATGCCGTACAACGAGCCGCCGGTGATCGTGGGCCACGACCAGCACGCCGACCGGGTGCGGGCACTGGCGGCCTACGTGGACCGGGGGGCGCCTGCCCTCGCATAGGCATTCGGGTCTCGCACGGGCCCCCGGTTATGGGCCCGTGCGGGAGGCTCGCAGGGGCAGGGGGGGCGCGCAAGGGCAGGAAGCACGCAGACGCAGGCCGTCCCAGGATCGCGACAGGCGCAGGCCACCCCGGGCGCGCGGGCGCAGGCCGCCCCGGGGGCTCAGAGGCGGGCCGCCCCGGGCGCTCAGAGGCAGGGCGCGGCGGGTCACAGGGGCCTGTCGCCGGTCTCGGGCAGGGCGAGCAGGCAGAGCAGGCTCAGCAGGGCCATCGCGGAGACGTACCCGCCGACGGCCAGCACCCCCAGCCCACCGGCCTGCAGCCCGGTGGCGACCAGCGGTGGCACCGCGCCACCGAGCACGCCGCCGAGGCTGTAGGCGACGGACGCGCCGCTGTAGCGGAACTCGGTCCTGAACAGCTCCGGCAGGTACGCCCCCATCGGCCCGAAGATCAGCCCCATCAGCGCCAGCGCCCCGGCCAGCGCCAGCCCCACGAGGACGACCGAGCGGGTCTCCATCAGCGGGAACATCACCAGCCCCCACCCGGCGGCCGCGATCGTCCCGGCGATCAGGATGCGGCGGCGGCCCACGCGGTCGGACACCACGGCCGACACCGCCGTGCCCGCCGCCATGAACAGCACCGCGACCAGGGTCAGCCCGAGCATCGTGGTCTGCGGGATGCCCAGCGTCCTGGTGCCGTAGGCCAGGCAGTAGGTGGTGGCGGTGTAGAAGAGCGTGTACACGATCGTCATGGCTCCGGCGCCGAGCAGCACCCGCCGCCACTGGTGGCGCATCAGCCCGGCGAAGGGCACCTTGGTGATCCGGCGCTGGTCGACGGCCGCCTGGAAGACGGGGGTCTCGGAGATCTTCAGCCGTACGTACAGGCCGACGACGACCAGCAGCAGGCTTGCCACGAACGGCAGCCGCCACCCCCAACTCCTGAACTCCTCGTCGCCCAGTGTCTCGCCGAGCACGAGAAACAGCCCGTTGGCCACGATGAACCCGACCGCCGGCCCGAGCTGCGGGAACATCGCGTACAGACCGCGCTTGCCGGGCGGGGCGTGCTCGGTGGCCAGCAGCGCGGCGCCGCCCCACTCTCCGCCGAGGCCGATGCCCTGGGTGAAGCGCAGCAGCACCAGCAGCACGGGCGCGAGCACGCCGATCGCGGCGTAGCCGGGCAGCAGCCCGATCGCGACCGTCGACAGCCCCATCACCAGCAGCGACACGACCAGCATGGACTTGCGGCCGATCCGGTCACCCCAGTGTCCGAACACGGCCGAGCCGAGCGGGCGCGAGATGAACGCCACGGCGAACGTCGAGAACGCCGCCAGGCTGCCCGCCACCGGGTCCATGCCGGGGAAGAACGCGGTGTTGAGCACCAGGGCGGCGGCGGTGCCGTAGATGTAGAAGTCGTAGAACTCGATCGCGGTGCCGATGAGGCTGGCCGCGGCGACCCTCGACATGTTGGGGGCGGCGATCTGGGGGGATATCGTCACATTCGTCTCACTATGCGGACCGACGTCTTGCGAGGCGATACGAACAGACGCTATCACCTGCGCGATGTTACGTTTCGTGGACTGATGATCTTTCGGTGAGAGGAAGTGTGGATTTGGCCGTCGAACTGGTGATCTTCGACTGCGACGGGGTGCTCGTGGACAGCGAGCCCATCTACGTGCGCGTCGGCACGACCGCGCTGCGCCGCCTGGGCTGGACGATCGACGAGGCCGAGTACGCCCACCGCTTCGTCGGCTGCACCAACGAGTACTGGGACGAGCAGGTCGGCCGGACCCCGCCCGGCTGGCGCGAACAGCTCGAGGCCGACTACGCAGCCGCCGTCAAGGCCGAGTTGTGCGTGGTCGACGGCATCGAGGAGGCACTCGACCGGCTGACCGTGCCGTACTGCGTGGCCTCGAACGGCCGTCACCGGACGATCCGCCGCAGCCTGGAGCTGACCGGGCTGGCGAGCCGGTTCGACGGACGGGTGTTCAGCGCCGAGGACGTGGCCAGGGGCAAGCCGGAGCCCGACCTGTTCCTGCACGCGGCGGCCACGATGGGCGTCGCCCCTGAGCGGTGCGTGGTCGTGGAGGACAGCCCGTTCGGGGTCACGGCGGCGGTGAGCGCGGGCATGCGCTGCCTGGCGTACGCCGGCGGCGTCACCCCCGTCTCCCGGCTGACCGGCCTGGGCGCACGGCTCTTCCAGGACCCGGCCACACTGCCCGACCTGATCCACTCCCTCGGCTGACTCCTCCCGCCTTCCACGAGCACGATCGAATCCCCTTCCACGAGCACGCTCGACACCCCTTTCACGAGCACGCCCGGCTTCCCTGCCACGAGCACGCCCGAATCCGCCCGAGCCGGCGCGTCAGCCGACCCCGACCGCCGTGAGGGTGGACCCCGTGCGGGTCTTGGTGACCTTGAGCTGTGCCGTGATCCGGGAGCGCAGCTCAGCCACGTGGCTGACGATGCCCACGGCCCGGCCGCCGTCGCGCAGCCCGTCGAGGATGTCGAGGACGCCGTCGAGGGTGTCCTCGTCGAGGGTGCCGAAGCCCTCGTCCACGAACAGCGTGCCCAGCTCCGCGCCGCCCGCCTCGGCCGTGACGACGTCCGCCAGCCCCAGCGCCAGTGACAGGGAGGTGATGAAGCTCTCGCCGCCGGACAGCGTGGCCGGGTCGCGGTCGACGCCGGTCCAGCCGTCGGCCACCCGCAGGCCGAGCCCGCCGCCGGCGCGCCCGCGCGAGCCCGCCGTCTTGCGCAGGTCGTGCCGGAGCAGGTAGCGGCCGCCCGACATGTGGTCGAGGCGTTCGTTCGCGGCCGCCACCACCTGCCGCAGCCGCTCCCCCAGCACGAACGACGACAGGCTCATGCTCCACTGGTTGTCACCCGAGGTGCCGCTGGTCAGCGCCGCCATCCGCTCGGCCAGCCGGTGACGCTCGGCCGCCGGTCGCCAGCTCTCGATGCGGTCGGACAGCTCGCCGTGCAGCTCCGCCAGCCGTCGCGCCCTGGCCGCCGCCCGGTCGCGCGCGCTCGACAACCTCGTGTGCGCCTCCTCCAACGCCTCCCGCTCCGCCCCGATCGCGGCCAGGTCGGGAACGGGCTCGGCGGCGGCGGCCACCAGCTCGGGGTCGGCCAGCACGCCGCTGACGGCGGCCTGCTCGTCGTCCAGCCTGCGCAGCAGCTCCGCCTTGCTCTCCCGCTCGGCCACGCTCCGGAAGGCGGCCTCCGCCTCCGGCACGTCGGCGAACCCCGCGTCGAACGCCGCCTCCACGGCCGCCGTCCTGGCCCTGACCAGCTCGTCGCGGGCCGCCACGGCCGCCTGCGTGGCCTCCAGCGCCTCGCGCAACAGCTCGGCCTCGTCGTTGAGCCTGGTCAGGCGGGCGGTCAGGGTGGCGTCGCCGCCGCGCGCGGCGTCGAGGCGGGCGCTGAGCCGCCCGGCGTCGCCGCTCAGCTCCTCATGCCGGGTGCGGGACGCGGCCAGCCGCGCGGCCACCCGGCGAGCGCGCTCCTCCAGCTCCGCCCGCTCACGACCGAGCCCGGCCGCCTCCTGAGCCAGCCTGCCCTCCCCGGCCGCGGACCCCTCCAGCCTCCGCAGCTCCCGCTCGGCAGCGGCCAGTCTCCCGGCCCCTGAGCCCTCGATCGCCCCCTCGGAGACCGTGGGCCCGTGGCCCCCGTCCGAGCCGGGCCCGCCGTCAGGCGCGGCAAGGCGAACGGGGCCTGCGTCGTGGGCAGCGTCATGGGCGACATCGTGAGCGCTGTCGTGGGCTGCATCGTGAGCGCTGTCGTGCGCGCTCGCTCGGGCGAATTGGTCGCGCAGGCGGGCGCGTTCGGATTCCAGGTGCCTGTGGTGGGCCCGGTGGGCGGCCAGCTCTTCGGCGATCTCCCGGACCTGGTCTCTGACGAGTTCGCGTTCGGTCTCGACGCGGTCGAGGGCGGCGGCCAGCGCGGGCTCCCGGTCGGCCACCGCCTGGAGGCCCGCGACCTCCTGCCCGGCCTGCGCCACCTGCGCCTCGGCCGTGTCGACGTCGAGACCCTCGGTGGCGGCGGCCGCGTCGGTGTGACGGGACTCCAACGAGGCCAGGGTACGCTCGGCGGCCTCGCGTTCGGCCGAGGCGGCTTCGTGGGCGTTCTCGGCCTCGTGCTCGTCGTCGGCCGAGGGCGCGCTCGGCGCGGGGGCGGCCGGGTGGGGGTGGTGGTCGGAGCCGCAGACCGCGCACGGCCGCCCATCGGCCAGGTCGCGCGCCAGCTCGGCCGCCATGCCGTCGATGCGGGCCTGCCGCAGGTCGAGCCAGTGCTCACGGAAGCTCTGGGCCCGGTCGACGAGCACCTGGTGGGCGGCGACGGCCGACTCCAGCTCGGCGGCCAGGGCCTCGCGGCGGTGGGTGGCCTCCAGGGCGGCTCGGGCGGCTTCGAGGCTCGCGGCGGCGGCGGGGATGGCCGCCGCCTGGGCGCGTACTTCGGCGAGGGCGGCGTTGGCGTCGGCGATGCGGCCGGGCAGCTCGGCGTCGGCGGCGGCGGCCTCGGCCTCGCGGTGTGCCAGCGCGTCCAGCTCGACCGCCAGGCGGGCCAGCTCGGTGTCGATCTCGATCAGGTGGGCGGCGGCGTCGCGTACGGCCCGCGCGGCCGGGATCCTGGCGGCGTCGGTCCGCGCCTCAGCGAGCCTCGCCTCGGCCTGCTCGATCAGGCCGGGCAGGACGGACAGCCGCGCGGCCACGGCCTCGTCGGCGCCGACCAGCTCGGCCAGCTCCGCCTCTACGCGCAGCAGGTCACGCCGTACCACGGACAGCCTGGCCTCTTCGGTGAGCAGTTCCTGCAGGCGGGCGATCTCGTCCTGCCGCCGCCGCTCCAGCACCGCCAGCTCGGCCACGGACGGCTCCACCGCGTCGCCGTCGGGCGGAACACCCTCACCAGACGGGTACGGGCTCTCGTCGGCGGCGCGGTGGGCATGAGGGGGCGGAGTGGTGGCGGTCAGGAGGGGACGGGCTCGGGCGAGGGCGTCGGCGGCCAGTTCGCGGGCCTTGGCGGCGGCCTCGGTGCGTTGCCGGGCGGCCATGATGAGCGGGATCACCCGGTCGGCGCGGGCGGCGTCGTCGAGGATCGCCTGCAGGTCGGCCCGTTCGTCGGCGCGTTCGTCGAGCGTGCGGCGCAGGGTGAGCGCCTCGGCGTGGCGGCGCTGGCGTTCGGCCAGGGCGGCGGCCCGCTCGAACCGCAGCCGCGCCGCCCGCAGCTCTTCACCCGACGCGCTGTGCTCGTCGTCCGCCCGCGCCACGACGGCCCGCGCGGCGTCGAGCAGCGCCCCCGCCCATCGCAGGGGATCGGTCTCCGGGGTCGGCGCCTCGCCATCGCCCTCCGGCCCGCCCCTCCCACCCGCCGCGACCTCAGCAGGACGGGCGGCGGATAGGGGAACGGGAGCGGAGGCAGGCGCGGCGGCGGGTGTGGGGGCAGGAGCCGAGGCGGGTGCAGGCGCGGGAGCGGTGCTGGGCGTCGGCGCGGGAGCGGGGGCGGGAGCGGGGGCGGGAACGGAGGCGAGTGAGGTGGCGGGTGCAGGCGCGGGAGCGGTGCTGGGTGAGGTGGCGGGTGTGGGAACGGGAGCGGAGGCAGGAGCGGTGGCGGGGGGCGGGGTCAAGGGTGCGGGCAGGGCGTCGCCGGCCGCCTCCTCCACTCGTTTGATGGCGAAGTCGACCTCCTGCCGCAGCTCCTGCGCCGCCCGCCAGGCCAGTTTGCGGTGCTCGGCGAGCCACGACTCCGCCGAGGTGAAGATCTTGACGGTGAACAGCCGTTCCAGCAGCTTCGACCGTTCGTCGCCGTCGGCCCGCAGGAAGCGCGCGAAGTCGCCCTGCGGCAACATCGCCACCTGGCAGAACTGGTCGGCGTTCATGCCGAGCAGCCCGCCCACCAGGTCGCCGGCCTCGTCGAGGCGGGTGGTCAGCCCGTGCCAGTTGGCGCCCTGCCACTCCGACAGGACGACCTTGGACTTCTCCTCGGTGAACCCCGTGCCCCGCAGCTTGGGCCGCTGCCAGGCCGGAGAGCGCTGGATGCGCAGTAACCGCCCCCTGATCGACACCTCCAGCGTGACCGACGGCCCCACCGTGGGCGCGGCGTGGTCGCAGCGCAGGCTGCGGGCGCTGTTGCGCTGCCCGGGCACCTGGCCGTAGAGGGCGAAGCACAGCGCGTCGAGGATCGTGGTCTTGCCCGCCCCCGTGGGACCGTGGACGAGGAAGAGGCCCGCTTCGGCCAGGGCGTCGAAGTCGACCGTCTCCGTGCCGGGGAAGGACCCGAACGCCGTCAGCGTGAGCCTGTGCGGCCGCATCTACGTCATCGTCTCCTTCGCCCTCGACGTCTCGATGGCCTGTCTTAGCAGGTCTTCCTCCTCGGGTGCGGCAGGCTCGCCGCGCACCTCCCGGACGAAATCGAGGGCCACCTCCGCTTCCGGCCGCCCGCTGACGCGTACGGGCTGGGCGGCGGGCGCGGCGCCGACCGGGTCGAAGGAGAGGGCGAGGGTGTGGGGGAAGCGGGCGCGCAGCCGGTCCATGGCCGACTTGGGGCGGACGGCGTCGGTCAGCACGACCTGCAGCCAGTGGTCTTCGCAGGCGGTGTGCCGGGGATCGGCCAGCAGGTCTTCCAGCTCTCCGCGCAGCCGCCCGACCGGACGCGGCACCGGGGCCGGGACGAACTCCGCCGACTCCCCCAGTGTCACCAGCCACGAGCCCTTGACGTGCCCGACCTCGGAGAAGGAGTAGGCCAGCGGCGAGCCGGAGTAGCGCACGGTCTCGGACATGCGCTGGCGGCCGTGCAGGTGCCCGAGCGCGACGTAGTCGACCCCGTCGAACGCCGCCAGCGGCACGTGGGCCACCCCGCCCACGCTGATGTCGCGTTCGCTGTCGCTGGCCTGCCCGCCGGTCACGAAGCAGTGCGACAGCACCACCGAGGCGCGGTGGCGCGGCACGTCGGCCCTGATGCGCGTCATGGCGTGCGAGATCGCGGCCGTGTGGCTGCGGTCGGGCAGCTCCCAGGCGGCCCGGACCAGCTCGGGCTCCAGGTAGGGGATGCCGTAGAAGGCGACGTCGCCGACCAGCACCGGCTCCCACGCCTGCTCGGGCGAGGTGCGCACGTGCACGCCCGCGGCCTCGAACAGCGCCGAGCCGAACCGCAGCCGCAGCGCCGAGTCGTGGTTGCCGCTGATCAGCACCACGCGCGCCCCGGCCGCGCGCAGCCGCGCCAGCGCCTCGTCGAGCAGCGCCACCGCGTCGACCGGCGGCAGCGCCCGGTCGTAGACGTCGCCGGCCACCGCCACCACGTCGACCCGCTCGGCCCGCACCGTCTCCACCAGGTGCTCGACGAACGCCGCCTGACCCGCGAGCAGGCTCTCCCGGTGGAAGGATCGGCCGAGGTGCCAGTCGGAGGTGTGCAGGATCCGCATGTCGCAGGAAGCTAACAGTTCTCACTGACAAATGCGGTCTCTCCAGTCCCACACGCCGGGAGTAGTCTGGAAGATCAGCGGGCAAACCAACACAACGTGGGGAGGCCAATGCGCACGGGCCGTGGCACGTTGAGCGTCGCCGCCGGTGTGGTCCTGGTGGTTCTCGCGACGGTCGGCTATGTTCTGCCGCCCGCGTTCGACCCACCGCCGCTCAAGGCCGATCCGGCCTTCGAGTCCATCGCGGCGCAGCCGGCCGGGGAGCTGAGGCCGGTGGTGGCGTCCGGCGCCATCCGCCGCGAGGAGATCTCGATCCCGGCGGAGGCCCAGCGTCTGGAGGGCACGCTCCGGCTGCCGCTGACGCCTGGGCGTCACCCGGCGATGGTGTTCGTGTCGGGGTCGGGCAACGGCTCGCGTACGGAGTTCACGCCGCAGGCGGAGTTCCTGGCCCAGGCGGGCGTGGTGACGATCGCCTTCGACAAGCGCACGATCGGCTACGACTTCCGCGACCGCGACTTCGGGCTGCTCGCCGACGACGCCCTGCGGATGGTCGACTACCTGCGTACGCGTCCCGAGGTCGATCCGTCCCGCGTGGGCGTGTGGGGCGTGTCGGAGGGCGGCTGGGTGGTGCCGATCGCGGCGGCCAAGAGCACGGGGGTCGGGTTCATCGTGCTGGTGTCGTCCCCCAACGTCTCCCCGCTGCGCCAGGTCGCCTGGGCGCTCAACGAGCAGTTGCTCCGGTTGCACGCCCCCATCGGCGCCCGCGACCTGCTGACCAGGGCGATGGGCGGGGTCGGCTTCACCTTCCTGCGCTACGACGCGCAACCGGCGTTGAGCCAGGTCAAGCAGCCGGTCCTGGCGTTCTACGGCACGACCGACCCCTCGATCCCCTTCGTCGAGTCCACCCAGGCGCTGGTCACGGCGCTCGGCAGGGCGGGCAACGACGACTACACGATCCGGTTCATGGCCAAGGGCGATCACGCGATGCGGGTCAACGGCGGCCCGTTCACCCAGGGCTACCTGGAGACGCTGACCAACTGGATCAAGGGCCTGCCCGGCACGGCCCGGCCGTCGGTGCACATGGCGGGCGCCACTCCGGTCCAGCGGTTCGAGGCCAGCGACGTGCCCGCCGCCCCCTGGTACGCCGGCGGCACGATGCTCGGGCTGACGATCTGCCTGGCCGCGGTGGGCTATGTGGCCGGCCCGGTGGCGGCCATGGTCTTCCGCCTGCGCCACGGCCCCCGGCCTCCCGCGGAGACCAACGCCCGCCTGTGGCCGCCGATCAGGCGCCGGCTGAGCCGGATGGCGTGGACCGGGCTGGGGCTGCTGCTCTCGGTGGTGGCGTTCATCATGCTGCTGGTGCTGTTCTCGGTCAACCAGGCCGGCGCCTGGCCCGCGGTGCTGGCGGGCTGGCTGGTCGTGCGCGTGCTCGCGGTGCTCATGCTGGTCCAGGAGGTCACGGCGGTGGCGGCGTTCGTGTCGGCGCTGCGTGAGGGGCTGCGGCCGAGCCGGTGGCAGCATGTGACGGTGGCGGGCGTGCTGGGCGGCAACGGCCTGCTGCTGGTGGCGGCGGCGTACTACGGGTTGTTCTCGTTCCCCTGGTAGACGTAGGCGTTCATCCAGCGGTCGAGTTCGGCGAAGACCTGCTTGCGTACGGGCTCGGCCGACAGCACCAGGTCGTGCAGGCCGTCGGCGACGCGTACGCACGTCACGTGCGGCCCGAGCCGGGTGGACCAGCGGGCGATGTGCCCGGGGTCGAGCACGATGTCGGCCGAGCGCGCCTCCGGCACGAAGTCGCGCACCCGCAGCCCGTTCGCGGACGCGAGCACCAGCACCGGAACGTCCACCGCCAGGCCCGCGTGCAGCCGGCGCTGGGCCCGCCGGATGGCGGCCAGCCACATGGCGTGCACCGAGAACCCGCCCAGCGGCTTCAGCTCCAGGTCGTAGTCCCATTCGCCGCGCTCGCTGCGGTGCAGCGTCTGCCCGTAGACGCTGCTGGCGCCCAGCGGCAGCGCCCGCCGCGTGTACGACAGCGGCGTCCTGAGCAGGTCGGCGGCCAGGCGCATCGGGGCGGACACGTTGAGGTCGAAGAAGGGGCTGTTGAGCGCGAGCCCCTGCACCAGCCCTCGGCCGCGCACCCGGTCGGCCCAGAGGGACGCGATCAGGCCGCCGGTGGAGTGGGCGTTGACGGTCAGCTCGTCGTGGTCGCGGCGGATGATGCGGACGGCCTCGTCGATCTCGGGGAAGTAGTCGGTGACGCTCCTGATCAGGCCCCTGGTCTGGTGCGGCAGCAGCGAGCGCCCGTATTTGCGCAGGTCGAGTGCGTAGAAGTCGATGCCGCGCTGCACGTAGTGCTCGGCCAGGTGGTCCTGGAAGAAGTAGTCGGTGAACCCGTGCAGGTAGAGCACCGCCCTGCGGGAGGCGGACTCGGCCCTCCTGGACACCAGCGTCGCCACGACCTCGCCCTCGAAGTCGTCGGGCAGGGGCAGCACGGTGATCTCGTACATATGAGACACGATAGGGATCGCCGGGCCGGGACGGCACATCGGGCGGCGGATCCGGGGCTCGCAGTTTGTCCGGGGGCGCGCGGGCGTGGTCGGCCAACTCGCCGCTCGTGGTGCGGGTGAACCCGTTGGGGGGCTCCGGACGTTTGAATGTGGAGATGGCGATGTGCCCGGTCACCCCGTACCCGGTCTCGCGGCCACCCATGTCCGGAACATTATTCGGTTACTGATGTTCACCCTCCGATAAAGACATATTTCGTATTTAGTGCATAGGCTGCCGCCTCTATGGGAGCCTGAGGCGACCGCTGCCACGCGGTTCACCATCAGGTTGCGGACTCGGCACCTATGGTGGAATGCGCGGAGAACGGGGAAGGCGTGCGGCAGGCTAGGAAACCGGCGGGCGGCAAGGATCCGGTGGGCGCTGGAGCGGTCCTCGGATGGCTGGCGCTGGCGGCACTCGCACCCGGCGCCGCCCACTTGCGTGCCGGCTGGCGCAAGACAGGTCTCGCCCTGATCTCCTGCTACGCCGCCCTGCTGCTGGCCGTGCTCGCCGTCGGCCTCACCAACGACCTCGGCAACCTGGCCGGCTCGCTCACCGACGACTCCTGGCTCCTCGCGATCGTGATCGGCGGGATCGTGCTGGGCCTGGCCTGGTTCGCGCTGATCGTGCACTCGTTCGTGGTGCTGCGGCCCGGGAGGCTGACGCAGACGGGGCAGATCCTCACCGGCACCGTCGCGGGGCTGCTCGCCGTCATCGTGGTGCTGCCGTTCGCGTTCACCGCGCAGTTCGCGCAGACCTCCCGCCAGGCGATCCAGGACATCTTCCAGGCGCCGGAGAACGAGGGCCAGCCCCCCGTCGCCGAGCCCAAGCCCGAGGACCCGTGGGCCGGGCGCGAGCGCGTCAACATCCTGCTGCTCGGCGGCGACGCCGACGACAACAGGACCGGCGTGCGTACCGACAGCATGAACCTGGCCAGCGTCGACGTGAAGACCGGCAACACCGTGCTGTTCAGCCTGCCGCGCAACCTCGAGGACGTCCGCTTCCGTCCGGGCACGCCGATGGCCCGCCACTTCCCCAACGGCTTCGACCTCCCCAAGGACGCCAACGGCGGCAGCAGCGACCTGCTCAACAGCGTCTGGGAGTACGCCGACGCCCACCCCGAGATCTTCGGCGGCAAGCAGCACCAGGGCCCCAAGGTCCTGATGGACACGATCGGCTACACCCTCGGCCTCAAGGTCGACTGGTACGCCCTGGTCAACATGTGGGGCTTCGCCCGCCTCATCGACGCCATCGGCGGCGTCACGATCACCGTCGAGCAGGACGTCGTGTTCGGCAAGTACAACGAGGGCCTGGTCAAGGCCGGTACGCGCAAGCTCAAGGGCGCCGACGCCATGTGGTACGCCCGCTCGCGCACGTACAGCGACGACTACACCCGCATGCACCGCCAGCGCTGCGTGCTCGGCGCCATCCTCGACCAGGCCGCCCCCGCCACCGTGCTGACCCGGTTCAACCAGATCGCGCTGGCCACCAAAGAGCTGATCAGGACCGACATCCCCCAGACGATGCTCAAGCACCTGGTGCCGCTGGCGCTGAAGGTCAAGAACGCCGAGGTGTCCAGCGTGCAGTTCGTGCCGCCGCTGATCAGCACCGGTTACCCCGACTGGGAGAAGATCCGCGACATCGCGGACAAGGCCCTCCGCGACTCGAAGCGGACGAAGGCTCCGGTCGCCGCCTCCGCCTCCGCCGCGCCCACCTCCTCCGCCGCGCCCACGTCCCCGGCCGGCCCCTCGGTCTCGCCCTCGCCGAAGAAGACGGCCAAGAAGCCGGCGCCGCAGGCCGCCGACGACCCGACGAAGGGCCTCACGGAGGGCTGCGGCCCGGCCACTCCCAAGAGCTGAGCGCGCCGCCCCCGCCTCATGTGGCGGGGCGGGCCCCCACCGAGAGCACGTGTCCGGTGAGGAGGGCGACCAGCTCGTCCCGGAAGGCGGAGCGGTCGCGGGTGGGCTGGTCGGCCAGGTAGCGGTGGGTGAGCGACTCGATGGCGGCGACCAGGAACCACGCGGTCAGGCGCGGATCGGGCGCACCGGGCGCGGCGTCCGCGCGCAGCAGGGCGGCCAGCCGGTCCACCAGGTCGTCCTGGAGGGCCCGCAGCTCGGCCAGGAGCGCGGGCGGGCGCGGTGACTCCTCGAACAGCACCTGGTGCAGGCGGGGATCGCCGCGGTGAACGCTCAGCGCGGTGTCCACCAGGACCGCGACGCGCTCGCGCCAGGTGGCGGGCGGCCCGGCCGCGAAGGCGGCGGCGACGGCCACGCGGCCCTCGTCGACGTGGCGCCGGGCGAGCTGGAGCAGGATCGCGTCCTTGTTGGGGAAGTACTGGTAGAGCGACCCGATCGACAGGCCCGCGGCCTCCGCGATGCGGTTGGTGGTGCCCGCGGCGTAGCCGTGCTCGGCGAAAACGCGAGCAGCCGACTCCAGGATCTGCTCCCGCGTCTCCTCGGAACGCTTCTGACGTGGGGTTTTCCGGGGCCTGAGCGGCTTGGGCAAGGTGGGCATCGGAGGGCCTAACGCGAGTACAAAAACGAGCAATTACTCACTATTGTCGCAGTGCTCGATAGTCCCTCACAAGGAGCGTCGCATGACCGTCGACTACCTGCGGTTCTTCCCCCGATGGGCACGGGAGGCCGAGGCGCCCGAGGCCGTGTCGGAATGGTGGCACTGGCGGGGAATGCGGGTGCATCTGGAGCGGGTGGCCGACCCCGCCGCGCCGGTGAAGCTCGTCGTGCTGCACGGGGCCGGCGGCTACGGCCGGATGCTGCTCCCCTACACCCGGCTGGTGGGGCCGGTGGAGGTCGTCGCCCCGGACCTGCCCGGCTACGGGCACACGCGCTGCGAGGGGCGTCCGGTGGAGTACGCCACCTGGGTGGATCTGGCCGCCGAGCTGATCGGCAGGGAACGCCGCCGCGACGCGCGCCCGGTGCTGGTGCTGGGCGCGAGCCTGGGCGGGATGCTCGCCTACAGCGCGGTCGCGCGGGCCGGGGCCGACGCGCTGGCCGTGACGTGCCTGCTGGACGTGCGCCGGGCCGAGGTGCGGGCGGCCGCGGCGCGGTACGGCGTGCTGGGCCGGGTCGCCGGGCCGGTCATGAACGCGCTGCGGGCGGCGGACGACCTGCGCGTCCCCGTCCGCCGGCTGGCCCGGATGTCGGCGATGTCGAACCAGGCGGAGCTGAACGCCGCCGTGTCGCGCGACCGGCTCGGCGGTGGGGGCCGGGTCTCTCTGCGGTTCCTGCGCACCTACCTGACCTCCGCGCCCGAGGTCGAGCCGGAGGCGTTCACCGCCTGCCCGGTGCTGATGGTCCACCCGGCCGCCGACCGCTGGACGCCCGCCGCGCTGAGCCTGCCCTTCTTCGAACGGATCAAGGCGGACAAGCGCCTGGTCATGCTGGAGGGGTGTGGGCACATGCCGGTGGAGGAGCCGGGCCTGAGCCAGTTCGCCCGGGCCCTGCGCGAACTGGCCGGCCGCTGACCGGCGCCTCAGCCGCCGTCCCGCCCCGCCGGCGGGTGCTCGCGGGCGCGGGCGATGATCGCCTCGACCACCTCGGTCTTGGCGTCGGCGTAGTGCTGCAGGCGTTTCCAGGCGCGCCGCGCCAGTGCGCGTTTGGTGCGCGCGTAGAACTCGCGATCGGCGTCGTCGGAACGCAGCCGGTCGCGGAACAACAACATGCGCTCGATCTCCGGGCACCCCTCGGAAAAGACGTGCAGAGTCACCGCGATTTCGCTTTCAGGGCGGCGGAGAACGCGGTGTTCGTACCAGTCGGGCTCGCGAATGTCGAGGCGATATCCGGCCGCTTCCAGGGGCGGGACATAGGCGGTCTCGCGCGCCGAGTCGGCCACCACGAGCAGCAGGTCGAGAATCGGCTTGGCGGGCATTCCCGGAATCGAGGTGGACCCGACGTGCTCCACCGCCGATCCGGCCGGGCCGAGCGCGCCGCGGATTCGGGCGGCCTCGCGTTCGTAAAGAGCCGGCCAGGCCGGATCGTATTCGATCAGCTCGATTTCCCGGTCGAGGATCGGCGCCTGCCCGAGGTGGGCCGCCTCGATCTCCTCGTCGGTCATGGCCACGCGTTTGATTTCCTCTGCCGGGCTCATCGTGCTGTGAGTTTCTCTCCGGTGCGTCGTCTGCGGTGTCTCGGTCGCGCCGGAAATCGCCGTGCGCTCCGGCACGCGCGTTTCCCTCCTACCAGTGCTGACAGGCCGGTGTCAAGCGCCGACCAGCCGGTCGCCGACCGCGCATGGGCCACGAACGGGCCGGTCAGTACGGGCGCCGCAAGCCCGCCAGAACGGCCGAACATGAGAAATAATTCCTCCCCTTGCTGGTTTGACAACCCGGTGTAATACTGGCCGACATGCACGGGAACATTGCAGTCAGATGACCGCGACAGGGTCACCATAATCTGGGGACTTCCACGTGTTCGGCTCGTTCGGACGATGCAATACCCGGGTTTTCGGACATCACGTCCGTCCTTAGCGGCGCCCCGCCGAAATCGCGGCCCCGGCGCCGGCTTCCACTGGGCCCGTCGTCGTTCCAGCCCTGGTCGCCTCAGATATTTGCTCGATATCGCACGCTATCGCAGTGAAATGTGAGGAGCACAATGATCAATCGCGCGCCCGAGGTCAGGCACTCTTACGAGCCGTTCACCTGGCACCTCGCCAGGAATCTGCTCGACACCGGACAACTGCGCGCGCTGGCGCAAAGCAGGCCCCTCATGAAAAGCGGCCGCCGCGCCATCGCGGAAAAGGCCGGACGCGACAAGCGGTATCGCATGAACGTGCTCACGTTGGTCGCCGACGGTGCCCGCACCGAGGCCGCGGCAAAGCTCTCACCGGAATGGACGGAGCTGCTCGAGGAACTCGACGGCGACGGCTTCATCGGCTGGCTGGGCGAGACGGTGGGCATCGAACTCCACGGCCTGCCCCGCGAGATCGGCGTCTACACCTTCGGCAGGGGCGACTACATCTCGCTGCACAAGGACAAGCCGACCAAGGCGCTGACCGGCATCCTCTACCTCAACGAGCACTGGCCCTCCGACGGCGGCGGGCACTTCGAGGTGCGCGCCTCGGGCAGGTCGGCGCAGCCGCCGGTGGAGACCGTTCCTCCGACCGGCGGGCAGTTGCTGGCCTTCCCGCCCAGCGACACGTCGTGGCACTCGGTGTCGAGCATCCTCACGGACGACGAGATCCGGCTCACCATCCAACTGGAGTTCTGGCTGCGGGAGAACTGACCCATGCCGGCCAACCAACCGACGGGCGACGCCGTACGGGTCACCGGCGGTCGCGTGCTGAGCGGCAGGGCAGCCGTTCCCGGCAGCAAGCACGGCATGGTGCTGGGGTTCGCCGCCGCCACCGCGCTCGGTGCCGAGCTGACCCTGCGCAACGCCCCCAGACTGACCGAACGGGACGCGCTGGCCGAGACGCTGACGCGGATCGGCGGCAGCGTCCACGACGCCGGCGCCACGGTGCGGATCGGCGGCGCGGTCACCGGATGGGAGCTGCCCCCGGCGAGCAGCCGGGCGATCCACGGCTCGATCTACCTGCTGCCCGCGGTGCTCGCGCGCCACGGCAGGGCCTCCTTCCCCGGGTCGGGCGGCGACCCGCTCGGCAGCTTCGAGTGGGGGCTGCCGCGTCCGCTCAAGCACATGCTGGACGTCATGGAGTGCTTCGGCGCCCGCTGGGAGTGGCGGGGCGAGGCGCTGCACGTCGAGGCGCCCGAGCTGCGGCCCGCCACGGTCGACGTCCTGCGCTGGTCGCGGGAGCCCGGCAGGCCGGCGGGGCCGTACGTGTCGGGCGCGACCAAGACCGCGCTGCTGCTGGCGGCGGCGGTCCCGGGCACGAGCCTGATACTCAACCCGCACGAGAAGGAGGCGCAGCACGAGCTGATCGGCATGCTGCGGCAGTTCGGGGTGGAGATCGAGCAGCGCGACGCCTGCTGGGTCGTCCGCGGCGGCGCGAGCCGCCCGGCCAGCCAGTACGAGCTGATGCCCGACCCGGTGGAGGTGATCACCTGGCAGGCGCTCGCGGCGATGACCGGTTCCACGGTCGAGCTGGAGTGCGGCGACACCGTCAGGGCCTACACGACGCTCCACCGTGAGCTGCGCTTCCTCAAGGGGCTGGGCATCGAGCCGGAGTTCGGCCTGGACACGATCACGGTGCGGCCGGGCGCGTACCCCTACGACGGCGCGCGGCTGATCGCCGAGTCGACCGGCATCTCCACCGACATCGCGCCGCTCATCGCCGTGCTGCTGCTCCGCGCGCGCAGCCGGTCCGTCGTGGAGGACCGGGTGTGGGCCGACCGGTACGACTACGCCCGCCAACTGCGCCGCATGGGCGCCCGCATGCGGATGGAAGGCGGCCGGCTGCTCATCGACACGTCCGTGCTGACGACCCCGGAGGAACCGCTCCGGCCCCGCGACACCCGCAGCGCCGCCGTGTGCCTGACCGCGGCGCTGGCCACCCCCGGCGTCAGCACCGTCACCGGAATGACCCATCTGGACCGGGGTTACCAGGACCTGATCGGACGGCTGGCCGCGCTCGGGGCCGGCGTCGAGACGGTCGACGCGGCCGGATGCCACCCCTAGGACCGTGCCCCCGGCCACCCCCTCCTGCCCCGGCCCGTACCCGCGCCCCGGCCACGGAAGGCGGCGGCGAGGCGCGATTGGAGCGTCACCATGAAGATTCTCGTGCTGTGGCCACCGCAGGTGCCCAGCTATTTCAACGCCGGACACCATCTGACCGTGTTCAACGTGGCCGCCCACCTGCGCGCCGCGATCCCGGCGGCGCAGGTGCGGGCCGTCGACGCGGCCGCGCTCAACCTCACCTGGAAGGCGCTCGGCGACCTGCTCGTCGGACGGCCCGAGGTGATCGCCCTGGCCAACGACTTCGACTCGATCGACAGCCTCCGCCGCACCACCCAGTACGCCCGCACGCTCGCGCCGGAGGCGACCATCGTCACCTTCGGCCGGCTCAGCGCCCGGCTGCCGCGGTTCTTCCAGCGCTACGACGTCGACGCGATCGCCGGGCCGGGCGACCCGGAGACGGCGGTCGAGGACGTCGTCCGCTCCCGCGCGGAGGGCGGCGCGCTGCCGGGCAGCGTGTGGCGCCGCGTGGACGGCCGGTGGTCGGCCCCCGACGGGCCGCCCCGGCTGCTGCCCGGCGAGCGGCTGCCGCTGCCGGACGTCACGGAGATCCCCTACGCGGCCTACGACCGGCTCTACGCCGACGACACCGCCCGCTTCTGCGGCATCCCGGCGCGGCGCGAACTGGTCGTGCCGGTGGCCCGCGGCTGCCCGGTGAACTGCGCCTTCTGCGAGATCCCCGGCCGGGAGGGAAAGGCGGAACGGCGGCTGCCCGTCTCCACTGTCATCGCCTACATCGCCGAGGCGACCCGCGAGCGGCACTTCGACTACGTGTCCATGTACGCGCCGACGTTCACGCTGCGGCGCCCCTGGGTGCGCGACTTCTGCGCCGCCTACGCCGCCACCGGTCCAGGGCTGCCGTGGAAGTGCACCACCACGCTCCACCACCTCGACGACGACCTCGTCCGCCTGATGGGCGCGAGCGGGTGCGTACGGATCAGCGTCGGCCTCGAGACCCTCGAACCGGCCGGGCACGCCGCGCTGCCCCGGGTGAAACAGGTCGAACGGGAGCGGTTCCGGACGATCGCCGACTCCTGCCGCCGCGCCGGCGTCGAGCTGAACTGCTTCGTCATCCTCGGCCTGCCCGGCACCTCGCTGGCCGGGGTCAGGCGCACGATCGAGGCGGTACGCGAGATCGACGGCCGGGTGCGGCCCACGGTGTACACCGACTTCGAGCAGATGCGGGCCACGATGGACGAGGCGACGATCGCCTCGTTCAACCGGCAGTTGTTCCGCCCTGGGGACGAGCCGGAGCCCGCGGAGGAGTACTACCGCATCCTGTTCGACCCGGACGCGCCCGTCACCCGGGTGCAGGAACGCATCCCGCGGCAGCGGAGCGCCGGATGACCGGCTGGCTGCGCACGCACTTCGTCCACGACGACGCCGGGGTCACGGCGCACTGGCGGCGGAGCCTGCACGGCCTGGTGAACCTCGCCAACAACGAGATGTGCCACCCCGCGGTCGGCCCGATGATCAGGGAGGCCGCCGACCGCCTGCGCCCGGAGGACTGGATCTCCTACCCCGACTACGCCGTGGCCCGCACCCGCTTCGCCGCCGCCCTCGGGGTGCCGGCGCAGTCGCTGCTGTTCACCGCCGGGTCCGACCAGACCTACCGGGCCGTCTTCCACGCCTTCGGCGGGCCGGGGCGCGTGCTGCTCACCCAGCGGCCCAACTACGCGCAGATCACCCCGTACGCCACGCTGACCGGGCTCACCGAGTGGGGCGTCGACTACCGTCCAGGGCGGGGGTTCCCGATGGCGGCGTTCCACGGCGCGCTGCGCCGGGTGCCCCCGGGGAGCATCGTGACCGTCTCCAACCCGAACGGGCCCACCGGGGCGTGGTGGCCGGCCGCCGAGGTGACGGAGCTGGTGGAGGCGTGCGCGCGGCGGGAGTGCCTGCTGCTGCTCGACGAGACCTACGCCGCCTTCGCCCCCGAGCAGGTGCTGACGCGGGCCCCGCGCTGGCCGCACGTGATCGTCGTCCGTTCCTTCAGCAAGGAGTACGGGCTGGCCGGCGCGCGCCTCGCGGTCGCGGTGTGCGGCAGCGTGGAGGTGGCCGCCCACGTCCAGCGCTGGAACGTCTCGAACCCGGTCAGCGGCCCGGCGCTGCGGGTGGGCGCGGAGCTGGTGCGGCGGCGCGAGGAGCTGGCCCGGGTGCACGCGGAGCTGAACTCCGCCCGCGCGCTGCTGGCCCGCGAGGTGCCGGGGCTGGTCGGCGGCGTCGCCGAGGTCTCGCAGGGCAACTTCGTCCCCGTCCGCTGCGCCGACGCGCGCAGCGCCGCCCGGTACGTCGCCGGGCTGGCCGAGCACGGCTACGCCGTCCGCCACCTGGCCAGGTTCGGGCTGCCGGACCACCTGCGGATCGCCGCGGCGGACCACGCGACGGTGGCGCGGGTGCTCGGCGCGTTGCGCGCGGTCGCCGCCCGCGAGGGACAGGGGGTGGAGGCCAGGTGACGGCGCCCGCGACGGCCGCGCGGGCCCCCGCCCTGCTCGCCGGGGCCCGCCGGGTGCTGGTCATCGGGTGCCCGGGGGCGGGCAAGACGACGTTCGCCGGGAGGCTGGGCGCGCTGACCGGACTGCCGGTGACCTCGCTCGACACGCACTACTTCGGGCCCGGCTGGCGGCCCGCCGAACCCGGGACGTGGGCCGGGACGGTGCGGGAGCTGTGCGCCCGTCCCGCCTGGATCGTGGACGGGAACCACGCGGCCACCCTGCCCGAGCGGCTGGCCAGGGCGGACGTCGTGGTGCTGCTCGACCGGGCGCCCGCGGCGTGCCTGGGCGCCTACCTGCGGCGGCTGGTGACGTACGCGCGGCTGGAGCACGGGCGGCTGCCGCACTACATGCGGCTGGAGGACGGGCGGCGCCGGGTGGCCGACCGTCCGGTGGCGTTCGCCTGGTTCATCCTCACGTTCCGGCGGCGCGGGCTGCCCGCCATCGCGGCCTGCCTGAACGCCCGGCCCGAGGTGCCGGTCGTCGAGCTTCGCACCAGGCGGGACGCGGCACGCCTGCTGACGGCCCTGCGAGGACAGGGACGCGGGCACGGGGACGGAAGATCGGGGAGCGCGGCGTGGGACTGCTGAACCTGGCGGCGTTCGAGTCCGCCGAGATGCGGGAGGAGCCCTTCCGGTGGGGCACGGTCACCGGCACGTTCGCGGCCCCGCGCGTCGCCGGGGAGGTCGCCGCGCAGTTCCCGTTCGACGAGGTGCGAGAGCGGGAGTCGGGGCGGGACGCGGAGAAGGCGTACCGGATGCTGTCGGCGGCGCTGGTGTCGGAGGGCCGCCGCCTTCCCCCGGTCGAACGGCTGACCCCGCGCTGGCGGGAGCTGGTCGCCGAGCTGCTCTCCCCCGGGTTCACCGCCGCCGTCTCGCGCGGCACCGGGGTCGCGGCGGCCGGGGCCGGTCTCGAGATCCGCGCCTGCGGGTACGCCGACGGCTGCTACCTGGGGCCGCACACCGACCGGGCCGACAAGCTGCTGTCGCTGGTGCTGTACCTGGAACCCGAGTGGTCGCCCGCCGAGGGCGGGGAGTTGAGCATCCTGCGCTCCGGCGAGGCGGACGACGAGCACGCCCGGGTCCAGCCGCGCCTGGGCACGACGGCGGTGCTGGTCAGGTCGGACCGGTCGTGGCACCAGGTGCGACGGGTGCGACGGCCCCGGGCCAGGTGCCGGCGCAGCGTCCTCGTCCACTACTGGGCCTGACGGTGAACGCCGTGTGGGTATCGGGTCCTGTGTCAGCCCGCCAGCCGGCCGAAGACCTCTCTGAGCCGGTCGAGGGTCCCGGCGACGTGCGGCAGGCGCAGCGGGTCGTCGGCGCGCAGGGCCGACCAGCGCTCCTCCTCGCTGTCGCCGTACAGCATGCTGGTGGCCAGCCGGAAGCGCAGCTCCTGCGGCGGGTCGCCGAAGTGGTGCCCGCCGAGCACCGCCACGTGGCAGGTCTCCAGCAGGTGGCGTTGCAGCGAGGCCGAGTCGTGGACGCCGCGCCTGGCGAGGGACTGCCAGATCGGCCCGAGGTCGGGGTAAAGGTAGAAGCCGCCCGCCGGGGGGCGGCAGGCCGCGCCGACCTCCGTGACGATCTTGTAGACGGCATCGGTCACCACGGCGTACAGGCGGGCGCTGCCGCGGATGTGCTCGGCGATCGACGGCGGTTCCGTGAACGCCTCGGCGGCCACCTCCTGCATCGGCGCCGGCATGCTCGTCCAGACCTCGCTGGCCACGGCGGTCACGTCGGCGCGCAGCGCCTCGCCGGACGTCGTGCCGGGGAACCTGGCCGCCCCGATGCGCCAGCCGCCGACGGCCAGGCTCTTGCTCAGCCCGGTGATCACGACCGTACGCTCCGGCGCGACCTCGGCCGGGCTCAGCATCGGCGTCGCGGGGTCGTGCAGCAGGTCGCGGTAGATCTCGTCGGAGACGATCAGCAGGTCCTCCTGCTCGGCGACGGCGCAGACCTGGCGTACGAGGTTTGGCGGGGCCAGGGTGCCGGTCGGGTTGTCCGGCAGGGTCAGCACCAGCAGCCGGGGGTCGCCGCCACGGCGCCGGGCCGAGCGGAGCGCGGCGGCGAGGACGTCGGGGTCGGGCACCCCTCCGTACTCGCCGGGGACGCGGATCCGCAGGACCCGGCGGTCGAACAGGCGGGCCTGCGGCGCGTACGTGACCCACGACGGGTTCGGCAGCACCACGTCGCCCTCGACGACCGCCATGAGCGCCATCAGCAGCGGCTTGCTGCCGGGGGCGAGCACGATCTGGTCGGGACGGGTGGGCAGGCACCGGCGGGCGAAGTAGCCCGCGACGGCCTCGCGGGTCGCGCCCGCTCCCGCGACCGGTCCGTAGCCGGTGTGGGCGGCGCCCGCGACGAGCCGTTCCACCAGCCGCCGTGGCAGCGGGAGCTGGGACTCTCCGAACGCCAGGTGCACGATGCGCGCGCCACCGGCGCGCAGCCGCTCCACCGTCTCGTTCAGCGCGAGGTTGGGCGCGACGGCGAACCTGGAGGCCATCACCGGACCCGCCCTGCCACGGTTTCGGCCACGGTTTCAGAGGCGGTTTCGGCGGCGGTTTCGGCGGCGCGCTGGAGCGGATGCGAGCATTTCACGTCGATACTCCTTGCCGGGCAGGGAAACGCCCGTACGCGGCGTTTCCGTTGTCGGGCGGAGGTCGGGATATTCGTATTTCCTGCGATTCCGGTGCGAGCCAAATGTAGCGAATCAGCACAACCAAGTAAAGGATAGTTCCAAGTCGATCTGACAATTGTCGATGTGGAGGTCAAGCCGCGAATGAGCCGGGCCAGAATCCAAATTGACCGCGCCGTCGAAGTGCTGCGTGCTTTCTGGCGGGGGCGGCGGGCGGTGCTCGTCGCCGACCGGATGCGGTTCAGCACCACGCTCCTAGCCCAGGAGCTGACCGCCTGCGGCGCCGCCGTGACCGGGCTGGTGCTCGGGACGCGCCCGGACGCCGACGCCCTGCCCGGCGTGCCCGTGTGGAGCGTGCGCGAGGCCGACCGGCCGATGGAGAGGCACGAGTTCGACGCCTGGCTGCACGAGCCGGACGACGGCCTCGCCGCCTGGCTGGACCGCATCGACCCCGGCCGCTCCAGCGTCGTGGTCGGCTCCATCTGGACCGAGGTCGGGCGGCTCTGCGGTCGCCCGGTGCACGGCTGGCGCAGGCCGGAGTGGGCCGCCTGGGAGGACAAGACGAGGGTCGAGGAGCTGTGGCGGGCGGCGGACGTGCCCTCGCCGCGGCACGCCGTGCTCGCGCTCGGCGACCCCGCCCTCGCCGAGCGGACGGCGGCCCTCGACGCCGGGCGCGGGGTGGTGCTGGCCATGGACTCCTCGCGCGGGATCCGCGGCGGCGGCACCGGCCTGCGGTGGGTCCGGCACCCGGACGAGCTGGACGCGGTGCTGGCCGAGTTCGCCGGCCGGACCGACCGGGTGCGCGTGACCGAGTTCGTCCAGGGGGTGCCGTGCAGCACCCAGGCGATGCTGCTCGACGACGGGGTCGCCGTGTTCGACCCCGCGGAGGAGGCCATGCTGCGCCACCCTGGCACCGGCGCCTTCTTCTACTGCGGGACCTCCACCTGGTGGCGGCCCGGCTCCGGGGTGCGGCGGGAGATCGAGCGGCACGCCCATCGGGTCGGCGACCTGCTCTCCGCGCGGACCGGCTTCCGCGGCATCTTCACGGTGGACGGCCTGCTGACGCCCGACGGATTCCTGGCCACCGAGCTGAACCCCAGGGCGGGCGGCGGCCTCGGCCTGCGCCCCGGCTGGCCGGACCTGCCCGTCTACCTCTTCCACCGGGCGGTGCAGGAACGCGTTCCTGGCATCGCCGGGCTCGCCCCGCAGGACGTCGAGAGCGCGTTCCTGGCCGCGATCCGCGGGCGGCCGTCGTACTCGGGGACGGTGCCGCTCGGCCCGCGGGCCGGCCGGGCCGTACGTGCCGCCGGGGTCTTCACGGCGTCCCGTGGCGACAGGGTTCGCTACCGCCTCGATGACGGCGCGGCGCAGGTGCGCGAGGTCGAGCCGGTCGCCGCCGACGGGGCCATCGGGCCGGCCATGGCCGAGTTCGCCGACGTGCTCGGCAACCCGGGGCTGGTGAGCTTTGGCGACGACTCCGTGCGCTCCACCCTCCGCTCCCACCTGCCCGTGGAGCCCCGATGACGTTGCTGCTGGTCAACCGCCGGCCGATCCTGGAACGGCTGCCGTCCTGGTTCCCGGACGCGGCGGGCGAGCTGGTCGTCTTCACCGACGCCTCCGCGCTGCGGGGCCGGGACCCGTACGAGGTGGGCCGGTCCTTCCTGCACCTGGAGGTGGCCCGCGACTACGCGGGCCCCGAGGGGACGGCGCGGATCGCGGCGCTCTGCCGCGAGCACGACGTGGAGCGCATCCTGACCGTCGCGGAGGGCGACCTGGTCCGCACCGCCCGGCTGCGGTCCGAGCTGGGGCTGCCCGGCCAGGACGAGCGGAGCGCCCTCGCCTACACCGACAAGTACGTGATGAAGACCGCCGCCGCGGCGGCCGGGATCCCGGTGGCGCCCATGCGCCGGGTCACCCGGGGGGCCGAGCTGGCCGAGTTCGCCGCCGAGCACGGCTTCCCCACGGTGGTCAAGCGGCTCACCGGAGGCGGGGCGGTGGGCATGTCGGTGCTGCGC
This sequence comes from Nonomuraea sp. NPDC051298, assembly GCF_055586305.1. Classification (NCBI taxonomy): domain Bacteria; kingdom Bacillati; phylum Actinomycetota; class Actinomycetes; order Streptosporangiales; family Streptosporangiaceae; genus Nonomuraea; species Nonomuraea sp. NPDC051298. The sequence continues at coordinate 598,819 of NZ_JBVJIM010000001.1, forward strand.
GACCGCGCGGAGCTGGACGCCTTCGCCGCGACGTGGGCGGAGGGCGGCGGGCCCATGCTCGCGGAGGGGTGGATCGAGGGCGAGCTGTACCACGTCAACGGCATCATGGCCGACGGGGCACCGCTGCACTGCTGGCCGTCGCGCTACCTGCACACCCAGTGGGCCAACTACCACCTCAGCGTGCCGCTGATCAGCGGCATGCTGCCGGAACGCGACCCGCTGTGGCGACGGCTGGCCGACCGGTCGGCCGAGGTCATCGCCGCCCTCCCCAAGGCGCCGGGCATCCTCCCCTTCCACGCCGAGTTCTTCCACACGCCCGGAGCCACCGGCGGGAGTACGGCCGGGAGTACGGGCGGGGACATCGTGCTGTGCGAGATCGCGTGCCGGGCCGGGGGCGCCGGGATCGTCGAGGGGCACGCGCTCTCCTTCGGCCTCGACCTCCACCACGCGGGCCTGGCCGGGCAGGCCGGGCGATCGGCGCAGGTCACCTGGCACGAGACCGGCGAGCGGCACGGCCACGGCTGGTTCCTCCCACGGCGGGGCACGCTGCGCCGGCTTCCAGAACGCTGCCCGTTGCCGGGCGCCGTCCGCTACCGGGCCAAGGGCCAGGAGGGAAGGCGCTATCCCGGCCCCGACCACGCCAACCACGGCATCGCGGAGCTGATCTTCAGCATTCCCCCGGACGCCGAGCTGATCCCCTTCCTGCGGGAGGTGCGGGACTGGTGGGAGGCGGCGGCGCTGTGGGAGTGACCCCGCGCACCGGACCGGTCACCCGCGCGCCGCGCCCCGAGCGCTCGCGTACCGGACAGGAGGCCCGCGTCACCGCGCACCGAGCGCTCGCGTACCGGACAGGACAGACCCGCGTCAGCAACCATTCGCGAAGAGGAGTCGCCATGTCGGTGTCCCGCCGGCCCGAACCCGAGATCGTCCACGCCTTCACCGCCGAGAGCCTGCGCCGGCTGGCCGGGCGGGAGATCGCCGCGATTCACGTCCGGCGGTTCTTCCCCGCCGAGCTGGCCCATGCGGCGGCCGAGCGGGCGTTGCGGCACGAGGCGCTGGGCTTCTACCACAAGGAGCTGTCCAGCTCGGTCGCCCGGGTCCACATGCCGCACGTGGACACCGCCTTCGACCCCGAGCTGACCCGGCGCTACAACGACGCCGCCGTACCGTCCATCCATGACGTGCGGTCGATGTTCGCGCCGCACCTGTCCCCCATCGACCACGTGCGGCTGCTGCTCCAGGAGCTGTGGCCGGCGGGTGCGAACCTGCTGCGGCTGCGCGGCCACGCCTGCTTCGTCGGCGCGCTGCGGGTCTTCCAGCCGGGCGTCTCCGAACTGCTGCCGCACAACGACCTGCTGCGGCAGGAGACCGACGCGCCCGAGGCGGCCACGCTGACCGAGCAGCTCACCGTGAACGCCTACCTGCGGGTGCCCGGCGAGGGCGGCGACCTGCTGCTGTGGCTGCGCGAGCCGACGGAGGACGAGACCGAGACCATCCTGTGCGTGGAGGGGCTCGACCCGAGCGGCATCGAGCCGCCCGAGCTGCGCATCCATCCGGAGCCCGGCGACGTGATCGTGTTCAGCTCGGCGATGTTGCACGCGGTGACGTCGAGCCCGTCGGGGCACCGGGTCGGCATGGCGGCCTTCGTCGGCGTGACCGGTCCCGGCGTGCCGCTGGTCTGTTGGAGCTGAACCGGGTGGCGACTCCTGCCCAAGCGGGGGCGGGTCACCGGTGGGCGGTCACCGGTGGGCGGTCACCGCTGGGAGGGCCCGCCTCCCGCGGTCTCTGGCAGCAGTTCGAGCAGCAGGTGCGGGTGCCTGATGACCAGCGTCTCGCTGCGGGAACGCGCCAGCTCGGCCACCCGCAGACCGGCCTGGGCGGCGAGCCGGGTGAGCAGGCCGAGGTTGCCGTGCCCGCTGAAACCGAGCAGCAGCCGCCCGCCGAGGGCCAGATGATCGCGGCCCTCCAGCAGGTAGCGCCGGTGGGTGTCGTAGCCCGGGTCGAAGAACGCCCGTTCCAGGTCGGAACGGCAGTCGCGGCCGGCGGGCAGCTCGATGCCGTTGGAGTTCCAGAAGATCAGGTCGAACCGCTCACCGGCGTCGCCCAGCGCGTCGAACAGGTCGCCGTGGCGCGCTTCGGCCCTGTCGCCCAGGCCGTGCCGCCGGAGGTTCAGCTCCGCGTTGTGGACCGCCGCGCCGTTGATGTCACAGGCGACGACCCGCGCGCAGCCCGCCAGCCCGGCCACGGTCGCGACGAGCCCCGCGCCACAGCCTATTTCCAGGAAACTCCCGGACGGAGGATACGGAATGTGCTCGGCGAAGAAGGCGGTCGAGGTGAAGTCTCGCGGCGAATACACCTCGGGCAGCAGGTGCCATTCCCGGCCGAGCAGCTCGAACGTGGTCGGCGTTTTCGTCACTGACTGGCGCATGCGCTCGCGGGTGCCCTCTTCCACGTCGCGTGACACCGGCATCACCTCTATGAGAGAAGCTGGAATATGTTCAGTGAACCGCCCGGCGTGCCGAATCCAGGGTAACACCGGATATGCCGAATGAATACCGGAAATGTAGCCGTCAAAGCATGAATACCGTGAATACCATATGGCGTGATGTGAGTTTGCTTCGCGAACGGGACTTTCTGCTGCTCCTGCTCGCCCGCGGCTCGTCGTTGTCGGGCAACGCGATGGCGCCGCTGGGGCTGTCGTTCGCCGTGATCGGGTCGGGGGGCGGGGCCGCCGAGATCGGGCTGCTGCTGGCGGCGCGTACGATCGCCCAGGTCGCCTCCCTGCTATTCGGCGGCGTACTGGCCGACCGGCTGCCCCGCGCCCGCCTGATGCTCTGGGCCGACGTCACCGCCGGCGCCGCCCAGGCCCTGACCGCCGCCGCCTTCTTCGCCGAGGGCCCGGCGGCGATGGGCGTGCTGCTGCCCCTGTCCGCGATCGGGGGCGCGGCGGCGGCGCTGAGCCAGCCCGCGGTCATGGGCATCGTCCCCGAGGTCGCGGCGGAGGACCGGATCCAGGCCGCGAACGGCCTGCTCCGCCTGTCGGCGAACGCGGCCAGGGTCGGCGGGGCCGCGCTGGGCGGCGTGCTGGTGGCGGCGGCCGGTCCCGCCTGGGCGCTGGCCGCCGACGCGGCGACCTTCTGGCTGGCGGCCCTGTTCCTCACCGCGCTCAAGGTCCGGCAGGAACGCTCCGCGGACGGCCCGCGGAAGGGGACGATGCTCGGCGAGCTGCGGGACGGCTGGAAGGAGTTCACCGCGCTGCGCTGGATGCCTCCCTTCGTGCTGTCCGCCGCGGTGACGAACGCCGTGTTCGGCGGCGCCGTCATGGCCCTGGGGCCGGTGGTGGCCGCGCGCGGGCTGGGCGGCGCCGGCGCCTGGGCGACGGTCCTGGCCGCGCACTCGGCCGGTTTCGTGCTGGGGAGCGTGGTGGCCATCCGCTTCCGGCCGCGGTTCCCGTTGCGGGCGGCCGTGCTGGCGGTCCTCGCGCTGGTGCCGCCGCTGGTGCTGCTGGCCGCGCCGGGCCCGGTCTGGGCCATCGCCGCCGCCATGGTGCTCGCCGGAGCCTGCGTCGACGTGTACGAGGTGCTCTGGCGTACCGTCATGCACCGGCACGTCCCCGCGGAGGCGCTGTCGCGGGTCAGCTCGTACGACTACTTCGCCTCGTTCCTGCTCTCCCCCATCGCCCTCGCCGCCGCCGGACCCGTCGCCGCGGCCTGGGGCACCGCGGCGACCCTGCACGCCGGCGCCGTGGTCGTGGCCTGCGCCTGCGCCCTGGCCCTCGCGTCACCGGCGGTGCGCTCCCTGGGCCCCGCCCCCGGCCGTCCCGCGAGCCGGGGCGAGGTCAACGCCGGTCGAGGCCGTCGAGCATGAGAGGGAGGAAGCGCTCAGGAACGACACCCGGGTGGCAGGCGAACACGCTGAGCAGCTCCATGATGTCGTCGGTCCCGGCGTCCGCCCGCATCGCGCCGTCCGCCTGCGCCTGCCGTACCAGGTCGTCGACCCGTCGCACCAGCGCCTGCCGAGCCTCGGGTGCGGAGGTCCCGGCCAGCGCGGCGGCGATGGCGCCGCGGCCCCGCTCGACGCTGTGGAGGACGAACGCGCGCAGGGCCGCCCACGCGTCGGGCTCGGCCGCCGCGGTGCGGTCGAGCGCGTCCATCAGCTCGTGCGTGTACTGCTCCGCCAGGGCGGCGAGCAGCCCGCCTCGGTCGGGAAAGCGGCGGTAGAGCGTGCCGACGCCGACACCGGCCCGGCGGGCGATCAGCTCCATCGGCGCGTCCTTGCCGCGCTCGGCCACCACGTCGCGGGCCGCCTCGAGGATCCTGTCCCGGTTGCGGCGGGCGTCGGCGCGCATCGAACCTCCGTTGAAGTGGACGACGAGTTTCCGCTTAGTATATAAGAGGAAGGCGACATTCCGCTTAGGAGGTTGTGATGATCGTGGTGACGGGTGCGACGGGCACGATCGGGCGCGCGCTGATCGAGGAGCTGGGCGGCGCGGCGCGGGCCCTGGTACGGCGCGCCGAGCAGGGCGATGAGCTGGGATGCGACTACGTGGTCGGCGATCTGGAACGGCCGGAGAGCATCCCACTGGAGCCGGGCGACCGGCTGTTTCTCAACAGCGGGCTGTGGCCGGGGTTCGTGCGGGCGCACCAGGCGGTTATCGATCACGCGGCGGCCGCGGGGGCGGCCCAGGTCGTGGCCGTCTCCGTGCGCGGGGTGACGTCGTCCAGCCTGCTCGGGTTCGGCCAGCACGGGCAGGTGGACGAGCATCTCAAGGCGTCGGGCGTGCCGTGGTCGATCCTGGCGCCCGTCGGCTTCATGCAGAATCTCGCGGGCGACGTCGACGAGGAGGGGCGGTTCTTCGGCTCGTACGGCAGGGGCCGCGTCGGCTACATCGACGGGCGTGACATCGGGGCGGTCGCGGCCGTCCTGCTCACCCGTCCGATCGGGACCGACGCCGTCTACGAACTCACCGGCCCGGTGGCGCCCACGCACGACGAGATCGCCGCCGAGCTGACCAGGGCGCTCGGCCGGAGCGTGCGCTACGTGGACCTGCCGGTCGAGGAGGCCGCCGCCCACCTGGAGCGGCGCGGCACGCCCGCCCCCGCGGCCCGCGACCTGGCCGAGCTGATGGCGCAGATCGGGGACGGGCGCTGGGCGAGCACGACCACGACCGTGGCCGACCTCCTGGGGCGCGAACCGCGTTCGCTCCGGGAGTTCCTCACGCGGGCGCACTGAGGGACGGCGGCCCGCAGGGCGACGTCGGCGGCCGTCCGGAGACCAGCGCGGGCGATCCGCGACGAGTCAGTGCGCGGGGTCAGCCTGCCGGGGCGTGGAGGAAGCGGTCGCGGGCGGCCGTCAGGTGGTCGCGCATCGCCTGCTCGGCCGCCCCGGCGTCGCCCGCCGTGACGGCCTCGACGATGCGGGCGTGCTCGGCCAGCGTGGGTTCGCCGCTGCGCCGGCCCTCGTACTCGATCCGGAAGAGGTGCAGGTGGCTGTGCGTACGCTGGAGCGACGCGCGCAGCGCGGGGCTGCCCGACAGCTCCGCGACCAGGTCGTGGAAGCGGGCGTCGTGGGCCACGATGTCGTGGTAGTCCTCGTACCGGGTGCCCTGGGGGGCCCTCGACTGGCTGCCCAGCTCGGCGCGCAGGCGGGCGGCGGCCTCGGGGGTGATGCGCCCGGCCGCGCCGGCCGCCGCCCACGGCTCCAGGAGCAGCCGGAGCTGGTAGAGGTCGGCGACCTGCTCGGAGGTGAGCACCGGGGCCACCGAGTAGCCGCGCAGCGCCTCCTTGGTGAGCAGCCCCTCCGACTCCAGGGCCGCGAGCACCTCGCGTACCGGGGTCTGTGAGACGTCGAGCAGCCTGGCCACGGCGTAGATGTTGACGCGGGCGCCCGGTTCCAGGTCGCCGTCCATGATCAGGCTCTTGACGCGCTCGTAGACGTCTTCGGTCAGTACGGTGCGGCGCGCGGCGCGTACCCGCCCCTTCAGGCGGCTCTCCAGCTCACTGGCCACGACCACACTCCTGATGACGACCCTTGACGGACATAGTGAACTCTAGGCAACATATCCGAAATATCCAATAGGAAATAGTACTGAGGATCGCTGATGGCCCCATCCCTCCGGAGAACCGTCCGCGGCCGGCTGCGCTGGTACATGATCAGCTACGTCTTCGCCGGTCTCGTCATCAACTATCTCGACCGGGCGAGCCTGGGCGTCGCGCTGCCGTTCATGGGAGAGACCTTCAATCTCACCAAGACAGAAGAGGGCATGATCCTGGCCGCGTTCTTCTGGTCGTACGACTTCTTCCAGCTCGCCGCCGGCTGGTTCGTCGACCGCTACGGGCCGCGCAGGACGTTCACCTTCGCCGCCGTGTGGTGGTCGCTGTTCACCTCGCTGACGGCACTGGCGAGCAGCTTCGCGTCACTGTTCGGCGTGCGGCTGCTGCTCGGCATCGGGGAGAGCCCGGCCGCCACCACGAGCGCCAAGGTCGTGGGCCGCTGGTTCCCCCGGCACGAACGCGCGCTGGCCACCGGGATCTGGGACTCGGGCTCCCGGGTGGGCGGCGTCATCGCGCTGCCGGTCGTCACGGGGCTGATCGCGTGGCTGGGGTGGCGCTGGACGTTCGCCGTCATCGGGGTCGTGGGGCTGTTCTGGGCGTTCGGGTGGTGGCGGGCGTACCGGGATCCGCAGGAGCACCCGAAGATCACGGAGGAGGAGCTGACATACCTGCGGGAGGGCGGGGCGCGCGGCTTCGAGGGCGACGACGAGGGCGAGGGTGACCGGATCCGCTGGCGGGACCTCTTCCGCTACCGCACCATCTGGGCGATGATGCTGGGCTTCTTCTGCCTCAACATGGTCGTCTACTTCTTTCTCACGTTCTTCCCGACCTACCTGGTGGAGGAGCGGGAGTTCAGCCTGCTGAAGCTGGGCCTGTTCGGCGCGATTCCGGGGCTGGTGGCGATCTGCGGCGAGTGGCTGGGCGGCTGGCTGGCCGACCGGCGCATCGCGGCGGGCGACTCGGTGACGAAGGTCAGGAAGCTGTTCATCTCCGGCGGGTTCCTCGTCTCGACCGTGATCGGCGTGGCGGTGTGGGTGCCGGAGGCGTGGATGGCGCTGGCGCTGCTGTCGGTCGCGTACGCGGGCTCGACGTTCGCCGCCGCCAACATCTGGTCGCTGCCGGCCGACGTCGCCCCGGCCGACCGGCACGTGGCCTCGATCGGCGGCATCCAGAACTTCGCCTCCAACTTCGCCGGCATCATCAGCCCCATCATGATCGGCGTACTGGTCGACCGGACGTCGTCGTTCACCGTGCCGCTCATGGTGATCGCGGGGGTGGCGCTGCTGGGCGCGTTCACGTACGCGGTGATCCTCAAGCGGGTGGAGCCCATCGGGCTGCGCACGTCGGCGGGAGCGTAAAGAACCCGCCTTGCCGCTGTGGCGTACCGGCCGGGGCCGCGAGCGGACATGATCTCCTGGGCGATGTCATCACCGCACCTCACCCAGGAGGTCCACCATGCACCGTCGCGCCCACCTGATCGCCGCCGCCCTGGCCGCCGCCTCCATCGTGCCGATCGCCGCACCGGGCGGCACGACGACCGGGCTGGTGGACCGGGTGCACAACGTCAGGGACACGGTCATCGAGGCGGGCTCGCGCTTCCACGGCCTGGCCGAGATCCTCACGGGCGTCAGCTTGCACAGCACGCTCCCGCTCTGACCGTTCCCGCCGGACGCGCGTGACCGTAGGGCGGCCGATCACGCGTGGAACGACTCTTTGGCCAGCCGCCTCAACCGCACCTCGTCGATGTCGTGCCCGAGGCCCGACTGCGTCAGCGGGACGGCGATCATCCCGGCGCTGGCGCCCACGATGGGCGTGACGATCTGGTTCTGCCGCGGCGGCTGCGTGACGTCGCACGGCAGCGTGCACCCCGGCAGGCTCGCCACCGCCACCGTCGCCGCCCTGGCCAGCCCGGCGCCCTGGCCGCCCGTGCACTGGATGTCCCAGCCCGCGGCGGCGGCCCGGTCGTGCGCCCGCCTGACCTCCGACAACGACGAGAACGCGGCCGGCCGCAGCAGCAGCACGCGCGCGGCCCGCAGCGCCAGGTAGTCGTCCAGCTCCGCCGTCGAGCCGACCTCGACCGCCACCGAGGCGGCCACCTGGTCCTGGAGCGCGGCGTGGGCGTAGCGGTCGGAGGTGGCGAAGGGCCGCTCGATGACCCCGAGGCCGTAGGAGTCGAGCGCGACGAGCTGGCCGAGGTCGGTGTAGGCGTTGCCGCAGTCGACGGCCAGGGTCAGCGCGGGGAACGTCTGCCGCACCGCGCGTACGGGCTCGACGTCCCAGCCGGGCCTGATGTCGAGCGTGACGTGCCCGTATCCGGCGCAGATCTGCTGGTTGACCCGGGCCACGAGGCTCTCCACGGACGCGTCGGGGGCCAGGCGCACGGTCGCCATGAGGGACGTGCGGGTGCCGCCGATCGCCTCGGCGAGTGGCACGCCGCGCATCCGCGTCCACAGGTCCCAGCAGGCCATGTCGACCGCGGGGTCACCGCTCGGCACGGTGTCGGGATGCTCCCAGTCGACCCCGATCAGCAGCGCCGCCAGGCTCTCCTCCAGCTTGGACCAGGTCTTCCCCCCGGGCGCGGTCGCCTCGCCCCACCCGGTCATGCCGCCGTGGTCGGTGAGCTTGACGAGCAGGCTCTCCGACCTCCTGCCGTAGGGCAGGACCAGCCGGAAAACCTCAAGCTCCCGCACTCGCGGCATGTACCCCCCTTTTATGACGCGGCTCCCTCCATAGTGCCCGCTCCGGCGGCCGGCACAAAACGGGGGGCCAGCAGGAACGCCATCACGGCCAGGACGACGGTGAACACGAGACCGGCCAGGTAGCTGCCGCCCGCCGCGGTGAACAGGGCGCCGCTGACCGCCACGGCCACCACGGTGAACACCGACTCACCCACGCCCACGGCCGCGCTGTTCTGGCCCTCCTCGCCCTCCTTGGACATCTCCAGCACCAGCACGGACACGGTCGGGTGCAGCACGCCGATGCCGAGCCCGGCGACGGCCATGGCGACGTACGCGACCGCGAGCGGCATCGAGTCGACGAGCACGAGCGTCACCATCGCGATCCCGACGGCGATCATGGCGGCGCCGCCGCGGACGGCGGCCATGTTGCCGATCGTGCCGCGGCCCTTGATCCAGGAGCCGGTGGACCAGCCCAGCGCCCCGATGGTGAGCACGATCCCGGCCCCGGTGGCGGACAGGCCGCGCTCGTTCATCAGCATGAGCGGGATGAGCACCTCGGCCGCCATGAGCGAGCCGTAGGCCAGGCCGCGCAGGACGGGCGCGCTGGGCAGGCCGCGGGCGGCCCGGAGCGAACCGGGGAGCAGCAGCTTGGGCAGGGCCACGGCCAGCAGGACGACGCCGATCGCGAGCAGGGGCAGGCCGGCCAGTTTGAGCGCGCTGCCGTACTGGATGAGGGCGGCGGCGACGGCGGTCACCGTGGCCCAGACGAGCTTGCGGCCGAGGCCGGGGGCGGGCTCGGCGATGCCGTTCTCGATGGCCCGGCCGGCGGTGCCGCGCCACAGCAGCAGCGCCGACGGGATGACGATCAGCGTGACGCCCAGGAAGATCCACCGCCAGTCGGCCTTCTCCACCACGAAGCCGGCGATGGCCGGGCCGACCATCGAGGGCACCACCCAGGCCGCCGAGAACAGCGCGAACACCTTGGGATGCAACGCCCCCGGATAGACCCTGGCCACCAGGACGTACAGGGCCACCTGGGTCAACCCGGTGCCCAGCCCCTGGACGAACCGGCCCGTCACGAACAACTCCATCGTGGGCGCGAACCCGGCCAGCAGCAGCCCGGCCACGAACGTCACCACGCCCACCCCAATGGGCTGGAGCGGCCCCCGCACGTCGCTCCACCGCCCGCCCAGCACCGTCGCGATCACACTGGCCGCCAGGGTGGCGCTGAAGGCCAGGTTGTACAGGGGCATGCCGTCCAGCTCCCGCGCCACCACCGGCATCGCCGTGGCCACCGCCATCGCCTCGAAGGCCAGCAGCGTGACCAGCGCGACCAGGCCGACGCTGAGGGCCCGGTAGCGCGGCGACAGCACGCCGGCCGGGGCCGCCACGGTTTGTTCAACAGTCGTTGTCATGCTCGGCAACGTATGGCGAAGCCCCAGGTCGGCACATCGGGCGCGGGGCCTAGGCATTTAGCCCTAAGGCGGGCCCGCGCCCTCGGGCATGTGGGCCTCGATTCCGTCGAGGAGCAGCTCCAGGCCGTATCGGAAGCGACTCTCCCCGTCGTCGGCTGACGAGCGCGTCCACGCGTTTGCTCAGGTACGGGAAACGGTCCGGCGGCAGCGCCCGATGGTAGCCGGTGAGACGCCGACTTCTTCGGTACGGTCTGGCGCATGATCTTCCTGATCAACCGCGACTCCCCTCAGCGCATCAGGTTCGACCCGGTCAAGCGTGCGACACAGCCCCAGCTCACGGCCTACATCGTGAGTCTGGGGCTTCTTGTCGTTTGCCGTTGTTCAGAGGCATGCGTCGGCAGCGTGCTGACCTTGTGCTGACCCCTTCTTGTAGGGCCGCGATCGCAGGTATTGACGCCGGTCGTGCGAGAGTTCAGGCTCGCAGGTGCGCAAGGAGTCGCAAGCCCCAAACGTAGGAGACCGTCATGGCGCTAGCGTTCTACGGCAAGGACCCCAACAACCCGGGCAACAACTGCCCGGCCGTCTTCAGGGACCCCGGTACGGGTGACTTCTTCTTCCAGGGCGCGACCGTAACGGACCCGGAGATACTCGCGTGGGTCAACGACAAGAGCCCGATTCTGGACAGCGAATCAGTTGTGCGCCTTCCTGCGCGCATGATCGGGATCATCATGGAGGCGTGCCGTGGCGGACTTCAGCGAACTCCTGGCGGCGTGTGAGCGCACCGCGTTCAAGCTGGAGATGCGAGACCAGTACATGACCGGTGACCCTGGCTATCTGGCCTGGGAAGCTGGCGATGTCGATGAGGCTGTCCGTCAGTATTCGGACTGGGCAGCCACCGCACGGGCTGCTGTCACACGCGGTGTGGCCATGCATCGGGTCCGCATCGTGTCAGAACCTGTCAGCACCTACATCACCTTCGAGCACGCGGTTACTCCCGGCGTAAATCTGTCCGCCGGGGAGGTGATCAGGTGGCTCCCTCGGCGCTTGGCGTCTGGCCTGACCCTGCCAGGGAACGATGTGTGGATCTTCGATGACAGGTTGGTTCAGTTCTGCCATTTCGCCGGGGATGGCGCGTGGGTCTCCAACGACGAAACCGATGACGCCACCACGGTGAAGCTCTGTGCTGCCGCCTTCGCGGCGGCATGGGAACGGGCAACCGATCATGCGGAGTATCGGATCTGAGCGAACTGCTGATCACACCGGTCTCATAGATCCATGCACAGTTCACCCTCGCCCAGCTCCAGCGCTCAGGCGGCCAGGCAAGCGCTTGCACTGCGGCTACGCGATATCCGACTTGACGCCCGCCTCAACGCCAGGGCGCTTGCGGCCCTTGCTGGTTGGCACGAGTCCAAAACCTCTCGGATCGAAAACGCCAAGAAGCAGCCGTCCGAAAGCGACCTGGCCTCCTGGGTACAAGCGTGTGGAGTGCCCGGCCTGCTGCCTGAGTTGGTTGCTGAGCTACGTGCGGTTGACTCGGCATGGCTGGACTGGCGGCGAGCGGAGAAGACCGGCCTGACCCATCTCAACGTCGCGGTGCGCGAGTTGTACGAACGTACCCGGCTCTACCGTTCGTACTGCCAAGACGTCATTCCAGGGCTCCTTCAGACGGCCGGGTACACCACGGCGACGTTGGCGGCCATCCGCGACGGCAGAAAGGTACCGGTGGATGATGTCACCGATGCCGTCGCTGAGCGCCTGGCCCGTCAGCACATCCTTTACGAGGGCAATCACCGATTCGTCTTCATCTTGGAGGCGGCAGCGCTCACCTATCGACGTGGCGGGCCTGAGGTGATGATCGGACAGCTCGGATATCTGCTGGAGGCCATGGCGCTGCCCTCTGTGTCCCTGGCTGTGATACCGCCCTACGCGGAGCGTGCGGGCCGCTGGCCTGTCGAGAACTTCTACATCTTCGATGACGTCCAGGCCAACGTGGAGCTGGTCTCCGGCTTTCTTACGATCACTCAACCGCGAGAGATCGAGATGTACGCTGAGACCTTCATGCGCTTCCACGAAATAGCCATTTTCGGTCGAGAAGCCCGAGCCCTAATCAAGCGAGCGATGGACTCCCTTGAGTAACCGTCCGCAAGTATCCGCAAGTTTGTAGAGTCGTCGAAACGCTCTCTCCTACCGTCGAGGGCATGGCGGGCACACACACCACAGATTCGGACGCTGACCTGCTCTGTCAGCCGATCTCGGAGGAGGCGGCGACAGCCCAGAACGCTGCCCTCAACCGCGTCATCACGCACCTGACGGCACGCGGTATCCACGCGCAATTGATCAAGCGTCGTGCCGACCGATGCGAAATCAAGCCCTACAGCAGCACCGAAACGCTCTGGCATCCACCGCAGCTCATCATCTTCGCCAACGCCGGATGGAAGGTCGCGACGGTATCCGTCGGGGAACGCTCCGGTAGCTACATGATCGAACTGCCGAGCGTCGAGGCAGACAACGAGCCGCAGTCCACCAGTGTGGAAGTCGTCCCAGCAGCCCAGCCACAACGCGTGGGCCTGCTGGTCGCGCAGAACGCGGGGAACAGCATGGCCGCCGGAAACCTCGACGAACTGGCCGAAAGGCTCTCCAAGCAACGGAGGGCGTAGTGGGCACCAGCAAGACGGCCCGCCCCGCAGCCGTCCACGTTCCCGAACTCGTCTGGATCGTCCGTGACAAGCGGACCCAGTACGGCATGCTCGGGTGCATCAAGGCATTCTCCATCCACGACCAAGGCGACTGCTGGCGCCTCGACCCCCGACTGCCCGCCCGCGATGGTGTCGCATACCCGTCCCAAGAATTCAGGGAAACGGAAGACGCGAAGGCATCGGCAGCGACAATCCGTACGGAGTGGCTGAAGGACGCACAAACGCCCTACGAAGGACAATTTAGCTGCGCTCCCTAGACGCGCCCCCGGCTAAGCAGGCGCCGCTCTTAGCTGGGAAGCCAACGGCCCCGATCAGGTTTCGGCGCTGACGTTCGCGCTGTCGTTCCTGCTGCCGCGCCGGGCCAGGCCCGAACAACCGCACGGTGCCTGACCCGCGCGGGCCCGCACCTTACGGGGCGGAGTGGCGTTCGGCCCACCGGACGAGGTCCCGCCGCTCGATCGCGGCCGCCATCAGGTCGGGGAAGGCGTCGGGCGTGCACGCGAACGCGGGCACGCCCATCGCGGCCAGCGCGGCGGCGTTCTCGTGGTCGTAGAACGGCGCGCCCTCGTCCGACAGCGCCAGCAGCACGATCACCTGGACGCCCGCCTGCGTCATCGCCGCCACCCGGCGCAGCATCTCCTGCCTGATCCCGCCCTCGTACAGGTCGCTGATCAGGATGAAGATCGAACCGGCCGGCCGGGTGATGAGGCCCTGGCCGTAGGCGACGGCCCGGTTGATGTCGGTGCCGCCGCCGAGCTGGGTGCCGAACAGCAGCTCCACCGGGTCATGCAGCTTGTCGGTGAGGTCCACCACCGCCGTGTCGAACACCACGAGCGACGTCTTCAGCGACCGCATCGACGCCAGCACCGCCCCGAACACGCTCGCGTAGACCACCGAGGCCGCCATCGACCCGCTCTGGTCGATGCACAGCACCACCTCGCGCTGCACCGAGCGCTGCCTGCGGGCGTAGCCGACGAGCCGGGAGGGGACGACCGTGTTCCGCTCGGGCAGGTAGTTGCCGAGGTTCGCCCTGATCGTACGGTCCCAGTCGATGTCGGCCACCCGCCGGGGACGATGGGTCCTGGCCGAACGGTCGAGCGCGCCCGTCACCGCCGCCCTCGTCCGCTGGGCGAGCCTGCGCTCCAGCTCCGCCACCACCTTGCGCACCAGCGCCCTGGCTGACTCGCGGGCCTGGTCGGGCATGACCTTGTTGAGCGCCAGCAGGGTGCCCGCCAGGTGCACGTCGGGCTGCACGGCCTCCAGCATCTCGGGCTCGAGGAGGAGCCTGGTGAGGTCGAGGCGCTCGATCGCGTCCTTCTGCATGACCTGGACGACGGTGGACGGGAAGTACGTACGGATGTCGCCCAGCCACCGGGCCACTTTCGGGGCCGAGGCGCCCAGCCCGCCCTCCCGGCCCGCACCGTCGGGGCCGCCCCGGTCGTAGACGGCCGCCAGCGCCGCGTCCATCCGCGCGTCCGCGCCTTCCAGGCCGTGCCCGGTGCCGTCGGCCGGGCCGCCGCCCAGCACCAGCCGCCACCGCCGCATCCGCTCATCCGCCGCGCTCATGTGCCCGTCCTCCCGATGATCAGGCGGACGGTGGCGGCGGCCGCCGCGGCGCGCCGCTCGTCCAGGCCGGGCCCGCCCCGCCCATCGTCGTGTCCGTCGTCGTGTCCACCGTCGTGTCCACCGTCGGGGCCCGCAGAGCGGAGCCGCTCTCCGATGGCCCGGCGCTCCGGCGCCTCGAAGGCGCCGAACGTACGGCGCAGCAGCGGCAGCACATCGGTGAACTGCTCCGGCGGCAGCCCGGTCAGCCAGCCGTCCACCAGCCCCAGCAGGCGCGCGTCGTGCACCAGCAGCAGCCCGCCCCCGCCCAGGAACCCCTCGACCCACGCGGCCGACCGCGCCGGGACCTGCCCCCTGGACATCGCCCTGGACATGCGGTCACCGGCATCGTCCAGCTCTCCGGCGTCCAGCAGGATCCTGGTGAGCCGCCCCTCGATGAGCCCGTGCAGGTCGTGCCGGTCGCTGATGCCGCGCAGCGTCGCCATCCACCGCTCCCGCGCGCGCGACCCATCGGCGGCGCCGTCGGCCGGCAGCGCGACGGCCGAGTGGACCGCGTCCACGTGTTTGAGCAGGTCGGCCGCCGCCTCGTCGGCCACCCCCGTGACGGCGACCGGCAGTCCGACGCAGATCCGTTCCAGCATCGACCGGACGATCACCGCCAGCCCCTCCGCCGACGTCCCCCGTACGTCGCCGTACCGGTGTGCCCGCACCATCGCGGGCAGCGCCGCCATGAGCCGCGTGACGTCGGTGTCGAGCGCGGCCTTGGCCGACAGAGCCGCCAGCACCCCGGGCAGCGCCTCCGGCAGGTCGGCCAGCAGGCACCGCTCCACCAGCGACGTCAGATCGGCCAGCGTCGCCGACGCGGCCCCCGCCAGGTCACGCGCGCGCTGCGCGGCGGCGGCGCGCACGGTCGTGCCCAGGGCGGCGTGCTCGATGAGCGCGAGGTCGTGCTCGGGACGCCACCGCAGGGTCCACGACTCCCTGAACGTCCCCTTGCCGCGCGCCTGCCCCGGCGTGCCCCAGTCGACCTCGAGCAGCCTCAGCCGGTGCAGCAGGTGGCTGCGGTCGAGGTCGAGGGGCTTGCGCAGGTCGAGGTCGATCTCGCGGTCGGGAGCCTCGGGCTTGAGCTTCAGCCGCCGCTGCCGCTCGCGCAGGTCGCGCTGGAGCGGCACCATCGGGGTGCCGTCGGAGACGTGGCCGAGCCGGTCGCCGACGACCAGGCGCCGCTGGATCAGCTCGACGGCCAGGTCGTCGCCCTCGCACAGCACGGCCCTGGCCGCCTCGGTGACCTCGCCCAGCCCGGCCAGCGGCCGTCCACGCAGGGCCGCCAGGCTGTCGGCCAGCCGGACGGACTCGATGACGTGCGCCGACGACACCGGCAACCCCTCGTCGCGCAGCACCGCCGCGGCCTCGGTGAGCCACCGTTCCACGGGCCGGTCGGGCGTCTCGAACAGGTGGTGGTACCAGCCGGGCGAGGTGATGCCCGCGCCGTAGCCGCTCCACGAGGCCAGCCGTCCGTACGTCCACGGCACCCACGTCAGCTCGGCCTTCACCTTCGGCAGGCCGCGCAGCACGGCGTTGTCGGAGGCGGCGGACGGCAGCGGGCCGGTCAGCGCGGGCACGTGCCAGGCGCCGCAGATCACCGCGACCCGGCCGAAGCCCTGCTTGAGCACCGCGCGCAGGGTCCTGCGCATGTACGCCTCGCGCCTGGCCTCCCGCTCGCCGGGCACGTGGCCGTCGCGTACGGCGGCCATGACCTCGGCGATCACCTCGAACGGCGTGTCACCGCCCCGGTGCTCGACGACGTCCTCCCACCAGCGCTCGGGATCGTCGTACCCGGCCGCGGCGGCCAGGGAGCCGATGGGGTCGATGGGGTCGGCGGACGGCGGGCCGGATCCGGACCGGGCGTCGGGGCCGGAGTCGGAGTCGGAGTCGGAGTCGAGGTCGAGGTCGGGGGCCAGGGAGTGGGCGGCGGGCAGGTCGCAGAAGCGCACCGGGATCCCGGCGGACGTGCCGTACAGGATCGCCTGCCACTCCGGCGAGAACACGGCGAACGGCCAGAACGCGGCACCCGCCCGTCCCCCGGGCACGTGCGCGAGCAGCGCGACCGGCGGTTCGAGGCCGGGCGCGTACGTGACGAGGGCGTCGGCCTCGGGCGGCCCTTCGATGAGGATCGCGTCGGGGCGCAGGCGGTGCAGCTCGCGCCGCACGGCCCGCGCCGAGCCGGGCCCGTGATGGCGTACGCCCAGCACGAAAACACCAGGACCGCCCCGCCCGGAGACGCCGGGACCGCCCGGGGCAGGGACATCCGGCCCACCCGGGACGGACACACCCGACCCACCCGGGGCGGGGACGACCGGTCGGCGCTGCGCGGTGATGCCCGGGTCGTCCGGGTGGGGGGCGTTCATGACACCTCGCGGCAGGCGCGGTAGAAGTCGCGCCAGTCGCCGCGCTCACGGACCACGGTCTCCAGGTATTCGCGCCACACCACCCGATCGGACACCGGCTCCTGCACCACCGCCCCCACGATCCCCGCCGCCACGTCGGACGGCCGCAGCACGCCGTCACCGAAGTGGGCCGCCAGCGCGATGCCGCTCACCAGCACCGAGATGGCCTCGGCCGTGGACAGGGTGCCGCTGGGCGACTTCACCTTCGTACGCCCGTCTTCGGTCACCCCCGCGCGCAGCTCCCTGAACACCGTCACCACCCGCCGGATCTCGTCCTGCCCCGTCGTCGTCGCGGGCAACTCCAGGGACCGGCCGAGCTGGGCGACGCGGCGGGCGACGATGTCCACCTCCTCCTCGGCGGAGGCCGGGACGGGCAGCACGACGGTGTTGAAGCGGCGGCGCAGCGCGCTGGACAGCTCGTTGACACCCCGGTCGCGGTCGTTGGCGGTGGCGATGACGTTGAAGCCGCGCTCGGCCTGCACCTCGCGGTTCAGCTCGGGGATCGGCAGCGTCTTCTCCGAGAGGACGGTGATCAGCGCGTCCTGCACGTCGGACGGCATGCGGGTCAGCTCCTCGACGCGGGCCACGCGTCCCTCGGCCATGGCGCGCATCACCGGCGACGGGGTGAGCGCCTCGATCGAAGGGCCCTCGGCCAGCAGCCGGGCGTAGTTCCAGCCGTACCGGATGGCCTCCTCGGCGGTGCCCGCGGTGCCCTGGACGAGCAGCGTCGAGTCGCCGCTGACGGCTGCGGCCAGGTGCTCGGACAGCCACGTCTTCGCGGTGCCCGGCACGCCGAGCAGGAGCAGCGCGCGATCGGTCGCCAGCGTGGCCACGGCCACCTCGACGATGCGGCGCGCGCCCACGTATTTGGGGGTGATGCGGTCGCCGTCGCCCAGGATGTACGTGGTCACGGCCCACGGCGACAGCCTCCAGCCCGGCGGCCTGGGACGGTCGTCGTCCTTCGCCAGGACGGCCAGTTCCTCGGCGTACTGGTCTTCCGCGTGCGGGCGCAGAACGGTCATGGGGCCAGCTCCTTGTACATGTCAGCACGGAAACGCAGCAGGGCGGCGACCTGCTGGACGGGCTCGGCGGGCGAGAAGTCCTCCGCCTGCTCGTACAGGGCCGGGTCGATGTGCTCGCCCGCCAGCTTGACGAGTTCGGCGAGGTTCCACGGCTGCGTCGTGTTCACCTTCACGATCTTGCGGAGGACGGCCGTGGCCAGGCCCTCGCGCCAGTGGGACGACACCCCGCCGAGCACCATGATCAACTGGCTGTCGAGGTCGTGGTCGTCCACGAACCTGGCGGCCAGCTCCTGCTGCTCCGCGGGCGGGAGGGCGTCGAGCAGGTCGGCGATCGGGTCCCAGCCGAACATGGCCCGCGCCCACCCGGGGTCCTTCTGCAGGACGGCGGCGCGTACCCAGGCGGCCTTCACCTCGGTGTCCCAGTCGGGGATCCGCATCGCGAGCAGCCGGGCGGGCGGGTGCTCCCAGACGGCGAGCGGGGCGCGGGCGATGATCTGCTGCAGCCACCAGGCGCGCTCGCCGGTGCCGCGGGGCGGCTTCGGGCGTACGCCGTCGCGTTCCATGGCCTGGTCGCAGGCCGTGGGTGCCTCGATGAGGATGACGTGGCCGGTGCCCTCGCGCCGGATCGTCACACAGGCGCGTACCCGCTCGGCCATCCGCCGCGACAGGCGCGCGGCAGGCAGGCGGGTGAGGAGGTTGGCGGCGGACTGGCGCACCTCGCGGCGGCGGTCGTCGAGCGCCCCTTCCAGGAACGGCTCGTCGTCGATGCTCAGCCCCTCGGCCAGCACCTCCACGAACTCGGCCCGGTCGTCGGGCGTCTCGCGCTCCCACGTGCTCTCCAGCAGCGCCCTGGCCTGGGCGGGATCGGCCGCCCTGAGCGCGCGCAGGTGGGCCCGCCGGTCGGCGGCGCCGCCCAGCTCCCACGTCTGGCCGGTCGGCTCTTCGAGGAGGTAGCCCCAGACCGGGTTGAGCCCGGCCAGCCAGCGGCCCCGCCGTCCGGCCAGCACGCCGAGGTGCCCTCTGATCGAACGGTCGCGGCGGCCGCGTTCGAGCAGCTCGGGCAGTACGTAGGCGGGCGCGCGGCGGCCGGTGGCCGCCGCCGCGGCCAGCCATTCGGGCAGCAGCCGCTCGTGCTCGCCGCCCAGGATCCGGACGAGTCGCTCGGCCGCCCGCCTGTCCACGGCCTGCCGTTCCTCGGCGGGAGCGCCCTCCTGCTCTCCCGCCTCCCCCGCCCGCCGCCCGGCCCGCCGCCGCGCCACCTCGACGGCGGCGGCCTGGAGCAGGTCGCCCTGGTGGGGCCGACGATCGGTGCCCACGAGCGCTGTCGAAACAAGATCATCCCACCCGCTCACGGGACCACCACCGACCCACCGCCGTACTGACCGCTCACCCGGCCACCACCGATCCCCTGCCGTACGAACTGTTCACCGGGCCACCACCGATCCCCCCGCCACGCGGACCCACCACCGATCCCCCGTCACGCGGACCGACCACCGGCCCACCGCCATGCGGACCCGTCACAAGATCACCGTCGTTCCTTCGTCGTCCCAGGTGGTCAGGGGGCGCAGACCGTGCGGGGTCCACTCGACGGCCACGGTCAGCGGGCGTCCTCCGGAGACGGCGATCAGCCGCCAGGGGTCGCGTGAACGCGGGTGGAGCGGAAGCCCGCCGATCGCCGTACGCTCGGGCACCACGCCGGTCAGGACCAGCGGCCAGGAGTCGGTCCACGGGTCGTCGGCCAGGGCCCCGGCGATCTCGTTGAGCGCCTCTTCCGGCAGCGCCCCGGACGGCGGCCCGGCACGCCCGGCCACGGGGAGGACGGCGTCCCCGGCCCCAGGCTCCGCGTCTCCGGCCGCACGGGCGGCGTCGCGTGGAGCCGCAGGGAGAGTGTCCTGGCGGGCCGTGGGCGAGGTGCCCTGGCGGGCTGTGGGCGAGGTGTCGTGGGGAGCCGTAGGCGAGGTGTCGTGGGGAGCCGTAGGCGAGGTGTCGTGGGGAGCCGTAGGCGAGGTGTCGTGGGGAGCCGTGGGCAGGGTGTCGTGGGGAGCCGTGGGCAGGGTGTCGTGGGGAGCCGTGGGCAGGGTGTCGTGGCGGGCTGCCACCAGGGCGCGCAGTGGCGCGGCGCCCGGGTAGTAGGCGAGGTCGGCGTCGATCGTGGTGCCCGTCACCAGGGACGCGTCCAGCGGGCGGCCCTGGGCGGCGAACGACAGGATCAGCGCGGGCCTGCCGGTGCGGTGTCCCCGCAGCCAGACGCGGCGGGCCGTCAGCCCGTCCTGTGCCTCGTCGCGGCGTCCCAGCACGTGCCAGTGGTCGCGTACCGTGGGGCCGACCAGCACCTCTTCCCGCGTGACGGGGAACCCGACGCGGATCAGCACGGTCTGCGCGAGCGGCTCCGGCAGCTCGGAGCGCCGCCGGTAGGCGACGGCGAGCAGGTTGATCAGCGCGTACTCCTCCAGGAGCCGCCCCGGCCAGCCCTCTTCCGCGCGCACCCGGGACAGCCGGGAGACGACCCCGGCCACGCCGGGGGCCTGGGCGTCGATGAGCCGCTTGGCCAGGCCGTCCCAGTCGTGCTCGACGGCCCCCACCAGCCCTTGGCGTATCTGGTCGGCCAGCCACCGCTCCAGCTCCACCAGCCCGGCGGCCACCCGCCCATGACGCGCCGCCCCCGCCGCACTCGACCCGGACCCCGCCCCCGACCCGGACCCGGCACTCCGAGCCCCGGCACCCATCCCGGCACCCGCACCGGCCGCGTACGTCCCGGTGTCGGCCACCGTTTCGGAGGTCTCGGCGTCCGCCCGGATCGCGCCGGTGCCGGCGTCAGCACGGGCGGCGTCGAGGCGGGCGGCGGCTTTCGCGGCCCGCTCGGCCCGGCCGTCGAGCCACTCCGTCACCCACTGCGGCGCGGCTTCCCGCGCGGGGATCCCGTCGGCCGACCAGAGGAGCAGGAGCCCGAGCGCATGCTTGCACGGGAACTTCCGGCTCGGGCAACTGCACCGGTAGGCGGGCTCGGTCAGGTCGACGCACGCCCGGTAGGGGACGGCGCCGCTGCCCTTGCACTCGCCGTACAGGACCGTGCCCGTCGTGCCGCGCGCCGACCACTTCGCGGGCGTCGCCACCCCCTGCGCCGCCTTCCTGGACGACGCGTCGGAGGCGAGGGCGAGCACCTGATCACGGCTCCACCGTTCGATCACCTGCCGCAGACTAGCCAGCCTGACCGACATTTCGCGCCACTCCCGCAACATCCGGAAGCGGGCCACGGTCACGTCCACGCCCACGTCCGCGATCACCACCCCCAGGCGTGCCCGGAGGTGGTGCGGCTGCGGGTTGTGGAGCGCCGTCCGCCTGGGACGTCCCCCTAGACTCTGCCTGTGGAGTTGTCGATCTATCCTGACGGGCCGTCCGTCGAGGTGGCCGACGAGGCGGCGGCGTTGGCCAGCGCGCTCGACGGCCAGCTCGTCCTCGACGGCGATCGTTTTCTGCGCAGGGACGTCACCGGCGCGCCTGTCGCCTTCGTCACCCGCCCGCCCGTGGCCGAGGCGCTTGACCTGCTCCCCCATCCTGAGGGCGGCTGGTTTCGCGAGACGTGGCGGTCGCCCGTGACGTTCGAGCCTGACGGGTACCCCGGGCCCCGGGCCAGCGCCACCGCCATCTACTTCCTGTTGCGGCCGGGCGAGGAGTCGGTGCCGCACGCGGTCAGGTCGGCGGAGCTGTGGTTGTGGCACCGGGGCGGGCCGCTCGACCTGACGATCGGGGACGAGACGGTCACGCTGGGGCCTGACGTGGAGCGCGGGCAGGTGCCGCAGGCGATCGTGCCGGGCGGGGTGTGGCAGTCGGCGCGTCCGGCGGGCGTGGAGGAGGTGCTGGTGACCTGCGTCGTCTCGCCCGGCTTCGACTTCGCCGACTTCACGGCTTGACTTGACAGCCTGACAACAAGACCGGCCTGCAGTCTGCGTCGCATGGCATATGAGCGAATCGTCCGTTCCGGCTCGCTCGCGGTAAATATTTGAAATGAAGTAATTTCATCGCAAAATGCAAACAAGTCGATATATTGATGTCCATGATCGCCATCGACGGGAAATTCATCAGCTCCGGAAATGTGCGGCTGTGGACCGAACGGTTCGGCGACCCCGGTGACCCAGTGGTGCTGCTCGTCATGGGCACCTCCACCCCCGGCCTGGGCTGGCCGGCCGAACTCGTGGGAACCCTTGTGTCCGGCGACCGGCAGGTGATCCGCTTCGACCACCGCGACACCGGCCGCTCCGACTGCGTCGACTTCACCGCGCACCCGTACACGCTGGCCGACCTGGCCGGTGACGCGCTCGCCGTGCTCGACGCGTACGACGTCACCCGCGCCCACGTGGCCGGCGCCTCACTGGGCGGCACGATCGCCCAGTGGCTGGCCGTACACCACCCCGAGCGGGTGGCGACCCTGACCGTCATCATGTCCGGCCCCATGGGCGCCGACGCCGGGCCCGCCTGGGCCCGCGCGCTGGCGGGGCGGGACCCCGACCCCGACGACCTGCCCCCGCCCGCCCCCCGCTTCCTCCAGCACCTCGCGCGCCTGGCCACCGCCCCCCGGGCCACCCGCGAGGAGATCATCGCGGCGAACATGGAGACCTGGCGGGTGCTGAACGGCGACGCGCTGCCCTTCGACGAGGCGGCGGCCCGGCGCCTGGCCGAGGAGTCCTTCGACCGTTCCGCGAACCCCGCCGCCGCGGCCAACCACGACCTGGCCGGGCGTGTGATGACCAAGGACCGGTGTGTCCCGCTGCTCACCGTACGGGCCCCCACGCTGGTCGTGCACGGCACCGAGGACCCCCTGCGCCCGCTCCCGCACGGGGCCGCGGTGACCGCCCAGATCCCGGACGCGCGACTGGAGACCATTGAGGGGATGGGCCACTCGTTCCTGTCGCCGGGGCTGCCGGGCCGGATCGCCGAACTCATCATTCGTCACACGAGTCAACAAACGAGTTGATGCGGAGTTGACAGCAGGGCCAAAGGGGCGGCTGTATTGCCGAGGCCCATTCCGGGAAAGGCGTTCCCGGGCACGGCACACCCCGGCGAAGGGAAATCCAGCCGCCCCCCGGCCCGACGAATTCCAGCGGTGCGACGGCCCGGTCCCGCGCGGCCCTGCGGCCGCCCGGCGATCCGCGCCGTCGCACCGCGCGACCTTGGGTTTTTTCCTGCGGGATGGTTGTCTGTCCGGAGGAACTATGAGGAGGGCACCGGTGAGCCGTCAGATCGTTTCCATCGTCGGGGGCAAGGACGCCGCGAGCACCGCGACGTACGACTCCGTCAACCCCGCCAGCACCGGCGAGGTCGTGGCCCGGGTCGGGCTGGCCGACGCCGGCACGTTCGCCGCCGCCTGCCGCACCGCCAAGGAGGCGCAACGCGAGTGGGCCAGGGTGCCCGCCCCGGTGCGCGGGCGAGTGATCGCCTCCATCGGGCGGCTGGTGGAGGCCAACGCCGAGACGCTGGCCCGGCTGGTGACCGAGGAGATCGGCAAGCCGTACGCCGAGGCGCTGGGCGAGGTCAGGGAGATCGTGGATACCTGCGACTTCTTCCTGGGCGAGGGCCGCAGGCTGTACGGCCAGACGGTCCCGTCGGAGATGCCGGACAAGAACCTGTTCACCTTCCGCACCCCGGTCGGCGTCGCGGCGGTCGTCACGGCGGGCAACTTTCCGGTGGCCGTGCCGTCGTGGTATCTCGTTCCGGCCCTGCTGTGCGGCAACGCCGTGGTCTGGAAGCCCGCCGAGTACGCCGCCGCCTCCGCGCACGCCATGTTCCGGCTGTTCGTGGCGGCGGGCCTGCCCGACGGCGTGCTGAACCTCGTCTTCGCGGACGGCGCCGAGACGTTCGGCGGCCTGGAGCTGGCGCTCGGCGAGGGCAGCGTGCAGAAGGTGGGCTTCACCGGCTCCAGCGAGGTGGGCCGCAAGATCGGCGAGCTGACCGGCCGCCACCTGCAGTCGGCCTGCCTGGAGCTGGGCGGCAAGAACCCGATGGTGATCATGCCGGACGCGGACCTGGACCTGGCGGTCGAGGGCGCGCTGTTCTCCGGCTTCGGCACCGCCGGTCAGCGCTGCACCAGTCTCGGCACCGTGATCGTGCACGAGAGCGTCCACGACGCGTTCCTCGACAGGTTCGCGCGGGCCGTGGACGCGGCCAGGATCGGCGACCCCACCACGGACGTGCTGGCCGGGCCGCTGCTCGACGGCAAGTTCGCCAACCGCTACGAGGAGTACCTGACCTGGATCCAGCCCCACCAGCGGGTCGTCACCGGCCCCACCGGCCGCATCACGAACGACAACCCGCGCGGCGGCTTCGACGGCGGCGAGGGGCTCTACTACCACCCGGTCGTGGTCGACGGCGTGCGGCCGGGCGACCGGCTGTTCATGGAGGAGACGTTCGGCCCGATCGTGGGCGTGACCACGTTCGCGACCATGGACGAGGCGATCGAGCTGGCCAACCTGCCCGGCTACGGCCTGTCGAGCTCCATCTACACCACCGACCCCAAGCACGCCTTCCGCTTCCGCGAGGGCGTCTCGGCCGGCATGGTCAGCGTCAACAACTCCACCTCGGGCGCCGAGGCGCACCTGCCGTTCGGCGGCAACGGCAAGTCGGGCAACGGCAGCCGCCAGTCCGGCGTGTGGGTGCTCGACCAGTTCACCCGCTGGCAGGCGATGAACTGGGACCACTCCGGGCGGCTGCAGAAGGCGCAGATGGACGTCGCGGAGATCGTCCCCGACCTGGGCTTCCGGCTGGCATGAGAAACGGGGCCCCGCGCCGGGGCCCCGTCGCTCAGTGGCGGGTCAGGTGCCGGGTCAGACCTGGCCGGCCTTCTCCAGGGCCGCGCAGCAGGTGTTCACCAGCAGGCGGGTGACCACGTAGGGGTCGATGTTGGCGTTGGGGCGGCGGTCTTCGATGTAGCCCTTCTTGTCCACCTCGACCTGCCACGGGATGCGCACGGACGCGCCGCGGTTGGAGACGCCGTAGCTGTACTTGTTCCACGGGGCGGTCTCGTGGTGGCCGGTGAGGCGCAGCTCGATGTCGGCGCCGTACTGGGTGACGTGCTCCATGGGCTTGTCACCCTCGCCGAGCGCCTCACAGGCGGTGATGATGGCCTCGTAGCCCTCGCGCATGGCCTTGGTGGAGAAGTTGGTGTGCGCGCCGGCGCCGTTCCAGTCGCCGCGGGCGGGCTTGGCGTCGAGGGTGGCCTCGACGCCGAACTCCTCGGCGGTGCGGTAGAGCAGGTAGCGGGCGACCCACAGGTGGTCGGCGACCTCGGTCGGGCCCGCCGGGCCGACCTGGAACTCCCACTGGCCCGGCATGACCTCGGCGTTGATGCCGGAGATCTTCAGCCCGGCGGCGAGGCAGCGGTCGAGGTGGAGCTCGACGATGTCGCGGCCGAACACGGCCTCGGCGCCGACGCCGCAGTAGTAGTGGCCCTGCGGCGCGGGGAAGCCGCCCTCGGGGAAGCCGAGCGGGCGGCTGCCCTTGAAGAACGTGTACTCCTGCTCGATGCCGAACCAGGAGTCCTGGTCGGCGTACTGCTCGGCGACGGGGCGCAGCAGGGCGCGGGTGTTGCTCGCGTGCGGCTCGCCGTCGATCTCCTCGACCTCGCACAGGACGAGAACGTGGTCGCCGCCGCGGATCGGGTCGGGGCAGGTGAACACCGGGCGGAGCACGCGGTCCGACGAGTGGCCCTCGGCCTGGTTGGTGCTGGAGCCGTCGAAGCCCCAGACCGGAGGCTCGGCTCCGTCGGCGAGGATCTTCGTCTTCGAGCGCAGCAGAGCCGTGGGCTCGGTGCCGTCGATCCAGATGTACTCAGCCTTGTAGCTCACGTCGGTCCTTTCGGGGTTCTTCTCAGCCACGCCGAGTCTTCCGGATGGCCGTTTCCCGGGTTTTGCCCGAATGTGAACGCCGTGTTAATCGGCCGACTCCCGGAGCGTGCCGTCGGCCTCGACCGTGAGCACGGCGTTCGGGCCGCCCTCGCCGCACCGAGGGCCGTTGGGGAAGCGGCCCTTCGGGGTGACGGCCACCGTCCGCTCCAGGATCGGCTCGGATCCGGCGTCCCGCAGCGTCAGGCGTACCTGCACCTGGCGCTTGGGCAGCCCTTGGACGTCGCCGAACCCGTGCTTGTCGGCGGTGGGCACGGCCGACACCCCGCAGGAGTCGCCCGAGCAGGTCTGCGCGCCCGGCCGGGTGGACGGGAACAGGTCGGCCCGCGTCCGCTCGCACGAGCCGTCCCAGCACACCTCCATCTCGGCGGACTCGGCGCGCGCCGCCAGCGGCGCCTTGACGTTGACGGACACGCCGACCGGCGTGCCGATCGCCGTGCAGACCACCTCGTCGGAGCAGGCGGCCGTCAGGAGGAGGGCGAGCAGGAGCGCGGGCGCGGCGAGTCGATGCACACCCCTAAGACGTGGGGCAGCGGGAAGCGGTTCGCGACGCCGTGCGACCATCGAGTACGGGGAGCGACGTGGAGGGCGATTCGGGGGGATTGTCATGCACGATCTGTGGTTCGGCGCGTTCCTGTCGCCCGAGGCCGCCGGGCGGGAGCGGCTGCTGCGCCACGTCACGCTGGCCGACCGGCTCGGCCTCGACCTGGTCGGGGTCCAGGATCATCCGTACCAGGCCGGTTTCCTGGACACGTGGACGCTGCTGTCGGCCGTCGCGGCGCGTACCGAGCGGATCCGGCTGGTCCCCGACGTGGTCAACCTGCCGCTGCGGCCGCCCGCCGTGCTCGCGCGCGCCGCGGCCTCGCTCGACCTGCTCAGCGGCGGCCGGGTGGAGCTGGGGCTGGGCGCGGGCGCGTTCTGGGACGCGATCGCGGGGATGGGCGGGCCCCGGCTCTCGCCCGGCGAGTCGATCGAGGCGCTGGCCGAGGCCGTCACCGTGCTGCGGGCCCTGTGGACGCCGGGTGAGCCCGTGGTGTTCGAGGGCGTCCACTACCGGCTCGGCGGCGCGCGGCCCGGCCCGCTGCCCGCGCACCCGATCGGCATCTGGATCGGCGCGACCGGGCGCAGGATGCTGGAGCTGACCGGGCGGACGGGCGACGGCTGGCTGACCTCCTCCTTCCACAGCCCGCCCGAGGCGGTGACCGCCCAGGCGAGGCTGCTGGACGCGGCGGCCGAGGACGCGGGGCGTGATCCGGCCTCGATCCGCAAGGTGTACAACGTGGGCGGCTCGTTCTCGCCGCTGCCCGGACCCGGCTTCCTCGACGGGCCCGCCTCTTTGTGGGCCGAGCAGCTCACGGAGCTGGTGTTCGGGGCGGGGATGACCGGGTTCGTGCTGGCGCCGGGGGTGGAGGCCGAGCGGGACCTGCGGACGTTCGCGGAAGAGGTGGCCCCGGCCGTGCGCGAGGCGGTGGCCCTGGAGCGCGGCGGGCCCGCGCCCGAGCCCGCCGGGTGGCCCGTCACGATCGCCGAGCTGCGGGACCTGGACGAGGCCGGACGGCCGCGCGCCGCCAGGCGGGACCCGGCGGCGCTCACCCCCGAGCAGCAGCGGCTGGGGCGGCACCTGGTGCACGTGCACGACGGCTACCGGCAGGAGCTGCGGCAGGTCCGCGACGCGGTGGAGCAGGTGGCGGCGGCCCGGCCGGGCACGACCGCCTCGGGTTCGGCGGTCGACCGGCTGAGCGTGCGGCAGAACCACTGGACGCTCGGCACGTTCTGCGCCACGTTCCACCGGCTGCTGGCCGTGCACCACACGATCGAGGACGAGTCGTTGTTCCCGGCCGTCCTGGAGAGCGACCCGGCGCTGGCCCCGGTGATCAAGAAGCTGCGGCAGGAGCACGAGGTGATCGCCGAGCTGCTCGGACGGCTGGACCAGGCGTGCGTGGAGCTGCTGCGCGATCCTGGGCGCGTCGACCGGGTCAGGGCCAGGGTGGACCGGCTGGCCGACGTGCTCACGTCCCACTTCGCGTACGAGGAGGAGGAGCTGGTCGAGCCGATCGGCCGCCTGGGGATCCGGATGGCCGTACCGGCGACTGTTTAGGAGCCCGTGCCGCGCTCGTGTTCCTCGTGGGCCCTGCGCAGCAGGTCCGTGAGCCTGTCGTCGGCGCGGACGCGCTCGCGGTACTCCCCCGGCAGCCTCCCCAGTTGCTCCTCCCCGGCGCGCAGCCGGCGGAAGATCTCCTCGCGCACCTGCGGGTCGTGCTCGACGTCGAGGTACTCCTGGGCGTGCCGGCGCACGGTGGAGATCGTGTTCTGGGCGCGGCCCCTGGGGCTGGCCAGCGAGGCCACCACGGTCACCACCAGCACGCCGATGATCACCATCAGGGACAGCCCGGTGCTGATCTCGACGACCTTCACCGGCTCGCCCTCGTTGATGAACGCGACGTTGTTCTCGTGCAGCGCGTGCAGGATCAGCTTGACGCCGATGAAGCCGAGGATCACGGCCAGGCCGTAGCTGAGGTAGATCAGGCGGTTCAGCAGGCCGTCGATGAGGAAGTAGAGCTGGCGCAGGCCCAGCAGGGAGAACGCGGTCGCGGTGAAGACGATGTAGACGTTCTGGGTGAGGCCGAAGATCGCGGGGATCGAGTCGAGGGCGAACAGGATGTCGGTGCCGCCGATGGCGATCATGACGAGCAGCATGGGCGTCATGACGCGGCGGCCGTCCCGTACGGTGAACAGCCTGTCGCCGTCGTACTCGTCGCTCGTACGCAGCAGCCGGCGGGCGGCGCGGACCATGAGGTTGTCCGGGGAGTGGCTCTCCTCGCCCTCGGGCTTGAGCAGGTTGCCCGCCGTGAGCAGCAGGATGAGGCCGAACAGGTAGAACACCCAGGCGAACATGTTGATCAGCGCCGCGCCGACCAGGATGAACCCGGTGCGGGCGACCAGCGAGAAGACGATGCCGAACAGCAGCGCCTTCTGCTGGTCGGCGCGCGGCACCTTGAAGCTCGACATGATGACGAGGAACACGAAGAGGTTGTCGACCGAGAGCGCCTTCTCCGTGACGTAACCGGCGAAATACTCGGCGCCGGACTCCGAGCCGCCCAGCAGCCAGACTCCGACGCCGAACAGCAGCGCGATGCCGACGTACAGGGCAGACCACAGCGACGCCTCGCGCAGGGTGGGGACGTGCGCCCGGCGGACATGGAAGACGAAGTCGAACAGCAGCAGCCCGACGATTCCCAGGATCGTCAGCCACCACACCGCGGCGGTCACGTCCACTCGAAGGCTCCATGTCGTGCGGGCCGTCGTGGGGAGCGGCGACTGCCGTCGGGCGCGAACTCGTGTCGTCGCAGGTGCTACCCCGCTCCGGCGAGCCCCAAGCCCGCGCGTCAGGTGTGGTGGCCGGTGCCGGTGCCGTCGTAGCCGAGCAGGCGCATGGCCGTGTCCGGGTCCATCGCGGCGGCCAGGAGCTGGGCGCGGGCATGGGCCTGGTCGCGTTCCCGCTCCGCCTTGGCCTGCGCCGTGCGTACGCCCTTGATCGCGACGAACGCCAGCCCGCCGCCCACGATCACCGCCACGATCATGACGAACAGCAGGAACAGCAGCCCCGGCGAGGCCACCCCGGACGAATCGCCCGCCCCGGGGCCGGTGCCGCCGCTCGGCAGGCCCGTCACGGCCAGCGCGGCGATGACCGACAGCGCCACGAGCCCAAGCAGGCTGACGACGACCACCCAGACCCGCCCCGCACCCCGGCGCCCGATCCGGCCATCGACCCGGCCCTCTCGCGGCGGCGCGCCGACCACGACGGGCAGCGCGGACGAGGACGGCGCGTTGGGGCCCCAAGGCACGAAGTCCGGCCTGTCGGACCGCATCCCACCCGGCACCATCCCACCTGGTGCCGCCCTGCCCGGTGCCGCCGCGACCGGTGCCGAGCGCGCCGGGGGTGTCGGGGGTGTCGGATACCTGGGCAGATCGCGACCGATCGTGCCGTGCTCCCTGTGCGCCCTGGCCGCGTCCCGGTGGTAGTCCTCCAGCTCCCGGTACAGCTCCTCGGACGCGTACAAGGTCCCGTCGACCAGCGGCCCGCGCTCACGCCGGATGACCGCCACCACGTCGTCACCGTCGAGCGTCCTGTACGCCTCCAGCGCGTGCGCCAGGCAGAGGACCTCCCTGCGGTGCTCCTCCAGCAGCCGCCCGGCCCGCTCCAGCAGCCGCGCGAGGTCGCCCTCGATGCGCTCCCCCCGCACGGCCCCGCCGCCCGCGAGCTCCAGCTCCCGAAGGGCGGGCAGCGAGGCGACGCCCGCGCCCATCCCCCAGGACGACTCCATCATCGCCGTCAGGTACGTGGCGGAGTAGAGGTCGCCGGAGACGCCCGAGGAGCTGTCCTCGCCGAAGAACATCCGCTCCCCGGCCAGCGAGGCCAGGGAGACCAGGATGTCGGCCTCGTGCTCGGACTTCCACCGGGTGAACCGGTCCTCGGGCTTGACCGAGGCGACCAGGCCCAGGTGGTCGGTGCCCCGCTCGATGGTGGCGACGTCGATCTCCAGGTGGTGGCGGGTCGCGTACGCCACGACGGCGTGGCACGCCTCGTGCACGGCCACGGCGTGCCGTTCGCGGTCGACGTATTCGGCGGCCCCTGGCGGCCCGAGCTGCTTGAGCCGCCTGGCGCGCAGCACGTCGGACCAGGTGACGACCTCGCGGCCGGCCCGGACGGCGGTCATGAGCGACTCGTTGACCAGGTCCTTGATCGTGGCGCCGGTGGCGTTGGGAGTGATCGTGGCCAGTTTGTCGATCTGCCCGGGGGTCAGCTCGTGCCACACCTTGCCGAAATACCCCTGGTACGTCCGCACCCGCCCGGCCTTGGACGGGTAGCCGACCTGGTGGACGCGGTCGACGCGGCCCGGCCGCAGCAGCGCCTCGTCGAGCGCGTCGGGCCGGTCGGCGGCCAGCACGACGAGGATGCGGTATTCGGGCGGCGGTTTGGGCCGCATGCCCAGCAGCCGCCGGACCGACAGGTTGACGAACCCGCGCGGCCGCCTCAGCCCGGACAGCTCGGTGAGCAGCGTCTGGAGCGTGCCGTTGTCGCCGCTCTCCGCCACGCCCCGGCCCACGAGGTGCCCATCAGGGAGGAGACGGTCACGTTCCTTCCCGCCGGGCCGCCCACCACGGGACGCGAGCAACTGCCGGGTGGCCTCGGACAGGTAGCTCATCCCGTGGCAACCGGCCGAGCCGTCGGCGGGTCCTGACGGGCCCTGCCGGGCCGGGCGTCCCCGCCTGCCGAGAGAGTCGGCCTGGTCGAGGAAGACGATCACGCCGCCGTACCGGAGCGCCAGCTTGCGCAGCCTCCTGAACAGCGACCTGACCTTGAGAGAGCCGAGCCCCGCGAACGCGCCGGGCCCCGCGAACACGTACGGCTTGCCGGTCTCGCCGGCCACGGCCTCGGCCATGAGGGTCTTGCCGGTGCCCGGCGGGCCCCACAGCAGCAGGCCGCGGGGCGCGTACCCGCCGCGCCGCTCGATCGCGCCGGGCCGCTCCAGGAAGGCGATGTCCTCCCGGAGGCGCTCGACCACGTGGTCCTGCCCCCACACGTCGGTGAAGCGGGTCTTGACGTCGTCAGGGTGGTACGTCTCGACCCCGGCCCTGGACAGGACCCGGAACAGACCGATCAGGAAGGCGAGCGGGAGGACGACCGCCACGATGGCCGGCGGCGCCCGCCAGAGCAGCCCCGGCGCCCGGAACAGCGCGGTGAACGGGCTGACCTCCAGCAGGGCCCCCAGCGCCAGAGCCGACAGCACGACGAGGAACACGATCTTCAACGCCCGCGCCAGAAGGAAGCGCGTCCAGTCGCCGAAGCGGCGGCGCGTCCAGCGTTCGAATCCGCCGAAGACCCCGTGGCTCCAGAAGCGGTGGTAGCCCGGCCAGTGCTCGCCGACGAGGAGGTGCGCCTGCCTGACGGCCTCCGCCCCGAGCAGCCAGAAGATCCACTGGTGCGCCGGCGCGACGTGCCCGGCGGCCTCGGGGAAGGTGACGATGCCCTCGAAGTCGGCCATCATCTTCCAGGTCAGGACGAGGTAGGCGAGCACGAGGAGGACGAGGAGCCTGCTCCGGTCCCACCACCGCATCCCCGTCCTGGCCACGGCGCCGGGATCGGCGGGCCCGCTGCCGGGGGCGCGCAGCCCTTCGCGTTCGATCGTCCTGGTCACTGGCGCTCCCTCATCCGGGCAGCCGGAGCAGCTTGAAAGAACTCGCGATCTGGTCGAACTCCGCCGCGCGTTCCCTGAAGCAGACCGACCGGCAGCCGATGAGCATGACGGAGACCGTGGCGCCCCTCTCGTCGAGGATCGCGGTGTGGTCGAACGTCTGCACCTCGGCGCCGATCTGGTAGTTGAAGCGGACGTGCACGCCCCGCGCGCCGCCGTCCAGGGTCAGCACCTCGTCGCTGAGGGGTTCGAAGCGGTTGAGCGTCGGAAGCCGGCCCGCCTCCAGGGCCTGCCGTACGTACCGCAGGCGCACCTCCTCCGTCACCGGGAGGACGAAGTCGCGCAGCCCGTTCAGCGAGACCGTGTCGCGCTGCTCCGCGGTGAGCTGGTGCACGGTGGCGTAGACGAACGGCTCCGCCGAGCCGAGCAGGTGCTCGACCGACGGGTCCGCCGACCGGTCGAAGGCCGTCGACCACACCCGCTGGGCGCGCAGGAGCGCCGCCTGCGAGTCGGGGTGGTCGCCGGACAGGTACAGCTCGATCGGGGACGCGTCCAGCCGCGTGAACGTGGCGGGCACCTTGAAGTACGTCGTGCCGCCCCTGTCCCGTACGTAGGTGAACTCCGGCTGCCCGCACGCGGACAGCGCCAGGGCCGCGACGATGAGCGCGGTCAACGCCCTTGCCGTTCTCACCAGGGCTACCTCCGCTGTACGGACCAACGGAGTGGTATGTGCCCGCTTTCAGGTGGAATGAGCCGGATGGGCGGGGACAAATCTTGACCAAATCTTGGCCGTACCTTGGCTTTACTTGTTACAGATCAACCAGCGGCCGGAATCTGGGCCGGGGACGCCCCGCTACAACGTTCATGCAACCCCCATTGGTTCATCCCAGGAAGTAGCGAAAGATATGAGGATCCCTTTCGACACCCGGAGCGAACAATGACAGAACCCGCAATGGAGACCATGGACTCGTTCGGCATCACGGCCGAGCGCCAGTTCGCCGACGTCTGGTCGCGGTCGGTCCTGTCGATCAGGGAGCGCCGCCTGCTCCTTCTCGGGCTGCTCGTCGGCCAGGGACTGCACGAGATGACGGACGTCCAGCTCGACGCGGCCCTGCGCGCCGGCGAGCTGAGCGAGGCCGAGTTGCGCGAGGTGGTGGTCTTCCTGACCCACTACGCGGGCTGGGCCCGGGGCGCGAAGCTGAACGGCCAGGTGGAGGACCTGATCGAACGGGTCAGGCAGGCTCGATCCGATACAGCGGACCCTGCAGGCTGAGCGCGTACAACTCGCCGTCGGGGCCCTCGCCGAAGGAGGAGAGCTGATCGACCTTGCCGACCTCGGCCGCGTCGTCGAGGTCGGCCACGGGCGCGGCCCTGACCCAGCCGGCGCAGAAGTCGCCGTACAGGAACAGGCCGCGCAGCCAGGGGATCTTCTGGCCGCGGTAGACGTGCCCGGCGATGACCGAGCAGTTGCCGCCCTCGTTCAGCGGATAGACGATCACCGGGTCGACCAGGTCGTCGCCGCCGCCGTCGCGGTAGGGGCTGTCGCCCTCGCGCACGTTCCAGCCGTAGTTCTCGCCGCCCTCCGAGTCGGCGCGCTGGTGGTCGACCTCCTCCCAGGCGTTCTGGCCGACGTCGCCGATCCACAGGTCGCCGGTGGCGCGGTCGAAGGTGAACCGCCACGGGTTGCGCAGGCCGTAGGCCCAGATCTCGGGACGCGCCCCCGCCCGGCCGGTGAACGGGTTGTCCTCGGGGATCTCGTACGGGTCGCCGCGCGGGTCGATGCGCAGGATCTTGCCGAGCAGCGTGCCGAGGTCCTGGCCGTTGCCCTCGGGGTCACCCGCGCTGCCACCGTCGCCGAGTCCGATGTAGAGGTGACCGTCGGGGCCGAAGGCGAGCTGCCCGCCGTTGTGGTTGGCGTACGGCTGGTCCTGGACGAGCACGTCGCGCCGGGCGGTGGCGCGGGTGCCGTCGTAGGCCCACTCGGTGACGTGGGTGTCGCCCTGGACGTCGGTCCAGTCGAGGTAGACCCAGCGGCCGGTGGGGTGGAAGGCCACGCCGAGCAGCCCCTGCTCGTTGCCCGTGCTCACCTCGCGGGACAGGTCGATCACCGTCGTGCCGTCGGAGGTGCGCAGGCGGCCGGTCTGCTCGGCGACGTAGAGCCGGTCGTCGCCCTTGCGCACGGCCATCGCCACCGGCTGCTCCAGCTCGGCGATCTCCGTGAAGCGCAGCTTCCCCGGCTGCCGGGAGCCCGTGGGCGTCGCGGGCCCAGCGGTGGGTGCTGCGGTGGGTGCCGCGGAGGTCGCGCCCGTTGCGGCCGATGGGCCGGAGGCGCAGGCGAGCAGGGACGCGAGGAGTAACACGGCCACGACGAGGCGCACGACGCTCATCCTGCCATGGACGTTAGGGTTCAGGCATGCCTACCGCACTGATCACTGGAGCGACCGCCGGCATCGGCGCCGCCTTCGCCCGGCGCCTGGCCGCCGACGCGTACTCGCTCGTCCTGGTGGCGCGTGACGAAGACCGCCTCGCCCGGGTCGCCGACCAGCTCAAACTCAGGTACGGCGGAAACGTCGAGGTGCTGCCCGCCGACCTGGCCACCGAGGAGGGCCTGGCCCGGGTCGAGTCGCGCATCCGCGACGGCGTCGACCTGCTGGTCAACAACGCCGGTTTCGGCAACGCGGGCCACTTCCCCGATGTGCCGGTGGAGCGCGAGGTCCGGATGCTCAAGGTGCACTGCGAGGCCGTGCTGCGGCTGACACTGGCGGCGCTGCCCGGCATGCGCGAGCGCGACCGGGGGGCGATCGTCAACGTGGCGTCGGTGGCGGCGTTCTTCACGCGCGGCACCTACAGCGCGTCCAAGGCGTGGGTGGTGAACTTCAGCGAGTCAGCCGCGCACGAGGTGGGCAACCCGCGCATCAAGATCATGGCGCTGTGCCCCGGTTTCGTGCGCACCGAGTTCCACCAGCGGGCCTCGATGGACACCTCGGGCATCCCCGGGTTCCTGTGGCTGAAGGCCGACGCCGTGGTGCGCGCGGCCATGCGCGACCTGGCGCTGGGCAAGCGGGTGTCGGTCCCCGACCTGCGCTACAAGATCATTGTGGCGGTGGGCCGGCTCGTGCCGCGCGGGCTGCAGGCGATGGTGTCCGAGCGCATCGGCCGCTGACCGGGCCTGAGACCGGGCCTGAGACCGTGCCGTGCCTCGGCCGGGCGGCGCCGTGGAGGAGGATGGGCCCCCGCCGCGGGAGGGGGTCGCGGTGGGGGCCCGGGACGGCCGTGGGCGTCGCCCACGGCCGGGAACGGAGGTCAGCGGTTCAGCGGTTGGCCTCGTGGCCGATCGACAGGCCCGAGGTCGGGTCGAAGAAGTGCAGGTTGTGCGTGTCGAGGACCAGGTCGATGTGCTGGCCGGGACGCACGTGGCTGCGGGCGTTGACGCGCGCGGTCCACAGGGAC
This sequence comes from Nonomuraea sp. NPDC051298, assembly GCF_055586305.1. Taxonomy (NCBI): domain Bacteria; kingdom Bacillati; phylum Actinomycetota; class Actinomycetes; order Streptosporangiales; family Streptosporangiaceae; genus Nonomuraea; species Nonomuraea sp. NPDC051298. The sequence continues at coordinate 634,235 of NZ_JBVJIM010000001.1, forward strand.
TTGTCGCCCGACAGCGGGAGCTGCGCCTCCTCGTCGTCGCCCGTGTCGGCGGCGGCGACGGTGTCCTTGTGCTCCACCGGCGGGGCGTCGATCAGGAACAGCACGTTGATCTCGGAGCCCAGCTCCTCGGTGACCTCCGCCTTGACCGGCAGGGTGGCCCAGCCGTTGGCGTGGTTGCCGGCGGAGGCGGCGTCCTCGAAGTCGGAGGGGCGGATGCCGAGGATGACCTTCTTGCCGAGGTACTGGTCGAGGCCGGGCTTGTCGGCGAAGGCCGTCTCGGGGATCAGCAGCTTGATGTCGGCGAAGGCCACGGCCGCGCCGCCGTCGCCGCGGACCAGCTCGGCGGTGACGAAGTTCATCGAGGGTGAGCCCATGAAGCCCGCCACGAACAGGTTGACCGGCTTGTCGAACAGGTTCTGCGGGGTGTCCACCTGCTGGAGGAGGCCGTCGCGCAGCACGCAGACGCGGTCGCCGAGGGTCATGGCCTCGACCTGGTCGTGGGTGACGTACACGGTGGTGACGCCGAGGCGCTCGTGCATCTGGTTGAGCGAGGCGCGCATGGAGACGCGGAGCTTGGCGTCGAGGTTGGACAGCGGCTCGTCCATCAGGAACGCCTGCGGCTCACGGACGATCGCGCGGCCCATGGCGACGCGCTGGCGCTGACCACCGGAGAGCGCGGCCGGCTTGCGCTTGAGGTAGGTCTCCAGGCCGAGCATCTTGGCGGCGTCGTGGACCCGCTTCTGGATCTCCGGCTTGGGCATCTTGCGGAGCTTGAGGCCGAACGCGAGGTTCTCCTCGACCGTCATGTGCGGGTAGAGCGCGTAGTTCTGGAAGACCATCGCGATGTCGCGGTCTTTGGGCGGGAGGTGGTTGACGACCTTGTCGCCGATCGAGATCTCGCCCCCGCTGATGTCCTCAAGGCCGGCGATCATCCGGAGCGCGGTCGACTTACCGCAACCGGACGGGCCGACCAGCACCATGAACTCGCCGTCCTTGATCTCAAGGTTGAGCCCGTTCACGGCCTTCACGCCACCGGCGTAGATCTTGTCGACGTTCGTCAGAACGATGGATGCCATGGGATTCCTTCGCGCTCCAGGGCTGTGGCCCGGACGTTGGTACCGAGTCCCCACTCATGTGGATACGTTTTCAAGCATCTCACCCGAAACGGACATCCGTGTCAAGGGTTACCGTGTGACCAGCCGTTGTCGTTCCCGGCGTCTTCCGGATTCGCGGAAACCATGATGGAATCGTTTCCATGGACAAGCGGGCGACCATCAAGGATGTGGCCGAGGCGGCCGGCGTGGGCGTCGCGACCGTGTCCAGGGTGCTCTCGGGCGGCTCGGCCAGCCCGCAGACCAGAGAGCGCGTCCTGGCCGTGGCCGCGCAGCTCGACTACCGCCCCAGCGCGCTGGGGCGCAACCTTCGCCAGCGCCGCACCGGCGGCATGGGCCTGCTCGTCCCCGACCTGACCGACACCTTCTACGCGCAGCTCGCCGAGGGCGTGCTCGCCTGCGCCCGCTCGGCCGGCGAGCCGGTCCTGATCGGCTCCACGGGCGGCGACCCCGAGCAGGAGGCCGAGCTGATCGGCATGCTCCTGGAGCAGAGCGTCGACCGGCTCATCGCCGTCCCCTCCGGCGATGAGGAGACCTGGGCCCCGGCGATCCGCGCGGGCATGACGGTGGTCTTCGCCGACCACCTGCCCGCCCTGCCTTCCCCCGTGTCCTCCTCCGGCGACCACCCGGCCGTGCGCTCGGTGCACGACCTCATGCTCCTCGACGGCCTGTCCGCCGCGCCGCGCCCGCGGCCGCTGGACGCACCGTCCGTGGTGGCCGACGACCGGGCGGGCATCCGTACGGCGGTCCGCTACCTGCGCGGGCTGGGCCACAAGCGCATCGCCTTCCTCGGCGGCCCCGGCCACGACCGGCGGGCGGCCGCGTTCGGCGAGGCGGTGGGGGCGCCGGTGGACGAGGAACTGGTCGTGTTCGGCACCGGCAGCCGCGACTCGGCCTACGCCGCCGCCTCGGGCCTGTTCCAGAGCCGTCCCGACCTGTCGGCGGTGGTGGCCGGGGGCAACGTGCTCGGCGAGGCGGCGGTGCTGGCGGCCAGAGAGCTGGACCTGCGGGTGCCCAGAGACGTCTCGCTCGTGATGTACGACGACGTGCCGTGGGCCGAGCTGTGCTCCCCGCCGCTCACGGTGATCGCCCAGCCCGGCCGCGACATGGGCTACCGGGCGGCCGAGCTGGTGCTGCGCTCGGGCGCCCGCAAGCCCCGTTCTGTGGTCCTGCCCACGGAGCTGATCATCCGCGGTAGCTGCGGCCCTCGCCGCTGACCGCGCCCTCTCGAACCGCGCCCTCTCGGACCGCTCCCCTTGGCCGGGCCCCTTCGGCTGGGCCCGCGGGGACGAGCGGCTACCCGGCCCCGGTGTAGCGGCGCGGGAGGATCATCACCGGGTTGTCGTCGAGGACCACGTCCGGCGGGCCGAACTGGGCCGCGACCTCCCTGATCTCCGGCTCGTCCAGCATCAGCAGCCGTCCGTGCTCGACGAACAGCTCGCCGTCCACCTCCACCGTCGGCCGGTCCACCTGGCAGTCGCAGTGCGCGAAGCCGGGCCCTGACGTGACCGGCACGCCGTCGGTCAGCCCGTCGAGGCCGCAGTAGAAGGCCCCCGCGTGCTTCTCGCGCTCGAACTGCGTGCCGCCCGCCAGGCGTACCTTCGGGTTCAGCCCGAACAGGCCGTGGCGCATGTAGAGGCCGCCGGGGGCGTAGCGGCGCAGTTGGGCGGCGGCGGCCCCGCCCTCGATCTTGCGTACCAGGTTGCCTTCGAGCGTGATGCGCAGGGGCTCCTCCGGCACGCCGGTCACCGTGCAGTCCTCGACGACGAGCACGCCCTCGGTGTCGGTCGGCCAGAAGTTCGCCCCTCCGTACGGGAAGGGCCGCCAGTCGCCGGGCCGCAACGCCCCCGGGTCGGGATCGAAGGCCAGGCCGGAGAAGGTGACGTCGGTCCCCCGCGCGGACGTCACCCTGATCGACCCCGCCACCGAGAGCTGCCGCAGGGCCCGCCGCAACAGCGCGTAGAACACCTCGGCGGGCAGCCGGCCGCCGGTCAGCAGCGCCCCGGCGGTCGCGGTCATGTGCAGGGACAGGAAACGGGAGGAACGCGACTTGATCTGATCGAAGAACAGCGGCGCCGTGTGCACCTCGCCCCACCAGGTGCCGCTGATCACGACGTCGGCCTCGTGGAAGGCCGCCGTCTCGATCTCCAGGGATGCCTGCCGATCCCACCCCCCGGCGCTGAACGGGGGCACCGACAGGATGCGCACGTCCGCGTCGCGCAGGGCGGCCGCCGCCGCGATGGCCTGCACGACGACCGGATCGATGGTGTGCTCCATCATCAACAGCACCCGCTCGCCCGGGGCCAGCCGTACGTACTCGCACAGGTTGCGCACGCCGGGCATCAGCTCGACGATCGAGTACGGAGCCACGGCGGGCTCGGCGACATAGCTGAAGGGCGATCCCGCGTACGGATTGATGGTCATCACGCCCTCCATGGGACATCAGTCGGCAACCTGGTCGATACCCAGCGACACGGACACATCACGCGTTCGTCTCACTACTCTTCGTATCCGTCGACCAGCTCGCCGCCCGGTCCACCGCGCGGGAGGCGGGCTTCGCTGCTAGAGAAGCCGCTCGATCGCCGCGGTGACGGCCGCGTCCTGCGGCTCGGTCCGCGGCCGGAAGCGGGCCACGACCCGGCCCTCGCCGTCGAGCAGGAACTTCTCGAAGTTCCACTGCACGTCGCCGGCCTCGCCCTGCCCGTCGGCGGCCTGGGTCAGCTCGGCGTACAGGGGGTGCCGGTCGGGCCCGTTGACGTCGGCCTTCTCCAGCAGGGGGAAGTCCACGCCGTACGTGGTGGCGCAGAACTGCTCGATCTCCTCGGCCGTGCCCGGCTCCTGGCCGGCGAACTGGTTGCAGGGCATGCCGATGACGGTGAAGCCGCGGGGGCCGTACTGCTCCTGGAGCTTGACGAGGCCGGTGTACTGCGGGGTGAGGCCGCAGCGGGAGGCCACGTTGACGACGAGGGCGGGCTGGCCGCCGGTCAGCTCGGCGAGCGAGGTGGGCGCGTCGGCGAGCGTGCGGAGCGGGATCTCGGAGAGGCTCATGACCCGACCCTACAGAAGCGGGCCGGGGCCGGAACCGGACCACCGCCCACACCCCCGCGACCTGGCCGGACGTCGCCGTGTCGCGCCCCGCGAGCCCTCACTCCCACGGTTGGCGCCCGGCCAAACCCCAGGCTTGTCCGCATTTCTCGGCAAGGGTCCACCATATGGCCGGCGGACCGGGCAAACCCGCTCCAGCGAGCGGCCCTTTTATCCGCAACGATCACACAAACACCTGTCCTGCGCGTGTCCTGATGTGCGTCCCGCGGTGACGGCGCGTATTAGGAATCGTGCTTGAGGACACGTCGTGGTGCCCTCCGGGCCACCCAGTTGGATCGGGCGGACGCAGGAATCCCGGAGGGCCGCGCGGACCCTCCGCGTCCGAGCCACGGACGCGGACCGGCAGGACGCCTGCTCTTGGCGCCCGTCCGCACGCGACCTGAGCGCAAGGATCGATTTGGACAGCAAACGCGCGATCACCGGCACACTCATCTCCGTCACCGCGTTCACCGCGCTGGGGACGACCGCACCGGCTCTGGCCGAATCCGGGCCACCGATCAAGACCCGGATCTGGACCACGTCGGCGCAGCCGAAGATGGCGGCCGTGCGACCCGCCGGCAGGAACAAGAAGATCGCCCTGGGGCATGTCGTCCAGCGGGCGTGGAACTACCAGGAGTTCCGCTGCCTGGACAACCTGTGGACCCGGGAGAGCAACTGGAACCACCGGGCGCTCAACCACTCGTCCGGCGCGTACGGAATCCCGCAGGCCCTGCCCGCCGGCAAGATGCGCGGCGCGGGCAGCGACTGGAAGTCGAACCCCGAGACGCAGATCCGCTGGGGCCTGGCCTACATCAAGGGGAGATACGGCAGGCCGTGCGGCGCCTGGGGCCACTGGAGATCGCACAACTGGTACTAGCCGGCTCAGGAGGGCATCCGGAGCCGCTCACCGGATGCCCTCCCGCCGCCCCGCAGAATCGGCCAGCGGAATCCGCAGGGAGACCCTCGTCTCCGGGCCTTCCACGATCTTGATCTCCCCTCCGTGCGCGCGGGCGATGTCCCTCGCGATCGGGAGCCCCAGCCCGCTGCCCCCGGTGTCGCGCGACCGCGTACGGTCCAGCCGGGTGAAGCGCTCGAACACCCGCTCCCGCAGCTCCGCCGGGATCCCCGGCCCGTCGTCCACCACGTCCAGCAGCGCCCACTCCCCCGACCTCAGCACGCGTACCAGCACCCGCGAGTCCCCGTAGCGGTCGGCGTTGGACAGCAGGTTCGTGAACAGGCGGGCCAGGCGCAGGCGGTTGCCCCGCACGTACACGCCGGACTGGACCTCCGTCGTCACCGGCAGCCGGCAGGGCCGCCGCGCGATCTCGGCCTCGACGAGCCGGCCCAGGTTGACGCGCTCGTGGGCGACCTCGGGACCGGCGTCGAGGCGGGCCATCAGCAGCAGATCCTGCACGATGTCGGACAGCCGCCGCGCGTCGTCCAGCGCCGCCTGCCAGTCCGCCTCGGTGCGTTCCTCGAGGCCCGCCTCCAGCCGCACCGTCAGGGCCGCGATGGGGGTGCGCAGCTCGTGTGAGGCGTCGGAGACGAACCGCCGGTGCCGGTCGACGGCGTTCTCCAGGCGGTCGAGCGTGTCGTTGACGGTGACGGCCAGCTCGGCGACCTCGTCCCTGGTGGCGGGCACCTCGATGCGGCGGCCGAGGTCGACGGCGCTGATCCGTTCGAGGCCCCGCCTGATCCGCTCGACGGGGGCCAGCACGCGGCCGACGCCGTACCAGGCGCCCCAGGCCATGAGCGCCAGGAGGGCGGCGGCGGAGCCGAACAGGAGCACGGGCAGGAAGGGCGAGCGCATCAGGAACGTCTCGCGCACGGCGCCGTAGGCGACGACCGGGCCGTACGGGGTGGAGGGATTGCTGGTGCCCACGACGATCAGGCACCCGTCGGGCCGGCACACCCGGTCCTCGACCCGCGAGTCTCCGCCGGTGGGCCAGGCCCGGGTCAGCGGCGGCCGGCCAGCCAGGGTGGAGCTGGCGGCGACGACGCCGCCCCGCCCGTCCACGACCTGGAGGAAATGGACGTTGTCCTGCGGCGGGATCGGGCCGATGAGCCGCTGCCTGTCGATCATGGTCGCGACGTGCCGACTGGCGCTGGCCGCCTGGTCCTTGAGGTCGGCCCGCGCCCGCGCCGGGTACGTCATCGTGATCATTCCCACTCCGGCCAGGAGCACGACGCCGAAGGACACCACCGTCGCGATCGTCATCCGTGCCCTTATGGAGCGGAAGTGCACCATGGTCCGACTCTGCCATGCATCGTACAAACCGCAGGTCAAACGGGTGCCGGGGTCAGCCGTGGAAGCGGCGGTGCAGCTCGCGCACCTCCTCGGCCAGCTCGGGCACCGGGCCCTCGACGGTCACGCCGGGCGCGACGTCGTTGACCGGCAGCGTACGCACGGGCGGCGCGGGCACCCCCAGCTCGGCCAGCCAGGCGGCGAACTGCGCCGAGGAGGCGACGTACACGATGCGGCCCAGCCCCACCCAGGCGTGCGCGGCGGCGCACATCGGGCAGTGCTCGCCGGAGGTGTAGACGGTGGCGGCGGCGCGCTCCTCGGGCGTCATGTGCCCGGCCGCCCAGCGGGCCAGCTCGAACTCCGGGTGCCTTGTGGCGTCTCCCGAGGCCACCCGGTTGTGGTCTTCGGCCAGTACGACGCCGTCGCCGGAGACCAGCACCGAGCCGAACGGCTGGTCGCCCGACTCCAGGGCCAGCCGGGCGAGTTCGACGCAGCGCCGCAGGTGCGGCAGCTCCGATGGCTCGATCATGAGTCTCCTTTCGCGGGCCGTCCGGGCAGGCTTAAAGAACATTCCCGAACACATCACAACAAAGGTTACGTGCCACCGGAACTACATGATCTTTCATGTTTCCGCACGTCACGTACAGGAAACCCACCATCAGGCCACAGAAAATCGGTTGATACCCCGTATTAGCCTAGGAGGGATGCCTCCCGATACGCACAAATCTCGCCGTCCCCTGCTCTCCTCCAACTCCCTGTGGCGGATGAAGTCCTACCTCCGCCCGTACGTCGTCAGACTGACCTTCATCTGGCTGGCCGCGATCGTCGGCATCGCCGTCGGCATCGCGCTCCCCCTCATCAGCGAGAGGGTCATCGACGGCCCCGTCGCCCACGGCGACTCCGACGCGCTGCTCCCGCTCGGGCTGCTCGCGATCGGCGTCGGCGTGGTCGAGGCCCTGCTGATCTTCTTCAGGCGCTGGCTCCAGGTCAAACCGGTGCTCGGCCTGGAGACCGCCATCCGCGACGACCTCTACGAGCACCTGCAGCGCCTGCCGATGGGCTTTCACGGCGACTGGCAGTCGGGGCAGCTCTTATCACGGGCCACGACCGACCTGTCGACGATCCGCCGCTTCCTCGGCTTCGGCATGCTCTTCCTGGTCATGAACATCCTTCAGCTCATCACGGTCACCGTGCTGCTGCTGAACAAGTACTGGCCGCTCGGGCTGCTGGTGCTGGCCTCGGCCGTACCGATCGTGTGGACCTCGCTGCACTTCGAGAAGCGCTACATCAAGATCTCCCGCCGGGTCCAGGACGAGCAGGGCGACCTCGCCACGCTCGTCGAGGAGTCCGCGATCGGCATCCGTACGATCAAGGCGTTCGGCCGCCGCCATCACGTCTACGACCGCTACGACGACGCCGCGCTCAAGGTCTACAGCTCGTCGATGGACAAGGTGCGCCATTCGGCCAAGTTCTTCGCGTTCCTGGAGATCATCCCCAACATCACGCTGGCCTTCGTGCTGCTGCTGGGCGCGCTGGCGGTCGGCTCGGGCGGGCTCACCCTGGGCGCGCTGGTCGCGTTCACCACGCTGATGCTCCAGCTCGTCTGGCCGATCGCGAGCCTCGGCTACATCCTGGCCATGGCCCAGGAGGCGATGACCTCCGCCGACCGCCTGATGGAGGTCATGGACACCGCCCCGGCCATCGAGGGCGGCACCCGGACCATCGACGAGCCGCGCGGGCACCTGCGCTTCGAGGGCGTCGGCTTCCGCTTCGCCGACTCCGAGGAGCCCGTGCTGCACGACCTCTGGCTGGAGGTCAGGCCCGGCGAGACGGTGGCCGTCGTGGGCGCGACCGGGGCGGGCAAGACCACCCTGACCGCGCTGGTGCCCCGCCTGATCGACCCCACGTCGGGCCGGGTCACGATCGACGGGCACGACGTGCGCGAGCTCGACCTGAAGGTGCTGCGCTCGGTGGTGGCCACCGCCTTCGAGGAGCCCACGCTGTTCTCGATGAGCGTGCGCGAGAACCTCACGCTCGGCCGCCTCGACGCCACCGAGGAAGAGCTGGCCGAGGCCATCAGGACCGCGCAGGCCATGTTCGTCTACGACCTGCCGTGGGGCCTCGACACCCGCATCGGCGAGCAGGGGCTGTCCCTGTCCGGCGGCCAGCGCCAGCGCCTGGCCCTGGCCAGGGCGGTGCTGAGCAAGCCGCGCATCCTCGTGCTCGACGACACGCTGTCCGCGCTCGACGTCGAGACCGAGGCCCTGGTGGAGGAGGCGCTGCGCCACGTGCTGCGCGAGGCGACCGGCATCGTGGTCGCCCACCGGGCCTCCACCGTGCTGCTGGCCGACAAGGTCGCGCTGCTGCGCGGCGGCACGATCACCCACGTCGGGCAGCACCAGGAGCTGCTGGCGCGGGTGCCCGAATACCGGGAGCTGCTGGCCCAGGACGCCGACTTCGACGGCGCCTCGGAAGGAGCGCTGCGATGACCGCCACGGCCCCGGAGACCGGGCAGGACGCCCGTTCCTGGCGCGGCGTCGCCTCCGAGGACCAGGACGAGCTGCCGGAGAAGGTGTCCGTGCTGCTGCGGGCCCGCTCGCGGCGGCTGCTGGGCGACCTGCTCAAGCCGTCCAGGAAGAAGATCGCGCTGCTGGTCGCGATCATCGTGGTGTCGAACGCGGCCGGCCTGTCGATCCCGTTCCTGGTCTCGGTGGGCATCGACGAGGGCATCCCGCCGATCACCGGCGGGTCAGGCCCGGGCGTCCTGCTGACCGTGGTCGGGGTGATCCTGGGCGCGGCCATCACCCAGGCGATCACCCGGCAGGCGTTCCTGCGGCTGTCGGGCACGATCGGCCAGGGCATCCTGCTGGAGCTGCGCCGCAGGGTGTTCGACCACTTCCAGCGGCTGTCGCTGAGCTTCCACGAGCAGTACACCTCCGGACGCGTGATCTCGCGGCTGACCTCCGACATCGAGGCCATCGCCGAGCTGCTCCAGTCGGGGTTCGACGCGCTGGTCAAGGCCGTGCTGACCATGGTCGGAACGGCGGTGCTGCTGCTGGTGCTGGACGTGCACCTGGGCCTGGTGGCGCTGATCCCGCTGCCGTTCCTGGTGCTGTTCACGAAGTGGTTCAGGCAGCAGTCGGCCATCGTCTACCGGCGTACGCGGGAGACCGTGGCGCTGGTGATCGTCCACTTCGTGGAGTCGATGACCGGCATCCGCGCCGTGCAGGCCTTCCGCAGGGAGCCGCGCAACCAGGAGATCTTCGAGCAGCTCAACGACGACTACCGGGGGGCGAACGCGCGCAGCATGCAGCTCGGCGCGACGTTCATGACCGGCATCAAGCTGATCGGCAACCTGACGATCGGCGGCGTGCTGCTCTACGGCGGCTGGCTGGCCCTCCAGGGGGAGGTCAAGGTCGGCGTGCTGACCGCGTTCCTGCTCTACCTGCGCCAGTTCTACGAGCCGATGCAGGAGGTCAGCCAGTTCTACAACACGCTGCAGTCGGCCGGCGCGGCCCTGGAGAAGCTGTCGGGCGTGCTGGAGGAGGAGCCCGGCGTGCCCGAGCCGCGCGAGCCGGCGGCGCTGCCGCCCGGCACCGCGCGCGGGAAGGTGCGCTTCGAGCGGGTCGAGTTCGCCTACGTCAAGGAGATGCCGATCCTGCCCCGGCTCGACCTGACGATCCCGGGCGGTCAGAGCGTGGCGCTGGTCGGCGCGACGGGCGCGGGCAAGACCACGCTGGCCAAGCTGATCTCCCGCTTCTACGACCCGACCGAGGGCCGCGTGCTGCTCGACGGCGTCGACCTGCGCGCGCTCGACGAGCCCACGCTGCGCCAGGCCGTGGTCATGGTGACCCAGGAGAACTTCCTGTTCAGCGGCACGGTCGCCGACAACATCAGGTTCGGCCGCCCCGGCGCCACCGACCGCCAGGTCCGCGAGGCCGCCAAGGCCATCGGCGCCCACGAGTTCATCTCCGGCCTGCCCGACGGCTACGCGACCGAGGTGGGCAAGCGCGGCGGGCGCATGTCGGCCGGGCAGCGGCAGCTCGTCGCGTTCGCGCGGGCGTTCCTGGCCGACCCGGCGGTGCTGATCCTCGACGAGGCCACCTCCAGCCTCGACGTGCCGAGCGAGCGGCTGGTGCAGCGCGCGCTGCGGACGATCCTGGCCGAGCGGACCGCGCTGATCATCGCGCACCGGCTGTCGACCGTGGAGATCGCCGACCGGGTGCTGGTGATGGAGCGCGGCCGCATCGTCGAGGACGGGCCGCCGGACCAGCTCATCGCCGCCTCCGGCCGCTTCGCCGGGCTGCACCGGGCGTGGCTGGAGAGCCTCAGCTAGTGCCGGGGGTGGGCCAGGGCCACGATGTTGGCGTACAGCTCGTAGCCGACGAACAGGGCCAGCGGCACGCCCAGCGCGACGAGCAGCCGGCCGGGCAGGTGCGCCCGCTTCGCGGCGGGCGCCCCGCCCGTGACCGGCACCATGACCGGCTCCGGCGTCGGCTCGGGCTCCGGCTCCGGCTCGCGCCGGGGCATCAGCTCGGGATGGCGGGTGAGATACCCGGAGGGGAACCAGGTCACGTGGTACGCGCCGCAGTCCGGACAGCAGAGGTCCGTCCAGGGCGGCGGCACGGGAACCCCCGAGCTGAGCCAGATGTCCACCTCGTTGCCGTAGACGTCGGAGAGGTGTCTGACGACGTATTCCTCTACCCAGACGTGCAGGCAGCGAAGGCATTCGAAGGGCCACGTCTCACAGGTCTCGAACCCGTCGGGCACCAGGACCACCCCCGGCCGTTGATCGCCGTGTCGATCCGAGTGTCCGTCCGGCCACGTTCTCCGTACAAGACGGGCTTTCTGCCACCGGGAGCCACGAAATGCTCACCCGCTGTCAGGTTAGAGGTCAGTAGAACGGTCTGGGCACCGGGCTGAGCAGCGGCGTCGCGTCGGGAACGACGGGCTCGGCCGGTGGGATCAGCTCGGGATGGCGTGACAGGTAGCCGTCCGGGAACGTGGTCGCCTTCTGGCAGCCGCACCGCGGGCAGATGGCGCCCGGCGAGGGCGGCGGGATGGGCAGGTCGGCACGCAGCCAGACCTCGCCCGCGTTGCCGTGATCATCTTCGATGTGCCTGACGACGTACTCTTCCTGCCAGACATGCCAGCAGCTCTGGCACTCGAAAGGCACTTGCCGGTGCTCTTCCTCCAACGAGGTCACCCCCTGATTCCGAGTGTCCGCCTCCCTCTCGAATTCCCGCAACCGGCCTCACCGAACGGTGAACACGAAGGTGAAAGCACCCGCCACCACGCTCAGCGTGCCGAGCCAGGCGAAAACCACGTCGACCCCGGCGCCCAGCGGCCGGCCGCCGTGCAGCGCCGCCTGGACCCGGCGGAACCGCAGCCTCGTCCTGATGAGCAGGACGCCGCCGCAGAACGCGGCCATCGCGAAGGCCGCGATCGCGACCGAGGGCAGGCTGCTCCTGACCGCGAGCCCGGCCGCGGCCAGTCCGCCGGTGGACAGCGCCACCGCCGTACGTACCCAGGCCAGGCGGGTCCGCTCGCTCTGCAGCCCCCGGTCCCAGATCTCCTCGTCCGCGGCCATCGTCAACGACCGCCCCTCTGCGTGCTCATCTGCCTGCTCATTTCTGCGCCGACAGGATGATGAGGACGAGGGCCACCACGGCCACGGCGGCGACGCCGTACCCGAAGACGGCCGCCAGCGCGGGCGGCGGGAGCGGCGCCTGCTCCCGCAGTGCCCGCTGGATGTTGCGCCAGCGGGGGTAGGCCATGCCCGCCGCCAGCGCGGAGAGGGTGACCAGCACGACGGCCAGCCCCGTACGGATCCACGGCACGAACACGTCGGACGGCACCGCCGCCATGGCCACCCCACCCGCGCTGAGCGCCAGCGCCGTGCTCAGCCAGGTGAGGAAGGTTCGTTCGTTGGCCAAGGTGAAACGCGGGTCGGGCTCCATGGGATAAACGGTAATTCGTACCCATTTCCCCTAGAGAAGTCGGGATTGTCCCGACGACTCAGCTACAGGCCTGGGCCACCTTCTCCACGTAGGCGGCGCCCTCCGCGGTGACCTTCTGCACGGCGTCGACGGCGTCGTTGACGTCGTTGAGCGTGATGCCGGTCAAGGTGCTCGCCATGCTGTCGCTGGCCTCTTTGAGCGTGGTGTTGGCCGCGGTGTCGGCCACGCCGTTGAGCTTGGCCGCGGCGTCGTCGAGGGCTTTGTCCATGGCCTGGGGGTCGTTGGTGAGCGAGGCGATCTGCGTGCCCAGGTCGGCGATGATCTTGGGTGCCTCCAGACACGCCTGGGCCTTGTCGATGGTGTTGTTGACGTCGCTGCAACCGGCCGCGAACGCGGCCGAGGCGAACAGGGCCAGAGGCAAGAACCGGCTTTTGAGGAGACGCATGCTTCGACCCTACCCAAGCACCCGGCCACGTGCCGTGACCAAAACTTTCCGGACAGCTCACCGGCCCGCCGCCTGTGTCAGGAAGGCGGCGGGCGGCCCGGCGGGCGGCCCGGCGGGCGGCCCGGCGGGCACGGTTGCCGTCCTGGCATTCCAAAGAAACCCTTGACGTCTTGCCGCCCTTCGCCCGAAGATTCCAAACATGTCTTTGGAATCGGCAACGGGCGGCCGTCCCCGGCGGCTGCTGGACGACCCGGCGGCGATGCGGGCGTTCGCGCATCCGGTACGGCTGGCGCTGCACGAGGTGCTGCTGCGCGCGGGCACGGCGACCGCCGCGGACGCGGCCCGCGAGGTCGGCATCAGCCAGGCGCTGGCCTCGTACCATCTGCGGCAGCTCGCCAAGTACGGCTTCGTCGAGCAGGCGCCCGCCCGCGACGAGCGGGAACGGCCGTGGAAGGTGACCGAGACCGTCCAGGAGTGGGGCAGCGACGAGCCCGGCACCGACGCCTCGGCCGCGCGAGGGCTGCTGGAGCAGGTGATCGCGGAGCGGGCGCTGGCCCGGCTGGTCGAGTGGCAGCAGCGCCGGGCCGACGCACCGGAGCCGTGGCGGGCGGTCGGCGGGGTCGGCAACTTCTACCTGTACGCCACCCCCGACGAGATCAAGACGATCGGGGCGGCCGTGGAGGCGCTGCTGGAGCCGTTGATGGCGCGCACGTCCGACCCGGCCTCCCGGCCCGACGGGGCGCTGCCCGTGCTGGCGACGCAGCTCGTGGTCCCGCTCCCCCCGACCGGCACGGGCGACTGATGCGCCGCTCACCCCGCCCTCTCCCGCCCATCAGCGCCCTCCGGGTCACCCGCGCCCCCGTGCCCATCAGCGCCCTCCGGGTCACCCGCGCCGCCCGAGCCCTTCTGACCGTTCTGGCCAGCCTGGCCGTTGTGTCCGGGACCTCCGCCTCCGCTCACCGGGCCGCCCCGGCCGGATCGTCGCCGTCCGGCGGTCGCCTCTCATGATCGAGGCCGCACCGCCCGGGATCCGGGCGTTATGGGGTGACAACCGCGACTTCCGCCGGTTCCTCGCGGCCGGGCTGATCTCGCAGACCGGTGACTGGGCGATCGGCACCGGCCTGGCCTTCCACGTCTACCTGCTCACCGGCTCCACCCTCTCCACCGCGACCATGCTGCTGGCCGCCCGGCTCCCCGACGTCGTGCTGGGCCCGGCCGCCGGGATGCTGGCCGACCGCTGGGACCGCCGCCGCCTGCTGGTCGGCACGCAGCTCCTCATGGCGCTCGGGCTGCTGCCGCTCCTGGCCGTACGCGGGCCCGACCAGGTGTGGATCGTGTACGCGGTCGCCCTCTGGACGGGCGCGCTCGGCACGGTGCTCGCCCCCGCCCAGAAGGCGCTGCTCCCCCGGCTCGTGCCCGCGTCGCACCTCGTCCGGGCCAACGCCCTGCACGGGCAGAGCGGCCAGGCCGCCCGGCTGATCGGCGCGCTGGCCGGCGGGGTCACGGTCGGCGTGGGCGGCCTGGCCGCCGTCGTGTGGATCGACGTGGCCGGATTCCTGCTCTCCGCGCTGCTGCTGGCGAGCCTGCGGACGTCGTCACCGGCCGAGGGCGAGCGCTCCCCGGCGCGGCGGGGGCCGTCCGTGCTGCGGGAGAGGGGCGTCCGGCTGCTGGTGGCGTACATGATGATCATGGGACTGGGCGAGGGCTTCTTCGCGACGCTGGCCGCTCCCTTCGTGGCGGACGTGCTGGGCGGCGGCGGGGACGCGTACGGGGTGTTCCTGTCGGTGCAGGCGGTGGGGGGCATCGCCGGTGGGCTCGCCGTGGCGGCCTGGCCGGGCGACGCGCCGCCGCGAGCGCTGCTCGGCTGGGGGACGGTCGTCTTCGGCCTGGCGGACCTGGCGCTGTTCGTCTACCCGCTGACTTGGCCCGTGTTCTGGCCGGCGCTCGTCCTGATCGTCGTGGCCGGGGTCCCGGCCGCGGCGGCGACGGCGGGGCTGACCACGCTGGCGCAGACGGCCACCGGCGGCGACCGGGCCGGGGCCGTCTTCGGGCTGCTCGGGAGCGCCCACGCCGCCACGGGACTGCTCGGCCTGGCGCTCGCGGGCGCGCTCGGCGACCGGATCGGCATCGTGCCGACGTTGTGCCTGCACGCCGCCGGGCTGGTCGGCGCGGGCCTCATGGTGCTCCGGCGAGGCCGCTGACCTGCTTTCATTCAAGATTCGATATGAAAACTTTCGCGATATCGCTATTAGACATCGCCGGATCGCATCTGCTTTGCTCCTGCCCGCGACCTGATGGACGACAGTAAGGACTTTGGCATGCGACACCTCCGCACCCGCCGCTACCCGGCGACGCTGCGGGCGACCGCCCTGACGTTCTCCCTCTTCACGGGTGCCACGCTGACGACGGGCGCGGCCGGGGCCGCGCCGGCGGCGGCGACGGTCGCGCAGACGGCCCCGGCGGGCCAGGCACAGGTCACCAAGGAGCTGCGGGCTCTGGAGACGTCCTTCAAGGGCCGCATCGGCGCCTACGCCATCGACACCGCCACCGGCAAGACGCTCACCTACCGGTCGGGCGAACGCTTCCCGCTCCTGTCCACGTTCAAGGCCCTGGCCTGCGCGGCGGCGCTGCACAAGGCGCGTACCTCCGAGCCCGGCCTGATGGACAAGCGGGTCAAGTGGACGGCCGCCGACGTCAAGCCCAACTCGCCGACGACCGAGAAGCACGTCGAGGACGGCCTCACGGTCGCCCAGCTCTGCGAGGCCACCATCACGCTGAGCGACAACACCGCGGGCAACATGGTGCTCAAGCAGCTCGGCGGGCCCGCCGGGCTGACCAGGTACTTCCGTACGCTCAAGGACCCGGTCTCCCGCCTCGACCGCTGGGAGACCGAGCTGAACGACTGGACCCCGAAGGACAAGCGCGACACCACCACGCCCGCGGCCATCGGACGTGACCTGCGGCTGGTCACGTCAGGGAGCGCGCTGACCGCCAAGGACCGTGAGCAGCTCAACGCCTGGCTGATCGCCACGAAGACCGGCGACGCGCGCATCCGCGCCGGGCTGCCCAAGAGCTGGACGATCGGCGACAAGACGGGCACGAACTCCGAGATCGGTACGGCCAACGACATCGCCGTCGCCTGGCCGTCCGGCAGGTCGGAGCCCCCGGTCATCCTGGCCGTCTACACCAACCGCGAGGTCGCCGGCCTGCCCGCGGACGACGCGGTGATCGCCCGGACCGCCACGATCCTGGCTCGCGGACTCGGCAGGCTCTGATGTCACGTCGGGGGACGATGCCACGTCGGGGGACGATGATCGTACGCCTGACCGCCGCGGGCGTGGCGGCGGGCCTGCTGGTGGCCGCGATCACGGTGCCGGCCGTGGGGGGCGCGGGGGCCGGGCTCGTGGCGGCGGCGAACGAGGTGAACCTGGTGCCGGTCGAACTCGCCGAGCCGCCGCCGGCCGAGGTGACGATCGTGCGGGACGCCAAGGGCGGCGAGATCGCCCGCTTCTACGAGGAGTACCGCGAGGTCGTCGACTTCGACGAGATCGCCGGGACGATGAAGACGGCGATCGTCGCGATCGAGGACTTCCGGTTCTACGACCACGGGGCGATCGACATCGAGGGCACGCTGCGCGCGCTGGCCACGAACCTGCAGTCGGGCCGGGTGAGCCAGGGTGGGTCGAGCATCACGCAGCAGTACGTCAAGCAGGTCCTGCTCAACTCGGCCGACACCGATCAGGAGCGGGACGCGGCCATCGAGGCCAGCTACGCGCGCAAGCTCAACGAGCTGCGGTACGCGATGGGGATCGAGAAGAAGTACACCAAGGACCAGATTCTCGAGAAATATCTGAACATCGCGTACTTCGGGGCCAGCGCGTACGGGGTGGAGGCGGCGGCCAAGCGGTTCTTCGGCGTGCACGCGGCCGACCTGACCCTGCCGCAGGCGGCGACGCTGGCCGGCGCCGTCCAGGACCCGAACGCCACCGACCCCAACCTCGGCACCGAGCAGCGCGAACGCCTGCTGAAGCGGCGCAACGTCGTCCTGGACCGGATGGCCGAACTGGGTAAGATCACCAGCGCGGCGGCGGAGAAGGCGAAGGACGCCAAACTCGGCTACAAGGGCACCAACCTCCCCGGAGGCTGCGAGTCCAGCAAATATCCGTACTTCTGCATCTACGTTCGCCAGGAGATCCTCAGCAACCCGGACTTCGGCCGCACCGCCGAGGACCGGCTCGCGATGCTCAACCGCGGCGGCCTGACCATCAGGACCACGCTCGACCCGGCCATGCAGGCGGCCGCCGAGCAGGCCATCAAGCGGTACGTGAACGCCTCCGACCACCCGGTCGCCTCCGAGGCCCTGGTCGAGCCGGGCACCGGGGAGATCAGGGCGATGGCCGCCAGCAGGGAGTACGGCAGGCGGGCGGCCAAGAACGAGATCTCGTACAACGTGGTCGCGGACGCGGCGCACGGGGGCGGCGTCGGGTTCCAGCCGGGGTCCACGATGAAGACGTTCACGCTGATCACGGCGCTCAAGGAGGGCATGAAGCTGGACGACGGCCTCGCCGCGGGGGCGGGTTACCGGGCGCCGGAGTACTCGACGTTCAAGAACTGCGCGGGCGGCAACATCGGCGACCCGACCCACACCGTCACCAACGACGAGGGCTCGCCCGGCTGGAAGACGCTGCGCAGCGGCACGTGGGACTCGGTGAACACGTTCTTCATGGAGCTGGAGCAGCGCGTCGGCCTCTGCGACACGGTGGAGACCGCCAAGTCGCTGGGCGTCCGGCGGGCGGACGGCAAGAAGCTGCGGGAGTTCGAGACGTTCACGCTCGGGATCAACGAGACCGACCCGGTCACGATGGCCACCGCGTACGCGGCGATCGCGGCGCGCGGATCGTACTGCGCCCCGATGGCGATCACCCAGATCACCGACCGCGACGGCAAGACCGCCCGATACCGCCCCAAATGCCGCCAGGCCCTGGACCCGGCGATCGCGGACGCGACGGCCGAGGTGCTGTCCGGCGTGTTCACCGAGGGGACGATGAGCGGGGTGGGCGGCATCGGCCGCCCGGCGGCCGGCAAGACGGGCACCACGGACGACTACGCCTCGGCCTGGTTCGCCGGATTCACCCCCGACCTGGCCGCCGCGGTCAGCCTGGGTGACCCGCGCGGCTCGCAGCAGCACAAGCTGACCGGGGTGACGATCGGCGGACGCTACTACGGCGCGGTGCAGGGGGCCAGCATCCCGGGTCCGATCTGGCGGGACACGATGGCCTCCGCGCTGCGAGGGGCCGAGCCGCGTGAGTTCGTGCCGGTGAACACGGCGCGGTTCGAGGGCTGCGGCGAGCACTGTCAGCCGGAGAAGGAGACGGTCGACGAGAGCGGCGCCGGGCCGCTCCCGGAGGTCACCCTCGCCCCCGAGGACATCCTGGAGTAGACCGGTCATCCGCCCTCGGCGAACGCCCTGACCACGGCGAGTAGATGTTCCGGTGCGTGAAGAGCAGCCCTTCGTCCGCGTCCCCCGCCACCCCGAACGGGTCCGCGGGCGGGCTGCCCAACTCGTCCGACATCGCCTCACCCGCCTCCAGGAACCAGACGACCCCGCTGATCGGTTTCGCGGCCGGGAACGGGAACGGCACCTGGTCCTCGTTCACGTGCAGGATCTCGTAGATCGCGCTCGCCAGGTCGCCGACCTCGGCGCGGACCTCGGCCTCGGCCGCCCCCGGCCAGATCGCCCGGTACGAGCGCCGCCCCGCCTCGATGATCTCGTCGAAGTCGTCGACGAGGTAGTCGAGGCGGGACAGGACGGACAACACCCCTCCCGCAGCACCGAACACCGACACCGGCCTGACCCCCGAGTCCAGGCCGGACGCCGGGATTGGGTCGGACGCAGAAGCCAGGCCGGACGCCAGAACCGAGTCGGACGCTGAGGGCGGGGCGGACGCTGAGGGCGGGGCGGACGC